>NZ_CP084472.1:3424291-4109150 GCF_020405225.1 Natrinema sp. DC36
GAGCAGCGTCGGGAGCAGGAATCGGACGACCGTCGGTACCGCAGCCAGCAGCGCGATACCGAGCGCGAGCCAGAGCAGCGGCGATCGGCGGGCGTCTCGGTACCCGTCGTAGGACCGCTTTGCGATCCAGCAGGCGATGACGAACGCGACCGCCTGCCCGACGAAGACGGCGATCGCGATCGTAGTCCCGCCACCTGTGCTGGTCTGTAATGGGATCCCGAGCATCGCGATCACAGATCTTCGAAGAGCCGGGTGAACCGGTCGGCGGGGTCCTCGTCGAGGCGGTACACGTCCAGCTCCATCGAGCCCTCGGCGATCTCGATCGCCACGCGCTCGAGTCGCGTGCTGTAGGTCTTGTAGTGGTGTCCATCGGGATCGAGCTCCTGGTATTCGTCGAGGTAGCCCTGTGCTGTGAGCCGGTCGATCCGCCGGTAGATCGTCGGCGGCGACGCGTCACAGCGGTCGGTGAGGCGCTCGACGGACATCGGTTCCTCGCTGGCCGCGATGAGGATGCGGCGCGCGTACTCGTCGTCGAGCAACGCGAGCAGTTCTCGCTCCTCATCGTCGGTCATTCGAGCGTTCGTACGAACGGATGATATAAAAGATCCCACAGTTTCTGACCGTGAAATCGTGATCGGTGCATTATGTGCCGCCGCCGTGTAGTGGCCACCGAGATGACCGCGATCGATACGTCAGGCTTGACGAAGGAGTACGGCGATCTCACCGCCGTCGACGACCTCGACCTCACCGTCGACGACGGCGAGGTCTTCGGCTTTCTGGGCCCGAACGGGGCGGGGAAGTCGACGACGATCAACATGCTACTGGATTTCGCACGCCCGACGGCGGGGTCGGCGACGGTACTGGGATACGACGCACAGACCGAGGCCGACGAGATCAGTCCCCGCGTGGGCGTCCTCCCCGAGGGGTTCGACATCTATCCGCGCCTCTCGGGTCGACGCCACATCGAGTTCGCCAGCAAGACGAAGGCCGCCGACGACGATCCGGACGAAATCCTCGAGCGGGTCGGCCTTTCGGCCGAGGACGCTAGCCGGTCGGCCGGCGACTACTCGAAGGGGATGCGCCAGCGGCTCGCGACCGGCATGGCGCTGGTCGGCGATCCCGACCTGCTGATCATGGACGAGCCCTCGAGCGGGCTCGACCCCCACGGGATCCGCGAGATGCAGGAACTCGTCCGCAGCGAGGCCGAACGGGGGACGACCGTCTTCTTCTCGAGTCACATCCTCGAGCACGTCGAGGCGGTCTGTGACCGAATCGGCGTGTTGAACGAGGGGGAACTCGTCGCCGTCGACACGATCGAAGGACTCCGCGACGAGATCGGCGGCGGCGCGACGATGACGCTCGCGCTCTCGAGTCCCGCCGCCGAGTTGCGAGCGGTGGCCGCCGACGTTCGAGGCCTCACCGACGTCACCGCGTCCGGGCGAACCCTCGAGTGTACGATCACCGATCCGACTGCGAAGGCCGGCGTCGTAACCGCGCTGGCCGACGCCGGCGCGACGATCGAGGATCTACGGATCGAGGAGGTCTCGCTCGAGTCGCTGTTCACGGCGCTGACGAACGGTGAGGGGAGCGAAACCGGGAACGGGGCCGATACGCGGTCCGGGACGGCCGATGAGGGTGCGCTCGAGACGGAAACGGAGGCGGCGCGATGACCTCGCATATCACCACCGTCGCCCGCAAGGAGTTCGACGACGCCGGTCGGTCGAAGCTGCTCTGGTCGCTAATCGGGCTGCTCGTCGGACTCGTCGCGATCGGCTACGTTGCGATCTGGTACACGATGGATGACGTGAGCGCGGCCGAGGTGCTCAGCTTCCTCGGGACGCCGTTGCAGGTAATCCTCCCGGTCGCCGCGCTGATCGCCGGTTACATGGCCGTCGTGGGAGAGCGCCGGTCGGGCAGCATCAAGCTCCTGCTCGGCTTGCCGCCCAACCGAACCGATATCGTCTTCGGCAAGTTGCTCGGCCGCACGGGCGTCGTCGGCCTCGCCGTCGCCCTCGCGTTCCTCGTCTCGCTGATCCTCGGTGGCCTCCTCTTCGGCTCGATTCCGTTCGTCGACTGGCTGGGATTCGCCGCAGTTTCGCTGCTCTTTGGGACGACCTTCGTCGGCCTGGCCGTCGGCGTCTCCGCCGCCGTCTCCACGCGTGGGAAGGCGATGGCCGTCGTCGTCGGCCTCTACATGGTGTTCATCGCATTGTGGGAACTGCTCACCGCGGGCCCCTACTACCTCATCTACGACGAAGGGCCGCCGGTCGCGGCCGAAACGTGGTATCTCTTCCTCCAACAGCTCAATCCGATCTTCGCGTACGCGAACCTCTCGAGCGTGGTCGTCGACGGATTGGTCTATCCCTTCCAGTTCCAGTACGGACTCCAGTCGATGGAGGCGTACGGAATGACGCCGGCCGAACGCTACCCCGGCGACGCGCCGTTCTATCTGCAGGAGTGGTTCGGCGTCGTCGTTCTGCTGTTCTGGCTGGTCGTGCCCGTCGCGATCGGCTACTACCGGTTCCAGCGGACCGATCTCTAGGGACCTCGAGTCGCTCGCAGAACTATCAGTCTCACCGCGATCGGGTTCCTGCCGACCCCGCTACTGCATCCGCAGTAACTGCGCGTGTAGCGTCGTTCCGACCTCGAGGACGTTCGCCTCGTCGACGAACCCCTCTTCGACGGCGAGTTCGACGGCGCGGGTACCGACGATGTTGGCGACGGCCGCCCGTGCGAGACTCTCGACGACCGCGCTCTCGTCGACCTCGTCGCCGCCGTAGAACTCCTCGGTGACGGTCAGGGAGAGTTCGCCCTCCTCGAACGTCTCGCCGAGGACCTCCTCGTCGCAGACGGCGACCAGCACTCCCTCCTTCGTCTCCCGTTCGTTGACGATCATTCGATTACTCGAGTTCCCACTCGCGCTCGTCCTCGTCGTCCTCGGTGCCGAGATCGGCGACGCCGAGATCGTCCAAGCCGATATCGTCCTGTCGCCGGGGCGGCGACTGGCCTCCCATCCCGCGACCGCCGGCTCCGCCACCACCGCGACCGGCTCCCGGACGGCCGCCCGCTCCGCCCTGCCCCTGTCCGAGCATCTCCTCGCGGTCGTCCATCATCTCCTGTTCGGCGTCTTCGCGCATCCGGTTCGCCTCCTCGGCGATCTCTTCGGCCTCGTCGAACTCGCCGAGTTCCTCGAGGATCTCGGCTTTCGTCTCGAGCACTTTCGCGTTGCGCAGGCCGAGCCGGATCGCGTTGTCGACGCAGTTGAGCGCTTCCTCGGAGAGCCCGCGCTCCGAGAGGAAGAAGGCGCGGTTGAACCAGCCTGCGGCGAAGCGCTCGTCGATCTCGATGGCGCGTTCAGCGTGTTCGAGCGCCTCGCTCGTCTGGCCGAACTCCCAGAGCGCGTAGGCGAGATTGGTTTCGGCGGTCGCGGCGTGCTCGCTCTCCTCGTCGATCCGCAGGGCCTCGCGGTGGGCCCCGATCGCCTCGTCCCACTCCTCGAGTTCGCCGTGGGCGACGCCCTTGTTCACCCACGCCTCCTGTGCGATCCCGTCGTCCTCGGCGAAGTGAGCGGTCCGATCGAAGGCCTCGGTGGCCTGCTCGTAGCGGTTGATCTGCATGTAGTTCAGGCCGACGTCGAGCAGTTCGCTCGCGTCGACGTCGTCCTGATCGATGTTGTGCTGGTCGAGCGTGTCGGTGACGACGCGGGAGTCGACGGGGTCGACCTTCGACGGGTCGACGCCGAGCTCCGGCGGGTCCAGGTCGAACTCCTCGTACGGATCGCCGAACCCCTCTCCCTCGGAGAAGCGATGGTCGCGATCGTCGTCTCGGTCAGTCATTACTGTAAATTGGCGACGACGACTGTTAAGGGCTGCGACCCGGGTATCGGCGGCGTTCCGAGAGCGCCGAACGGCCCTCGGAACGTGGCTCTCAGCCTCGTTTGCCGAGGCGTCTCGTGACTCCCCGAAGGGACTGCGTTACTGCCGCCGGGTGCGGCAGTCCGAGCCGGTACCGGACCCGATCCTGTCGCTTGAACGGCTCGAACACGGCGGGCTCTCTGAGCTCCCAGACCTGCGCACGATCCCGTCCACCGTGTCGATCGAGGATCGCGTTCGCTGCTCGACGGCCGGCCTCGTTGGCCGACTCCATCGATGCCAGGTCCGAATTCGTTCGCACGTAGTCGCTCGCCAACGTCAGGTTTCTGACGCCGACATCGGCCGGCGGCCGCCTCCGGAGCGACCCCACGGTGTTGATCAACAGCGGCGATCGGTTTTCGACACCGTTCTCCGTCTCGACGATGGAGGGATCGAGGAACCAGTCGACCAGCATGTCGTCCCGCAGCTGTTGATCGGCCCCGTTCAGGTGGGTCTTCAACTGGGCCCAGATCTCCTCGGCGATCTCCTCGCGCGTACAGTCTCTGGCCGGTTTTTCGTGGTAGATTCCCGGCGTGTCCCAGTCGGAGGCGATCACCGAGAGGACGCCCTCGACCTCGTCGGGACCGCGTCCCGCTACGTTGTAGCCCGTCCAGAACTGGCGCTGGGAGATCGAGGTCAGCGCCCACGGTGCGTCGGCGTAGACCTGGTGGCCCCGGGTCAGTTCGATGTCGTCGGTGAGGTAGAACTGGATGCCGTTCATCCAGGCGGTATCGAGCTGATCGATCCATCCCAGTTCCGGCGCTTCCCGGCGTAGCTCCGGCGTGACGAACTCGGGAGCCACCTCGACCGGGACGGCCAGCACGAACTCGTCGGCCGCGACCGTTCGTCCGTCGGCCAGTCCGGCACCGGTAACGCGGCGTCCGTCGAACGCGAGGCCCTGCACAGGGGTGTTCGGACGGAACTCGACGCCGAGCGTCTCGAGGTGGCGAACCCACGGATCGATCCAGGCCTCGTTCGTCGGCGCGTTCAGGACGCGCTCGGTCGGCTCGGTCGGATCGAGTTGGCCGAACAGCAACTGCAGGTAAATCGTCCCGACCGTCCGGGCGCTCCCGACCTGCGGCCGGAGCGCGACGAGCGCCTGCGTGGTGTACGCGACCCGGTCGCGAAACGCCTGCGAGCGGTTCTCGGCGTCGATGAACTCCCACCAGGAGATATCGTCGAGTTCCTCCTCGCGCCGGGATTCGCAGGTGGTCAGCAGGTACAGCAGCCGCTCGAGCAGGAAGCGAACGTCCTCGCGAGGGAGGTCCTCCGCGAACGCGGGGCGCAACGCCTCGAGCCAGCCGCGGATCGTGTCGGGGGTGCGCGTCTCGGCGATCCGACCCGAGTTCGCGGTGCTCGCGATCAGCGTCGCCTCGGTCTCGACGAGGTTGTCCGCGACGGTTCCAGCGCCGTCTGGGATTCGCTCCATCGTATCGACGACGTGGCGGTAGAACGCCGGAAAGAACCGGAAGCCGTGTTCGCCCTGGAGCGCGTCCGGGTCGTCTTCGATCGGCATCGAGCGTGCTTTGCCACCGAAGCGGTCGTCGGCCTCGAAGACGGTTACGTTGAACCCACGCTCGGCGAGTTCGTGGGCCGCGGTGAGGCCGCCAATCCCGCCGCCGAGGACGGCTACGTCGGTCATCGACCGACCTTCGGGGTCCGACGGAAATAACCCTCGTCCCTAACGACCCCCGACCGATAGTATTCCCGCCCTCAGTATTTGAATCTGAAAACGGCTAATCGAATATAAAGATACTTACTTTAGTTTTCCATTCTAACACTACATGGCCGCAATAACGGTCGAAAACGTGTCGAAGCGGTATGATACCGTAACGGCACTCGACCGTGTGGATCTGACCGTTACCGAGGGCGAGGTGTTCGGCTTTCTTGGCCCGAACGGGGCCGGGAAATCGACCCTGATCAACGTTTTTCTGGACTTCGCACAGCCGGACACCGGCCGGGCGTCGATCTTCGGCCACGACTGCCAGACCGAAGACGTCGCCGCCAAGTCCCGAATGGGCGTTCTGCCGGACGGCTACACCGTTTACGACCGGCTGACCGGACGCCAACACGTCGAGTACGCGATCGAGGCGAAAGACGCCGACGTCGAACCGATGGCCGTTCTCGATCGGGTCGGCATCCGCGACGCGGCCGATCAACGGGCTGGCGGCTACTCCAAGGGGATGGCCCAGCGGCTCGTCCTCGGAATGGCGCTGGTCGGCGAGCCCGATCTGCTCGTCCTCGACGAGCCCACCAGCGGTCTCGACCCCCACGGAATCAAGCAGATCCGAACCGTCATCCGGGAGGAACGCGAGCGCGGCGCGACCGTCTTCTTTTCGAGTCACATCTTGGAGCAGGTCGAGGCGGTCTGTGACCGCGTCGGAATCCTCTACGACGGCGAACTCGTCGCGACGGACACGATCGAGGGGCTGCGCCAGTCGGTCGGCGGCGGGACGAAGCTGTTGATCACGGTCGACCGCGTCGAGGGGGACACCCTCGAGAGGGTCGAATCGCTCGCGGGCGTCGAGCGCGCCTGGCCGAACCCGGAGGCCAACCGGGTCGAGGTGACCTGTTCGAACGACGCCAAGATGGACGTGCTGGTGACGCTCCACGAGGCCGGCGTCGACATCGAGAACTTCCGGACCGAGGAGGCGTCGCTCGAGGAGATGTTCGTCGAGTACACGGGCGAGGGGAGCTGATGTCGTGGACAGCGATCGCACGCCGGGAGTACGCGGCGACCAGCGATTCCCGGGCGGTCACGTGGCTGTTGCGGCTGCTCGCCGGTGCCTGTCTCCTGAGCGGCTACGTCTATCCGATGCTCGGCAGCGAGCCGATCACGACGAAGGCGTTCGTCGGGTTCGACTTCCTGTCCGATAGCGTCCGGTATCTCCTGCCGCTGCTCGGCGTCTTCCTCGGCTACGGTGCCATCGTCACCGAGCGGGCCTCCGGCGAGCTGACGCTGCTGCTGTCGCTGCCGTACAGCCGACGCGACCTCGTGATCGGGAAACTCGTCGGCCGCTCGCTCGTCTTCGCGACGACGCTCGTCGCTTCGCTGGCCGTCGCCGGTGCGCTCGTCGTCTACCCCTTCGGCTCGCTCGCGCCCGGCTGGTATCTGGCCTTCGTCGTCCTGACCCTCCTCTACGGCCTGCTGTTCACGGGGATTGCGACCGCGATCTCGATGCTCACGCGTTCGAAACACCTCGCGACCGTCGGCGCGTTCGGCGTCTACGGGCTGTTCGTCGTCGCCTGGGGGGCCCTCCGGACGGCCCTCGAGTTCGGCCTCGAGACGGCCGGCGTGATCGACGGCGGGTTGCCCGACCCGATCCTGTTCCTGTTCGGCTGCAATCCGGCGACGCTGTACGAACGGATCCTCGCCGGCTTCTTCGTCGACGGCGGCTCCGGGCCCTACGTCGGCGCGGACGCCTGGTATCTCAGCGAGTGGCTCGCGCTGGCGCTGTTCCTCGCGTGGGTCGTCGTCCCGATCACGCTCGGCTATCTGTGGTTCGACAACACCGACCTATGATCGACAGTACACCCGCCACCGCTGGGATGTTCGACCGACCGTTAACCGGCACCGCGACGATCGACCGACCGGCCGCCAACGGCGGTGATCGTCGATGACCTGGCAACCGACCGCGCGGAAGGACTTCCGGGACGCGGTCCGGTCGCGGACGATTTGGCTCCTGCTCGCGGCGTTCGTGGGGCTGTTCGTCCTCGGAAGCCTCGCTCTCGGTCCCGACTCCGGGCCGTTCGATGCGTTCGTCGAGACGACGTTCGAGAACGTGTACGGCGTGGTACCGCTGGTCGGCATCCTCCTCGGCTACAAGGCCGTGCTCTACGAGCGCGAATCGGGGACCCTCGTCCTCGCGCTGTCGCTCCCGCAATCCCGGCGGGACTTCGTCGTCGGAAAATTCGTCGGCCGCTCGCTCGTGCTCGCCGTCTCGGTCGTCGCCGGGCTGGTCGTCGGCGGTGCGTTCGCCGTCACGCAGTACGACGCTCCGTCGATCGGATCGTATCTGATCTTTATCGGCGCGACAGTGCTGTACGGTGCCGCGTTCGTCTCGGTCGCGCTGGCCGCCTCGATGAGCACCACCTCCGGTCGGCGCGTCCTCGTCAGAGCGATCGGTGCCTACGTCGTCCTCGATCGGGCCTGGAACGGACTGGTAACCCTGCTCGTGCAACTCCTGTATCGATTCGAGATCTCCCTTCCGAGCGAACTCCCCGACTGGGCGGTGGCGCTCCAGTTGGCGTCGCCGAGCCAAGCGTACAGACACATCGTCACCACTCGCTTCGGGTTCGTGGGCTCGCGAGCCCATCTCGATCCGACCGCTCCGTGGATCGTCAACTCGTGGTCGGCGGTGGTCGTACTGCTGTTCTGGATCGTCGTCCCCGTGGCGCTCGGTTATCTCCGTTTTAGAAACACCGACCTCTGATCGGCTCTGATCGATTCGGTCTGTTCCGTGCCGTGATCGCGGTAGTCCCTCACAAACTGTCAACACAAAAATTTTAATCAGACAATTTGTTAGTGTCAATTGCATGTCCCCGCCAAACCCCCCCAAATCGACAGCGACGCCCTCAGCATCGACCGACCGATCCCGAATCGATCGCCTGTGCTCCCGCCGGACGTTCATCGCCGCCGGGAGCACAACGGCGCTGGTCTCGCTCGCCGGCTGTTCGGCGATTGCCGACTTCCTCGCCGACATGGCGCTCCAGGAGGTGAACGTCTTCAACGGCGCCGATCAGTCGGTCAGCGGTTCGATCGAGATCGTCGACCCCGACGACGAGACCGTCCTCGAGGAGACCTTCGACCTCGAGGAGGAACCGGAGGAAGACGAGGAGACCGGCGATAGCAACGAGGCGCTGGCCCAGTACGACGACGTCTGGACCGCCACTGGCGACTACGAGGTCACGGTCGCACTCGACGCCCCCCTCGGAACGAACGACGACTCGAGCGAGGACGATGGAAACGAGACGAACGAGTCCGAGGGCGCGGAACCGACGCCCGTCGAGGACGCTGACGGGAACGAGACTGACGGAAGCGAAATCGATGGGAACGAGACTGACGGAAACGAAACCGACCCCGACGATCCGTCCCAGAGCGGACCGAGCAAGACCGATACGGTGTCGGTCGACGACACCGACGAGCAGCGCCTCGTGATCGGTATCGCACAGGAGGGGCCGGCCGACCTGATCAGCTACCACGTCATCGAGGACTTCAGCGACCTCGAGGACGAGTTCGAGTAATCGCGCTCGCGACGTCGACGGAATCGCTTCACGCATCCGTTTTTCGCCGCGTCGATGGCGACAATCGTCGCAACGACGCTGAGACCGCCCGGCACACGATTCAAGAGCCTGCCGAGCGGACCACCGATATGCGACTGTTCGTCAGCGTCGATATCCCCGACGACCTCGCGGAGCCGGTCGCCGACCTGCAGGCCGAGTTCGCCGACGCCAGCGGGCTCAATTTCACGGACCCCGAGCAGGCCCACATCACGATGAAGTTCCTCGGCGATATCGCCGATGATCGGCTCCCTGCCTTCGAACAGGAACTGTCCGCCGCGGTCGACGACGCCGATGTTGATCCCTTCACCGTCCGCTACGGCGGACTTGGGGTCTTCCCGAGCCTCGAGTACATCAGCGTCGTCTGGCTGGGCGTCGAGGACGGCGGCGAGAAGCTGACCCGGCTGCACGAGGCCATCGAAAACCGGGCGACTGCGATGGGGTTCGACGCCGAGGACCACGACTTCACGCCCCACGTCACCCTCGCGCGGATGGAACACGCCGGCGGCAAGGAACTGGTGCAAGATCTCGTCCGGGAGCGCGATCCGACGGTCGGCGAGACTCGAGTCGACGAGATTCGACTGACCGAGAGCACTCTCACGGACGAGGGGCCGGTCTACTCGACGGTCGAGTCGTTCCCGCTCGAGTGACGCCGATCCCGATCGCGACCACCGACGCCGGTCCGGACCGGTTGGCGGCGGCACCCGCTTCCACGGCACCGGCTGCTGTGACCGGGACCGGTTCTATCACCACGACGGCAACGCCGGTATCGAAAACTCGACCGACACGACCCAACGCAGCGAGACCACCTTCGAGGGCGTGACGCGCTTTCTCGAGCGTTCTCGAGCCGCCGCTCGATACCTTCCACACCTCTCGTTGCGGGTTCGTCGCGGCGGTTCGGTTGCGATCGGCGGGCGATTCGCCGTGATCGATCGTCTCGCGAGTGGCTGTCCGAGGTATCCCTGCAAGATGGACAAGATTTTAAGCCACCGCGGGCTACGTCCGGCTACTATGGGTAAGAAATCGAAGGGCAAGAAGAAGCGACTTGCCAAACTCGAGAACCAGAACAGCCGCGTGCCGGCCTGGGTTATGATGAAGACGGACATGGACGTCCAGCGCAACCCGAAGCGACGCAACTGGCGGCGTAACGACACCGACGAATAACGATGAGTGCAACTGATTTCGAGGAACGCGTCGTCACCGTTCCGCTGCGCGACGTCAAGAAGGGCCCTAACCACGAGGCCGCCGACTACGCGATGCGACTCATCCGCGAACACCTCGCGAAACACTTCGCGGTCGACGAGGACGCCATCCGACTGGATCCCTCGATCAACGAGACGATCTGGTCGAACGGCCGCTCCAACCCGCCGCGAAAGCTGCGCGTCCGCGCAGCCCGCTTCGACGAAGAGGGTGACGCCGTCGTCGAAGCCGAGGTCGCTGACTGAACTTGCAACGTCTCGCCTTCGCCGGGTCGGCGTACGTTGGCGTCTTTGCCCGTGCGACCGACTCGTGCGTGCTCGTTCGCCCCGACGTCGACGACGACGTCGTCGCCGACCTGACCGACGAACTCGAGGTGCCCGCCGTCCGGACGACCGTCGGCGGTTCCTCCACGGTCGGTGCCTTAGCGACCGGTAACGAAAACGGTCTCCTCGTCAGTTCGCGCGTCCTCGAGTACGAACGCGAGACGCTCGAGGAGGAGATCGACCTCCCCGTCGCGGAGCTACCGGGCAGTATCAACGCCGCCGGCAACGTCGTCCTCGCGAACGACTACGGGGCCTACGTCCATCCGGACCTGCCCCGCGAGGCGGTTCAAATCGTCGCAGACACGCTCGAGGTGCCCGTCGAACGCGGCGACCTCGCGGGCGTTCGCACCGTCGGCACGGCCGCGGTGGCGAACGACACCGGCGTGCTCTGTCACCCGAAGGCGACCGACGAGGAACTCGACGCGCTCGAGGATGCTCTCGATGTCCGGGCCGATGTCGGAACGATCAACTACGGTGCGCCGCTGGTCGGCTCGGGCCTGATCGCCAACGAGGCCGGCTACGTCATCGGCGAGAACACGACCGGCCCCGAACTGGGCCGGATCGAAGACGCGCTGGGCTATCTCGACTGACGGTCTCGCTTTCCTTCCGTTTTCACCGGCGTTCGAACCGATGCAACACGACCTCGCTGTCGTCGTCCCACTCGAAGTCATCGTGGGCGCGCTCGAGCAGCCGCTCGTACGCCTCGAGGTCTTCCATTCCTTCGGCCTGGGCGTCTTCGTCGGTCAGATCGCCGAGCGTGCGTTCGCGGACCGCAGTCACGTCGAAGGCCGTCCCGTCGATCGTGAACGTGTCCCCCTCCTCGGCGTACTGGTGACCGCGGTGGATCTGTGTGACCTCGCCCTCGAGAGCCTGACGCTGCATTCGATCGCTGGGTAACAGGTCGCCGGGCTCGCGTTCGCTCATGGGTCTCGATTGGATCCCACTTGGTAAAATCGTTGACCCGTCGCTTGTCGGCCAAGCAGCGGCTGCGTCCCGTCTCTCGCCCCGTTTTGCTGGGTTCGGCGATCCGGACTGGAAGGGAAGATTCTTCCGGCTCCCTGCCGGATGGTGATGTATGAGTCAATTTACGGTCAGTGGTCGGTTCAAGAGCCGCGACGGCTTCGCGGAGTTCGAGACAACCATCGATGCCCAGAACGAGAACGTCGCCCGCGAACACACCCTCTCCCAGTTCGGGAGTCAACACGGACTCAAGCGGAGCGAAATCGAACTGGACGAGGTGTCCGAACAATGAGTCAGCAGCAACTCCAGCAACTGTCCCAGGAACTCCAGGAGATCGACGAACAGATCGAGGGCCTACAGGCGAACATCGAGGCCGTCCAGCAGGAGAAGACCGAGGTCGACGAGGCCATCGAAGCCATCGAGACGCTCGAGACCGGCTCGACCGTACAGATGCCCCTCGGCGGCGGCGCGTACCTCCGAACGACGATCGAGAACATCGACGAAGTGATCGTCGAACTCGGTGCCGACTACGCCGCGGAGTTCGAGGAAGGCGACGCCGTCGACGCTCTCGAGAACAAGAAAGACCATCTCGACGACCAGATCGAGGAGCTCAACGAGCAACTCGCCGAGCTCGAGACCGAGAGCGACGAACTCGAGCAGCAGGCTCAGCAGCTCCAGCAGCAGGCGATGCAACAGCAGATGCAGGGGATGGGCCAGGGTCAGGGCCAGCCCGACGAGTAACGCGCCGTAGGGACTTTCATCACCCATGTTCGACAACCTGAAGGACAAGCTCGGGAGCTTCCGCGAAGACGCCGAAGAAGCCGCCGAGGAGAACGTCGAAGAGGTCGACGACGACGAACTCGAGGACGAGACGCTTGACGAAGGCGAGGAACTCGCGGCCGTCGACCCGGACGCGGAAGCGGCGGCCTCGACGGACGCGGAAGCCACCGATACTACTCCTGAACCGACGGACGCCGAGACGTCTGAGCCGGCAGCCACGGCGACGACTGACGTGGAGCCGGAACCGGACGCAGAACCGGAGCCGGACGCGACGACCGAATCCGCCACTGCGGACGCGGCCGAGTCCGTCGGGCAGGAGCCGGCGACCGATTCCGACCCCGATTTCCTCGAGTCCGACGAGTCCGATTCGGTCGCGGACGAGGCGGTTCCCGATGCGGAGCCGGCCGAGACGGTGACTTCCGACGAGGAATCGGCCGTCGATAAGGACGAAGAAGCCGCCGGGGACGGAGATGCCGACGAGGACGGCGGACGGACTGGCCTCGGTGCCAGAGCTAAATCCCTCTTTACGGGGTCGTCTGACGACGCTGAACCGGAACCGGACGAGGCGACTCCCGAGGCGGAGCAGGCCGCTGGGGCGACGCCGGACGAGGGGCCGACCGAGACGGCGGCGTCCGCCGGGGAGCCGGCCATCGAGGAGGACTCAGTCGATGCGGCGACCGCTGACGAGGTACCGGCTGTCGACGCGGACAAATCGGTCGTCGACGCGGACGAACCGGTCGATGACGAGACCGAGGACGCCGATGACGGCGGCAACTCGACCGGGTTCGGCACGAAGGCGAAGTCCCTCGTCAAGGGGAAGTTCGTCATCGAGGAAGAGGACCTCGAGGGCCCGCTCTACGAACTCGAGATGGCGCTGCTCTCGAGCGACGTCGAGATGGGCGTCGCCGAGGAGATCCTCGATAACATCCGCGACGAACTGGTCGGCGAGACACGGACCTTCACGACCTCGACGGGCGCAGTCGTCGAGGAGGCCCTGCGCAACGCGATCTACGACGTGATCAGCGTCGGACAGTTCGACTTCGACGAACGGATCGCCGCTGCGGACAAGCCGGTCACCATCATCTTCACCGGCGTCAACGGCGTCGGAAAGACGACCTCGATCGCCAAGCTGAGCCGCTATTTCGAGGAACGCGGCTACTCCTCGGTGATGGCCAACGGCGACACCTATCGTGCGGGAGCGAACGAGCAGATTCAGGAACACGCCGACGCGCTGGGCACGAAGTGCATCAGCCACGAACAGGGCGGCGATCCCGCTGCAGTGCTGTACGACGCCGTCGAGTACGCCGAGGCCAACGACGTCGACGTCGTGCTGGGCGACACGGCGGGCCGACTCCACACCGACGAGGGCCTGATGGACCAACTCGAGAAGATCGGTCGCGTCGTCGATCCCGATATGACGCTGTTCGTCGACGAGGCCGTCGCCGGCCAGGACGCGGTCAACCGGGCCCGTGAGTTCAACGACGCGGCAGAAATCGACGGCGCGATTCTGACGAAAGCCGACGCCGACTCGAACGGCGGCGCGGCCATCTCGGTCGCGCACGTTACCGGGAAGCCGATCCTGTTCCTCGGTGTCGGACAGGGGTACGACGACATCGAGCGGTTCGATCCCGACGAGATGATCGACCGGCTGCTCGAGGACGACGAATAGGCTGCCGGCCGTCGATCATCGGTACCCCCGTTTCGTATCATTTCAGAAGACACTTATTGTAGGTCTGAGACTTTTGCGTATGAACCGCCCTCGCTCTCGACGTGCGCTCCTCGCGTCGGTTGTGACCACGGCGGCGGTCGCGACGGGCGGTTTCGAGCACGTATCGAACGCCGCGAACAGACCGCCGCTCGAGTCGGGAACCGTCCCCGCCGACTGGTACGACTGTCAGTCAGTGACGCGTCACGAACCGATCACGCCGATAGATGACGGCGCGCTCGAGCCCCGGCCGTATCCGCCACTCCCGTCGGGGAGCGTGTCCGAAGCGGCGGACAATTCGTCGGCCCAATCGCCGCCGCCGTCGCTGGTGGACAGCGCGGCCGAGTACGTGACCGAGTTCGAGCGAGCGTACCGACGGAACGCGTTTATCGCCCGGTTCGGAAACATGACACGGACCTTCGACCTTCGCCGGCGGGCGCATCGGACGGCCGCGATCGGATCGTCCACGAACGCGGATGCGGTCATGGTGGCGCTCCGCTACGACCTGACCCTGGGAACCCAACAGTCGGCCGCCGATCCGCGCGACGAGTGGGATATCCGTGTCACGTACTACGTCGACCAGAACATCGTTCTCCGGGCGCGATACAACGGTGTCGCCAAGGACCTGTCGTTCGAGCCCGACCCGCGACGGCAGGGAGAACTCGTGGCCTGTTTGCACTGAGGGTGGGCGGGATGTCTCGTCGGTGAGTGATCGAACCGGACCGACGCCATGATCACACGTTACCGGATATAATCGCCGCTATTGTTGGCGGGGCCGTCGCCGGTATCGGCTCGAGTCGGTTCGTATCGAACTGTTGGCTGTCCGTCCTCGACTGATCCGATCGTTCGTCGCCGCACGTTGAGGCAATATTTACTGGAGTGGCCGACCCACGTCATGATTCGCCGAGTTGCGGGGGTGTATAGGTGTGGGGTGTTATTACCCGCTACCCAATGGTCCTTCACGATAGTATGCAAGGTCGAGTAGCTGCCGAGACCCCTCGGCGGCGGTGGTTCGCGTGAATACAACAGAACAATACAAACAGAACAAACACCCGCTCGACGTTATCGACGATGTCTACGACTACGCCGACGAGGAGCTTTCCTTCGAGGAGATCGAGGAGCGCGCCGGCGGCGGCGAGTGGGAGCGCCTGAAGTGGGCCGGTATGTACGCCCAGAAGCAGGAGGGCTACTTCATGATCCGGACGAAAGTGCCGGGCGGGAAGCTCACGCCCGAGCAGGCCGAAGTGATCGGCGAGGTCACCGAGGACCTCGCGGTCGCCCCCGAGGAGTACGGCGGCGAGGAGCAGAACGAACTCTGGGGAGATGCCTATCTCGACATCACGACCCGTCAAGACATCCAGAAACACTGGATCCGCGTCGAGGATGTCCCCGAGATGTGGGACCGCTACGACGAGGTCGGCCTGACGACGGTTCAGGGCTGCGGTGACTCCGCCCGGAACGTTCTCGGGTGTCCCGCGGCCGGACTCGACGATCACGAGTGCTTCAACGCACAGCCGGTCATCGATGCCGTTTCGGACTTCTTCACCGAGAACCGCGAGTACGCCAACCTCCCGCGGAAGTTCAAGATCACGATCACCGGCTGCGCCCACGACTGCGCGCAGTCCCAGATCAACGACGTCGGCCTCGTCCCCGCGAAGAAGGAGATCGACGGCGAACACCTCTACGGCTTCCACGCGCGCGTCGGCGGCGGCCTCTCCGACGGTCCCCGGATGGGATCCGAACTCGACGTCTTCATCGAGCCCGAAGACGCCGTCGAGTTCTGCCGCGCCGTCGCCCAGACGTTCAAGGAGATCGGCGACCGGAACAACCGCGGCGTCTGCCGCATGCGATACCTCGTCGAACAGCTCGGTCCCGAGAAGTTCGAGGAGGCCGTCCGAGACCGCTGTACGATCGACCTGCCGACCGGTGGCCAGAACCTGACCGTCGGCTATCAGGGCGACCACGTCGGGGTCCACGACCAGAAACAGGACGGGCTCAACTACGTCGGCTTCAACGTCATCGCCGGCCGGATGGGCGGCGACGAGTTCGCCGCTGCCGCCCGCGCCGCTGAAAAGTACGGGACCGAGGACGCCTCCGTGCGCCTCGCGACCGACCAGAACTTCCTCGTCACGCACATCCCCGACGAGAACGTCGACGACCTGCTCGCGGAGCCGTTCGCACAGGAGTACAGCCCCGATCCGGGGCCGTTCTCCCGCGGAGCAGTCGGCTGTACGGGTAACGAGTTCTGTAACTACGCCATCATCGAGACGAAAAAGCGCACCAAGCGCTGGGCCCGCGAACTCGACGAGCGTATCGACGTTCCCGACGACATCGAGGCCATCCGGATGCACATGTCCGGCTGTTCCGCCTCGTGCGCCCAGCCCCAGATCGCAGACATCGGCTTCCGCGGCGAGACGGTCAAACTCGAGGACGAGAACAGTACCAACGCCGAGGGCGACAACATCGTCGAAGGGATGGACTTCGGACTCGGCGGCTCGCTGGGAGCCGACAACGAGTTCCTGGATTGGGTCGAGAGCGCCGTGCCCGCCGACTCCGTGATTCCGGCCCTCGAGCAGCTGTTCGAGGCCTACTCCGCGGATCGCGCCGACGGCGAGAAGTTCTACGAGTGGTGTCGCGGCGTCGACAACGAGCAGCTCCGGACGATCATGCAAGGGGCGGACGCGCCGGTTGCACGAGGTGTTGCCCATGGGGACTGACGAGGGAGACGAGCACCGATTCCCACACGTTCCCGACTCGAGTGACGATGACGACGCCGTCATGGTCCCTGAAGCCGACGGCGGCGCGTCCCGTTCCCGAGAGAACACGGATCACGCTCGAGAGGGCGCGATTCGCACCGATGGCGGTAGTGGTGCCGACAACGCGAGTGGCGAGAGCTGTTCTCCGAACACCTGCACCTGCGGCGAGAAGACCGGTGCCGACGCCGATACCGAGTCCGAGACGCCGCCCGTCGCGACTGACGGTGCGGGCGTCGCCAACGTCGACGAGATGGGCGAACTCGGCGACCTCGAGTTCACCGAGCCGGCCGAGAACGTCAGTCAGGACGTCGACAACGGCTCGCCCGACGCGCGCGTCGGGATTCCCGAGGGCGTCGACCTCGAGACCCCGGAGTACTCGATCCGCTCGCGGATGAACGACATCGAGACGCCGGACGAAAAGACCTGGTTCATGGAACTGGACGAGGCCGTCATCGACGAGGGCCGCTGTATCCAGTGTGGAACCTGCGTCGCCGCCTGCCCATCGGACTCGATCGGGATCGGCGACGACGGCCATCCGGAACTGGTCAAGATGTGTACCGGCTGTTCGTTGTGTTGGGACTTCTGCCCCCGCGGCGGCCTGCGCTACGAGCGCCAGTGGAAGATCACCGGCGGCGACGATAACGTCAAGGGCGCGGGCGACCCGATCACGGAGTTCTCCGCGAAGGTCGAGGACGACTGGACCGATCAGGCCCAGGACGGCGGCGTCGTCACCGGTATCCTCGCGACGCTGCTCGAGGAGGGCGAGATCGATGGCGCGCTCGTCGCCACCGAGAGCGAAGAAGAAGAGTGGAAGGCCGAGAGCTACCTCGCGACGACGACCGAGGAGCTCATCGAGAACGCCGGCACCGTCTACAATCAGACGATGGCGCTGGGCAATCTCGACCTCGATCAGTGGGAGCACAAGCTTCCCGACAAGTCCTGGGACGACCTCAGCATCGCGATCGTCGGCACGCCGTGTGAGATCGAGGGCATTCGCGCCCTGCAGGACTTCGAGTGGGACTACCAGGCCCAGAACGAGGGCATCCGCGCGGTCGACTACACGATCGCGCTGATGTGTACGAAGAACTTCAACTACCACAGCCTCATGGGCGAGCAGCTGGAGGAGCAACGGGGCATCTCGCCGTCCGAGATCGGCAAGATGGACGTCCTCAACGGCAAGATGATGGTCTACGACCACGAGGGCGAGATGATCGTCGAGGAGGACATCGAGAACTTCCACGACGCCGCCCTCAAGGGCTGCGACGAGTGTGCCGACTTCACCGGCTTCTGTTCGGACATCACCGTCGGCTCCGTCGGCTCGAGCGACGAGTACTCGAGCGTCATCGTCCGCACCGAGCAGGGGATGAAGGCGTGGGAGCTCACCGAGCCGAACCTGGACTACCACGACCTCGAGGACAAGTCCGCGGTCGGCAAGCTCCAGGGCTGGGACAAGAAGAAGGCCTTCGAGAGCCTCGAGCGTCCCTTCGACCCCGACGCCCCGCGGTTCATCGAGTACACCGATCACGCCGAGAACTACGGCACGGCGCTCAACCCCCACGACCAGGGTCACTGACTCACGTCGTCTCCAGCCGCTGTTCTCTGCCGTCGCGTTCGTTCTCTATCGCTTTCTCGAGACGGTCGCTGCTCGTACATCTCGTCCGAAACCGACTCGTGAAAAGGGGTGGGAAGCCCCGGTTCGCTGTCCGTTCGTCCCGTAACGGATTCGGCAACGGCGTATCGGCTCGATCCGCCTCCGGGCCAGTAGTAGATGCCGGACGCAGATCACTCGAACGTGCGTGGAGTTTTTCCATAGGCTTTGGGCCGACCTATGAATGCGAACGATACCCACATTACTATCACTCGAGATCTTCGGGCCGCTACCGTTTCGGGCTAACTTATTTATGCCATATCGTGCTAGATATTAACACACTCGCGCGGTCGCATAGCGTGAATGAGCTCCCAGATGCAACGCGGCCCCGTTGCGGTGCATCGACGGTGTACGGCGGCCCCGCGAGTGTACCCCCTTCCGTTCCTTCAATTCCTCACATACCATCCGGCGTGGTGCGAGCGTCTCCCTCCGGGCCGGAGCCAGCGACGAGCGCTGAGTGGTTCTCTCAGAGTATCACACCGGACTGCAGTATCGCGATCAGGACGGTGAGAACCGGGATAGCAAGCAGCGTCGTCAGGAACACGCACGTCGAGACGTATTCGGTGACGAGTACGCCCTCCGAGCGGGCGCTGCCGGCGAACTCGATGACGAGTATCAGCGGCGTCACGGCGGCCGGCATCGCGGTCTCGAGTACGAACACGCGCGCGACGGTCGGGTTCTCGAAGCCGATGAGGAGCGCGACGCCGAGCCCGACGAGCGGTGCAATCCCCATCTTGAGGGCCGTCGCGGGCCAGGCTCGAGAGACTGCGGATGCGGTATCGGCTCTCGCGAGCTGAACGCCCAGAATGAGAAGCATGAGCGGGATCGAGGCGTCGCCGACGAGCTGGAGCGTCTCCATCGCCGCCGTGTCGGCGGGCGGGACGATATCCAACGCTCGCGCGAGCAGTGCCGCGATAACGGCGTAGGCCAGCGGGATGTAGAACACGCGGCGAACGCCCTCGAGGCCGGCGGAACCGCTGCTCCGGGAGGCGACGTAGACGCCGACGGTGTACATCAGCACGGACTGGACCGAGAGGAAGAGGACGGCCGTCTGGCGGCCGACCTCGCCGAACGCGAAGTCGGAGACGGGGATGCCGAGGTTCCCCGAGTTACAGAAAATAGCGACGAGCACGAGCGCGCTCAACGCCGGCTCTTCCTCACCGATGGCGCGACCGGCGACCTCGGCGATCCCCCACATCGTCGCGGTGAAGAGACCGATCCCGACCGTGACTCGCAGCAGCGTCGCCGCCTCGAGTTCGGTGACGGCGAGGCTGTGGAAGACCAGAGCAGGTGCCAGCACGTAGACGACGGCCGTGTTCAGCGGCTCCGGATCGATCTCCTTGACGGTCGCCAGCACGTAGCCGACGGCCGCGATAGCGACGATCGGGCCGATCGCGGAGCCGAAGATACCGAGGAGATCGGCCATCAGTCGGCGCTCGACCTCGCAGTGGGCTGGCGACTCGAGGGACCCAGCGGCCGGGCAACAGTCGCGTGTTGCATTCGCAGCCAGATACTCCCTGCGCCCGATATGGGAGTTGCGATTCCGCGACGGTGACCGCGTCCATCCACAAATAATCGGAAGAGATGGTGCTCCCGCTCCTCGAGGACAGCGGCTTGGCCATCGGCCCCTACTCGTCGTTTAAGTACTTCTGGTCACAAGATGAAGATACGACGGGAGGACGCGTTCTCGAGACAGTTTCTACCGACCAGCGCTGCGTATTCATCCGAGAGTCGTGACCGGCGGTCAAACGCGAGTACTGGTGTGTAGTCCGAACACAACGAGGCGCTCGAGTCGCTTCAGCGGACTTATTTCGGGGACGCGGTAACCACGACCATGGTATCCGACGCGCTGATTCGCGTTGCAACCCCGGCGGATGCGGCTGCCGTCCGCGATATCTACGCACCCTTCTGCGAGTCGACGGCGGTCACCTTCGAAGAGACCGCCCCGTCGGTGGCCGAGATAACCGATCGGATCGAATCCACCCTCGAGACGTATCCCTGGCTCGTTTGCGAGGTCGACGGCGCGGTCGTCGGCTACGCCTATGCGAGCCGACTCCGGAAGCGTCGGGCTTACCAGTGGACGGTCGAACTCTCGGTCTACGTCGCCGACTCGGCCCGCCAAACGGGCGTCGGCCGGGCGCTGTACGGGTCGCTGTTCACCGTCCTCGAGCGACAGGGGATCCGCGACGCCTACGCCGTGACGACGGTTCCCAATCCCGAAACGGAGCGGTTCCACGAGCGGCTGGGATTCGAGCGACTGGTCGACTTTCCGGGAATCGGTTACACGCAGGACGAGTGGCAGGACGTGGCCTGGTGGCGGCGGCCGCTCGCCGAGAAATCCGCGACGCCCGAGCGACCGCGCTCGTTTCCGGCGGTTCGCGAGGACGACGACTGGGCGTCACTCGTGCGGTCGGGCGAGGACGCGCTCGAGCTGTCCTGATTCCAGTCACCCCTCGATTCAACCATCCGACCCGATTCAGCCGCCCCAACCGATCAACAGCCCAGTCGGTCCGCTAGCTCCCCGAGCCCCTCGGTGATCAGGTCCGGCTCCGCGCCGAAGGGCTCCCACGGGGTCCCTTTCCGGTCGAGCCAGGCGCCTTGCATTCCCGCGTGGATCGCGCCCTGCACGTCGAACCAGAGCGCCGAAACGTGGACGAGTTCGTCGATCGGCGTCCCCGTCCGTCCGGCGGCGTGGCGGTAGAGATCCGGGTCGGGTTTGAACGTCTCGAGTTCGTCCGCGCTGATGGTATCGACGAGGAGGTCGTCGATTCCGGCGTGGTCGACCATCGATTCGAGCATCGCCGGATCGCCGTTCGAGAGGACGTACGTGTCGTAGCCGGACTCGTGTAATCGCTCGACGCTCTCCCGGACGTCCTCGAAGACCTCGAGTTCGTGGTAGACCTCGAGGATTTCCTCGCGCTCGTCGGCGGAGTGATCGATCCCGTGGGCCGCGAGGGCGTAGGCCAGCGCGTCACGGTTGATCTCGTAGAACGTCTCGTAGGCCTCGAGGTGGGTCGCGACGAGCGTGTACTGCATCGAGCGCTCCCGCCAGGTCTGTGAAATAGGGGTCGGATCGTCGATCTCCGCGTGCTCCGCGAGGGCAGCCGCGGTCGCGTCGACGTCGACGAGCGTACTGTACGAGTCGAACGTGACCGTCGTAACGCGGTCGGGATCGAACGTCATGACGGCCCCTACGTCGCGGAGCGCAAAGAACGTGGACCGTTCGTTCCGCCACTGAATCGGTCAAGGGGTGGTTCGAGATGGCTCCCCGACCGAAGCCGCTTAGTGCGAACACCGACTAATATCCCCCGTGAATCCCTCGAATTGGCGGACTTACCTCGTCACGCAGGCGTCGCTGTCGGGCGACCGGACGACGCCCGATATCGTTCGCGCAGCCGTCGACGGCGGCGTCGACGCCGTCCAGCTGCGCGAGAAAGAGACGAGCGCCCGCTCGCGGTACGAACTGGGGCTCGAACTGCGTGAACTGACGGCCGAGGCGGGCGTCGACCTGATCGTCAACGATCGCGTCGACATCGCGCGAGCGATCGACGCCGACGGCGTCCACGTCGGCCAGTCGGACCTTCCGGTCGGGGTCGCCCGCGACCTGCTCGGTTCGGATGCGATCGTCGGTTGTTCGGCGTCGACGGTCGCGGAGGCGCGGGAGGCGGACGCCGATGGGGCGGACTACCTCGGCGTCGGGGCCGTTTACGGGACTTCCTCGAAGGATGTCGACGCGGACAAGGACGGAGTCGGTCCGGAGCGAATCGCCGCGATCGCCGACGCGGTCTCGATCCCGATCGTCGGGATCGGCGGCATTACGGCCGACAACGCTCGGTCGGTCGTCGACGCGGGCGCGGCCGGCGTGGCCGTGATCAGCGCGATTACGGCGGCTCCGGATCCGGCTGCCGCGACCGAGTCGCTGGCAGCCGCCGCCGAAACGCCGAAGGCGATCGATACCGGAGGACGAGGGGAATGAGCGTAACCGATATCGACGCCGGCGACCTCGCGGAATCGGTTCGAACGGTCCGAGAGACGGAACCGCTCGTCCAGTCGCTGACCAACACGGTGACGATCAACGACGTCGCGAACGTAACCCTCCACTGGGGCGGGCTCCCGGTGATGGCCGACTCGTTCGGCGACGCCGGCGAGATGGCCGACCTCGCGCGCGCGGTCCTGATCAACACCGGCCAGGTGCCCGACGGCCGCGTCGAGGCGATGCACGAGGCCGGGAAGAAGGCGAACGAACGGGGCATCCCGGTCGTCCTCGATCCCGTTGGCGTCGGCTCGACGCCCTCGAGAGAGGCGGTCGCCGAGAGCCTGCTCTCGGAGATCGATTTCACCGTGATCAACGGTAACTACGGCGAAATCAGTGCGCTTGCGGGCGTCGAGGCCGAGGTCAAGGGCGTCGAATCCGTCGGCGACTACGAGGAGATCGAGCGGACGGCCGGCTCTCTCGCCGAGTCGACCGGTGCCACCGTCGTCGCCTCGGGCGTCGACGACGTCGTCGCGGATGCCGACGGTGCGGTCCGACTCACCGCCGGCGACGAGATGCTCGGCGAGGTCGTCGGCACCGGCTGTATGCTCGGCGTGACCGTCGCGACCTTCTGTGGCGCGTTGGAGGATGCCCGCGAAGCCGCCGTCCACGGCACGCTCGCGTTCGGTCTCGCCGGCGAACGCGCGGCCGAGATGGGGTACGCGGGCCCGGGCAGCTATCGGACGAACTTCCGCGACGCCGTCGCTGACGTGACGGGCGATACCGTCGCGGCTCTCTCCCTCGAGGACCGACTCGAGCAGGTGCGCTGAAGTACGTTCGAGCGGGTGCGCTGGCCCGGCCGGTCTCCGCCGGTCACCGTTCCGATAGTCAGATTGTATTGAAACCGTTTTAGTACCCGCTGGTAAACAGAAGCGTATGGCTCGAGACGAACTCCAACGCGCGGCCGAATCGATCGAAGAGGCTGCCGACGCGACAGCTAACGATGAGGCACAGGACCGACTCCGGACGCAGGCGGCGAAATTCGAGGACTACGCGACGGCCGATCACGGCCCGGATCACGGGCAGCTCGCGCGCCACGAACACATTCTGAACGAAATCGCCGACGACGAGGGCGGCGACGTCGCGTCGAATCTCGAGGACGCGCTCGCGTCCATCTCCGAGTTCCGGTCGGACCTCGAGGGCGTCTAAGGCTCGAAGAGAGTCGTTTTCGAGAACCGGCGTCCCGTTTTCCACGCTCCGTCGCCGTGCTCCGACCGCGACGGTCTCGACGCCCCTTTTGGGCACCGTCGCCACGAGCCCGCGGCTTCGATGGATCCATCGTCGCGTTCCCATACCGGCGGCGGAGTCGAGACATGTCCCGATTGGCGTCCCACGTTGCAGCGTTGCGAGGCAGCCGAACCAGTGGGTCGGCCGTCTCGCGTCCGGACGAGTGCCTATTGCTCGAGTCAGATATTCACAAAATCATCCGATAAATTACCATTCTATCCGCAACTCTATATTGTGTATATTGTGGAATTCTATCGATGTCGGATCGAGTCCCGGTTGACCAGTAGACCGCCGGATTCCGTTCCCGTATGACTGAGAAATCCTGCGTGAATGGCTCAAAAACACCGTTTTTGCGGGACATATTCTTGCTGACAGCTACTCGACTCTTCTCGCGGTCCGCCTCCAGATCGTTCGGCTCTATCGAGAGATATCTGGCTAAAACCCTCTCTCTCTTCCCGGAAATACGGCGTATCGTTTTCGTTGCTCGAGCAGCGCGAGTCGGTCGGGCGGAATCGAATAATTTGATCATACAGTACAATACTATGGCGCGTATCATTTGGAAAAATAATTTAAAAACCATTTCGACCGCGGTGCGACGTGAGGGTGTCGGACGCGTCTCGGTCGAGCGAGACGGCGTTCCGTACCGCCGTCGGATCAGGGCTCGGACAAGCATTGCAGTCCGCCGAACTGCTCCCCGCTGGCGGTCGCCTGACGTTTTGCGGAGCGCGGTGACTGGACCGACGCCCGCTTCGTCGGTTGCACGAGATCACTACCCGTCGACTCGTTGCTCCCGCGGCACAACCGATCCGACGGAGTCCGTCCGCTTTCGAGCGGGGTCTCGTCCGAGCGACATATCGGTCGGTACCTCGAGACGGCCGGTGGTTCCGGTTACGTTTCAACGACTGCGAGGACGGTCGGTCATTCCGACGGCGTGAACGCTTCGGCCCCCGCACCGGCGATCGCGACGTCTTCCGAAACGTCACCGCCGCTGGCACCGACCGCGCCGACGACCTCCCCGTCGTACTCGATCGGGATGCCGCCGCCGAACGTGACGACGCGATTGTCGTCCGTCGACTGGAGCCCGTATACGTCGCCGCCCGGTTCGGATCCCTCCTTCAGGTCCTCCGTCGGCTTCTTTACGGCCGCCGCGGTGTAGGCCTTGTCACGCGCGATACTCGCCGCGACGAGCTTCGCGCCGTCCTGTCGGCGAAACGCGAGGAGGTTTCCCTCGTGGTTCGTTACGGCGAGGTTCATCGGGACGCCGAGTTCGTTCGCCTTGGCTTCGGCAGCGTCCAGGATCTCTTTCGATTCGTCTAACGAAACCGAGTGGTGGGACTGCATTTCACCCGAAAGAGGTCGGCCCACGTATAAATCAGCTTCGGCTCGGCGAACGTAGCGCGGGCGCGGACCAGTCGGATACTCGTCGTGGTCCGACCACGTCACTCACCGAGGACAGGACTCGCGGGACGGTTTATCGACGGGTCTCGAGCGGGCGGGGTGATGGGATGTCATCGATGTCGATCGATGCTGGTCGCACGGACCGCGCCGCATTACGCCGGCGGGGAGTCCCACGTCTCGCCGTTGTCCTGGGGCTCGTAGTCGATCGTCTCCCGGGCGTTTTCGATGCTGTACCAGCGGCGATCGTTATCGCTGACGCCGCTGAAGATTTCGAAGCCGGGGTCGTCGGTTTGGAGACAGCAATCCATCATGTGCGCGAAGTCCCGGCGGGACTGCCACATGGCTTTCATCCGTGCGACCTGCTGTTCGTACTGGTCGCTTCCGCGTTCGCATTCGCCGTCGTCGACGTCGTGTTCGGCGTCACCGTAGGGATGGTCGTACTCGGGCATCCGCACGCTACAGATCCGGATCGCGTGGGCTCGTTTCGGGTACTCGTAGTTCTCGACGTAGTACCGACAGAGGTCTTCGCCGAAACTCTTCGAAACGCCGTAGTACGAGTCCGGTCGGACCGGATCCTCGTGGGAGAGCTGGAAGGGTGCCTCGGATCCGAAGTAGAGTTCGGGGGCGTTCTCGGACTCGTACATGCCCATCACGTGATTCGAGGAGGCGAACACGACCGTCTCGAGTTCCGCAGTCCGTGCGGCCTCGAGGGCGTTTAGTACCCCGATGACGTTGGGCTGGTGGACGTCGTTCCACGTGCCGTCGGTGAAGGGATAGCCCGCGAGGTGGATCATCGCGTCTTGATCGGCGGCCGCGCTCCGAACGGCGGTCGCATCGGCGACGTCGCCGACGACGGTTTCGTACTCCCCGTATTCGTCCCCGTCGTCCGGATCGTTCCGGTCGAGATAGGTGAAGTCGTAGTCGGGGTCGTCGTGAAGGTGGTCGATGATGGCGGTTCCACACCGTCCGTACGCACCAGTCAGTAGGACGTTCACAGGTGTTGGGTCTGCCGCGTGTGATATAATAGTTCGGATCACGCACCCGGATCCGGGGCCGCGACCGTGGTCTCCGAGGAAGTCCAGTGACTGGTCGACGTTACTGACCGTCAGTAAACTGCGACGCGGCCAGCAGGAAAAAGCCCTGTCCGTACGACGTCGACGTCAGCGGTGCGCCAGGACCGCCCGGCGGCCCGGCGACGCGGCGGACGGCCCCCTCGTCGTCGACGAGACCGATCGCGACGTCCATCGCGTCCCGCGCCGCCCGCTCGTACTTCTCGTCTTCGATGATGCCCAGCTCCAGGGCGCGCTCGAACGCGTAGGTGTACATGAGCGTCCCCGAACTCTCGAGGGGGGTGTGGGGATCGTCGACGATGTTGTACCACATACCGCTGTCGTCCTGTCGCTCCACGACCGCCGAGGCGACGTCCCGGAAGATTTCGACGAGTTCCTCGCGATCGGGATGGTCGTCGGGGAGGAACTCGAGAACGTCGACGATCGCCGCCTGTATCCAGCCGTTGCCGCGGGCCCAGAAGGTGCTCTGGGGGTAGCTGTTCGGCTGTTCGTGCCAGATGTGTCGGAACAGTCCCGTGTGCGGATCCTGGAGGTGTTTCGCGTGAACGATGAGTTGTCTGGCGGCCTCGTCGACGGCCTCGGGCTCGTCTGCGGCCGCCCCGTACCGGGCGAAGAACGGACACATCATGTAGACCGAGTCGATCCACAGCCCCTTCACGCCGGACAGCTCCGGGACGTGATGGGGGATACCGCCGTCTTCGGTCCGCTCGACCGACTGGAGGTTCTCGTACTCGCCGCGGGCGGCCTCGAGGTAGCGTTCGTCGCCGGTCCGTCGATAGAACTCGAGGACGCCGTGGCCGATCGAGGTCGTGTTGTTCGTGTTCATCGCCTTCCGCTCGTCGATCTCCCAGTGAGCGTCGTACTCCTTACCGTGTTGAAAGACCTCGATCGGATAGCTCGGCCCGTAGGAGAGCTGGCCGTTGCTGTCCTGGGTCTCGACCGAACGATCGACGAGCGCCCGTGCTGCCTCGAGACAGTCGTCGCGGTCGGTGGCGAGTAGCCCGTTTATCGCGACACCTTTCTGCCAGACCTCGTTTTCCATGTCCGTATCGATCGTATACGATGCGACGGCTGCGATCGCCTCGTCGAGGGACTGCGTCATAGTGACGATAGCTAACTCTCCGCGGGATCGCTGATAAATCTTGCTGACGGGACGAACGCGGCGATACTCGGCACCGATCGTCCGGCTACCCGACACCGAATCGCAGCGAGAGATCGAATGACGATACGTTTATCACTCAGCTATCCGATCTCGGATCTATGGCGTCCGAGAAGCTACAGGACGGACTGCGAAGCGTCGCTGCCGGACTGTTGACACCGTTCGACGACGATGGCGAAATCGACCACGAGAAACTGACCGCAAACGCCGAGGCACTCTCGAGCGACGGGCTCAGTACGTTCCTCGCGTGTGCGAACATCAGCGAGTATCACTCGCTGTCCCATCAGGAGCGTATCGACGTCACCGAGACCAGTGTGTCGGCGCTGCCCGACGACGCGTGCGTCCTCGCCGGGGTCGGCGGGAGTACGAAGACCGCACGCGACCTCATCGCCGCCTACGACGAGATCGGCGTCGACGCGATGATGATCATGCCGCCGGACCACACCTACGTCCACGAACGGGGGCTCCTCGAGTACTACGAGGCCCTCGCGAACGCGGCCGAGGTCGGCATCGTCCCGTACGTCCGCGGCTTCGAGCCGTCCGTGTCGTTCCTCGCGTCGCTGACCGAGATCGAGGGCGTGGCCGGAATCAAGTACGCCATCCCGGACGCGGTCAAGCTCGGGCAGGCGGTCGCGGCCGGCGACGACGACGTCGTCTGGGTAGACGGCATGGCCGAACCGCACGCGCTGTCGTTCTGGGTCCAGGGGGTCGAGGGGTTCACCGCCGGCGTGACGAACTTCGAACCGCGTCTCGGGCAGGCGTTGCTAACGGCGTTACGCGACGAAGACTGGGTGCGCGCTCGAGCCCTTCAGAACGCGGCCGTCCCGTACCAGCAGTTCCGTAACGGAACGGGCGAGGACAATACGCTCGCGGACGCGATCAGCGTCCCGGCCGTCAAGTACGGGCTCGAGCTCGCGGGCTACAACGGCGGCGCCGTCCGCGAGCCGATCGTCGGTCTGTCGGCGGCCGACCAGCAGCGGGCCGAAACGCTCTACGAGGAACTCCAGTCCGATCTCGACCGTCTTCTCTGAGACCGGGCCGCGGCTGCCGTCCGTTTTCCCGACGCGATTTTTTCGAACCGTCCGTCTCGCCGCACGACCGACCACGTCGTAGCACCCTCGCTCTCCGCAGTCGTCCGTCATCGTCGGAAGCCCGTTTTTCGGTGTCCGAGGTGGACGAACGTCGACTCTCAGATGCGCGTCCGGTTCGATTCTGCAGGGAGCGACGAACCAGCGTCCGGCCGAACCGGACAGCAGGACACGACCACCGATTGGTTCCTCCCCCAGAGTTACATTCCTATGGATGTAATTTGAGTCGATACTCTGTATAGCATCCGTCAAAACGGACGATTTCAGTGGAGAGCGGCCCGTTTCGTTGCATTCTACCCATCATCCGGTGATGCCGGACAGAATGCGCGATTCTCTGGCACGATTCGTCGTCGAAACGGACTGGACCACCAGTGCGATAGCGCCGCCGCTGCCGTATCGAACGAACGCAAAACCCGGTCCACGACCTGCTGACTCGAGTCGGCGAACGCCGACGGCCCCGTTAGATCATCCGGTACACTTCGTCCATCCACTGATCCGAGTCGTCGTCGACGGTGATCCCCTCCATCTCCTCGGCCCAGCGGGCCTGCGCGTCGCTCTCGTCCATTACTTCTTGGATCGCATCCGGGTCCTCGAGTTCCAGGAACCCGAAAACGTGCCCGTCGGATTCGAAGACGCTGTAGGTCTCGAGCCCGGCGTCGGACTCGAGGTAGGCGTCCTCGAGCCACTGTGGAACGTTCTCGTGGGCCTCGCGATACGCTTCGCGCTGTCCGTCCGCTATTTCGAGGTGGAACGCAATGCGTGCCATACGAGTGTCGCATCGAACGGCTCCCCTATAGCTATTCCCCCGTCTCTCGATCGGGCGTCCCTCACTCGAGCCGGTAGCGGTCGACGGCCGACTCGTCGACCTCGATACCGAGGCCGGGGTCCTGTGGCACGGCGAGTTCACCGCCGGTCGGATCGAACGGCGACTCGAGCAGGTCGTTTCGAAGCGGGTTCTCGCTGCGATCGAACTCGAAGAGGACGGGATCGGGCTCCATCCCCTCGGCGTGGGGATACGTCGATAGGCTCGCGGCGAACTGCAGCGCGGCCGCGGTCCTGACCGCGCTGTTCCAGACGTGCGGTCGGACGACCGCGTTCGCCGTCGTCGCCAGCGTCGCGAGGAACCGCGCCTCGGCGAAGCCGCCACAGCGTCCGAGATTGGGCTGGACGACGTCGATCAGTCCGTCCTCCAGCAGCCGCGCGAACTCGAACCGACCGTAGTGGGCTTCGCCGGCCGCGAGGGGCGCGTCGACGCGCTCCCCGATCTTGCGGTAGCCCCCGTAGTTCTCTGGCGGGACCGGCTCTTCGACCCACGTCAGGTCGTAGGGCTCGAGTTCGCGGATCGACGCGATCGCCCCTCGCGGCGTGTAGTTGCCGTTGAAATCGACCATCAGGTGCGCGTCGTCGCCGAGGATCTCGCGGGCGATCTCGACGCGCCGACGGTCGTCCTCGCGGCCGCCGCCGATCTTGATCTTCGCCGCGGTGAACCCCTCCGCGACGGCCGCTTCCATGGGGTCGGCCGGGTCCTCTCCCCACTCGGTGAGGTACATCGTCGACGCGTAGGGAACGACTGACTCGACCCGACGGCCGCCGAGCAGTTCGTGGATCGGCTTTCCGACCGCCTTGCCCCGAAGGTCCCACATCGCGACCTCGATCCCCGAGAGCGCGGACTGTGCGAGCGCCTCGCGGGCGGCGTGGTAGCCGCCGATGTCGCCGGTGTAGACGCGATCGGCCAGGGATTCGGCCGCGACCGGGGAACTCCCGAGCACGGCGTCGGCGAACTCGTCCTCGATCAACGCCGCGACCGCCCGCGGCGAGGCGAAGGCTTCGCCCCAGCCGACCGTCCCGTCGGCCGTCTCGAGCCGAACGAGCGTCGCCGATCGCGACTCGGTCATCCCGCGCGAGCCGCCGAACGCGCGGCCCGCTTCTAGCTCGTGTGACAGCGGAATCGCTGTGACATCGGTGATCTCCATCTCATCCGTGGGCTCTCGCGCACACCTCAAATAGCTGTTCCCAGTCACCCCCAGCGTCGGTTCCGGGCCGAAACTCGCGAGCCGTGGCGGACAGCGGAACGAAAACGGTAACGGCGACGATTCGACTACCGGAACTGCGGTGCGACTTCGTCGGCGAACAGTTCCATACCGCCGGTGTCGGGGAAGTCGACGAACCAACACTGAAACTTCGTGACGCCGGCGTCGATCCGCCGCTCGATCGCCTCGGCGCACTCCTCGGGCGTTCCCATGATGAAGTAGTCGCGAGCGATCTCCTCGGTCGTGATGTCGGCCTGATCGACGTATTCCTCCTCGAACTGGATCGGGATCATCAGCTCGAGCAGGCGCTCGTATTTCTCGGGGTCGCGCGTACAGATGACGTGGCCGTCCCAGGAGTACTCGATCTCGTCGGGATCGCGGCCGACCGTCTCGCAGTGGTCCTCGATGACGCCGATCTTGTGTTCGAGGGTCTCCGGCGTCCCGTTGAACACGTCCGTGTTCCAGATGTCGGCGTGTTTCGCGACGAGTTTCAGCGTCACGTCTTCGCCCTGCCCGCCGACGAGGATCGGCGGGTGCGGGTCCTGAACCGGTCCGGGCTCGCAGTGCGCGCCGTCGATCTCGTAGCGCTCGCCAGCGAACGAGGCGGCCTCGCCGGGTTCGGTGGCCCACAGTTCCTTCATGAGCCGGATACCCTCGTCCAACCGCATCAGCCGCTCGAAGCCGTCGCGGTACTCCCAGCCGTAGGCCTCGTACTCGGGCTCGTGCCAGCCGGCACCGAGCCCGAGCTCGAGGCGACCGTCGGAGATCACGTCGAGCGTCGCGGCCATCTTCGCGACGAGCGCGGGGTTGCGGTAGTCGTTACACAGCACGAGCGATCCGAGGTCGATGTCGTCGGTGAGGCCCGCCAGTGCGGACAGCAGCGTCCAGCACTCGTACTCGGCGTGATCCCGGCCGAGCATGAGGTGGTCCGGTGCCCACGCGGCGTCGAAGCCGAGTTCCTCGGCTTTCAGAACGCCCTCCTTCGTCGTCTCCCAGTCGAGTCGCTCGTAACACGGCGTGTCGCGGTGGACGGGATCGGTTCCCGACTCCGGCGCGCCCGCGAACACCGGGACGTTGTATTCGAACGTGATGTCGCTCATGGATCACTCCACGCTGTAGTGCTCGAGGGCCTCGGGGTTGGTCGCCGAACTCAGCCCGACGGTGTCGGGCAGGGGGATGGTCCCGTTCTCAGCGTTCGGCGGGTTGGCGTAGATGGCGTCGGCGTAGGTCGACTCCTGTTCTCCCTGGCGCTCCTGATACCACTCGGGGATCGGGAAGTACTCCGCCATCGGCGCGTTGGTCGAGGCGGCGATGAAGTGCAGGGTCGGGTTCGTCCCGGAGTGGGGGATCACCGGCACGTCGCGAGCGCTCGCCATGGCGTCGATCCGCTGGAGTTCCGTCAGGCCGCCACAGCGGTGGATGTCGGGCTGGAGGATGTCGACGGCCTCGCGCTCGAGCAGTTCTTTGTGGCCCCAGCGGGTAAACTCGTGTTCGCCGCCGGAGATGGGAACGTTCGACGCCTCGCGGACCTCCGCGTAGCCGTCGATGTCGTCGGGGATGACCGGCTCCTCGACCCACTCCATGTCGTAGCGCTCGAGGCGCTTGAGCATCTTCTTGGCGTATCGAACGTTCCAGCCCATGTACGCGTCGCCGGCGATCGCGATCTCGTCGCCGACGGCGTCGCGAACCGTCTCGACGATCTTCTCGTTTTCTTTCATGCCCTGCCGACCCGCTTCCGGGCCGTACCGGAACCGCAGCTTCATCGCGTCGAAGCCCTGCTCAGCGTAGTTCTGCGCCTCGCGCGCGAGCGTCTCGTGATCGAGCGGGTGGAGGTTGCTCGCGTAACAGGGGATGTCGTCCGTGACCGGGCCGCCCAGCAGTTCGTAAACCGGCTTCTCGGCTTCCTTGCCGGCGATATCCCAGAGCGCGAGGTCGATAGCGCTGATGGCCTCGATCGCCGCGCCCTTCCGACCGAAGGGGATCGTCGCCCGGTACATCATGTCCCACAGTCGTTCGCGCTGGTGGGGGTCCTCGCCGACGACGAGCTTCGAGAGCGTCTCGTTGACGATCGTCTCGATCGAGCCCGTCGCCCAGTTGCCGACGCCGATGCCGGTGATACCCGCGTCGGTCTCGACCTCCACGACGACGTCGCCGACCGGCCCCATCCACTTCCGACGGGCCTCCGGGTTGTCGCCGTCGGCGTTGTTGTACTCGTCGAACTTGCTCATAACGGTGACGAGCGGGAACTCGACGAACTCGCCCCAGGAATCGGTACTGACCTTCGTGACGGTAATATTCGTTATCTCCATAAGTCTGAATTCACTTCCGACGAACTCAGTCCGACGTGTGTCTAACAGCCACATAAGTGTTTATAGTGTCCCGACCGCGAGACGACCGCGCTGGCTCGTCTCTCGCGTTGTTCCGCCCGTCTCGAGCCCATCGACGCCGTGTCCGACCGCCGGCGATCGCTGGGTGGACTCGAGCGGGTCGTTCCCGCCCGACCGAACGTGTTTCACACCTAAAGTTATATGTAGGTGAGTCACCCACCTACTGATAGCTCGATCAGAGCGAGGTAACCCTACATGAAGGCTATAGTACATACCGGTCCCAGATCTATCGAGATTCGCGAACGTGAGAAGCCAGTTCCCGACGTCGACGAGGTGCTCGTTCGCGTTCACTCGGCGGGGCTGTGCGGCAGCGACGCGCACGCGTACACCTACGAAGACGGCTACAAGTGGATCCCGATCCCGCGGATTATGGGCCACGAGTACTCCGGCGAGGTCGTCGCGGTTGGCGACGACGTCACCGACTTCGCGGTCGGCGACCACGTCGTCGAGGAGCCGATCCACGACTGCGGCTCGTGTTTCCAGTGCAAGAACGGACAGCCCAACGTCTGCCAGAACTTCGAGATCACCGGCATGCACAACGACGGCGCGTACACCGAGTATACGACGGTTCGAACGCGAGATCTACACCTGATTCCGGACGACGTCCCGCTCGGACACGCGAGCATCACCGAACCGCTCAGTATCGCGACGCGCGCGGTGTTCGACCAGTCCACTGTGACGCCCGGCGACACCGTCCTCGTCGAAGGGCCCGGCCCGATCGGCGTCCTCGTCGCGGCCGTCGCGGACTCGATGGGCGCGAACGTTGTCGTCTCCGGCCTGGGCAAAGACACCGAGTATCGGCTCCCGCTCGTCGAACGGCTCGGGATCGAGACCGTCGACATCGAGACGACCGACCTCTCGGACGTCGTCGACGCCCGAACCGACGGCATCGGCTTCGACGTGGTGTTCGATACGACCGGCCACTCCAGTGGCGTCGAGATGGCCATCGACAACGTCCGCAAGGGCGGGCAGGTCGCCGTCGTCGGCCTCCCCGGCTCGCCCAGCGAAGTGTTCATGACGCCGGTCGTCCGCGGCGAGGTCGACGTGAATACCTCCTACGGCTCGACGTGGAAGAACTTCGAACAGGCCATCCGACTCCTCTCGGCCGGCGCGATCGACGCCGACGCGATCATCGACCGCTCGTTCAGCGTCGACGACCCGACCGCCGCGTTCGAGGCGTTCCTCGAGTCGGAGACCTGCAAGCCGGTCTTCTCGTTTTCCGAGTGAGGTAAGGCGGTGGTGACCGCACGGTTCACAGTACAGTCCGACGACGCGAGCGCCGCCGACCGGGCAAACGAGTCCGAGAGGGGACGAGGCGACCGGCGTCCGATCGTTCCGTTCGTCCGCTTTGTCAGTAAGACCGATAACAAATTTATCAATAACTAATATATAGTCGTCCCTGTAACAGTGGGATTGCCACACACGGTGGCGATTACCCATGACAGGAGACGAGACTCCGTCAGACGGAGACGAATCGAACTGGACGATGCCCCGGCGCGGGGCGCTCGGACTACTCGGTACCGCCGGCCTCGGGGCCGTACTCGCCGGTACCGCATCCGCGCAGAGGAACGGCAACGGCGACCAGCCGTGGTACGAGTGGGACGCCGACGTCGACGCCGGCGGCCACGACCTGACCGAACTCGGCGCGCTCGCGACGGTCGCGACCGACGCGCCGATCACCGATTTCGCCGGGCAGAACCTGAGCGTCGACGACGACGGGACGCTCAACGCCGAGAGCTCGCCCGACTCGATCCACGTCGTCACCGAGTATCCCGGCGACACGCTCGATCAGAAGATAGAGAACGTCCTCGAGGCGCTCCCCGAGGGCGACGGTATCCCGACCCAGCAGCCGGGACACAAGATCGTGATTCCCGCGCCCGATCCGGACGATCCGGCGGCGGCCGACGGCCTCCCAGCCTGGCGGTTCGAGTCCCCGGTCGAGATCGGGAACAACACCGGCAAACTGGTGTTCGAGATGGGATGGACCCTGATCTACGCCACGGAGTCGATCGAGAGCTTCTTCGTCATCGGTCCGGACGAGAAGACCGAGAACATCAACCTCTACGGCGGGATGTTCTACGCCAAGGGGAACGTGGAGCGGTCGTTCGTCGACATTCAGGGCGTCGGCCACATGCACCTCTCCCGGCTGTACCTCCAGAGCCTGACGGAGCGAAACGCGGTGCCGGCCGGGATCAGGCTCGCGGACTACCACGGCTCGAGCGAACTGACGATCAAAGACACTGAAGTGACCGGCTGTCGCGACGGCTTCCTCGCCGAGTACGGGAGCGACGACGTGCCCTACGGCCCCTCGTTCGATCTGGACATCTCCAACTGGCGCGGCGGCGGCGGCGAGCACAGCATCCGGATCGACGGCGGCGCGTCGATCACGCTGGACTCGATTCAGGTCGGCGGTCACCCGCTCCAGTCGGTCAGCGAGGATATCGTCAGGCTCGAGAACTCGGTCAACGAGACCCGGAGCGTGTCGATCTCGAACGTCCACGAGCGCCACAACGCGATGGACTACCACAGCGGCGTCAGGGTTACCGACGTGACCGACGGCGAGGGACCCCGGCACAACGGGATCTTCGTCGAGAACGTCGACCTGTTCCACGCCGAGTACAGCACCGACATCGAGCACGCGTCGTACTTCGATCAGCAGAACCTGCGCCCCGCACCGACGGTGAGCGACGACGCGGCCGGGTCGACGCGATGGTTCGACGACGGCGTACAGAAACACGAGACTTACAGGTCCCACGAGTTCCACGCCGGCGGGTCGCCCACGCTCGCCGTCGGCGAAAACGACGTCCGGATCGACGGTGCCGGCGACGGGGCCGTCCTCACGACGCCGGACGGTCAGCGCCGGTATCGCGTCCGGGTCGACAACGACGGCAATCTGCTCACCGAGGAGGTCGAGGACGGCGGCGACCGCACGGGGATCATCGAGAGCTTCGAGGACGGCGATCTCGCTGCGTACGAGGGCGCGACGGACGCCTACGTCGTCGACGATGCCGAGCCCGTCGGTCACGGCGACAACAGCCTCAAGAACACCTCGGGCGACGCCGCGATCGTCGTCTCGACGAGCGGGCTGGCACGGTACCCGCGGGCCGGAGACGCGTTCGCCGCGCAGGCGGCCCGGACCGAGACGAACGACAACCTCGGGATCGCCTTCGGCGCACAGGACACGGAGAACTTTTACTTCGCCCGGATCTATCCGGAGAGCGGGGGCGATCGCCTCCAACTGTACAAGCGCGTCGACGGCGCGTACACCGAACTCGACAAGGCGACCGTCTCGGTCGAACGGGACACGCTGTACGACTTCGTCGTCGACTGGGGCGAGTTCGGCGAGATCGACGTCGAGGTTCGCGATCCGTCCGGCGACGCGATCGGCTCGGTCGCCGCCACGGACGAGACGTTCACCGAGGGCGGCATCGGCGTCCGCAGCACCGGCGCCCTCGACAACGTGCGGTTCCGCTGAGCGCGCGTCGCCGCGTGTCCACCGATCGGTCACTGCTGCGCTCGAGGTCATCGCTCCGCGCGGGAACGGAACGAACCGACGGGTCCCATAGCAACCCCCGTCTCCCGCTCGCGGCCGTGATCCCCTGATCGCGCCGATTCCCGGTCGCGTGATCGGACGACCGCTGCGCTCCGCTCGCGCGCAACGCAACGTTTAGTATCGCCCGACGCGTCGGGTTTCGTACACGATGGTGCTGGATACTCACACGCACGCGTGGACGCGGCCGACGCGAGACCAGCCGTGGGTCAACGGGCCGCTCGTTGAGACCGTCGACGAGTTCGACGTCGACACCGTTTACACCGCCGAGAAGCTCCTCGCGGACATGAACGACGTCGGCGTCGACGAGTCGATCGTCGTCGGCTACCCGATCTGCGAGTGGACCGACAACCGGTACACGGTCCGCTGCGTCGAGGAACACGACAGGCTCTCGGGGATCGTCATGCTCGATCCGTTCGCCGACGGCGCGGCCGACCGGGTTCGCGAGGCGATGGCCGTCGACGGCGTGCTCGGGGTCCGCCTCGGGGCGATCTGTCCCTTCGACCGGATGTGGGAGACGTTCGATCCCGACGCGGACTGGCTCCGCGAGTCGATCGACGAGACGGCGTTCTGGGCGGCCGCCCGCGAGACCGACGCGCTGGTACAGGTGCTCGCCGACGTCGACCAGCTCGAGCAGGTGATCGACCTCGTCGAGACCTACCCTGATCTCTCCTACGCGCTCGATCACTTCTGTCACGCCGGCCCCGACGTCCCGCCCGAAGAAGCGCTCGCCGCGCTCGAGCCCCTCGCCGGCGATGAGTACGATGTCGCCGTGAAAATCTCCGAAGTCGTCCACCGCTCCGAGGAGGGGTACCCCTACTGCGATATGCACGGTCACGTCCGCTGGCTGCTCGAGACCTTCGGCCGCGAGCGGGTCGTCTGGGGGTCGGACTTTCCGAACGTCAGCGACGAGGCGAGCTACGAGAAGAGCCTGCGCTGGCTCGAGCACGTCGACTGCCTCTCGACGAACGACCGGAAGTGGCTCACCGGCCGCTCGATGCGGGAACTGTGCGGGATCTGAGCGCTACTCGTCCACGACGTGGTTCTCGAGCGTTCCGATACCCTCGACCTCGGCTTCGACCGTGTCGCCCGAGGAGAGCAGTTCCGGCGGGTCGCGGAAGATACCGACGCCGCCCGGCGTGCCGGTCGAGATAACGGTCCCCGGCTGCAGCGTCATTCTGTGACTGAGGTACTCGATGGCGTCGCCGACGTCGAAGATGAACTCCGCGGTCGAGGACGCCTGTTTCACCTCGCCGTTGACTCGGAGTTCGACGCCGACGTCGTTGGCGTCGATGTCCTCGGGCGCGGTCAGGGCCGGCCCCATCGGTGCGAACGTATCGTAGCTCTTGCCGCGGAAGAACTGGCCGTCCTCGAACTGGGCGTCGCGCGCGCTGACGTCGTTGACGACCGTGTAGCCGGCGACGTACTCCTCGGCCTCGTCGGCCGACACCTCGCAGGCGGTCCGCCCGATGACGACGCCGAGTTCGACCTCGTAGTCGACCTGTTCGACGTCCTCGGGGTGGACGATCGGCGCGTCGGGATCGGTGACGCTCCCGGGCGACTTCGAGAAGAGCATCGGTTTGTCGGGGATCTCCTCGTCTTGCTCCTCGGCGTGGTCGTAGTAGTTCAATCCGATACAGATGATCTGCTCGACCGACGGGATCGGGGCCAGCCGGTCCTCGGGCTCGTCGATTTCCGGGAGTTCTCCCGTCTCGACGGCGCGGCGGACGCGGCGACGGTAGCCCGGCGTTGCGAGGTCTTCGATCGTCGGTTCTCCGAAACGGTCCAGCGCGTACGACTGGTCGTCGACGGTAACGCCCCAGCGGACGCCACCGCTGGTCGCGAATCGAACGAATTGCATCACCTCAGAATTTCTGTCCTGGATCTTGAATCTTTCTCTCGGGTCGCGGGGACGGCCCACACCCGCCCCGATTACTCGGACTCCTCCGGTGCGACGAGCGAGATCGGATGGCGCGGCCGACGGGCGAGGAGCCCGTCCAGTTGCTCGAGACACGACGTCCCGCTCGCGACGACCGTTCGATCGGCGGCGTCGGGTGCCTCGAACTGTTCCCTGAGCCGGTCCCCGACGTCCACGCTCAGTTCGTAGTACTCGCTCTTGTAGCCGAAGCTCCCCGCCATGCCACAGCACTCGACGTCGGAGGTGAGGACGTCGTATCCCAGCCGTTCGAGGACGTCCGTCGTGTAGGCCTCGAGCTCGAGCGTGCGCTGCTGGCAGTGAGAGTGGTAGGCGAGGGCCGAGCCGACGCCGCGGCCGTCGTCGGCGTCTCGCAGCGACGCGGGGTCGGCCCCGTTCTCGAGCAGGCCGTAGACGTACTCGAAGACCTCGTAGCTGCGCTCGGAGAGCGCCTCGTAGCGGTCCGTCTCGAGCAGCCGCTCGTACTCGCCGCGGAACATCGCGAGGTCGCTCGGTTCGATGGCGACGACGTCGTACCCCGCCTCGAGGTAGGGCCCGAGGTCGGCGACCACGTCGCGGGCGTGGTCTCCCGCGGTGGCGATCATTCCCTGCGAGAGGGGGGCGCGGCCCGACGACGCGACCTCGGGGACCTCGACCGCGACCCCCAGCGCCTCGAGCGTTCGGACGGTCGCCTTCCCGCGGTCGGTCCGAATGTAGTTCGTGTAGAGGTCCGGGTAGACGACGGCGTGGTAGTCGGCGTCGACGGGCCGGGGTTCGTCCCGGTTCCGGAACCACTCGACGAACGTCTCGCGCTCGAACCGGGGCAGGTCGCGGCGGCGGTCGACGCCGATGACCCGTTCCATGAGCGCTCTCGAGGGCAGCGTGTCCGCGACCCAGTTCGAGACGGGCGCGGTCGCGGACCCGAGTTTCGCCAGCGTCGAGAAGTTGCCGAAGAACCGCTTTTGCAGGTCGAGCCCCGCGGGCTCCTCGTCGGGGGTGAGCCCCTCGACCAGGAAGTCGAGCTCTCCGTCTTCGGCCCCGCGATTGCGCCGATCCCGGACGACCGTGTTGATCCACGGGATGTCGATCTTCACCGGACACTGGTTGACACACCGCGAGCAGCCGGTACAGAGGTCGTTGAATTCGTCGGCCGATTCCTGGCCGTGGACGCCGGCCTCCCAGCCGGTGGCGATCCCGCCCGAGTAGGTCTCGCCGCCGAAGACGTGGCCGCCGACGGACTGGAAGTTCGCACACGAGTTCGCACAGGCCGAACACCGGATGCAGTACAGCGTCTCCCGGAGCTGATCGTCGTCGCGCATGTCCATTCGACCGTTATCGAGCAAGACGAGGTGGAAGTCCCGGTCGGCCGGATCGTCGGCGATCGGCTCGTCGTCGTCGAAGTCGACCGGCGGCGTCGAGACCGGCGGCGAAAAGAGAGAGACGTAGGAGGTGATGTCCTGTCCCGTCCCCGAGCGCGCGATCAGTTCGACGAACGGCTGGAGGTCCTCGAACGTCGGAACGATCTTCTCGACGCCCGCCACCGCGACGTGCGTGTCGGGCACGGCGACGGTCTTGCGGGCGTTGCCCTCGCTCGTGACGAGCGCCATCGTCCCCGTGTCCGCCGTCACGAAGTTCGCGCCGGTGACGCCGATATCCGCGTCCTCGATCCGTTCCCCGAGGTACTCCCGCGCGAACGCGGTCAGCTCCTCGGCCGTCTCGAGCTCCGCCTCGGGCTCGAAGTACTCGTTGAACAGGGTGGCGATCTCCTCGCGCGACTGGTGGATCGCCGGCGCGACGAGGTGACTGGGCGCTTCGTCGGCCACCTGCAGGACGAACTCGCCGAGGTCGGTCTCCCAGACGTCACAGCCCTCGGCCTCCAGGTGCTCGTTGAGGTCGATCTCCTCGGTCGTCATCGATTTCGACTTGACGACGGTTTCGGCCGCCCGCTCGCGGGCGAGTTCGCGGACGTACCGGTTCGCGTCGGCCGCGTCGTCGGCGACGTAGACGGTTCCGCCGTTTTCCTCGACCGCCTCGCGCACCTGCTCGATCAGCTCGGGGAGGCGTTCGATCGCGTCCTCCTTGATCGCCCGCGCTCGGTCCTTGTACGCGTCGTAGTCCTCGAGTCGGGCGACGGACTCGTATCGTCCCTCGTTGAACCCGCGGGCGTTGCGCTCGACGCTGTCGCCCTCCGTTTCCATGACGTGTCGGATCCGATCGGCTTTCCGGGATCGTTCGCTGGCCATTATGCCTCCACGATGACCGCGTGGGTCTCTCGCGGGCCGTGGACGCCGTAGACGAGTTCGCCCATGTCGGCGGTCGCGCTCGGGCCGGTCGCGATCACGGCGTCGTCGCTCCCGGCGCGGAACCGCTCGCCTAGCCGCTCGAACGCCGACGCCATATCGGGGACGAGATCCCGCTCGCGGACGACGATCACGTGGCGGTCGGGGAAGAGACCGGCGAGTTCGGCACCCGCCGGCGTCGACTCGAGGACGACCGAGCCGTAGTCGGCGACGCCGAGCGCGGCGGCCGTCACGCCGCAGGCCGCCTCGCGGAGCTGGTCGGGCGTCGGCTCGAGGACGATGTCCAGCCCCTCGAGCGTCACCTCCTCGAAGGGGAGCGGCGCACCGACGGTGGGACGGTCGACGACGTCGGCGAGCGTTTCCTGAAACGCGGCCGGCGAGGTCCGAGTGACGGCGGTCCGGACGCTCTCGAGGTTCGTTTCGAACATCTCTAGCTGTGTCTCCATTGTGTGGTCGTCACTCACTCATGCCACGGATTTGGATCTTGTCATTGACCACCACGTCGCGGACGAACCGAGTGCGCTCGTCGGTGCCGTCGGGGTCTAAAAGGATCGCCGTGCCAGCCGTTGATCGCCCGGCGGCGATCGTCGACGGTGGCGGTCGCTATGGGACGCCGTCTCGATCGCTTCTCAGTAGTTATCGTAGACGGTCTTCTCGATCGTGTAGAACTCCAGCCCCTCGTCGCCCTGTTCGCGCCAGGTCTCGCTCGAGGAGTCTTTCATCCCGCCGAAGGGGACGTGGAGCTCGAGGCCGGTCGTCTTCGCGTTGACCTTGGCGACGCCAGCCTCGATCTCGTCGACGAAGCGGTTGGCCTCGGTGTGGTCGTCCGTGACGACGCTCGCGGAGAGGCCGTAGTCGACGCCGTTGGCGACCGCGAGCGCGTCGTCGAAGTCCTCGACCTCGAGGACGGCGAGCACGGGGCCGAACACCTCCTCCTGTGCGAGGCGCATCGACGGCTCGACGTCGGAGAAGACCGTCGGCTCGACGTAGTAGCCGTCGCGATCGAGCGCCGAGCCGCCGGTCTCGAGGGTCGCGCCTTCCTCCCGGGCGATGTCGACGTACTCGAGGGTCGCGCCTTCCTCCCGGGCGATGTCGACGTACTCGAGGGTGCCCTCGAGTTCGGACTCGCTGACGTGGGGTCCCATGTCGGACTCCTCGAGCCCCGGGCCGGGCTCGATCGCCGCGGCGCGGTCGACGACCGCCTCGACGAACTCGTCGTAGACGTCCGTGTGGACGATCGCGCGTGAGCAGGCGGTACAGGCCTGGCCGGTCACGCCGAACGCGCCCGCGGCGACGATGTCGGCGGCCTCCTCGACGTCAGCGCTGTCCGAAACGATCGTCGGGTTCTTGCCGCCCATCTCGAGCTGGACGCGCTTGCCGTCCTCGGTCGCCTGATCGTAGACACTGGTACCGACCGCAGTGGAGCCGGTGAAGGAGATCGCGTCGACCGAGTCGCTGGTAACGAGTTCTCCGCCGACGCTGCTGCCGGGGCCGGTCACGAAGTTGGCGACGCCGTCGGGGAGCCCCGCTTCGTCGAGCGCCTCGAAGATCGCGTGTGCGACGCCGGGGGCGATCGATGCCGGCTTGAGAACGGCGGCGTTACCGGCAGCGAGCGCGGGTGCGAGCTTCCACGCCGGAATGGCGATCGGGTAGTTCCACGGCGTGATCAGGCCGACGACTCCGAGGGGCTCTTTGACCGTATACAGGGTCGTGTCCCGACTGCTCGGGCTCTTGACCGTCCCGCCGAGGTCGTGCGTCTTCGAGCCGTAGTAGCGGAAGATGTCGATCGCGCGCTGCACCTCGCCGGCGGCCTCGCCCCTCGTCTTCCCCTCCTCGCGGACCAGTAGTTCCGTCAGTTCGTCTTTCCGATCGGCGAGAATACGACCCGTCTCCGCGAGGATCCGTCCTCGTTCGGGCCCCGGGGTCGCGCCCCACTCGTCCGCCGCCGCCGCCGCGGCCTCGATGGCCCGTTCCGCGTCGGCCGCACTCGATTGCTGGTAGCGCGCGACGACTTCGTCCGGCGCGGCCGGGTTCTCGACCGTAATGGTATCGCCAGTTTCGGATTCGATCCACTCTCCGTCGACGTAATTGCGTTGCTCGACAGCCATCATCGAACAGTACTCGAACTGATGCATAACGATTTCGGTCGTCGGAAGCGGTCGCCACCGGCTCGAGTCGCGATCCGCTTCGACGCCGGAATCAGAGCGGCGGGACGTTACCCGCGGTCCGGTATCCGCAGTCGCCGTCGATCGCCGTCTCGGCGGCGATGCAGTCGTTGGTCGCGAACAGGCGCGCGTCGTCGCAGGCCGCCGTCGCGAGGAAGGTCCCGGTGCCCGAACCCGCTCGACAGTTCCTGATCGTACTCGCCGTCGTTCCCTCGAGGGAGATCGCGGCGGCCGTCCCCGCGGACGCCGTCTCCCCGTCCCCCGCCGGCTGCGCCTGCCGTCCCGCGAAGCCGTCGATCGTGACCCCGTCGACGTCGACGCAGCGAACGCCGTGTGCGAAGTAGTCCGGAAGGTCGTCGCCCCACTCGAGCGCGACGTCGGACAGTTCGAGGTCGGCGACGCCCTCGCAGTGGAGTCCCGAGATGTCGGCGGCGGTGATCGGTGCGGTGACCGCGGTCGGCTGCAGATCGACGTTCCCGCCGACCGCGTCGGCGTGGCGACCCGCCTCGATCGACACCGAGATCGACTCGAGACGAACGTCCTCGAGCGTCGCGTCCGCGTGGCCGTAGACGAGCGCGCCGTTCTCGGCGTCGGCGACGACGTTCGAGAACCGGACGTCCCTGACCGCGCCGAGGTCGGTCTCCCCGTCGCGCGGGACGGACGTCACGTAGATCGGCTCGGCCTTCCCCCACCACGGCCCCGGCAGCAGGCGCGTCTCGAGGGTGACGTTCGAGAACAGGACGTGCTCGATGGAGCCGCCGTCGCGGTGTTGGATCCCCAGCCCCCGATTCGAGCCGTAGACGACGCAGTTGTCGACCGTGCAGTGTCGGATGTCGCCGCTCGTCTCGGAGCCGAGCTTGATCGCGCACGCGCTCGAGGCCAGCGTACAGTTAGTGACGGTCACGTGCTCGCATGGCCGTTTTCGGTCGTCGTGAGAGACGAGCGTGATCGCGTCGTCGCAGGCCTCGATCGCGCAGTCGGAGACGCGGACGTTCCGGGAGTTGCCGATCGCGATCCCGTCGCAGTTCGGGATCCGCATGTGGTTGCGGATCGTCACGCCGCGGACGTTGACGTCGACGCAGTCGTCGAGGCTGAGCGTCCACGCGGGCATGTCCCGCAGCGTGACGTCGCGGATCGAGACCCCCTCGCAGTCGACGAGGTGAATCATCGGCCCCGGTCGGAACGACGGCTTCGCGACCGGCCACTCGTCGGTCGCTCCCGACCGGTCGAGGTAGTCGTCGCCCTGTCGGGCGCGATGGGGCGCGTTCGAGACGAGCGGGTGCCCCTCGCTCTCGCCGGAGTGCTGCCGGATCGGTTCGTCGGTGTCCATGAACTCGGTCCCGCGCCCGTCGATCGTCCCCTCGCCGACGAGTGCGACGTTCTCGACGCCCTCCGCGAGCACGAACGGCCGCTCGCCGTCGGGGCCGACGTGGCGGTCGACGAACGCTGCATCCGACGCTGCGGGACGCAGACGGGCCCCCGCCTCGAGACGGAGAGTCACGTTACTGCGGAGGTGGACGGTCCCCAGGACGTACTCGCCGCTCGAGACGGTGACGGTCCCGCCGCCGTCCTCGTGACGGGCGTCGATCGCGCGCTGGAAGCGCTCGGTCGTGCGTTCGTGCGCCGACTCCGCGTCTCGGTTCGATTCGGCGGTCGGGTCGATCCGAACCGACGCAGACGGCTCCGTGTGCTCGGTCATCTCGTCCGGTTCATCGGAACGGACGGTATAAATCCCTCCGCTCGCTGGCGTGGTATCGATCTCCGATCGGTAATCTCCCAGCGACATAGGTGGTGGTAAGAATTAAGTTCACGAACGGTGACTGATACCGTGTCGCAATGGCGCGACAGTGTTTGCCATGAGCAACGAGAGCGATCAGCGGACGACGGAGCAGTCGCCTCGAGCGGAAACCGACGCCTCGACCTCGATGGGGCGACGCGGAGCGATGGCGGTCCTCGGTGCCGCCGGACTCGGGACGGCCCTGACCGGCGCGGCGAGCGCCCGGGGCGACGAGGGGAAGGGCGGTCCGAACACCGGCAACCAGCCGTGGTACGAATGGGACGCCGACGTCGACGCCGGCGGGAACGGTCTGTACGATCTGACCGCCCTCGACGTAGACCACACGTATACGGGCGCCAGAGAGGCCGATGTCATCGTCTGGCGCGACGACGATGGCGTCTATCACGCCGACGGCGAAGACGACGCGGTGGCCAGCGGCGAGGAGCCGATGCCCATCGTCCAGGCGGCGGTCGACGCGCTGGACGACGACCGGACGACGAAGGCCACGGTCCGCGTCGCCGCGGACCTCGAGGTCAGCGAGGACCACGAGCGAACGGGCGTGGACGTACCGAGTCACACCCGACTCGACGTCGCGGGGGAGGTGACGGTCGACGGCGAGACCGACGCCGTCCTCTCGATGCGGAGCGTCGAGAACGTCGAGATTCCCCGGCTCACCGTGACCGGTTCGGCGAGCCAGGCGATCTTCGCCGACGACTGCTCGGAGTTGACGATCGGGCGCCTGTGGATCGACGGCGTCACCGTCCAGGGCGTCCGGATTCAGGGCGGCAGTTCCGACGTCCAGATCGATACCGCCTACGTGACGAACACGGGCCACCACGGGATCGAGACCTACGACGTCGAACGGATCCAGATCGGACAGGTGACCGGCGTCGATCCGGGCAGTAGCGTACTGCTGTTGAACGAGACGTTCGACGCGAGCGTCGGTCAGGTCGTCGGCGAGAACCCCTCGTTCGACTACGCGACGTTCCGGCTCGCGAACGGCTGTCGGAACGTGTCGGTCGGCCGCGTCGTCAGCCGCGGCGGCGTCCGCGGCCTGTCGATCATCACCGGTACGCGCGATGTCACCGTCGGCGAAGTCAACGTTCGGGGCGGCTCGAAGGCCGGTATCCTGCTGGTCGACGTCAGGAACGTGAAGATCCTCGGGGGCGTGATCAAGAACTTCGACGGCCCCGGCGTCAACTTCTGGTCGCTCGGGCTGCAGGGTGCCGCCTCGGAGATCAACGAGGGGATCACGCTCGCCAACCTCCGGATCACCGACGACCGCGACGACCCGTCCCAGCCGTGGGCGATCAGGGAAGACGGGGCATGCCTCCACAACCAGTTCGTCAACAACGACGTCCGCGGCGGCGGGACCGAGGGCCTCATCAGGGTCGCCTCCGAGACGACCGTCGTCGACGGTAACGTCGGCGGCGGTCTCGATCAGGGGACCGTCACCCTCGAGTCCGGGTCCTCGCCGGCCGCCCGGGTGTCGGGGGTTGCCGAGTACTATCGCTCGACGATCGAGGCCCGCACGATGCCGTCCGGCGAGGCGGGCGCGTCGGCCGCCTGGGAGCAGTACCCCGAGTGGAACGGCGAGTCGTGGGACCTCGTCTTCGAGTGGCGGACCGACCCCGGCACGGACGTCGACGTCGACTACGTCGTCGACCAGCCGCGCGCGACGATCGGCCGATCGATCGATCGGGACGCCCTCTGGGACGAGGCGGTCCAGTCGATCGAACCCGGGACGTACCGCGTCGTCGCCGAACACAGCGGCAAGGTCCTGGAGGTCGCGGACGGCTCGACGGCCGCGGGCGCGCCGATACAGCAGGGCGAGTGGGCTGACGAGCCCCACCAGCGCTGGGTCGTCGACGGCAGCATGGACGGTCGACAGGGCCGCTTTACGCTCGCCGCGGAACACAGCGACAAGGGGATCGCGTTCTCCGGGACCGAGGCGGTTCAGGGCAGCGTCACGGAGTACCGGATGGAACGGTACGAGACCGGCTTCCAGATCGACGTTCCCGGCGGCCGACTGGAGGTCGCCGAGGGCTCGACGGTCGACGGCGCTCCCGTTCGCGCCGGCGACTGGGAGGGTGAACCGAACCAGATCTGGCGGTTCGAGCGGTTGTAAGCGCGCATCACGAGACGGGGCACCACCGACTTCCGAGGCCGAAACCCGGTTCCTCTCGTCGGCGACGACGACCCTCGAGACGACCGCGGGACGCTCTCGAACCGTCGACGGACTCCGCGATCGAAATCACCGCGTCGCTGACGGAATCGGTGGCGAGTGGGGGAAAACGAAGCCCGGCCCGATCAGATGTAGTCTTCCGGGTCGGGACGGTCGGCCTGTTCGTCGCCGTCGCGCAGGTACCGCTGCACGGCCGGGAGGAACCGGTACCGCAGATCGAAGTAGAACGAGACGATCCCGTAGATCCAGAAGAAAAACAGGACTACCGCCGAGACGATAAACAGCGCGCCGGTAGTCGTCACCATCGTCAGATCACCCCTGAACCCCTTCCGACGAATCGATCTCCGCTTTCGCCGGCAGCCCCTCGATGAGCGAGTGTGCGATCGCGTCGCCGCTTTGCCCGTCGAAGAGATGCACTTTCTCCCGATCGAGGACGATCTCGACCGTCTCGTCCTCGGCGATGGCGGTACTGGGATCGAGGGTCACGAGCAACTCGGCGCCGTCTTTGCCCATCAGCTCCGGATCGTCCGAGGCCGCGCTCACCGGGACCAGATACGCGTACGTCTGGTCGCCGACCGGCTCGAGCACGTCGACGACGGCCTCGAAGGAGGCGCTCGCGCTCGCGGGCTCGTCGTCGCTGCCGGTGAGGTAGACGTCCTCCGGCCGAACCCCGACCCTGACATCGGACCCGTCGTGTTCGCTCCCGAGTTCGTGGCGGAGCGTGAAGTGCTCGAGGTCGACCTGCTCCCCCGTTACCGTGCCGTCGAAGACGTTCATCGACGGGCTGCCGATGAAACTCGCGACGAACTCGTTGGTCGGTCGGTTGTAGCACTCGAGGGGCGGTGCACACTGCTGGAGCGTTCCCTGGTTGATGATGGCGATGCGGTCGGCCATCGTCATCGCCTCCTCCTGGTCGTGGGTCACGTACACGGTCGTGATCCCCAGGTTCTTCTGTAGTCGCTGGATCTCCGTCCGCATGTGGACCCGCAGCTTCGCGTCGAGGTTGGCCAGCGGCTCGTCCATGAGGAACACTTCCGGTTCGCGGACGATCGCGCGGGCGATCCCGACGCGTTGCTGTTGGCCGCCGGAGAGTTCGCTCGGGCTGCGATCGAGCATCCCCTGAAGCTGGACGGTCTTGGCCGCCCTCTCGACGCGACGGTCGATCTCGTCTTTGTCGAAGCTCCGGAGCCGCAGCCCGAAACTGATGTTCTCGTAGACGTCCATGTGGGGGAACAGGGCGATGTTCTGGAAGACCATCGAGATGTTCCGGTCCTTCGGCGGTTCGTTCGTCACGTCCTCGCCGGCGATCTCGACGGTTCCGCTCGAGGGGAGCGTTAGCCCCGAGATCATCTCCAGCGTCGTCGACTTTCCACAGCCCGACGGGCCGACGAGACAGAGGAACTCGCCCTCCTCGATCTCGATGTTCATCTCCTCGACCGCGACGACGGCGTCGTACCGCTTTGTCGTATCTTTTAGATTAACGTGTCCCATGTTGTCACTCCTTTAGTCCGCCTTGAGTTAAGCCTCTAACGATATGTTTCTGTGCGAAGACGACCAGCAGTGCGACGGGAATGATCCCGACGATGCTCGCCGCTGCCATCATGTTGTACAGCTGTCCACCCTGCTGTTCGAACTCGAGGATGCCGTAGACCAGCACCGCCCAGTTGTCGGCCTCGCCGTCGGTCATCATGAACGAGAAGAAGAACTCCCGGTAGACGCTGATGAAGACGATTATCGCCGCCGTCGTGACGCCGGGGGCCGACAGCGGCAGGATCACCCGGAACAGGGCCCCGAGTCGCGTCGTCCCTTCGACTCTGGCGGCGTCCTCGAGCCCGTCGGGGATCTGGCTGAAGAACGTCGTGAGGATGAAGATCGTGAGCGGGAGCGTCAACATCGTGAACGGGAAGGCCATCGCCCACGGCGTGTTGTAGAGGTCCGGCGTCATGAACGGTCCGATGGTTAGCGTACCCGTCAGCATCTCGTATAGCGGGATCAGGTACGCGATCCCGGGGAAATACGAGACGACGAGCAACAGCAACATCAGCGGTGCCTTGCCCCGGAAGTCGACGCGGCCGAACGCGTACCCCGCGAGACTACCGATCAGCAGGCAGATAACCACCGTCAGCATCGCGATAACGATGCTGTTGAAGACGTAGTGGTGGATCGGATACTCCTGGAATATCTCGACGAACACCGCGACGTTCGTTCCCTCGGGCAGGATCCCCATCCCGTAGAGTTGATCGCTGGGCGTGATCGCCAGGACGAACAGCCAGTAGAACGGGAACAGCGTCACGATGATGAACGACGTCAGCCCGACGTAGAACAGGATCCTGTAGGTGTCGTACGGGTTGTTGATGAGCAGGTCGACGAGCTGCCCGACGCGACTTCGCGAGTCGTCTCGGACGTTACTCACTGGTAGTCACCTCGTTGCGGAATTTGATGAGATATACCATCACGATCAGGGCGATGATGAGCGCCGTCAGGAAGGCGATTGCGGAGGCGGTCGCCCACCGCTGCATACGGAACGTATCGACGACGAGGCAGGTTAGCGTCGGGACCGTGCTACAGCCTGCGGAGGCCTCGACGATGCCGTAGACCTTCATCGAACTGATCGTGTAGAAGATCATGCCGATGAACACGACCGGCTTGATCAACGGGAACGTGATCAGTTTGAATTGCTGCCACTTCGAGGCGCCGGCGACTTTGGCGACATCGTAGAGGCTCTGATCCACGCTCGCGAGTCCGGCGAGGATGATAAGCGCCATGAACGGCACCCGCCGCCAGACGTCGACCAGCATGATCACGATCATCGAATCGCGCGTACTGACGAGCGGGTTCGCCGAGAACAGGCCGAGGCTGTGCAACGGTTCGACGAGAAAGCTGATCGACGGCTGGAACAGCAGGTAGAAGATCATCCCCTGAATGACGATCGGGATCGACCACGGGAGGAGAACGATCATCCTCGCGACCGCGCGCCCGCGGAATTCCTTGTTGAGCAGCAAGGCCATGCCGAGACCGAGACTCGTCCCCATGGCGACGCTCACGGCCGTGATCAGGAGCGTGATGACCAGCGCGCTCGAGAGCGGATCGCTCAGGCTGATGAACGGGTCACTGAGGATGATATTTATATCACCGTTGAGAATCGCGATATACGTATCGAGCCCGGTGAACTCACCGACCGGATATTCGCCGTAGAGGTCGTCGCTGTGAAGCGAGACCCACAGCGTTCTGATGAGCGGATAGAACGCGAGAACCGAGAGGACGAAGAGCATGGGTCCGATGAGGAGGTAGCCATACTTGTCCTCGTCTAGCCGTTCGATCCTGTATAGGATGGGCGATGCAGCGCGGGATACCTTGTCTAACATTGTGATGGCCTACTTCGGATGAGATCCACGAACGATCTTGTAAGTTTCGTTATTCCAGTTGCCGGCGTGGATCGTCGAAGCCGACTAGAAGTCGGCGTTTTCGATTTCCTCGACGGCTTCCTGTGCCGACGCGACGGCCGCTTCAGGGGACTGCTCCTGGTTGAGACACGCGTGGAACTCGTCGGCGATCGCGTCCTTTTGCGAGTCCCAGATCTGGTTGATCGGATGGACCCACTGGTTCTCCGACTGGAGCTGGAGAGTATCGAGATACCGGCTCATCACCGGGACGTTTTGTGCTTGGTCCGACTCGTACAGTTCGGGTTTCGGCGGTGTCGATCCGGCGAGTTCGAAGATATCGAGGTAGAACTCGTCGGACGTCATCGCCTTCAGCACTTCGACGGCTGCCGGGAGAGTCTCGGAGTTGGGATTCAACGAGAGATGCCACCCGCCGAGTGTCGAGTTCGTGCCGCCGGTGCCCTCGTACTCCGCTTCGTCTTTGGTCACGCCGTAGGGGAACGGCATGAGCCCGATGTCGTCACCGAACGCGTCCTCGCCCGCGAACTGTGCGATCGCGTACGACCAGTTTCGATGGAAGACCGCCTCGCCGGCAGCGAACGATTCCTGAGACGGTTGCGTGTCCCAGCCCAGCGCTTCGGACGGGAGGATGTCACCGGTTATCCCGTCCAGCGCGTGCTCGTCGTCGGACCCGTGCATGAACGTCCGTAGCAACTGGAGCGCTTCGATTACCGGCTCGTCGTCGATCGTGATCGGCCGGTCGCCGATGGGACCGTGCTGGTTTTCCATGTCGCCGAAGTAGTTACCGCCCATCGTGACGACCTTCTCGTAGCCGGTCTGGTGACCGATCGTCCGCTGGTTGAGCGTCGTCGTATAGCCGTGATCGACGTCGTTTGCCGCCATCGACTCGCTGACGATGTCGGCGAACCGTTCCCACTCCATCGGCTCCGTCGCCCAGTTTTCTCCTTCGGGATCGTAGCCGGCGTTCTCGACGTAGTCCTTGCGGTAGAGGATCGCAGGGATGTCGACGAACTGCGGCACGCCGTAGAGGCCGCCGTCCCACCGCATTGAATCGACCATCACCTGGTGGTAGTCGTTCTCAATCTCGTCGAGCTTCTCCTGCGGGAGCGCCTCGTTCAGGTCGACCAGCCATCCCCGCGGCGCGAACGAGGACGTGTACGCGAAGTTGGTCAACATGATGTCCGGGGTACTTCGGCCGGCTTGCAGGATCTGATTGTACCGATCCTCTTGATCGTCCGCACCCCAGACGCCGGTCGAGAACTCGACGTCGATGTTCTCGTGGAGACCGGCATTTCGCATCGACTCCTTTAGCTGGTCTTCGATGTCCCCGAAAAGCGGCGCGGTACTGTACTCGACCGTCGCCGGCTCGCCGTCGTACTCCGAAAGGTCGAGTTCGTCGTCGCTGTCGCCGCCGAGACAACCGGCGGTTCCGACGGCTCCAGCAGCACCGGCCGCTGCGAGGAACCGTCGACGGGAAACCGGACTCGTGGTTTGCATTCTACTCGTTAACCTATGGTTGGGTCTACCTGCCATGGTTGTCAAATAAGTAGGCCCTTATATAAATATATCTATTCACCATTTACATGATCTGTTGTTCGGTTTCGGGCGGGCGAGAAGAGAGGGGAGACGTCTCGCCGGACGAGATTCGACGTCGAACGGTCCCGCGACGGTTCCGGCCGTGAGACTCGTTGTTCGACCCTCTCGGACGGGTTCGGGTCTCTCGATGGTCGTCACGATGTGCCGAGCGGACGACGGAAGACGTCCGGCGACACCGGACAACTATTAAATAGATCCCGTCCATACTGGGGCGTAGATGTCGAACGAATCACGATATCCGGTCCAGGCCGCTGCGACGACGTTCCGGATCATCGAAACGCTTCACGAACTCGACGGGGCCGGCGTGTCCGACCTCTCAGACGAACTCGAGATGCCAAAGAGTACGGTTCACGATCATCTCCAGACGCTGACCGAGATCGAGTATCTCGTCAACGAGGGTGGAACGTACCACGTCGGTGCACGGTTTCTCGAGTTGGGCGGGTTCGCTCGAAGCCAGATGAAACTCTACCAGATCGCCTCTCCCGAGATCAAGAAGTTAGCGTCAGAAACCGGCGAACACGCGAACCTCCTGATCGAAGAACACGGCAAGGGGATCTTTCTAAACAAGACGAAAGGGCAAGATGCAGTGAACCTCGATACCCACATCGGCAAGCGGGTTCATCTCCATACGACCGCTCTGGGAAAGGCGATCCTTTCGAGGCTCTCCGAACCGGCCGTCGACGAGATCATCGATCGGCACGGACTACCCGCCGTGACCGAGAAGACGATCACCAATGTCGGTGAATTGAAGCGGCAGCTGGCGACGATCCGCGAACAGGGGTACGCGATCGACGATGAAGAACGGGTGTCCGGAATGCGGTGTGTCGCTGCACCGATCTGTGACGATGAAGCGAATCCGATCGGCGCGATCAGCGTCTCGGGGCCGACGAATCGATTCGACGACGAGATATTCGCGACCGAGATTCCGAAGGCCGTTCTGAGTACTGCAAACGTTATCGAAGTGAATATGACCTACTCATAGATCATCCGGTGTGACCGGATAGCACTGCAGGTCCAGTATCCGGAAATGTGTCGCTCGAAAGCTGCATTTTTCGTCGATCCGAGGCCGCTCCTGAGCCGGCGACCTCGTTCCATTACATTCATATCCATGTAATCTTTGTGTGGTCGAGATGGGCAGATCGCTTATCCTCCTCGCGAGACGACCTACGTGCTCCCTTTGGTTTACACCCATATAGATGTACAACGAAACGCCGAAAGACCGCGGGATCAGTTTCCGGTACCACCGAACGCTTTCATGCTAACAGTTACCGTGTGATTGGGTTCGGACCCCGCGCCCAGTACGCCACGACGGAACGCCGCACTCCCACCGCTCCGGCCGTGGGGTATCCCGTGCGGACGTCCCACAGCGGCATCCTCGGCGGTCGATCCGCCTCGGACGACGAGCGATCGCTCCGGTGAGAATGTCGAAGATATATGGGTACCGGTTGCGATTGGCAGGGTGTGAACTCACCAGTCGTCGATCCCTCGATTCGCGTCTCGCGTCCCAACGACACGACTACCGCCGATTGGAGACAGGAATGACATATACCGCAGGCATCATCGGAACCGGTGGTATCGCAGGAATGGGGATCCTCGGCATGCACGACGAGGATGTCATCGGAACGGAGAAGATTCGGGCCAGCCACGCCGGCGGATACGCCGCCACCGACGAGATCGAACTCGTCGCCGTCGCGGACGTCGACGAGTCGGCGCTCGAACAGTTCGGCGATGCGTGGGACGTTTCGTCGGATCGCCGGTATACCGGCCACGAGGCGATGCTCGAGTCCGAGTCCCTCGACGTCGTCTCGATCTGCACTCCCTCGTATCTCCACGACGAACACACCATCGACGCCGCTCGATCCGCCGCGGATCCCGAGGTCGTCTGGTGTGAGAAGCCGATCGCCTCGCAAGTCAGTGCGGCCGAGCGAATGGTCGACGTCTGCGCGGAAACGGACACCGAACTCGTCGTCAATCACTCCTTCCGGTTTACCGACAAACTCCGGCAGCTTCGGTCCCTCGTCCGAGAGGAGAACCTCCTCGGCGACGTCGCCTCCGTGAGCACGCAGTATCGCATGGAGCTCCTGCGGAACTCGACGCACGTGCTCGATACGCTCGTGTACTTGCTCGACGCGCGCGCGGAGCGGGTCAGCGGCTACATCACCGGAGAGAACGAGGCTGTCGACTCCCTCGATGTCTCGCAGGACATCGCCGACGCCGGCGGTGGCGGTCACGTCGTGATGGACGACGACACCTTCGTCACCGTCGACTGTACGATCCCCCGCGACATCTCGTCGATGACGCTCCAGTTCGTCGGCACGGAGGGCAAACTCTACATGAACAACGACGACGGGGAGTGGCGGTACTGGACGCTCGAGGACGGTGAGCACGTCGAGACCGACCTGCCGGGGATCGACGGGTCGTGGACGTGGGACGACGACTACGAGGAATCGTTCGCGAACGCCGCAGGGCACATCGAGGCCCTGCTGAACGGCGAGGCCGAGAATCGATCACCGGGTCGCGAGGCGATCCGATCGCTGGAGATCATCGTCGCGTTCTACCTCTCTCACCACGCGAACGGGACGATCGACGTCCCCCTCTCACAGCCGCTCCGCGAGGTCACTATCACCTCCTGGTAGCCGGCTTCCATCGGGACGTCGACTTTCGCGGCCGAGCCGTCGACCGACGAGGGCGCAGCCGTCGCGATTCGCACGGTCGACGGATGACCGCGCTCCGGACACGGTCGCCACCGTGTATCGTCGCGATATCCGTCGGGAGCAACGCGTTTGCGTCCGACTCGCCCCCTCGAGCGGTGGCGGGCGAGACGGCGGGTGCGTTTCGGACCGCTCGATTCTGTCGCGGCTCGTGACGCCGACGATCGGCGTCGGAACCGTCTCAGCGGCGAGGGTGGCCGTCGAATCGACACGCTGGCTCCAGTATCGGAATTCAAATAGTGTCCGTTTCGAATACAACTATGAACACTGATATATGCGCATTTATCTCGCTCGGAAGACGCGTTTGCACCGTTTCGACGTCGTCCGTGTAATCGGGCCCGTCTCGCTGACGTGCGCGATCGCGTCGACGTATCGCCGCTGACGAGACCACAATTCGGACCCGGGCGGCCGACAGCCGGGATCCTCATCGTCGAATCGGATCGCGGTTTCGTGTACCCTGTGAGGGGGCGACCGAGCGCGTTCACCACCGCCCGTCTCGGATGTCGAAGGCGAGCCCCGCGAGACGGGGCCGGGGACCCCTCTCTCGGCGGCCACGCTGGCATTTCGCTCCACGGATCCGAGCGGATCCGGCCGGTACCCCTCCACGACGTGCGTTCTCCGCCCACATGCGGTCGGAAAACGCGGTGTCGGCTCCGCTCCGCCCCATCGACAGCGAGACCACAACTGCCGTGATTCCCCCATCGATTGTACCGATGACCGGTCGCCCGTCAACGGGGCGGCGACCTCGAGACGAGACCACGGATAATTCTCCCCTCTCACACAAATATAACTCATCTAGTAGGACCTCTTATCTACATGGACTCAAACATTTCTAACGACGGGCTATTATGGCGAACGACGCGGTAGTCGTTCGGGAACCGGCCGACGAAACGAGCCGGGGACGAGACGTTCCGAGACGAAGGGTCGTCGCCGCTCCAGTACCGTCGCGGGAGTCCGGGTCTCGACCGACGGGTGGCTCCCCGTCGGCGAGTATCGGGATGATCAATCGAGTTCGCTCCCGTCCGACTGCGAGTCACACCCCCGGTCGGCGGCTACTGCCGCCTAACAGACCGGCTTCGGATTCGCGCCCATCCCCTCGAGCGTCTCGACGTACTCGTCGTAGGCGGCCTGGATCGCGCCGCTCGCGGCCTCTTGGGCGCGGTTCCAGTCCTCATCGCTGTCACAGACCGTCTCGAGCAGCGTTTTCGCACGCTCGAGCTGGTCGTCCAGGTCCTCGCCGAAGCCGCGGAACAGGCTGGCCGTCTGGGGATCGGCGTCGCCGACGAAGTAGCCGACGACCTGGTCCTTCGAGCGCTGGCTCGCGAGAATGCGGCCGACGAGTGCGCCGACCCGTTCCACGGTGTCCTCGCGATTCCGGAGATACTCGTGGAGCTGGGGGACCTCGCTCGGCTCGTACTCGTCGTCAGCGAGTTTGCCGTCGACGGTCTCGTAGTGATTTTGCTCCTCCTCGGCCGTAGTCTCGAAGGCCGCGCGCGCCTCGTCGTCGCCCTCGTCGTCGGCCCACGCGAGGAACGTCTGCCAGGCGGCGTACTCGGCGTCGGCGGTCGCCTCGAGGACGGGCTCGGTGTCGATCTCCCCGCCGGTGTCGGCGTACAGCGATTTCGAGGAGCCGAGTCGCGAGAGCGCGGTCTGGTTGTCCTCGCTGACGGCCTCGACGAACGCGTCCGGATCGGTCATGCGGAGTGCTTCGGGGGGGCTCGAGTTATGTCTGTCGTCAGCGACTCGCGGCTCCGTCGCGGGCGTCCACGCTGTCCGCTGTAACGGCTCCGCTCGCTCGCCTTCGACCCCGCGTTGTCCGTCCCCGTACCCGTCGATAGGCGCCGGTTACCAGTCGCGAACGGAACTACAACGGCGGCATAACAATGATACTACTCGGAATTTCATCGATCGGAATGAAACGACGAGCGTATCTCGTGACGGCCGCCGCAGCGACGCTCGGTGGCTGTTCCGCCCTGAGCGATTCCGAAACGTCGGACGAACCGGACGATGACGACGGCAACGGCGATTCCGATTCGCCGGAGCCGGTCGACGAGGATCCCGGGTCGTTCGATCAGTTCGACGACCTCTCGATGTGGACGGTGATGGAGGGCTCGCTCGAACTCGATGCCGAACGCACGTACGTCGGCGAGCAGTCCGGCCGCATGGAGGCGATGGAGGCAGAGCAACGAGTGATGATCAAACGACGATTCGACCAGCCGCGGGACCTCTCCGACGAGTTCCCCGCGATGGCGTTTGCGACCGAGCAGGACGTCGATCCGATCGTCCAGCTCTCCGATACGGACGGTAACCGGCTTCTCCTCCAGTGTGACGTCCCGCCGGGACTTCCGTTCGCCCGCTACGATCTCGGGGTTATCGGGACCGACGGCGAGCCGGATCTGAGCTCGATCGCCCACATCAAGATCTCGGCGCTGGCGGGCGACGGCGAGTCGGTGACGCTGTGGTGTGACGACCTCCACTTCGTCTCTCGCCCGGACACCGGCAAAGTCCTCCTCCAGTTCGACGGCGGCCGCGCATCCACCGCGACCCGGGCTCGTTCGGCGCTGTCGGACTACGACTTCCCCGCGACCGCGTTCGTCCCCACCGACTACGTCGGCGGCTCCAGCTACGTCAGTCAGGGCCAACTCGAGACCCTCCAGAGCGAGGGGTGGACGATCGCCAGTCAGGGGACGTCCAGCGGCAGTCTCGCCGGCCGGTCCGAATCGACACAGCGAGACCGCATCCAGGGCGCGATCGAGTGGCTCGAGAGCAACGGGTTCGAAGACGGTGCCGGCTACTTCGCCTATCCGCTCAATCGCTACGACGAGACGACGATGTCCCTCGTCGAGGAGCACCACGACGTCGGCTTCGTCGGCGGCTACGGCGGTCACGCCGATCTGTTGAACCCGGCAATCGCCCCGCGGACGGTCGGTCCGTCCGCCGACGAGGCCAAGCAGTTGCTCGACCGGACGGCACAGTTCCGGACGATCACCACGCTCAGCTACGGAGACCTCTCCGGCGAATCGGGGACGGCGCTCGAGGAGACGCTCTCCTATCTCAGCGACCTCGAGTCGGCCGGTGACCTCGAGGTCGTCGGGCCGGACGACATCGCGTCGAGCCACATCTACGAGGAGTAGACGCTCAGGCGAGCGGTCGTCCGTCAGCGTGGCTGCCGCTATTTTTCGAGTGGCGCAGAAATGGGTGCGGCAAAGCCGCTAGTTGTCCGTTGCGTACCGAACGATGCTCAGTTGCCTTTTTCAATCGGCGCGTTGACGAGGTTGCCCCACTCGGTCCAGGAACCGTCGTAGTTGACGGTGTCCTCGTAGCCGAGCAGTTCGTGCAGGGCGAACCAGGCGACCGACGAGCGCTCGCCGATGCGGCAGTAGGCGACGGTCGTCTCGTCGCCGTCGATGTCCTCGTCGGCGTAGAGCTCCTCGAGATCTTCGGGATCCTTGAAGGTGCCGTCGTCGTTGGTCACGGCGGCCCACGAGATGTTCTTCGCGCCGGGGATGTGGCCGCCGCGCTGGGCGGTCTCCTGAAGTCCCGGGGGCGCGAGGATTTCGCCGGAGTACTCCTCGGGCGAGCGAACGTCGACGAGCGGAACGCCGCGATCGATCGCGTTCTCGACGTCCTCGCGGTAGGCGCGGATGCTCTCGCGCGGGCCGGCCGCCTCGTACTCGGCGTCGGAGAAGTCGGGCTCCTCGTCCGTGGTCGGGTAGTCGTTCTCGAGCCAGTATTCGCGGCCGCCGTCGAGCAGGTAGACCTCGTCGTGGCCGTAGTACTTGAACTGCCAGTAGGTGTAGGCGGCGAACCAGTTGGAGTTGTCACCGTAGAGGACGACCGTGTCGTCCTCGCTGATGCCGTGGCTCCCGAGGAGGTCCTCGAAGTCCTCCTTGTCGAGGATGTCTCGCTGGGTCTGGTCCTGGAGTTGCGTCTCCCAGTTGAACCCGATCGCGCCGGGTGCGTGTGCGTCGTCGTATGCTTCCGTGTCGACGTCGACCTCGACCAGTCGAAGGTCGGAGCCGTCGTCCTGAAAGTCGTCGAGGCGCTCCTCGACCCAGTCAGCCGTGACGAGTACGTCTTTGGCGTAGTCGTTTGCCATACTCGTTCTATGGACGGGGACACACAAAGGGACTACTTAACCGGTCAATTCGGACACCAGTCGACTCTGTCGGAAATAATTGCCGCCACTGGGATCGATGATCCACAGCACCGTTCGTACAGCGGCTGTATTCGTCGGATTCGCGGTGTTTGCTGGAGCAAGAGGGCGGGACAGGACAGGAACTCCACCAAAAACAAGCAAGAGTTGCCACTGTCCCGGTAGCCGGGATCGTCGCGAAACCGGTGCGTACTCGGATCTGCGGTTCGTATCGGTCGCCTAATGGACGAATCCGTCGTCGTCTCCCCCGACTGGCTCGCAGCGCGTTTAGACGATCCGACCGTACGCATCGTGGACGTCAGGGACGCCTGGGAGTACGACGGGATCGGTCACCTCCCCGGTGCAGTGAACGTCCCCTTCGACAGCTACCGGGACGAGAGCGACGTCGATCGCGGTACCTTGCCCGGTGCCCAGGCATTCGCCGACCTGCTCAGCGAGAGAGGGATCGATCCCGACGACACGATCGTCGCCTACGACGACACCCACGGCGTCTTCGCCGCCCGGTTCGTGCTCACCGCCCTCGAGTACGGCCACGACGACATCCGCCTGCTCGACGGCGACTACAGCGCCTGGAACCGGGCGTACGAGACCACGAGCGAGACGCCCGAAATCGAGGCGACCGACTACGAGCCCGATCCGCTCGAGCCCTCGGAGAGCCCGCTGGTCGGCTACGACGCCGTTGCGGACGCCCTCGAGCGCGACGCCGTTTTCGTCGACACGCGCGAGCAAGACGAGTTCGAGGAGGCCCGGTTACCCGGCGCGGTGCGCTTCGACTGGCGCGAGGTCGTCGACGACGAAACGCGGCGGTTGAAACCCGAGGGGGAACTCGAGGCACTGCTCGCCGAGCACGGAATCACGCCGGACCGAGATATCGTCCTCTACTGCAACACAGCCCGCCGGATCAGCCACACCTACGTCGTCCTCAGGGCGCTGGGCTACGAGAACGTCCGCTTCTACGAGGGGAGTCTGACGGAGTGGCTCGCCAACGACGGCGAGGTCGAGACCGGTCCCGTTTCGACGGCCGACGACAACTGACGCTCCGCGACCGACTCGTCCCGGTTTCCGTCTCCGTCTCGACCGCGTGACTCCCACCGATTCCGAATCGACAGGGTTCACGTACGCATGAATTGCCGTCGGCGTCCTCTGTTCCGATCGCGGAGATGTTCGGCGGAACTGTACGTTGGACGCAGAAACGATGATTCGGTACTTACTGGCCGGTCTCACTCGTTCCGCCCGGGTACTCCCCAAGCATGACTAACGACAATTCAGATCGGTTTGACATCGGTCGACGACCCGTCCTCGGCGGCATCGCTGGCGCCCTGTCGACGGGGGCCGTCGGCAGTGCTGCGGCGACTGGTGGGGACCACCATCACGAAACCAGTGACGAATCGGCAACGGAAGAATCGGCGGAGCAGCCGCCCGAAGCAGTCCCCGACGAATTCGGGAGCGACGTCGACATCCTCAACTACGCGCTCACCCTCGAGTATCTCGAGGCGACGTTCTACACCCGCGGGATCCGGAACATCGACGAATCGGCTCTCGAACAGCACTTCGAGGAGTGGGGGCCGATCGGGGACCGGGTCCTCAACCGACTCCGCGTCGTTCGGGATCACGAGATACGGCACGTGGAAGTCCTCGCGGAGACGGTGGAAGCGTTGGGCGGCGAACCGGTCCAGCCACCGGAGTTCGACTTCGGGACGGCCGTCCAGGATCCGGCGGAGTTCATCGCCACCGCCGCCACCCTCGAGGACGTCGGCGTCTCGGCGTACGCCGGTGCGGCGCCGTATATCGATACGTTCGAACTTATCGCGCCGGCGCTCAGCATCCACAGCGTCGAGGCGCGTCACGCCTCGTTCCTCCGAGAGCTCAACGGCGAGATCGGATTCCCCGAGGCGTTCGACGATCCGCGCTCCAAATCGGAGGTCCTGGAGCTGGCAAGCGGGTTCATCGTGGAATAGGGAGCGGTACGCGTTCACTCCTCTGCGCGGTATTTTTTCCGCGGGTCCGACATCGCTCGATCCACCGTCCGTACTGATCGCCAGCGAATCCCCTCAGTCCCGCCCGCTCACGTCTCGCCAATCGGGCGCCGTCGAATATTTCGAGTCCGATAGCTCGTCGAACGCCGCGTAGACGACCTCGTTCAGCGCGGGATGGACGTGGACCGGCCCCGCGACGTCGTCGACCGTGCCGCCGCCGTCCATCGCGACGACCACCTCGTGGAGCAGCGTCGCGGCCTGTGGCCCAACGATGTGACAGCCAAAAATCTCGCCGTCGGGTCCAGCGATGGCTTTGACGAAGCCGTCGTCGGCCTCGAGGATCATCCCCATCGGCGCGGTCCCGTAGGGGACGGTTACGGCCTCGTACTCGTGGCCCGCGTCCTCGAGTTCGCCCTCCGTTCGCCCGACGCTCGCGACCCGCGGGCTGGTGAAGATCGCGTGGGGCATCGCCTCGTAGTCGATCGTCTCCCCGGCATCGTCCAGCACGTTCGCCGCGACGACTTTCGACTCGTCGTCGGCCGCGTGCTTGAACGGCTGCTCGCCGAGAACGTCGCCGAGCGCCCAGACCCCGTCCACGGCGGTCTCCAGCCGATCGTCCGTCTCGACGTAGCCCGTGTCGTCCGTTTCGACGCCCGTGGTCTCGAGGTCGAGCGTATCGGTATTCGGCCGCCGCCCGGTCGCGAGCAGGAGGTCGTCGGCGGTGAGTTCGACCGCGTTACCGTCCCCTTCCTCCTCATCGCCGTCGCTCGGCTCCGCGGTCACGACGACCGTGTCACCTTCCTCGACCTCGGCCGCCTCGTAGCCGGTGTACACGTCGCAGTACGTCTCGAGCGAGTCCGTCACGACCTCGCTCACGTCGTCGTCTTCCCGTGGGACGAGCCGGTCGCTACGGCCGACGATCGAGACGTCGGCCCCCAGCGCGCCGAAGAAATAGCCGAGTTCGGCACCGATGTAGCCGCCGCCGACGATCACGAGTTCGTCGGGGCGCTCCTCGAGGAAGAGCGCGTCGTCGCTCGTGAGAAAGTCGACGTCCTCGAGGCCGTCGATCGGCGGGACCATCGGTCGGCCCCCCACGGCGATGACGACGGTCTCGCCGCTGATCTCCGCCGTTTCGTTCCCCTCGCCGTTCAGTTCGACCTCGATCGTTCGGTCGTCGACGAATCGGCCCTCGCCGCGGTAGAGCGTGACGTTCTCGCTGTCGTTCAGGCTCGATTCCTGACTGTTCGCCTTCTCGTAGACCGTGTCGTGAACCGATTCCGTGATCTCGCCGTAGTCGATCTCGTGCAACCGAGCGGGGACGCCGAACTTCTCGGCTCCGCGCACGCCTTCCGCGACGTCCGCGCGGTGGATGAGCGCCTTCGAGGGAACGCAGCCCCGCGTGATGCAGGCCCCGCCGAGCGGCCCGGGTTCGACGACGGCCGCCTCGAGTCCCCGGTCGGCCGCCGCGGTCGCGACCTGACTCCCCGATCCGCCGCCGAGGACGACGATGTCGTACGCGTCCATACCGTTCGAAACCACGAACGGCCGCGTAAAACGGGGGCCTGCTATGCGAACCCCGATCAGTCCCTGCCGCGCCGGCCGACGATCGTTACCGGCGCCGTTCCCGCGAGTCCGTGATTCCCCTCGTCGTCGCGTTCCCACTCGAGTCGGCCAGTTGATTCGCCGCCGTCGAACCCGGTCTCGTCGGCTCGGAAGAACAGGAGGAGAGCCGGTCGGCCGTCCCGATCCGCGTCGATGAGGTGACCGTCACCGATCGGTCGGGCACCGCCGCCGCCGTCACCGACGACGTCGGGCGCACCGAACCGGTATCGAACCGGCTCGCTCGTCGGATCGAACTCGTCAGTCTGTCGGACGGCAACCGGGACTACGCCGCGACTGTCCGGATTGATCGGCGCGCGATCGCAGCCCGGTCGGATCTCGATCTCGAGGTCGGCCGGGAAGTGTGCGGCGGCCTGTCCGCCGAACGCTGCGATTCCGAGCGTCGTCGCAACCAGCCCCGTTCCGGCTCGGAGAACGCGTCGCCGACCGAACGCGGCGTTCGTCTTCGTCGATTCCACCTGTCCTGACGGCTCGTGCGGTGTGTCTGCCATGCGACGCTTACAGATCCATCGCCGGTGGTAATATCCGATCTGGTCCTCCTCTCGAAAAAACGTGTACTGATACCGACTCTCTCGGCCATCTCGGGGCGTCGTCGCACGCGGCTCGTCTCAGAGCCAGTCGTCGCCCGGATCGTCGTCCGTCGCGTCCGCGTATCCCTCGACCGCCGCCGCGAGATTCGCGAGGGCCTCTTCGGGCGTCTGTCCCTGGCTCGAGACGCCGGTCTCCTCGTCGTCGGCGATGTGGAGGCCGTGCTCGTTTTGCCGCATGGTCACGTCCGCGTCCGCGAGCGCCTCGTACTCCGAGGGATCTACATCTGCGTCGGAACTCATACGTGGGAGTTGTCGCGGTCGGCTGAAATACTCTCCGACGCCAGGCGATCGGTTCGGGCGATGAGCGCTCGAGCGGGCAAACCGAGCCGATCGCGTCGGCCGTAGAAAAAGCCTTTAACACCATCGCCCCGTAGACCCAGCAAATGGTACTCGACGATCTCGGGAGTTCTCTGCGGGGCACCCTCGACAAGCTCCGCGGGAAGTCGCGACTCAGCGAGGAAGATATCGAGGAGATCGTCAAGGAGATCCAGCGCTCGCTGCTCTCCGCCGACGTCGACGTCTCGCTCGTGATGGCGCTGTCGGACAACATCAAAGAGCGCGCCCTCGAGGAGGAACCCCCGGCCGGCACCCCGGCGCGGGACTTCGTCCTCCGCATCGTCTACGAGGAACTGGTCGACCTCATCGGCGACTCCACCGAGTTGCCCCTCGAGGAACAGACCATCCTGCTGGCCGGGCTGCAGGGGTCCGGTAAAACCACGTCCGCCGCGAAGATGGCCTGGTGGTTCTCCACGAAGGGGCTCCGACCGGCCGTCATTCAGACGGACACCTTCCGCCCCGGCGCGTACGACCAGGCCGCGGAGATGGCCGAGCGCGCAGAAGTCGACTTCTACGGCGATCCCGACGGCGAGGACCCCGTCGAAATCGCCCGCGAGGGCCTCGAGGCGACGAGCGAGGCCGACGTCCACATCGTGGACACGGCGGGTCGCCACGCGCTCGAGGACGACCTGATCGCCGAGATCGAGCAGATCGAAGGCGTCGTCGAACCCGACACGTCCCTACTCGTTCTCGACGCCGCGATCGGACAGGGCGCGAAGGATCAGGCCCAGCAGTTCGACGACTCGATCGGGATCGACGGCGTCGTCATCACGAAGTTAGACGGGACCGCGAAGGGTGGCGGTGCCCTCACCGCGGTGGACCAGACCGATTCCTCGATCGCCTTCCTCGGGACGGGCGAGGAGGTCCAGGACGTCGAGCGCTTCGAGCCCGACGGCTTCATCTCGCGGCTGCTCGGGATGGGGGACCTCAGTCAGCTCGCCGAGCGCGTCGAGCGCGCGATGGAGCAGACCGAGATCGAGGAGGACGACTGGGACCCCGAGGACATGCTGCAGGGCCAGTTCACCCTGAACGACATGCAGAAACAGATGGAGGCGATGAACAACATGGGGCCGCTCGATCAGGTGATGGACATGATCCCCGGCCTCGGCGGCGGGATCAAGGATCAGCTGCCCGACGACGCGATGGACGTCACCCAGGACCGGATGCGGGCCTTTTCGGTGATCATGGACTCGATGACCGACGCGGAGAAGGAGTACCCCAAGGCCATCGGCGCGAGTCAGATCAAGCGCATCGCCCGCGGTTCGGGGACCAGCGAGGAGCAGGTCCGAGAACTGCTCCAGCAGTACAAGATGATGGAACGCACCATCAAGCAGTTCCAGGGCATGGGTTCGGAACAGGAGATGCAGCGCATGATGAAACAGATGCAACAGGGCGGCGGTGGCGGTGGCGGCGGCATGGGCGGTATGGGGCCGTTCGGGTAGATCTCGCCCGCGTTTCGCCAATACCCGCCTCACGAAACGCTTCCGTCCTGTCGGTTCGGAAGGCTCTCTCGCTGCCACTACGTTAATGGACTTCTAGACGAATCCTCGGGTACCAATGAATCGTCGGCAGTATCTCGCTCGTACCGGCGCGGCCGGTGTGAGCACAGGAACCCTGGCAGCGATGGCCGGCTGTCTCGGTGGGCTCACCGGCTCGTCGGACACGGACAACGTCGCGGTCAGCGATCGGACCGGCGAACGCGCGCTCGACCGCGCTGCGGGCAGTCTGAATAAGGCTGCACAGTCGCTGGACGCCCTCGACGACCTCGAGAATCCCGAAGACGTCGAGTTCGACCCACAGGAGCCGCGGAGCCACCTCTCGGCGGCGCGCGAGCACCTCGAGACAGCGGAATCGGAACTGGGCGACGACCGGACGAGCGACATCGGGACGCTTCGCTCGTACGCGGACGCTCTCGAGGGCCTCATCGCGGTGACCGTGGCGGTCACCGACGACACGATCACCGACGATATCGAGGCCGTCAACGCGGCGCTCGAGGAGGACGGGGACCTCGATGCGGCGAACGAGACCGTCGACGAACGCAACGAGACCGTCACCGGGGCGCGCGAGCGCCACGAGGAATCGACGGCGACGATCGAATCCATCGACGGCGATCGGCTCGGCGAACTGTCCGGCATCGATCTCGCGGATCTCGCGGACGGCGCGGCCGCGCTCGGCGATGCGGTGACGTCGCTCGAGACGCTCACCGAGACGTACGATGCGACGCTGAGCGAGGACGACGGATTCGGCGCGCTCGAGCGCGGCCGGGACCAGCTGGAAAACGACGAGTACGAGGACGCGCAGGCGGAGTTCGAGACCGCCGAAGCGACGTTTGCGGCGTCGCTGGACCGACTCGAAACCGGGCGGTCGGAGTCCCCGGAGGGATACGCCGACTACTTCGAGACGGCGTCGTGTCAGAACGGACACCTGCGAGACGCGGCAGCGGCGTTCGCCGAGGCGGCAGCCGCCGCGGCGGCCAGAGACCCGATCGCTGCCGAGAACCACCGGAATCAGGGCGAGGACTCGCTCGATGCGGTCGGTTCCTGTCCCGATTAGTCGGACGACCCGGTCGCCGCAGCGTCGCGCTCGCGGGCGGCCGCCGGCGGGAGGTCGTCGATCAGCACGACCGCGTCCCCCTCGAGGACCGTCGTGCCGTCGCCGTCGAGCACGTCGGTCTCGATCCGGTACTTCGACCGGCCGAGGTCCTCGACGACCTCGCAGACGGCGGTGGCGCGGGTGCCGATCGGGAGCGGGGCGCGGAAGCTGCTTTCCTGTGAAAGATAGATCGTCAGTCCCGGGAGCCGGGCCAGCGCCGCACTGACGATCCCGTTCGCGAGGACGCCGTGGACGATCCGCTCGCCGAAGCGCGTTTCGGCCGCGTAGGCCGCGTCGAGGTGGACCCGGTTGGTGTCGCCGGTCACCGACGCGAAGGCCTCGACGTCGTCTTCGGAAATCGGCTTCGAGAACCGTGCGACGTCGCCGACCGAGACGGCCGTCTCGTCCGCGCCGCGGTACTCGAACTCCCAGTCGTCGCGCTCGTAGAGGGTGTCGGTCCGCACACGTCGCTGAGGCGGTTGCTCGCGTGACTCCGTCGCACGGTGGACGAGCTGTGGCACGTAGTAGGTGAGTTCGGTCGTCGTGACGATTCCCACCAGTTCGCCGGTGCCGTCATCCGCCGCCGTCTCGCTCGTCCGCTCGGGACTCGAGACGACCGGCAGGTGTTCGATGTCCGTCGACCGCAACAGCGCCACGGCGTCGACGATCGAGGCCGTCGGTTCGATCGTCGTCAGCGGTGACGACATGACCGCTGATAGCTCGAGGTGGCCGAGATCCCGTCGTTCACAGAGCTGTGTCACGAAGTCGCCCTCGGTGATGATACCCTCGGGGTCACCGTCTCGGACGACGAGTACCGAACTGACGCCTTCGTCGCGTAGTAGCGTCGCCGCTTCGGTGACGGTCGCGTTCGGCGGGGCGGTGACGACATCCTCGACCATGATTTCCGCGACGGATATCGTGTCGTGCATCTGACGGCCCTACGTGGTCGACCCCTATCAGTTGGCAGGGCCACTCGCTGAACGGACACCCGCCGGCGCTGTTCGAGCGCGACCGCGAGTGACCGGGTTCGAGACCGACTCGAGCGGCACAGTGGGACAGACAGAACAATGAGTCGCGACTCGGGAGCGCCGATTCAGGTGTCGACCGGCCGCCCGTCTTCCGTCGGCGGCGCGATGTGGTCGACGTACTCCTCGAGGCTCGGTTCGTCGACCCGGACCCGGACGGCGATCTCGCCGAGTTCGTCGGGTTTGCCGACCGAGAAGTTGACGTAGTCCTCGAAGGCCGCCTGCTTTTTCAGCGCGAAGGTGAACGCGTCGCCCTCGCGGTTGGCGAAGAACTCGCCGCGGGCGGTGTCGAGGATCTCCTGGCGGTGCAACTGCTCCGAAAAGTGATCGAGCGTGTGGGCCTCGCCCCTGACCTCGCCGAACTCCTCCTCGAGGTCGGCGGTGGGAAAGATATTCGCGACGGCGTCGATCACGCGACTCGTGACCTCGGTGTCGTATATCGGTGCCGTAATCTCCACGTCGACGCGGTAGATCTCGCTCATGGGTCCGCTTCGGCCTCGGCACGTTTCTCGTCGTCGGTTCCCCGGACGATCGACCGAATCCGATCGTGGAACGCCTCGAGCGAGTCGGTGTTCTCGACGACCACGTCGGCGCGGGCCATCGCATCGTCCATTCCGAAGCTGCGCTCGCGTTCGTCGCGGGCGGCCAGCCCCTCGCCGCCGTCGGCCTCGCTCGCGTCCCGGCCGCGCTCGTCGATCCGCTCGGCTCGCAACTCGAAGGGAGCTTCGATACTGACCAGCGTGAACGCGTCTTCGAACTCGTCCTCGAAGACGTCGACCTCGGTGCCCGAGCGGATGCCGTCGACCAGCACCGTCTCGTGGGCCTCGAGGCGATCCTCGATCATCGGCAGCGATCGTTCGGCGATGGCCGCCGGGCCGTTTTCCTCGCGCAGCGCCTGCGCGACCGTGCCGTGATCCGTCGCGGGGTCGAGCCCGCGGTCGGCCGTCTCCTGGCGGACGACGTCGCCCATCGTGACCACCGGGATTCCGTCCTCGCGTGCGACGGTCGCGGCCTCGCCCTTGCCGCTTCCGGGGAGCCCGACCGTTCCGATGACGTGCATCGAGACTACGTACCGGCGAGACGTGCATAAACGCTGTGTTCGCCGTTCGGTCCGGACTGCACCGTCTCCGCTCGGCGGTCGGACCATCCATCGGTTCGCTGCAACGGTTTTAGGATCGACATTCGCCGCGTTACATTCCGAGTCGGCCGCCCCTCGAGCGGGGTCGAACTCGACAGCCGGTCTCGCTCGAGTCGGCGCGGCTTATGCGCCTGCTATCGATGAGTTCGCTCGCATCGAACCGACGCGTTCGACGGTCGTACTTCGCTCAACCGTTCCAATTCGAGGCAATTCGATCAAACTCTGACTGATCGCTGAAACGGAGAGACGCCGTTATGTGGCAGTCCGTTGCGGAGACGGGTGCGTACCATGACAGACAAGATACTCACCAGGCGTCGATTCACGGCCGGAGCCGGTGCCGGACTGATCGCTGCAGTCGCAGGTTGTTCGGACGACGGCGAATCCAGCGAGGACTCGCCGGACGACGAGTCGGACGGAACGGACGGTTCGGAGGACCTCGGCTCCGGCGATGGCGGTAACGAGTCCGACGACGGTGGGCTCGGTAACGAGTCGGATGACGGCGGACTCGGCAACGAATCCGACAACGAGTCCGACGGCGGCGTGGGGAACGAATCCGACGACGGGACGGGTGATGACACGGAGAACGCGTCCATCAACGAGTCCGGCGGCAACGACACCGAGAACTCGAGCGACGACGATGCGGAGGTCGAGTTCTGACGCCGGCCGGTGCCGACGCGGGTACTCACGAGGACGCACCTTTTTTGTGCGAATCACCGGGTACCGTCGGGTACCGCGTTCGAATTCCGTTCGCCTGTTTGATACCGTAGCGAGCGGTTGACTGCGACGAGAATCCCAACCGCTTATGCCGTTCCGTCGTGGATTCGGACTCGAGGGCACGTAGCTCAGTCCGGAAAGAGCGTCGGACTTCTAATCCGACGGTCGTGGGTTCAAATCCCATCGTGCCCGTGATTCTGCGACGGTTCCGCGAACCAGTGAGCGGAACGTCGTGAAACGTAGTTTCACGGAAACGGACGCGAGGAGCGAATCACAGACAGAGATGGGATTTGAACTAGACGGCGGCGAGCGGAGCGAGCCGACGGCGTAGTTCATAATCCCATCGTGCCCGCGTTCGGCCACGAACCATTCATCAGCGACAGTACTCACTGAGATCGAATGGGGCTCGAGAAAACTGGGGTCAGCCTCGAGTTCGACGACCAGGGCGAGCCCCGGCGGATGCGGATCGATACGATTCTCTCCCGGTTGAAGTCGGACCGTTTTGAGAACCTCCATGCGCTCGCGAGCGAGGCTCTCGAGAAGTGGTCGCGATCGGGGAACGATCCGACCGTACTCCGTGGCGTCGAGTTGACCTGAAAGACTCCAAGCGGCGGCTCTGAAACCGGATTCGTCGGCGCTGTCGCCGACCGCTGAACCGGCCTCCATAGTGGCAACACTACCCCTTCATTTCGTTTGCGCAACTACACCTTCATCAGACGCTGATTTTCACAACTTTAGTTGCGTCGTGTTTACACGCACGGACCTCGAACTCACCGACCACGAAGCATACGGCTTTCTCTGCCTATACGGATTGTTCCTCCTCTGGATGATTCTCGAATCGATGGAAATCATCGAGACTGTCCGGGGAATTTAATCGATGTTTAGAACCGACTGGACTGATGAATTTGCGCTTTCTACTCAGCAGCGGCTACTCATTCTGCGTAAACACTGTCAGAAACGGCGTGCTGACTACAGAGGATGAGTTTAGTACGAGGATCTCGTTTGTTTCACGCCCGCCCTACTGAACCAGCCGTTCCGTAGATCTGCGAATCTAACGCTGGTGCCTCTATCAACTATTAGTGACTTCTGTAGAGCCGTGCTGAATACACAGCACACACTCGCAGTACAGTTCGCTGGATTAGCTGCAAGGTCGGCTAAGATGGAGATCCTCGATAGAGGTGGTAAAGTTAAAATGTAGAAATTATCAAAAGTTGCACGCCAACAAGGGTGAAGTGCGTAGAGACAATTGGCCAGAGTATGACTGCAAGTCCGTCTAACGATGAGGAATGGGCTGAGCGGTGGAATAAGTTATTTGACATCCTTTCTGTCGAGCCGCGGCGAGAGATTATCAATTCGTTGCTGGATGTGCCACAAGAGCGACGGCTCTCGCTACCTGAGGCTGCAGAATCCCCTAACCAGTCGATGAACTCTGAGTCATTAGCTATTCACTTGCGCCATCATCACCTCCCTAAGCTCGCCGAAGAAGGGTACGTTCGCTGGGATTCCGAACGGTTCTGTGTCCAGCGTGGCCCCAACTTTGCGGAACCGGCATTTATCGTTGAGAACGTGTTCGAGTCGATGGACGAAATCCCCGAACCCTTGATTGACAACTGTAGGATTATACAGAAGAAAATTAACGATGATGCGAACTGACGTTGTCACCAACGTTGTCAAAGCGGTGGCCGCCCAAGATGAGGTAGAACCAGGGGAACTCGATTCATTGTACGAGTACATCGACCCAGAAATATTAGAGAAAGTGTATGAGCAAGAGAAGGGCGACTGGACCTTTACGTTCCAATATTCCGATCCTCAAGTCACTCTGACCCACGAGGAACAAATCTTCGTTGATGGTGTCCTGCATACGCCGAGTGTATCAAGAGGGAGTAAATGACTATTGAGTGATGCGGGTTCTCCACTCTAAACTCAATGTCCCTTCCAGGCTAACTTCCACCTCTGCATTCAGCACGCAGTCTCTGCTATCTCCCAGATAAATCAGTCGTCGATCCAATACCTACTTGACCTGTACTGAGCGATCTCCACTTTCGCAAACCGGGGCTGATCTCGTGCGACATTCGCGCGCTGTATTCAGCACGACTCTGGCAACATCACCGATAGTTGGTAAAAGTGCTAGCGTTAGATACGCATGTCTTGGTATCAGCCTACTCAAAATCGTCTACCTGAACGAAAGAGGAGAGATTGCCGTAAATGCCCCTAAGGGGGCAGGGCAATTGCGCGGCGCGCAGAGCGCGCGCCGCGCTAGCGAAAAGTCAGACTGGCCGATTCGAGACGGTAGAACGGTGCTGCTCCAGCAGTAGGAGAGGATGGGACCTCGATAACGAGTGTTGTCGAGTCCGCTTAGGGGGGGAAGAGATTAGACTATCGCCGAGCGGTAAGTACAGACCAAGGTCTTAACGGAACTGAAGCCGATATATTCTCGTACGAGTATGTTCGGAGGTGACCGTGGTCTCGGGCTGGCCGAGGTGCTTCACGAGTCAGCGTCAGAACCCGTTCTTATAGTCTTCGCTCTACTAACCCAGCTCGGCGACGTTTGGTTTCTCTTCCTGTTGGGGGGTCTTCTGTACGTCGCCGGCGATCAGTTTCCGCGGTGGGGGATCGATCGGCGGCGTGGCCTGTTTGTGCTCGGTCTCCTACTCACGTACGTGGCTCTCATCGGGGTGCTCAAGCATTTCTTTCTGCTCCCTCGGCCCCCGGGAGCGGGTGAGCCACCCGTCATTGCGTGGCTTCCAGCCGTCTTCCAGGGCGTGTTAGCTTCGATCGCGACTGGGTCGGGCCCCGGATTTCCGAGTGGCCACGCCTTCGGGAGTACGATCGTCTGGGGTGGGTTCGCACTCGTCGTCTTCGAAGACAAATTTTCGCCGGGGTGGCTCGGAGTCGCAGCCGTCGTCGGTCTCGTCTCGCTCTCACGACTTATCTTGGGCGTCCACTATCTCGTTGATGTCGTAGTCGGGGTCGGTTTCGGAGTGGTGGTGCTGGGTGTGCTCTACGTGATCGCCGATCGAGGTACTGCCCCTGCTCGAGTACTCCTCATCGCGGTCGGTGCTGGCGCCCTGGGACTAATCCAGGGAGCCACCTTCGAGAGCGTGGCCGCGCTCGGAAGTGGCGTCGGCGGGTGGCTCGTCTGGCGTGGCATCGCCGATTCAACGCCCGCTCACCCGTCAAACCGCCGAGAGGCAGCTGCTGGATTCGTTGTGTTCGGATTGGCAGGCGGTTTCTTCGCGCTGATGTATGCTGTCGAACCGCCACTACTGGCCACGTTTTTCGGCTCCGCGATCGCCGTCGGTGGGGCCGTTATCGCCCCTTTGGCCGGTGAGAAACTCCTTGATTGGTGAGGTGCGTGACTACGCGGCTAAGAGGAAGCCAGGGCGGTCGTATCCATGGACGAACAATACGCACACATAGTTATCGCGGCGTTCAGCCAACTTCCAAGTGAATAGAAGATAATGAAGCACCCTTTCGACTCAACTGCCTGGAGTTGCACGTCGCGAAGAACGATTCCCTCGATATGAACACGAACCGAATACCGGCTGTGTTCATATTCGGCCCATCGCCCATGAGAACGTACCGGTGATCGCGACGATCATGGCGATCCCGAACCCCTCTTTATAAACTGAGATTGTTTGAGTGAACCGAAAAAACTAGGATAGGCGGGTTGTGTTCACGGCCATGTCTCACAACGAGACTCCCGGATCGGTGCGCGTCCGGACCGACGACGGTAACGAATGGCGCTTCGATGCCATCCAGAAAGCAGCCCGCTTCTACGACTGCAACCGATCGAACGCGATCGCGTTCGCGTGCAACGACGTGGATGCGCTGGTCTCCGCAGCTCGGCGCGTCCTCGAGCGCGACGACCGCACGCTCGAGTAGCGCCGGGAGATCGCCGAGACGCTCTCGACTCGAGTAGTGACGTTCGAAGTCGATACCGACATCGCTGTCACTACTGATTGAATTCTTGCCTCGAGAAACGCCGGCCAGGGGCCGGCGTCGGAGCCCCCACCCCCCATAGGTGATGTGTTGGGTGGGAGGGTTTGAGATCAAGTTTGACAAGTTGACTTTCAAGTCGGACCGATCTCAGGTGCGGCGAGGTTCCGTCTGTCTCGAAGTCGGACGGATTCAGTCGGCCAACGACCGAATCCTCTCCCCCGCCATCCGCTTCTTTGCATTACATAGACATAATCTTGTCGTCTGTATGACTACTACCGGAACAATCAATAATAATTATCGATAACAACGGATTGCCTCCGACCATCCTCTCCCCCATCCATTCGGAGGCATCCACCACCTGCCGTTTTGTCAAAAAATGGTATTAATCGCGATTTTTGCTTGTTTGGTCCCGCGGTGATCACCGCCAGCGGAGTAGCGGGAAATCACTCGAGCGGACCATCTTCTCACAACGGATCGTGCAGCCGATCGCCTCTGTGGCCGATAGACGACGAAACAGTACCAGCCGTCGTGACGCCGGAGTTTCTCGTCGTATTCGCGGTAGACCTTCCATACCGGGCTGTCCATCGGAATGCTCGTGCATCGTCGACTTGCTCTCGACGGGCGTGCCGTTCCCGACCCTCGCGTCGTGCCAGCTGGCCCGCTCGAGATCGAAGCGACGTAGAGGATGAGGCCGGCGTTTCGATGGTGAACGGCCGCTTGTGTAAGCTACTTTCATTGTCAGGGGTCAGCCCCATTTCATTGACCGCTCATCAGCATTCGTATGCAGGTCATCTCCGTTGTGCCACGCCCCGGTGACGGGCGGAACCCACTACACACAATGGACTATGTGCCGCCGAACCGGTGTGGTACGGTTCCGCCCGCCGCCGCCGACAACGGGGTCGACCGCCGATGAACAACGTCCAGTGGAACGACGACTCGTACCGATACGTACGGAACCTGTTTCGGAGTTACGGCATGGGGCTGATATTTGCGGCGAACATCTTCGGCGCTGGGTCGATTTACATTCTCTCTTCCATCGGCGTATCGTTTGGGTTCACCCTCCTGTGGGTCCTCCCACTCTCCCTTGGTGTCGGTCTCGCGGTCCACGAGATGTCCGCACGGCTGGCCGTGCTCGATCGGCCACTCATGGGGTACATTCGCGACGTTATCGGGTCACCTGCCGCGAAGGCGTTCGCAGTGTTCATCGCGTTCATCATGCACCTCTGGAGCGTGGCGAACTACGCGCTGACGGGGGCCGCACTTGCGTTTCTCACCCCGCTCGACAACGTTCTGATCGCCACCATCCTCAGTGGTGCCGCCGGGATTGCACTCATCGAACTCCGCGTCTATCAGCGGATCGAAGCGGTCATCGCGATCCTCGTTCTCGTGGTCTTCGGGTCGTATCTCGTGATCTTTCTCGGCATCGACATCCCGGCCGCCGACATCGCCCGGGGGTTGATCCCGGCGGTCCGGACCAGGATGGGACCACTCACGATGATTATCGCGCTGGTCGGCACGACAATCTACTACCCGAACTTCTTCATCCAGACGAGCATGCACCAGGCGAAGGAGTTCGACACCGTCAGCCAGTACCGACGGGACCACACCGTCGGCCTGGTTGCGGCCGTCCTGATGAGCATGGCCGTGCTGATCGTAGCCGCGATCACGGTTCCGTCCGGCGTGGTCTCGCTCGTCGATCCGGCTCGGCCACTCGTGGAGGAGCTCGGCCCCTGGGCCCTGACCGTGTTCATCGTCGGGGCCGGGGCGGCCTCCTTTTCCAGCGCGACGGGCACCCTGTTCGGGGCCGGGTTCATGGTTCCCCAGGCGTTCGGCAACGACACCGCATTCGGTGACCGGCCGTTCCGCATCGTCGTCAACGGTCTGATCGTCCTGTCGTTGCTCCTCGCCGTGTCGATCCTCACGTTCACCGACTTCTCGGCGGTGCAACTGGCACTCGTGGTGCCCGCTGTGAACGGCGTAATCGGCCTGCCGGTGACGGTGCTGGCACTCTACGGCGCGATGCACCGGTATTACAACCCCACGCGGATCGAAAATGTGGTCTTCATCGGCACCGTGATCCTCACGTTCCTCGTGGCACTCCTGACGGCCACGTCGTTGGCCGAGACGATCAGAACGATTGTCTGACGTTTCCCCGCCGTCTCCAGGGCCTCCGCTGGCCTCGAGCCACACGCCCATCGCTCGAGCGACCGCGTCGGTCATCCGGTCGCCGGGCGATAGCGAACACACTGCGGCGACTCGATCGATGAGGAGGACTCTCGAGAGAAAATCCTATATATAACAGATAGAGAGTAAATCGTGAAATATGAAACGAACGAATACGATTCTCGCGGTGACGCTCGTCGTCGTGGCGTTGGGACTCGTCACGATGCCACTGTCGGCAGTGGCGCAAGAAGACGGTGATTCGATGGAGATGGAGGCCACGATAACGGAAGACGGCGAATTTGAGACCCTCCGAATGGTGTGGGAAACGGACGCACAGACCTACAGTTCTCTGGAGTCGACTGCGTCTGAGCAGGGATACGATACCGTAGCCGCGTGGTTCGCCGAGGAGGAAATGCTCCCGGAAGAGAACGGGTACGCTGGCTACGAGAACGCCGACGATACCGAACTCGAAGACGGGTACGCGATCGAAATTGAATTCACGGATTTCAATCAGGAGCAGTTCGATGACACGGAACTAACGGCGGAGAACGGAACGGTCTCCATGCAAATCGGTAACGTAGAAGATCCCGAAACAGACGATACGTTTAGCGAGATGACGTACGTCATCAATATGCCCGGCGAGGTGACGGACTCGAACGCGCTGACGGTCGATGGAAACACTGCCACGTGGCACCTCCACGAAGAGCGACCGAACGTCTTGTCCGTGGAGTCCGAGACGGGGTCCGAGACGGGGTCCGACTCTGACTCCGCTGATGATGACGGTATTCCTGGCTTCGGAGTCGGTGCCTCCGTCGTCGGATTACTCGTTGCCGTGCTAGCGCTCGGATACCGACACGACTGAGACGCACTACCCCGGTTCGGTCGTCGTTCGACGATGGATTCGAAGCGGGTGCGAGACCGATACCGCTCGCGACTCCCAGCAGACGCTCGAGAACGACGACCGACCGAAGGGGGATACTTCTTCACCAGATATTATTTAAAAATTGACTTGTTCCGATACACTAATGTCGGCCACTAACGTTATATAGAACGTCGGCAGGGCCAGCCGTTGGCATCACAGGGGATACGGGGGACGCACCGATCATCGCGATGCACGCACGACGATCGCCATCCCGCTGCCGACACGTGTACACCCTTTCGAACCTCGATACCTGCCCGATAGTCCTCGCTGTCGCCCGTACTCGACTGCTGGTACCCGCTCTCAGCTTCCGCCGTTCGAGCCGACGATTTCCGCTCTCACCCGTACCCGGGCTTCTCGTTCAGGCCCACGATACAACCCGCTGGATCACCTTCCGACGGTATGGACGACACCGACCTCGAGCCGGTCGCGTTCACCGGTCCGGACGCGCCGTCCGAACCGGACACGTTCGCCGACCAGGCGCGCCGACGCGCCGACACCGAACGCGAGGCCGTCGAGTGGGCCGTCGCCGAACTCGAGTCGCTGATCGACGCCCGGAACGTCGACCTCGAGCCGCTGCTCGAGTACGCGCGTCGCAGTCGGGAGAGCATGCCAGACCGACACGTGCGGTCCTACGAGGCGATGGCCGAGACCCTCGACGTCGATCCCGATATATACGAGGTCTACGCCTTCGCGTACAGCGACCTCTGTGACGAACTGGCCGCCGAGCCGGCCGCCGATCCCTCGCGCGGCTGTACGAACGCGCTCGTGTCGCCGTCGCGGACCGGACGAGACGGCTCGCTCGTGCTCAAGAATCGCGACATCGCCGGCCGGGGTGCCCGCCCCAAATCGGTCGTCGAGCAGCCGGCGATCGACGGCTACCACGGCTTTCTGACCGTCGACACCTGCGGGACGGTCATGCTCTACAAGGGCGTGAACGATCGGGGGCTGGTCGCCGCGAACACCTACATCGACGCGAACCGGGACGATATCGAGCCCGAGGCGCAGTTCCGGAACGGCACCGTCGTCCGGCGCGTGCTCGAGGAGTGTGCCACCGTCGAGGCGGCCCGGGAACTCCTCGAGTCGATCCCGACGCGGCAGCTGATGGCCCAGACGCTGTTTCTGGCGGACGGAACCGATGCTGTCTTGCTCGAGGTGAACCCTCTCGAGGAGCGGATCGCGGTCGCCGACGACGGGGCCGTCGCCCGGACGAATCACTTCGTGCTGTCGCGCTCGGCGTCGACGGAGAGTTCTCGCCGCCGTCGGGAGCGAGCGACGGCGCTGCTCGAGGCGGGAGGCGACGAAATCGACCGCGACTACCTCTGGCGGATCGCGGCGGATCACGAGTACGGGCCGGGAAACGAGTCGATCTGCCGACATCCCGAACCCGAGACGGACGAGCACGCGTTCGGTCAGTTGACGACCGCGAGCGCGGCCGTCTTCGAGGGCGGCTCGCCGACGGTAGAACTCGTGATGGGCAACCCCTGTGAAACCGAGCCGGCGCGGTGTTCGTTCGGCGACGAGTTTTCGATGGCGCTTCGGACGGGAGCGCGGTGGCTCGAGTGGCTTCGATACCAGTAGGTGGGAATACGAGTTCGGTGCCCAGAAAAGTGACTGAAACCGTCCGTCAGTGAGTGACTGTTCGCTTCCGGCCAACTATTGGTCGCTCACTATCGAATATCCTCGACACAGGTATAGTCAGCCTCCTCTGCACGAACCCACGTCGTTTCGAGTTGCTCGTCAGTCGCATCCGCGGGATAGAGAACGCACACGTCGGCCGAATTTGTGTTTTCAGCCACGACAGCAGCCACTTCTATCGGACCCGTTTTCTCAAACCTCTGGTTCATTTTATGATACTATCGTGTGGTCTGGTGGGGGATGGCTCTGTACGGAATAGATGAGATCTCCCAGTAGATGGGCAATCGCTTTCTTGTGTGCGTCTTTCCCACAATGGATGTGAGTAGGACGGACCGATTGCGCGTCGTAGGCGGCAAATGCACCGGCAGGAAGCGTCTCTTCCCGTTCGAGATATCGGCGGATTTCCAACAGTAATGCGTGCAGATGTATGAGTTCTTGTTGTCTCACGTTACCATCTACCGCTATCTCTCTTCTTAGTGTTTTTTGAGGCGTTATTTAGATGTACTGATCCGAGTAACAAGTGTAAATGGTAGGTTCATCTGACGAGCGCTTTTATTGTGTCTTTTGTACAATCAGTATCCGCTCCGTGGCCTATATTCACCGCGAGTCGCACGAACTTCCACTCGCTGAAACCGGCTACTATCTATAGTAGCCACTGCAAGTCAATGCACACCTGATCGCACGACAGCTGTGCGATCAGTGTGTAAATAGTTGCAGTTGTTACTATAGTGAGACGCGAGCAGGGAATCCGGTACGGAACTAAGAAATCTCGTCAGGCTCGAACGCGGCGCTGCTCGAGGTCGGCCTCGAGCCGATCGGCGGCCCGGAGCCGCAGTTTCTTCGCGCGGCGCTCGCCGAGTCGCGAGTCGGTCATCCGGTCTGCGAGCGGATCGTACGCCGCGGGCGTGAATCCGAGCCGTCGCAGGTAGTCCCTGACTCCCGCCCCCTCGAGTCCATCGTGGATGGCGACGTCAGTAACCGACTCGACGGTGTCGAACTCGGGGAGACGGAGCGGTCCGTCGGTGGCTGCATCCGGCCAAGCGCTCCGTTCCGAGCCGCCGACGACCGTCCCGTTCTCGTCCGCGCGGGTGACGATCGATCGCACGTCGTCCGCGAGTCGAAGCACCTGGCTCGGTAGGGCGGCGTCGGGCGAGCGCCACTCGACCGTGGGCATCGCTTTGCGAAGCCGAACTGGGTTCCAGACCGCGTCGTAGGGGCTGAACTCGTCCTCGAAGGTGGCCCGGTCGACGCCGCGCTCGAGCGCCCGCTCGCGGAACGAGTCGTAGGCGTCCTCGAGACGCTGCTCCCACTCGGCGACGCTGTCGACGTAGGACTGGAGCTGGCCCTGTTCGGGACAGGAGTCGTAACACGAGCGCCGGTAGAGGAAGGGGCGGGCGCACTCGAGGAGGCGTTCGCCGCGGTAGTGTGCCGAACTGGTGACCAGCGCGAACGCCGGGTCGATCGCGGTCAGGGCGTTGAGCTGGTCGGTGACGTTCGACTGCTCGAAGTGGATGTGCGTGCCGGCGCAGACGCGGGCGTCGTCGAACGCCGGCCCGACGATCCGGCGCTGGAGGTCTGTCTCCTCCTTGTCGCGGTAGGGGACGTCCGCGGGTGCGGTGTTCAGCGGCGTCGCGAGCGGGACGAGTCGCTTGTTTCGATCGCGTGCCGCGTCGACGACGCGGCTGATTCGGCCGACGAGTTCCTCGCGGAGTTCGGCCATCGATCCACACGGGGTCGTCTTGATCTCGAGCATCGGCTCGACGAACTCGGGGTCGACCTGCGGCGAAACGTCGAGCAGTGTGTCAGGTGAGACGAGGTCGCCGTCGTCGTCGACGACCCAGTACTCCACCTCGAGGCTAGTGTTCATGGATATGTCTGTTGGAACGCGATGTCTGGCCCTCGAGCAAGCCGTCACCGGGCCGTCTGCCGACAGTTGTCCTGTTGGATACGATAGTACGAACGAGTTACGCGAATGAATTGAGCCTGCGTGCGCAGGTCGTGCCGTCCGTTGGCAGCGTTCACGGGACCGCTCCGATGAGTGGCCTATGGTAACTCACGACACTGACACTGGTGTTATGTGGTGGCTTCGGGGTTGCTGGGGATTGATACCCTTGCAGTAACACTATGTAACTACGATGAGCGACGAGACGACTACGGACGATGCGACAGTGATCGTTGTCGGCGGCGGCCCCGCCGGACTGAGTGCGGCCCTCTTCACCGCGAAGAACGGGCTCGAGACGACGGTGTTCGACACCGACGGGACGTGGATGCACAAGGCCCACCTGTTCAACTACCTCGGCATCGGCTCGGTCGGCGGCAGCGAGTTCATGGCGACGGCCCGCCAGCAGGTCGACGACTTCGGCGTCGACCGTCGCCAGGGCGAGGAAGTGACCGGCGTCAGCGAAGCCGGCGACGGCTTTACCGTCGAGACCGAGGCGGGCAGCGACGAGGCCGACTTCGTCGTCCTCGCGACCGGTGCGAACCGGGAACTGGCCGAGGATCTCGGCGTCGAGTTCACCGACGAGGACACCGTCGACGTCGGCGTCGAGATGGAGACGAGCGTCTCGGGTGCGTACGCGACCGGCGCGATGGTCCGCCCCGAGGAGTGGCAGGCCGCCATCGCCGTCGGCGACGGGGCCGCCGCAGCACTCAACATCCTCTCGAGCGTAAAGGGCGAACACTACCACGACTTCGACGTTCCCGATGACGCCGCGCGCGTCTTCGGCGAACACGTCGCGGAGTAGTCGCGCCGACGCCGACGTCTTCGCGGCGTAGCTGTGGAGACGCCGGACCCGCAACCGAGCGGATCGCATTCGAACCCACCTCGGTCGGATTCACGACCGATTCGATTCACCCACCATGCCTACCGAACCTACCAATCCAGTCACGCCGGAACTACCCGACAGCCCCGTCCACACGACGGGAACGGATCACATCACCATCTGGGGGAGCAACGAAGCCGATACGATCGAGTTCTACCAAGACCTCCTCGGCATGCCGCTTGTGCTCCGCCAGCCAAACCTCGACGACCCCTCGCAAACGCACCTGTTCTTCGACACCGGCGACGGTCGCATTCTGACCTTCTTCGTCAGCGACGACCGGCCGTCGAATCAGCGCGGCCAGCGCGGCGGCACCGGTGCCGTCCACCATCTTTGTTTCAGCATCGATCCGGACGAGTACGAGGACACGATGGCGGCGCTCGAGGACGCGGGCCACCAGTACAACGTTTTCGACCGAGGCATCTTCCACTCGATCTACACCACGGACAACAACGGCCTCGTCATCGAGCTCTCGACGGACAAGTACGAGGTGCCCGACGACCGCCGCGGCGAGGTGCTGGCGAAGGCACAGGAGCTCCGCGAGGAAGATGGTGCCGACTACGCCAAGGACGAACACCTCCGCGGTGCGATCGAGGCGCTCGGCCTCGAGCTCATCGAACACGACCTGCCCGAGGCCAGCACCGGCGTCGGTGGTGTCGAATGAGCGCGGACGACCGCGGCGACGGTCCCCATCAGGATCAGCAACTTGCGACGGGCGGAACCGACCTCGAGGACGCGACCGCCGCGCTCGTCCTCACTCACGGTCGCGGCGCGACCGCGCAGGGAATGATCCAGCTGGCCGACGAAGTGGGTCGGGAGGGCGTCGCCTTCCTCGCGCCGCAGGCAGCCCGTCAGACGTGGTATCCGAACTCGTTTCTCGCGCCCGTCGAGCGGAACGAGCCCGGCCGCTCGTCGGGCCTGCAGGCCATCAGCGACGCGATCGGTGAGGCCACCGACGCCGGGATTCCCATCGAGCGGATCATGCTGATCGGCTTCTCGCAGGGGGCCTGCCTCGCCAGCGAGTACCTCGCGCGTAACCCGCGCCGGTACGGCGGTCTCGCCGCCCTGAGCGGCGGTCTCATCGGCGAGGATATCGATCCCGACGACTACCTCGAGAACGACCCCGACCTCGAGGGAACGCCCGTCTTCCTCGGCTGTAGCGACGTCGACCCCCACATCCCAGAGGAGCGCGTCCACGAGACGGCCGACGTGCTCGAGTCGATGCACGCCGACGTCACGAAACGGCTCTACGAGGGGATGGGCCACGGCATCAACGAGGACGAGATGGCGTTCGTCTCCGAAATGGTCGCGGAGCTGGTCGAAGACTAATCGCGGCTGCGTCGATTGATCGCGGCTTCGTCGACAACCGATTGCGGGTCTGTCGGCCGAGTTCGGCTCCGCTCGAGGCTCAGCTTAGCGGATAACGGTAACCGGCATGGGGGCGCGCCGGACGATTTTCTCGGCGACGCTGCCGAGCAGGATGCGGGAGAGCCCGGCCCGTCCGTGACTTCCGATAATGACGTGATCGATGTCGTGCTCTTCTGCGAACGAGACGATCTCGCGTGCGGGCCGCCCGACGACGGTCTCGGTCCGAAACTCGACGTCGGGATCGCTGGTGATCGCGTCGATCTCGTCTGGGAACTCCTCGGAGATCTTCTCCTCTCGCTCCCGCAGCATCTCCTGGATAATACTGATCCCCGCCTCCGTCGAACTGTCCGCCGCCTCGATGACGCGCAGCAACACGATCTCCGCGTCGGGATACGTCGTAAACGCGTGTTCGACCGCCTTTCGCGCGGGCTTTGAGCCGTCGTACGCGACGAGTACGTCCATACGCCTGATAGCTCTCTCGAGAGTATAAATCCGTCCGATAGTATCCGACCGACTCGGCCGAACGAGCGATCGCCCCGTCTTCGAACGGTTCGCGAATCGGGTCGCTGACCGCCGTCTCACTTCGGACTGTCCGACCGGCATGCGGTGGCGCGCGCTGAGTCGCGGCGAACTGCGAGGCCTGAACGAAGTGACGGCCTCGGTAGTGTGAGCGGTGACCGGAGGGAACCGCGAACCACTGGTGAGCCGCGACACGACGCTGCGCGAGGGATGAGCGAGTGAACGAAGTGAACGAGCGTTAGCGCGGAACCGGAGGTTCCGCGAACCATGCGAACGGGCAGTGCGCGGCGCGACGCGCCGCGACTGTCGGGACGACGCAGCCGTCCCGCAGCGCCCGTGAGCAGAAATCGGCTGGGGAGGGCGTGGCAATTCCCTGTCGCCAGTGAGATCAGGACACTTCCCGCTGCTATCCGCATGCTACAGATCAAATCAGGTTGATCGCCCGTTAGCAAGTAATTTCGAATACGCTTGAGGCCTCGCCCACTCTATTCTACATACTTTCAGTAGTTATAAGTCTCTATAGTTCAACAATTAGAACGGAAGCCACACTCCATCTGTCGCGAGGGGCATGCGCTGAAATGCCCCGGGTGTACCAGCACCCGAGACGTGGCTTCCAAACGCGACCCGTTTGCAAGCCATGATTGCGTTGATTCTACCGGGATATAAACGTCCCGCACGACCGCGGAATCGCCCGCCACGACCAGCCTCGAGTCCCGTCTCGGCCTCGAGCCGAACCGGAGGTCACGGCCCATGAGTACCGACCGTGAGCCGGGCGACGACGAGGACTCGCCGTTCCCCGCCTGTCCGCGCTGTGGCGATCCGGTCCTGTTCTCGGTCGTCACCGGTCCCCACACCGGCTTCGCCTCCCCCTGTGGCTGTTCGGTCCCGCCGGGGCTGCTCGAGCGCGAGTGATATCTCCGCTGGGCACCTATCATAGCTACTGAACGTCACTGCACACCTGATCGCACGACGGCTGTCCGATCTGTGTGTACATTCCTTCAGTGGCTACTATCTGCTCTCCGTCGGGTTCGAGCCCCGGCGGACAGCCGACCTCCCGTCGCCGGACGCCACCACCGAAACCACCGCGTCGACGGCAGGGGGTCGGCCCGTAAACGGGGCTCGAGCGGGTGTGATCCGTGACTGCTCGAGCGGCTTCGAACCGCACTCTTCGTTGAACCTGTCTGAGCAGCGACCGCAGATGGTGACGAGTGTCCTGCTATCGTGGCAACAGGGAGACGCCACGCCCTCCCCAGCCGATTCACTCAGTCGCTTCGCTCCTTCGCTCATCCCTCGCACGGGGTTGCGCCGCGGCTCACAGCCGAGGCCGTCACTTCGTTCGGCCTCGTAGTTCACCGCGGCCCAGCGCGCGCCACCGCATGTGAACGTTCAGCGGGCTCCAGCCGTGACTTTGCCTCGAGAGTACGCCAAAAGCCGGCTCGAGTGAGTCGAACGGTCCCTGCTCCTCGAATCGGACCGTCACGATCGGACCGGTTTCCGCTCGCTCACGTCGTTCGCTCGCGCATAACCCCCAAAAAGACGCCTGCTATTCTTCGAACCCGTCCTCGAATCGGAAGGTGCCGTTGCGCTGGACTACTTCCCCGTCCACCTCGATGACCGAGTCCTCGCTCATGTCGACGATCATGTCGACGTGGACCGCGGAGTCGTTGGCCTCGTTGCCCTCGCCGACGGTGTCGTCGTAGGCCCGGCCGACGGCCATGTGGACGGTGTCGCCCATCTTCTCGTCGAAGAGCATGTTGTAGGTAAACCGGTCGATATCGCGGTTCATCCCGATACCCAGTTCGCCGAGTCGGCGCGCGCCGTCGTCGGTGTTCAGCACTTCGGTCAGCACCTCCTCGTTCTTCGCCGCCGAGTGCGAGACGACCTCGCCGCCCTCGAACTCGAGGAAAACGTCCGTAATCTCCCGGCCCTGGTGATAGAGCGGCATGTCGAAGAGGACCTCGCCCTCGACGCTGTCGGGCTGGGGTGCGGTGAAGACCTCGCCACCCGGCAGGTTGTGTTCGCCGTGGTCGTTCAGCGTCGGGTTGCCCGCGACGGACATCGTTACGTCGGTCGTGTCACCGCTTTTGATCCGGATCTCGTCGGCGGGGTCCATGATCTCGACCATGTGCTCCTGGTGGGCGCGCTGGGCCTCCCAGTCCTTGTTGACGGCGTCCCAGACGAAGTTCTCGTAGCCGTCCGTACTCATCTCCGCGAGTTGGGCGTTCGCCGGTGCTGGGAACTGCGTGAGACACCAGCGCTTCGAGAGGCGCTCCTCGAGAATCGGGCGATGGGCCTGCTGGTGGGCCGCGCTGATCTCGGGGTCGACGTCGCTGGTCTGGGTGGCGTTGTCCGTCGCACGAATGGCGATGTAAACGTCGGTGTTCTCGACGAGCGCGAGTTCGTGTTCCGGCGTCTCGAACTCGTCATCGGCAGCCCGAAGATACGCGCGCTGCTGTCGCTTCCCGGTTCGCTGGCTGGTCGTGATCGGGTTCGCTCCCCGATCGCCGATCACCTCGTGGAGGGCGACGACCAGGTCCTCGGCGACCGGATGGGCGTCGATGACGACGTTGTCCCCTGCCTCGAGGTCGACCGAGTGATTGGCGATAATCTCGGCGTGTTCTCGGATTCGCGGGTCCATACCCCGCTATTGACGGGGGGAGGAAAAAACGGTTCGTGATGGGGAACCGTCCGGCGAACGGCTCGGCGAGGTCGGTTCCGCCCACTCAGTCAGTCGCCCGGCCATATCCGTCTGTTACGGGCGTTTCGGTGTCGCCACTCGAGGGGCCGCCCGCCATCTCGGGACCGTCGCCTTCGAGGTGGGTCTGGAAGAACGAGACCGTCGCAGCGGTCAGGAGAAGGCCGAAAGGAGCCGAAACGAGCAGCGCGAGCAGGAAGCCCGCGCCGCCAGCGCTCACCGATATCGACAGGGCCACCGACGCGACGACTCCGGCAGCGATGTGCCAGAGCGCGAAGCTGAGAACAGGCCCGTCCGCGGTCGTCAGACGGACCGCCTGCCGAAACGCCTCGAGGAACGGCGCATCGTCGACGACGAACAGAAACGGAACGGGGTAGAAGACGTAGCCGACGATGACGATCACTGGAATCGCGAGCAAGAACAGTCCCGGAGCGAGAGCGAAAACCGGGACGACCAGCAGAAACGCACCGAACACCACGAGATTGTACAGGACGAATCGCGGCGCGTAGGTGACGACACACGAGGCGATCGCGATCGGCTCACCGCGGAGCCGTCGATCAATCCCGCCGACGTATCCCGCCATCAGTAGACCCGAAATCACCGCGTACGCGGCGAGCGCGAGTCCGATCCACGTCATCGTCTCGAGACCGATCGCCTCGAGAGGAACCTCGACAGTTTCGACCGGCGTCTCGACCGTTACGTCCGTCTCGCTGGACCCAGCAGATCCGGCGGGAGCAGTCCGTCCGTCGGTCGGAGCCGGCTCACCGGGGGCGTCGCCGAACGCGGGAGAGTCGTACGGTTCCCTGCGCGGTGCTTGCGTCGTCGCGGCGGGTGGTGCCGGCGGATCGGCGAGCCGCCACAGCGTCACGAGCGGCGTCGGCACGAGGAACTCGAAGTTGATGGCGAACCCGCGAGTGGGAGAGTCGAGCGCTCGTTGTACCTTCTCGAACTCGATCAGCGCGACGAATAGGGGGACGAGCGCGAACGCCCAGAGATCGCCGAATCGATCGATGACGCGGGAAGTGTGACGCTGAAACGGCCTCGACCGCCCGTCGCCCGACCCGTCAGTGGTCGCCGCTGGATCGTCGTCGCCCGACCCGGTACCGGAAGCGGGAGCCATGTGTCGCTGTACAAATACTATCGAAATGAACGTTCCGCTCGCCGAAACACCGTCACGCTTCAGTTCGCAGTCGACCGTTCCACGCTCGAGGCGGCAGTTATCTCCCCGTATAACCGACCAACTTCTCTACCGGGTTCGATGACGCTGGGATCGCTCAGCGATCGCCGCGCATTCCGTCGCGGAACTCGAGGACGGTCCGTCGCAGGAGGAGATACGCGAAGAAGACCAGCGAGAGGAGGATCACGACGACCGCGATGATGACGGGGTCGTCGGGGATGAGGCCGATGAGGGTATCCAGCATAGTCGCCCGCTACACTGTCAGCGTGGTTAACCGTTTCGACCTCGATCGGTTGAATCCGTCCGCCCGAATCGGTAACTAAAATCGGTATTTCAGCTTGCGCTGACTATAACGTGTGGCGGTTCCTCCGTTCGAATAGGCCTCGATCGCCGGCCCTCCACCGTCCGAGGCGCGTCCTCGAGATCGGGGCCTGTCGCCCGTCCCCTGCGACTGCGACCGGCCGTCCGCCCACTCCCGTCTGACAGCTCGGAGATGCGGGCAGCCGGCCCCTCTGACATCCCTTTCAGGTTACCTCCCCGCTGACATCGTGCGCTGGTCCTGCGGCCCTCCTCCGTCGCGTACTCTATCGTTCGCCGCTCTAGCGGAGCGGACGACCGACTCGTCGGACCCGCGTTCCCAAACGGAAAACTGAGCCGCGACGCTACCCGTTCAGTCGCCGCGCTCGCCGACCTTGACCAGCTGCTTGCCGATGTTCTCGCCCTCGAACAGGCCGAGGAATGCGTCGGGGGCATTTTCGAAGCCCTCGACGACGTTCTCGCGGTAGCGGAGTTCGTCTTCCTGAATGAACGTGGAGAGGCGCTTGAGCGCCTCGCCCCATCGATCCTGATAGTCGCCGACGAGTAGTCCCTCGACCTTCGCGCGGGTCTCGATGAGTTTCGCGAGCTTTCGGGGACCCGTGGGGACCTCGGTCTCGTTGTATAGCGCGATCTGGCCGCAAACGGCGACTCTCGCGTGGACGTTGAGACGGGGCCAGACGGCGTCGGTGATCGGGCCGCCGACGTTGTCGAAGTAGACGTCGATCCCGTCGGGACAGGCCTCGGCCACCGCGCTGCCGAGGTCGTCGGTCTCCTTGTAGTTGATCGCGGCGTCGAAGCCGAGCTCCTCGGTGAGCCACTCGACCTTCTCCTCGCTGCCGGCGGTGCCGACCACGCGCGCGCCGTTGATCCGGGCGAGCTGGCCGACGACGGAGCCGACCGCGCCCGCGGCGGCGGAGACGACGACGGTGTCACCGGGGTTCGGGTCGCCGACGTCGAGCAGGCCCCAGAAGGCCGTCACACCGGGCATGCCGAGCACGCCCAGCGCCGTCGAGACCGGTCCGAGGTCCGGATTCACCGGCTGGAGCTCGTCCGCATCGGCGACCGCGTGCTCCGCCCAGAGGAGGTCGCCGGTTACCACGTCGCCTTCCGCGAACTCGTCGGCCTCGGACTCGAGGACCTCGCCGACGACGCCGGCCTGCATGGGTTCGCCGACGTTCCACGGTTCGGCGTAGGATTCCACGTCGCGCATCCGCCCGCGCATGTAGGGATCGACCGACTGATACAGCGTCTCGACGAGCACCTCGCCGTCGCCCGGTTCGGGCCGGTCGACGGTGACGAGTTCGAAGTTCTCCGCGGTCGGTTCGCCGACCGGACGACTGGCGAGTTGCCACTGCCTGGTTTCTGCCATACCCGTCCTTGGTCCCGCCCCCAAGTCAATATTGGGCTCCCGGAACCCGGTCCGAACGGGACCGCCGTCCCGATCGCCTGCACGCGAACATCGTCCGTGCCACTACTGACGGGGGACACCGCCTGCGCGACTACTGACGGCGCATCTCGGTCCGCCGACCGGGAGCGCGTCGGTCCCGTTGTGCGAGTCGCGTCGAACGGAGGCGAACAGCGATGCGCGAACGCCTCGAGACCGATTTCGGAGAGGACAGCGCGTTGCCTTCCCGTTTACTACGCGTTCTGGGAGTTCCAGATCTCGATCTTCGTTCTCGGACTGGTCGCGGTCGCCGTGATCGATCTCGGTGCAGCGCCCGGAGGAGACGGAACGAGCGAGCCGCCGCTGAACCCGCACATACCGGTTCGAGCGGGTCTGTTCCCTCAATATCGTCGCTAGGTACGAGTCGGTGCCTTTATGACTTCCTGGCGCTTCTCTTCAGAAGCAATGGCGAAAGGAACCGTTGATTTCTTCAACGACACTGGCGGCTACGGATTCATCGAGACTGAGGACGCGGACGACGACGTGTTCTTCCACATGGAAGACATCGGCGGCCCGGACCTTGAGGAAGGACAGGAGCTCGAGTTCGACATCGAGCAGGCCCCCAAGGGCCCGCGCGCGACGAACGTCGAGCGCCTGTAAGGCGAATTCGAACTGGTATCGGCACTTGACTGCAGTATTTTACACCGCTGAGCGACAGCACCGTCGTCGGCGACGCTGACTCCGAGAGTACTGGACGGATATTGCTGTCTCGAGATGATCGATGGACACCGAACCGACGTGGGATCGGTCGGTCGCAGCGAGGGAGATCCGGACGGTTTTGTGGCTCCGGCACCCATGCACGGTATGGTCGACCCTGTACTGCGACGCGCCGACGAGATCGAGTACGAGTCGGTCGACGCGGCCGACGGGCTCTCGAAGGGCGTCCTGATCGACGACGACCACGGCGCGCCGAACTTCGCGATTCGGCGGTTCGTCCTCGAGCCCGGTGCCGAGGTGCCGAAACACACCAACGACGTCGAACACGAGCAGTACGTCCTCGAGGGCGAGTACACGGTAGGTATCAACGACGAGGTGCACGCGGTGGAGGCGGGCGACTCGCTGCTGATCCCAGCGGGGACAGTCCACTGGTACCGCAACGAGAGCGACGGGCGGGGCACGTTCATCTGTGCGGTTCCGAACGGGGACGACGAGATCGACCTGCTCGAGTGAGACTGCAGCCGATCGAGCCGATCCTGCCCGGCCCAGTTGTGTCCCTTGACAGTACTGTGTCATACCGCTCTGCAACCGCAACTACTAAACGTCTTTTAGGCACACCTAAATACGATGGCAGAAGCGCAGTCGGTCGAGGGGCACGCGTCCGCCCGAGAGCGGGAGGGATGGGTCACGGGGATGCTCGTCCTCTTTTGTCTGGCGAGCACGGTCGTTACCGTCGCCGCCGGGCTCGTACAGGTGAGCTTCGGGGAGTACTCGATGACGTTCCTCGAGGCCTGGCAGGCGGTGTTCAACCCCAGCGTGATATTCAATCTTCACGCCTGGTCGGCGTTCCTCTTCGGGACGGACCTGCCGGAGATGAGCACCGCGAGCATCGTCGTCTGGACCCTCCGAATGCCGCGGGTGTTCGTCGCGATCATCGCCGGCGCGACGCTCGCGATCTCCGGTGCGATCTTTCAGGCCGTGACGCGAAACGAGCTGGCGAGTCCGTTCGTGCTGGGGGTCAGCTCCGGCGCTGGATTCGCCGTGCTGGCGACGCTGGTCGTCTTTAGCGGCCTCTCACCGTTCCTGCCGCTGATCGCCGCCCTGGGCGGGACGGTCGCGTTCGTGATCGTTTACACGATCGCCTGGAAGGGCGGGACGAGCCCCGTCCGACTCGTCCTCGCGGGCGTCGTCGTCAACATGGTCTTTCAGTCGCTCCAGCAGGGGCTGTTCTTCTTCGCGGACGATCTGGGCGTCGTCCAGACGGCGATCGCCTGGTTGACGGGATCGCTTACTGGTACCGGCTGGGAAGAAGTACGGATCGCGATCCTGCCGGCGGCCGTGGCGATCGCGATCGCGCTCGCCGGTGCGCGGCAGTTGAACGTCCTCATGTTGGGCGAGAGTACCGCCCGATCGCTCGGGATGCGCGTCGAACGAGTTCGGTTTTTCCTCTCGGCCGTCGCTATTCTGGCCGCCAGCGCTGCTATCGCCGTCGCTGGTATCGTCAGCTTCTTCGGCCTCGTCGTCCCCCACATCGTTCGGAACACGGTCGGTGGGGACTACCGACGGCTGATGATCGGGTGTCTCTTCGCCGGGCCCGCACTGATGGTTTCCGCCGATGTCGGTGCGCGACTCGCGCTGGGCGGGACCCAGATGCCCGTCGGCGTCGTCACCGGACTGATCGGCGGCCCGTATTTCCTCTATCTGATGCGGAAACAGCAATCGATGGGTGAGCTATAATGTCACGCACACAGCAGAATGCGGATCGAGAACAGGAGCGGATCACCGACGACAACGGCGTTGCGGTCGAGAGCGCACTGGTCGGCGACGACCTCGAGCTCAGTTATCCGACGAGCGAGGAGACCATCGTCGACTGCGCGCGCCTCGACATCCCCGAGAAAGCGGTGACCGCGCTCGTCGGCCCCAACGGCAGCGGGAAGAGTACCCTCCTGAAGGCACTCTCGAAGCACCTCGAGCCGGACGCGGGAACCGTACAGATACACGGCGAGGACCTCGACACGTTCAGTCGCAAGGAACTGGCGCGCGAAATGGGGGTCCTCTCGCAGGAGAACGACTCGCTCGGCTCGATCACCGTTGAGGATCTCATCTATCACGGGCGCTACCCGCACCGGGGCTTTTTCGACGGCGTCTCCGAGGAGGATCATCGGGCGGTCGAACGCGCGATCGAACTGGCGGGGATCGACCACCTGCGGGACTCCGAACTCGGCCAACTGAGCGGCGGTCAGAAGCAACTGGCCTGGATCGCCATGGTGTTAGCACAGGACACCGACGTCCTGTTGCTCGACGAGCCGACCACGTTTCTGGACATTCACCACCAGTTCCGGGTGCTCGAGACGATCCGCCAGCTCAACGAGGAGAAAGGCGTCACCGTGGCCGTCATTCTCCACGACATCTCGCAGGCGGCCCGGTTCGCGGACTATCTGGTTGCGATGCGCGACGGCGAACTGTACGACTGGGGGCCGCCCGAAGAGGTCGTGACCGAGCAACTGCTCGCCGACGTCTTCGGCGTCGAAGCCACCGTCGAGTACGAGCCCGAACTCCAGGTGCTGCCAAAGCGGGCGCTCCCGGATAGCCGGACCTGACGCCGCTATCCGGAAGGTTTTTGTATTTTTAGGCCAGCCTAAAAAACTGATGACAGCCGATTCGAAACGGACGAGACGACGCCTGATGAAAACGGGAGCGGCGATCGCCGGACTCGGGACGACCGCCGGCTGTCTCGGCACGCAGGGCTCGGGGGACGGCGAGAGCGAGTACTCCGTTACGATGGAGCCCGTCGGCACCGTCGAGTTCGAGTCCGTTCCCGAGACGTGGCTTCCCTATACGGGGGACTACGCCGACATGGGCGTCGCGCTCGGGCAGGGCGACGGTCTGGTCGGAATCGGCCTGCAGAGCCGGTACGGAACCCACTACTACGACGAACTCCCGGGCGTCTCGGTCGACCCGGACGACCTGACTGAACTCTGGGACGACGGGACCGGGCAGGAGGTGTTCTACGAACTCGAGGCCGACGTTCACCTCATCGACCCGAACTTCATGATCAACCGGCTTGGCTGGAGCCGGGACGAGGTCGACGAGATCGGTGAGACCGTCGCGCCGTTCGTCGGTAACACGATCTTCTCGGCCAGTTACGAGTGGCACGACTACCCCCGCTACACGCTGTACGAGGCCTTCGAGAAGGTGGCGGAGGTCTTTCAGGCCCGAGAGCGCTACGAGGCGTTCGAACGACTCCACGATGACGTGCTGGCCGACGTCCAGTCCCGGCTGCCCGACGAGCGACCCGAGGTCGCGGTCCTGGTCCCCGCCTCGGCCGAGCCCGAAGCGTTCTATCCGTACCACATCGAGGACGATACCCAGTCCAAACACTGGACCGATCTACAGGTCGACGGCGCGCTCGCCGCGAACGGCGTCGGCGACGCGCAGGCGGCGAGCGGCACCATCGACTACGAGACGTTGCTCGAGATCGATCCCGACGTCATCGCGATCAGACAGCAGGGGGCGGTCACCGAGTCGGAGTTCGAACAGGGGATCGTCTCGTTCATGCGCGATCACGACGTCGCGAGCCAACTCCGGGCGGTCCGGAACGACCGCGTCGTCTACGGTGGCATGACCTACCAGGGACCGATCATTCACTTGTTCCAGCTCGAGCGGGCGGCTCGCGGGATCTATCCCGACGAATTCGGCGACGAGGAGCTGTTCGACCGGCAGGCGGTCGCCGATATCGTTACCGGCGACAGCTGACGCCGATCAGTCGGACGGCTTCGGAACACTTTTACTATTTTAGGCCAACCTAAAATTTGATGAGTGAGAAACGGACGTGGACGAGACGGAACGTGCTTCGAACGGGGGGAGCGCTCGCAGGCGTGAGCGCGATGGCGGGCTGCATCGGGGACGACGGGTCCTCGGACGGCGAAACCGCATACACGGTATCGATGCCGCCGGTCGGCGACGTCGAGTTCGAGGGCGTCCCGGAAAACTGGGCGGCCAACAACGGTAGCTGGGCCGACATGGGGATCGCACTGGGCCAGGACCCTCCCGCGGCCCTCTACCTCACCCACCGGTACCACACGCAGTACTACGACGAAATCCCCGACGTGAGCGTCGATCCGGACGAGGACGATATCGACGCGCTCTGGGCGGACGAACTGACCGTCGAGGAGTTCATAGATCTGAGCGAGGACGTGGATGTCTTCGTCATGGACCCGAACTTCCTGAAGGGTCAAGGCGAGTGGAGCGACGACGACATCGATCAAGTCGCGTCGACTGGGGTGCCGTTTTTCGGCAACAGTATCTTCTCGCGGGATTACGGCTTCCACGACGATTACGAGTACCTGACACTGTACCAAGCGTTCGAGAAACTCGCCGAGGTCTTCCAGGAAGAGGAACGCTACGAGGAGTTCGAGGCGCTACACGACGAGTTCCAGACGACACTCGAGGACACCGTCCCCGCGAACGATCCCCAGGTCGCCGTCTTGTGGCCCCTGGATGACGTTTTCCTCCCGTATATCGTCGATGAGGGAACGAGTTACAAACCTCTACAGGACCTCGGGTACGAGGACGCGCTCGCGAACACCAACGTTGAGGACTTCCACAGCGGACGCGGCGAGGTTGACTACGAGACGCTGCTCGAGGTCGATCCGGACAATCTCTTGCTGCGCAGTGAAGAGTACGAGTCTCGGGAGGAGTTCGTACAGGGCACCGTCGAGCCGATGAAAGATCACGACGCCGCACAACAACTCACGGCCGTCCAGAATGACAATATCTATCGGGCCGGTCCGCTCTACCAAGGGCCAATCATCAACCTCGCCGTCACCCAGCAGCTGGCCGAGCGGCTCTACGGCATCGACGAGCAACTGTACGACCCGCAGGAAGTCAGCGACATCGTCAACGGCGACTTCTAGGCGACCGCTCGGTCGAAACCGGTGACACGGCACGCATCCGGATCGACTCGCGCGCTCGACGCACTCGAGTCCGAATCGCTCAAGTACGCCACGCTACTATTCAGTCTCGTGTCGAAGCAGGTCCAGCAGGTCGATACCATCTTCTGTCACGAAACCGGTGGCGACTTCCTCGTCGTCGTCGAACGTGACGGGAAGCGGCTGTTCCGTGCGAAACTCGAGCTCTCGGAAACCTCGGCCGGGCCCCGCCCCGCGAAGTTCCGGCTGAAGGAGGGCTCGAGCGAAGAGCCTCGCCAACCCGACGAGTTCGTCGAACTCGCCCGCCGAGCCAAGCGGATCCGCATCTCCGAACAGACCTCGAGCGCGGGTCGGCGCGACCTTCGGGAAATGCTTGCGGGCTACCAGCTCGAGGACAAAGTCAAGACCGTCCGGACCTGCCGCTACTGCGCCGGTGCGGGCCGATACTCGCCGATCACTACCGAGACCGCCGTCAAAGACGACACCGACTGGATCTGTACGGACTGTGCGAAACGCGAACTCGAGCGCCAGCTTTCCTTTTCGGGCGGCGGCGAGGTCTCGGGTGCCGCCAAGGAGCGCCTCGAAGACCTCATGCTGGAGGTCCAGGATTTAGAACGGATCGTCAACCTGCTCAAGGGACAGCTCGATCCCGATCTGACGAAGTTCGATACCATCTCGGCGACGACCGAGGAGGTCGACCCCGTTCGGACGGACTCGTTGAACCTGCATCCGGGCATTCAGAACCTGCTCGAGGACCGGTTCGATACTCTGCTCCCGGTCCAGAGTCTCGCGGTCGAGAACGGCCTCCTGGATGGCGAGGACCAACTCGTCGTCTCCGCGACGGCGACCGGAAAGACCCTCGTCGGCGAGATGACCGGCATCGACCGCGTCCTCGAGGGCAAGGGGACGATGCTCTTTCTCGTCCCGCTGGTGGCGCTGGCCAATCAGAAGTACGAGGACTTTCAGGACGAATACGGCCACCTCGTCGACGTCTCCATCCGCGTGGGTGCGAGCCGGATCGCCGACAACGGCAACCAGTTCGATCCGAACGCCGACGTCATCGTCGGCACCTACGAGGGGATCGACCACGCCCTGCGAACGGGCAAGGAGATGGGCGACATCGGAACCGTCGTCATCGACGAGGTCCACACCCTCAAGGAGGAGGACCGGGGCCACCGCCTCGACGGCCTCATCTCGCGGCTCAAATACACCTGCGAGCAGCGGGCGGCGCGCCGCGACGAGTACGACGGCGCACAGTGGGTCTACCTCTCGGCGACCGTCGGCAACCCGACGCAGCTCACCGAAGCGCTCGAGGCCACGCTCATCGAGTTCGAGGAGCGGCCGATCCCGATCGAACGCCACGTCACCTTCGCGGACGGTCAGGAGAAAGTCCGGGTCGAGAACAAACTCGTCAAACGCGAGTTCGACACCGAGTCCTCGAAGGGGTATCGCGGGCAGACGATAATCTTCACCAACTCCCGGCGGCGCTGTCACGAGATTTCGCGAAAACTCGACTACTCGGCCGCCCCCTACCACGCCGGGCTGGACTACAAGCGCCGGAAGACGGTCGAACGCAAGTTCGGCGACCAGGAGCTCTCGGCGGTCGTCACGACCGCCGCGCTGGCTGCAGGGGTCGACTTCCCCGCCTCGCAGGTCATTTTCGACTCGCTGGCGATGGGTATCGAGTGGCTCTCGGTCCAGGAGTTCCACCAGATGCTCGGCCGCGCGGGCCGGCCCGACTACCACGACACGGGGACGGTGTACGTCCTCGTCGAACCCGACACCGTCTACCACAACTCGATGGAGATGAGCGAAGACGAGGTCGCCTTCAAACTCCTCAAAGGAGATATGGAGTCGGTGATGACCCACTACGACGAGGCCGCGGCCGTCGAGGAGACGCTCGCGAACGTCACTGTCGGCGGCAAGGCTGCGAAGACACTCAACGACCGCATGCTCGGCGACGTCCCCACGAAACACGCTATCGGCAAGCTGCTGCAGTACGAGTTCATCGACGGCTTCGAACCCACGCCGCTCGGTCGCGTGGTGACCGAACACTTCCTCGAGCCCGGCCAGGCGTTCACTCTTCTCGACGGGATCCGGAAGGACGCCCATCCCTACGAACTCGTCGCGGATATCGAACTCCGCGACGAGGACCTCTAATCAGGCCAGCGGTGCGATCCGTGACTGTCACTGGCGCAGCGAACGGCGGCCACGATCGTTTGTGAGCCGTCTCGACGGCCGGAACGGTAAAGGACGGCAGCGTTCAATCGATAGCCAGTACGGGCATCCGACCCGGAGCTGTCACCATGGACACGACGACGCCAGCCGCGATCGATCCGCCCGCGAACGTGTTGCTCGTCCACTCGAGACGAGCAGCGCCAAACGCCTGCGAAGAGCTGTGTTACGACGACAGCGACACGGCTCATCTCGCGGTCACCTTCGCCGACGAGGAGCCCGACTGTCCCGACGAGGAGGCGATCGACGGCCCGCTCGGTCAGCTCACTATCGGGGAGGTCCTAACCGATGCCGGCGACGAATCGGAGCCTGATTTCACCCGGCCGGTCGTCACCGATTCGGTGACCGATCCAACCGACCTCTCCGCGATCGGCGTCGCAGTCAGCCGGTTTTGTAAACACTGGGACGAAACCGGCGGGGAGATCACGATCTGTTTCGACTCGCTCGACGCCCTGCTTCGCCACAGCTCGCCGAAGGAGGTCTTCCAGTTCGCACACGTCCTCACGAACCGGCTCTCGAGCGTCGACGCCTACGCCCACTTTCACTTCGATCCGGCGCGCCACGAGGACCGGGTCATCTCGACGTTCGGGACGATTTTCGACGCCGTCGTCGCCGACGACGAGACCCACGAGTCGCTCCCGGAAGCGACCGACGAGGACGTCGCGGCGTTACTGGCCGAGTGGGACGAGGAGTCGACGGTTGATACCGGATCCGATGCGGTCACCGAAGCGACCGACGAGGACATCGCACGTACTCTCGGAAACTGAGACGGAAACGGTCCGTCAGTTCCGGCGCACCCGCGACCCGCCAGACGGGTGCGCTGGGACATCGGTACGGCAGACCGTATGAATCGACGGTTCGACGCCGATCAGCGGGGCTCACGGAACGAAGGCGACACCAAATAGCGAGAGCGCGAGCACGAGCAACGAGCCCGGAACGCCACCGATCGCGACGATTGCAACCGTCAGTGGCGTCACCGCCACTCCGACACCGAAGACGACCTGGGCGAGGTACAACACCACGAGTCCACCCACCGCGTTGACGATGAAGGGTCTCGCGACCTCGATGAGCTGTGCCGCCACGAGGACGAGTACCAACACGAGAATCAGAAGCAGTATCTCGAGTCCGGTCATGGCTGGCGCTATCACGGCACCGGGCAAAACCGTTCGGACCGTAACGAAACGCTTTATGACGTGGGCGCGGTTTGCATAGATACGGGATCGTGGGTTAGCTTGGTATACTTCGGGCCTTGGGTGCCCGTGACCCCGGTTCAAATCCGGGCGATCCCATATTGCTGCCGCGAACAAACTCGTGAGCGGCAGCCATTGGAAAGAGCACGGATTTGAACCTCGGAAGTCGCAGCGCTCGAGCGAAGCGAGAGCGACCGTCTTCCGTTAGTACAAATCCGGTCGGTCCTACCGCGAAAATAAGGCTTACGCAACCCTTATACACCAGTTTTCCTCAAATCGATAAAATTCTGTGTGAGAACGGTTCTCAGCAGTCGCTCTTCCCCTCCCTTAGTGAAAACAGGCCCACCCACCGACTCACCCACCCAGTGAGTGGTCTGTCGGCTGTTCGATTATCCGCCGCAAGCGACGGAACCGTCTTTGCTACCCTCAGATGGGGAAAACATGGAAGCCCCGCGCAGGTCGCCATCGAAGGCGGCGACCAGCTTGTTACCTTCCCATTCGCCTCGAGGCGAAAAACACGGTCGGGATCGATAGGGTGGCTCTTGACCACTGTTGCACTATCTCTGTCGTGACGGAGCGATGGTCTTCCGCTGAGTCAAATACCGAGTGATTTCGCTGGGGTATCAAAACGCGTCGTGAAAACTGAGTGCCGAGGATCGAAGCATACGGGTTCGGGGTGTGACAATCTCCGGTGCTAGCCGGTTGCGGGGCCCACACGGAGTATGGTCACAATGGCCACAGGGGATTCGGATAGCCGTAGTGATCGTTTTGGTATTCGTCGTCATCACCTCACTACTCCATAGCGTATGTTCAATAATAAAGCTTTTTATCGAGGTAATCGCCCTAGATGGGGCGGATAACATGGCCGAACGTGGTTCTAATGCCGCATTCTCTTCGATATCAAACGTTCGAAACGTGCCGCTATGGGCGTTTGTGACCGTCTTCCAAATCCGTCCCTGTCGCGGGCAGTATCGACCGATCAATCGACGCTCCGACGAGGCGCGCAACACCGATCAGGGAGACGAGGTTGGCTGCTCGAGCCGAGTGAACGAGCCGTCACCGCAGACGCAGTCTTCGCTCGTGCCCAGCGGGCGGATCGAGCCCGTCGGCGAGATCGCGCCGACGAGGATCGCGTCACAGTTCTCACAGCGGACCGCGGCTCGCGTTTGAGTGGATTGCATTGCCATGGACTGAGATCAAGCGGCTACATCGCTATTAGTACGGCTCCAACGTATGAAGGTGCTCGAGTGCCCCTCGATTCGGTATCGACCGGAACAGGTGGATCTGTCACCTGTAGAGGGCCGATTTCGAAAGCGAATTCGAGAACGTCGGTAGAAGACGAATCGAGGTGCGAACTCGCCTCGATCTCTCGCCCTGCCTACTCGAGGAACCGATCGCCGACGTAGATCACTCCCGCAGCGACGAGGCCGACGGGAATCGCCATGGCGATCAGGGGGACGAGCACGTCGCCGAGATCGAAGAGATCGGTTCCGCCGCTCCCACCGGTGCCGCCGGTGTCCGCGCTATCGGTACTGGGGGAGAAGACGACGGTGACGAGGACGCCGATGATCGTCATCACGACGTAGCCGAGCGTCCCGCTTGCGAAGGCGGTGATCATCGCTTCGCGCGTGTCGGCCATCTGCCGATCGAGCTGAAGCCCACTGATCGCACCGAGTATCGGCCCGGTGAATACCATGACGCCGAACAGGACGATCATGAAGAACGCGACGACGAATCCGCCCTCGTCGGAGCCGTCGAAGAGCATCCGGGTGCCGAGCGCACCGGTCAGTCCGAACCCGGCACCGACGATGGCGAAAATCGATGTCGTATAGGTGAGATACCCCTTATTTCGATCGTCGGAGAGAACGTCCGAGGCGGAACGGTTCCCTTGCTGGTGTGGCTCCCGTCTGGGAGTCGAGTCGGCAGTCGATTCAGTCGGTGTTTCTCGAGACACGACGTGTCGGTCCAACCGCGTTCAGTTAAGAATAGCGGCCATCTCGGGACTGTATTGGACCTCCGGATCCTGAGTCGTCCTCGAGCCTCGAGGTCGCGAGAGACACTGACCGACCGCACAGACGACTGCGACCGTCCGCAAGCCCAACGGTTTCGGTGTCACTTCGATTGACAGGAAACATGGTCTCTCACGGCTCGCGGTTCCGACGCTGGCTCATCAACGGGATCGTGATCACGATTCCGCTGGTTGCGACGCTGCTGGTAGTGATGGTCGTTCTCAACTTCATTCGCAGTGCGATCTCACCGGTGACCGCCGGCGTCACCTATCTCTTGGCCGACGAACCGCCGGCCCTGGCAATCGAGTTTGTAACGCTGCTCTCGCTGCTCGGCGTCTTCCTGCTGGTCGGCCTCGTCGCGGAGCACACGTCCGGCAAATACCTCTCGAAGCGAGTCCACGCGGTGATGGAGACGATCCCCGGCGTCAGCACCGTTTACGAGAGCGTTCGCCGGGCCAGTCGGCTGCTGGTCGATGACGACACGGATCAGTTCCAGGACGTGAAACTCGTCGAGTTCCCTCACGAAGGCGCGTACATGCTCGGCTTTCTCACCGCGGAGACGCCCGCCGTGGTCGAGGCAAGCGCGGACGAAACGGAGATGGTGACGATCATGGTCCCGCTCGCGCCGAACCCGGCGACGAACGGCTACGTCATGCACATGCCCACCGAGAAAGTCCACGAGGTCGACCTGACCGTCGAGGAAGCGTTCCGATCGATCGCGACGCTCGGCGTCGCCGCGGATAGTCTCGGTGAGGCCACGAGCGGTGCCGATTGAGACGGACTGCTGTCACCCTCATTCTTGGCCCCCGACATCCAAAACAGATTGGCCGTAGTTACATACCGTCGGGGTCGAACGAACGACTGTGGCCGCGCGGCCAACCGGTCGACGGGAATACTGTACACGGCGTGTGGTCCACGTCGGCCTGCCACGAAACAGGGTCGACGGGTTCGACGTGGACCGAATCGATTTTCCGATTTCTCGAGGGCACGGACACGGCTTCGTATCGCACCCGACCGACGGAACGATGGCGGCTCGAAGGCGGAGACCGGCTCTGGCTCGTCTCCGTTCAGTTTCGCCCCGGTATACGACCATTTATACCCGATGCCGGTCCTAGAACGGTGCAATGGCGCAAGCGGGAAATTCCGAACTCGTCGACGCGTTCGAGCAGTTCTTTCGTAACTACTACGACAACGAGGTCAAACAGCTTGCCCAGCAGTATCCCAACGAGCAGCGATCGCTCCACATCGACTGGCAGGACCTCTACAAATTCGATCCCGACCTCGCGGACGATTTCCTCGCACAGCCGGAACAGCTCCAGCGCTACGCCGAGGAGGCGCTGCGCCTCTACGACCTCCCGATCGACGTAAGTCTCGGGCAGGCTCACGTCCGAATCCGGAACCTCCCGGAGACGGAGTCCCCCGAGATCCGGGAGATCCGCGCTCGAGAGATGAACTCCCTCGTCCAGGTCCGGGGGATCGTTCGCAAAGCCACCGATGTCCGGCCCAAGATCGAGGAATCCGCCTTCGAGTGCCAGCTCTGTGGTACTCTCACCCGCGTCCCCCAGTCCAGCGGCGACTTTCAGGAACCCCACGAGTGCCAGGGCTGTGAACGGCAGGGCCCGTTCCGCGTCAACTTCGACCAGTCCGAGTTCGTCGACTCGCAGAAGCTGCGCATTCAGGAGAGTCCCGAGGGGCTGCGCGGCGGGGAGACCCCGCAGTCGCTCGACATCCACATCGAGGACGACATCACCGGCGAGGTCACGCCCGGCGACCACGTCTCCGCAACCGGCGTCCTCCGGCTCGAGCAACAGGGCGACCAGCAGGAGAAGTCGCCGGTCTTCGACTTCTACATGGAGGGGATGTCAGTCGAGGTCGACGAAGAACAGTTCGAGGACATGGACATCACCGACGAGGACAAAGAGGAGATCATCCGACTCTCGAGCTCCGAGGGCATCTACGAGCAGATGGTCGCCTCCATCGCGCCCTCGATCTACGGCTACGATCAGGAGAAGCTCTCGATGATCCTCCAGCTGTTTTCCGGCGTGACGAAGCAGCTGCCCGACGGCTCGAGGATTCGCGGGGACTTGCACATGCTGCTTATCGGTGATCCTGGTACTGGTAAATGCGTCCGCGGAGATACGAAGGTTACTCTCGTAGACGGACGAGAGGTCCCGATTCGTGATCTCGTCGAATCAAATCTCGAGGACCCGAAACCGATCGATGACGGCTGGTACGACGAAATCGATCTCGAGGTTCCGTCCCTGCAGGACGACGGTTCAATCGCCCCACAGCGTGCGACGAAAGTCTGGAAACGCAAAGCGCCCGAGCAGATGTATCGCGTGCAGACCTCGAGCGGACGGGAACTCGAGGTGACGCCGTCGCATCCGCTGTTCGTTCCCACTGCGACCAGCTTTCAGGCAACACGCGCCGACGAACTATCCGTCGGTGACACCGTCGCTGCGATGGAAACGCTCGTAGACCCAGTCGGCCAGTCAGACCCAAAAGAAGTGCTGGCTGATGGTGGCGTAGCGACTATCTCTGGTACCGTCGAGACGGATCGAATCGTCTCGATCGAGACACTCGAGCCCGACTACGACTGGGTGTACGACCTCGAGGTCGAGAGCACTCACAACTACGTCTCGAACGGAGTCATCTCGCATAACTCCCAGATGCTGAGCTACATTCAGAACATCGCTCCTCGCGCCGTTTACACCTCCGGGAAAGGCTCGTCCTCGGCGGGTCTTACCGCCGCCGCCGTTCGCGACGACTTCGGTGACGGCCAGCAATGGACTCTCGAGGCTGGGGCCCTCGTCCTCGCCGATCAGGGGATCGCCGCCATTGACGAGCTAGATAAAATGCGATCGGAAGACAGGAGTGCCATGCACGAGGCCTTAGAACAACAGAAGATCTCGGTCTCGAAGGCCGGAATCAACGCGACGCTCAAGTCCCGCTGTTCCCTGCTCGGTGCGGCCAACCCCAAGTACGGCCGCTTCGACCAGTACGAGCCGATCGGCGAGCAGATCGACCTCGAGCCGGCGCTGATCTCGCGGTTCGACCTGATCTTCACCGTGACGGACCAGCCCGACGAGGAGAAAGACCGCAACCTCGCGGAACACATCATCACCACGAACTACGCGGGCGAGTTGACCACGCAGCGCGAGGAGATGACGTCGATGGACGTCTCGACCGAGGAGATCGACGAGATGACCGCGCAGGTCGATCCGGAGATCGACGCCGAACTCCTGCGCAAGTACATCGCCTACGCGAAACAGAACTGCCATCCGCGGATGACCGAGAGCGCTCGCAATTCGATCCGGGATTTCTACGTCGACCTGCGTGCGAAGGGGTCCGACGAGGACGCGCCGGTCCCCGTGACGGCGCGGAAACTCGAGGCACTGGTGCGCCTCTCGGAGGCCAGCGCTCGCGTGCGACTGTCGGATACGGTCGAGCAGGTCGACGCCGAACGGGTCATCGAGATCGTTCGCTCGTGTCTGCAGGACATCGGCGTCGATCCCGAGACCGGCGAGTTCGACGCGGACATCGTCGAGGCCGGCACCTCGAAGTCCCAGCGCGACCGGATCAAGAACCTCAAACAGCTGATCGGCGACATCGAGGAGGAGTACGACGACGGCGCGCCGGTTGACATCGTCCTCGAGCGAGCCGAGGAAGTCGGCATGGATCAGTCCAAGGCCGAACACGAGATCGACAAGCTCAAACAGAAAGGCGAGGTCTACGAGCCGAGTACGGATACGCTTCGGACGACGTAGGACGAGTGGCGGACCGACATGCTCGAACGTGCCTTAGAGCTCTCTGAGATTCATGACGGTCGATCGGATCGTCACGGCAGCGACGTCGGCCACCTCCGCGGCGTCGGACTGGGTTACCGACGGCCACTCCTCGCGTTCGCCGGTGGCCTTGTAGAGACAGCCCGCAGCGACCCCGCTCGGATTGCGCCCGCCGATCAGCCCGGCCTCGAGCAGGGCGTCGACGTGCTCTCGCGCACGCCGCTCGACCGCCTGTCCGAGGTCGAGTTTCGACGCGTACCGCGGGAGATACTGCGTGGGATCGATCGGCCCCGTCGGCAGACCGAGTTCACGGTTCAAGGCGTCGTAGGCGACGGTGAGTTCGTCGCTGTCGGCGCGCGCGACGGCGGCGATTTCGTCGATCGTCCGGGCGATCGAGCGCGTTCGACAGGTCGCGTAGATCGCGGCGGCGGCGAAGCCTTCCAGCGACCGCCCCTGCAGGAGGTCTTCGGACTGGGCGGACTCGAAGAGCGCGCAAGACTGCTCTCGAGCGGAGTCCGGTAGTGAGAGCAAGGCGGTGATCCGCCTGATTTCTGCGAATCCGTACACCTGATTTCGTTCGGCCTTCGAGGAGATTCGGGCCCGGTTGTGCTCTCGGCGTAATCGAGCGATCTGCCGTCGTTTTCTGCCGGTTAACCGAGAACTGTACCCCGAACTCGAGCCGGAGCCGTATCCGATCTCCGTCGAGAGCCCGCGATCGTGTCTCGAGCGGGTTAGCGGGGCTCCGGTGCGTCTCGGGTCGGTGTCCTCGTCGTCGAACGACCGCCACTCGGGACCGTGATCGATCGCGTCCTCTGCCGAGACAAGTCCGCACTCCTCACAGACTATTTCGGTATCCCTCTTCCGCAATCTGCCATCACATTCGGGACAGACTATAGACGTATCAGCATTCGCCATTGGTTATTTCATTCCCTATCTACCACTGGCTTCCGCTTAATATTTAAACTGTTGGAATGTCTAAAGGAAACTGTGGGGCTGGAGGGAAAGAACAGGGGGAGGCTATCGGTCGACTAATCGCGCCAGCAGGGACCGTGACTGCGATTCCGACTCGCGGGTCGCCGTCTTGTCGTCCGCTCGATCGGCCAACAGTTGTTCGTACTGATCGATGACCGTCTGTCGGCGTCGTTCGCTGGTTTCGACCAGTTGCTCGAGGGCGGCGATCCGGGCGCGAAGCCGCGCGCGTTCGATCTTGTAGGCGAGCGGCGGTTCCCGTCGATCCGAGTCGGGGGAGGGCCGTTGCAGCGGGCGACCGTCTCGATGGTCCGATACGGCGGGTCCGTTTGGATACCTGTGTTCGGTTCGTTCGGCACTGAAGTGGATGGGCCTTGGACCTCGTTGCTCGGCGGACATGGCTCGACAACGCCTACCATACCGTCCCGGAAAAAGCTCAGTCAGTCGGGCGTCAGACGCGTCAGACGCGGGTCGTCCGTCCGAACGACGCTACTCCTGCAGGTGCTCGAGCACTCCCTGCGTGTCGGCCGGCACGGGTTCGGGTTCGCTGCCGGCGGCGGCCGCGGCGTCGGGGTCTTTGAGCAGGTGGCCGGTAGTGAGACAGGCGACGCGCTCGTCGTCGTCGACGATTCCCGCTGCGCGAAGCTTTCGGAGACCGGCGACGGAGGCCGCGGAGGCGGGCTCGACGCCGATCCCTTCGCCCGCGAGGTCGCGCTGGGCCTCGGTGATCGCCTCGTCGGAGACCGCGACGGCGGTACCGCCGGTCTCGCGGATGCCGGGTAGGGCCTTGGGCGCGTTGACCGGGTTGCCGATTCGGATCGCGGTCGCGCGCGTCTCGACGTCGTCCCAGCGCCGGACTTCGTCGGCCCCGTTCTCGATCGCCTCGACCATCGGCGCGGCACCCTCGGCCTGGACGCCGGTCAGTTTCGGGACCTCGCCCTCCTCGAGTTCGCCCGCGTGGACGAGTTCGCGGAATGCCTTGTACAGCGCCGACGTGTTACCTGCGTTACCGACCGGGAGCACGATCCGGTCCGGGACGGTGTCGTAATCGGCGAGGAAGCCCTCGAGGATCTCGAGGCCGATCGTCTTCTGGCCCTCGAGTCGGAAGGGATTCAGCGAGTTCAGCAGGTAGGCCTCGCCCTGCCCCGCGAGTTCCTGAACGATGTCCAGACAGGCGTCGAAGTTGCCGTCGACCTCGAGGATGCGCGCGCCGTGAAGGCTCGCCTGGGCGATCTTGCCGGCGGCGACCTTGCCGGCGGGGAGGAGCACGAGCGTCTGCATCCCGCCGCGGGAGCCGTAGGCGGCCAGCGCGGCGCTGGTGTTGCCCGTCGAGGCACAGGCCAGTCGGCCGACGCCGAGTTCTTCGGCGACCCGAACGCCGACGGTCATCCCGCGGTCCTTGAACGAGCCGGTCGGGTTCATCCCCTCGTGTTTGATCCGCAGGGTCTCGACGCCGATATCGTCCTCGAGACGAGGGACCTCGTACAGCGGCGTCGCCCCTTCCTGAATCGAGACGCCCGATTCGAACGGCAGCGCGTCGGCGTAGCGCCAGACGCCCTCACCCTCGAAGTCGTCGAAGGTGGGCAGGTCGGCGTAGCGGACCTCGAGCAGCCCGTCACACTCGTCGCACGTGTATCGGACGTCGTCGAAGGGAGCGAAGGTGTCGCCGCACTCGATGCACTCGAGCCAGACGCCCTCGTCGGCGTCCGCAGGTTGTTCCGGTTGATCAGCCGAGAGACTGAGACTCATTGTCGGTCGAGAGGGAGGCGAGGGGGAAAAAGTGACTGGATTCGTCGGTGGGCGACCCGCTGGACCGCGTCGCTGACCTCGTTTCGGTGACGTGACGACGATGCTCGAGTCAGTCGATTCCCCGAACTGCGAACCGGATCACCGCAGTCCCCGTGATTAGTGGTCGGTACCCCTTTCCCCAGCGTTACAGCAGGACCAGCGCGATCAGGGCCGCCGGCCCTAACACCATGAGGAGCGTCGCGAGTACCAGTCTGAACGACATGGGTCGCGTCACTCCTCGATCGACTCAGATATAAGCGCAATAGATTGTTCAGCTATATGAACACACGGCACCGGTGACCAATATCGGATTGACCGCGGAAACGAGCGATTTCTCCGACGGTTTAGTACCCCGACGAGCCAGCGCAGCGAGTGTGCTCGGCTACGCGAGTTCTTCGGAACGTCACTCACCGCTCACGCAAACAATCTGGACCAAAAAGCCGACCGCTCGTTTCACTCGCGGTCGGCCATCTACTCGAGCAGCCAGCTCAGCAACGCCTTCTGGGCGTGAAGTCGGTTTTCCGCCTGATCGAAGACGATCGAGCGGTCGCCCTCGATAATGTCGTCGGTGATCTCCTCGCCGCGGTGGGCCGGGAGACAGTGCATGACCGACGCATCGGGGGCGTGCTCGAGCAGCTCCGAACTGACCTGAAAGCCCGCGAAATCGTCCATGCGGACGTCGCGTTCGTCCTCCTGGCCCATGCTGATCCAGACGTCCGTATAGATGATATCGGCGTCGGTGACCGCCTCGACGGGATCGGTCGTGGTCGTCGGATCGCCGCCGAGTTCGCGAGCCCGCTCGAGGACGGCGTCGTCGACCTCGTAGCCCTCGGGCGTCGCGATTGTCAGATCGACGTCCGTCAGCGCACAGCCGAGCGCGAACGACTGGGCGACGTTGTTGCCGTCGCCGATCCAGGCCGCCGAGACGTCCTCGAAGCCGTCCTCGTGTTCGCGGATCGTCAGCAGATCCGCGAGCGTCTGGCAGGGGTGGGCGTCGTCGGTGAGCCCGTTGACGATCGGAACCGAGGAGTACTCCGCGAGCACTTCGATGTTCTCGTGTTTGAAGACGCGAGCCATCACCGCGTCGACGTACCGCGAGAGCGCACGCGACGTGTCTTTCAGCGGTTCGCCCCGCCCGAGCTGGATGTCGTCTTCCCCGAGGAAGATCGCGTGTCCGCCGAGCTGTGTCATTCCCGTCTCGAAGGAGACCCTGGTACGGGTACTCGCCTTCTGGAAGAGCATCCCCAGGGTCCGCCCGGAGAGGTCGGCGTGGTCCTCGCCGGCTTCGACGGCGCGTTTGTACTCGTCGGCCGTATCGAGAACTGCGAGCAGTTCCGCCTCGGAGAGGTCGTCGACGTCGAGGAAATGTCTCGGCTCCGTCTCGTTCGTTGCTGTTGTCATGGTATGATAAATCGTCTGCGTGTACTCGTGCTCAGTCCTCGCTAAGCGTCCGCGCGACGCGCTCGAGGATCGCTACTGACTGATCGAACTCCGACAGCGGCAGTCGTTCGTCGGGCGCGTGATCGAGGTCCGAGTTGCCCGGCCCGTAGGTGACCATCGGACAGTCCCAGGCCCCGGCGTAGATGTTCATGTCGCTCGTGCCGGTCTTTCGCACCAGGCGAGGATCGCCACCCTCCTTGCGGATGGCGACGCGAAACGCCCGTGCGACCGCCGTTCGCGGGCTCATCATCACCGGCGGGACCTTATCCTTCCAGGTGACGGTCCCGACCTCGAGTTCGGCCTCCGCGGCTTCGCGGACGGTCCCCACGGTGAGCGCTGGCGGCACGCGCAACTGGACGTCCATCGTCGCCTCGACGGAGAGGCCGTCGGCGCTGACGCCGCCTTCGATATCGACCGGCTTGGTCGTCACCTGCTCGAATACCGGTTCGTACTCGTCGCCCTCGAAGCGGTCCTCGACGGCCGACCACCAGCGGACGGCGTGTTGGATCGCGTTCGGGTCCGGCCGGGAGGTGTGGCCGGACTCGCTGGTCGCGACGTACGTGCCGGCGATCAGTCCGCGATACCCGAGCGTGATCCCGTCGGCTCCGGAGGGTTCGCCGTTGACGACGGCGTCCGGTGGCTCCTCGCGGTCGTCGACCAGATAGCGCGACCCCTTCGAGTCGATTTCTTCGCCGACGACGCCGACGAAGGAGACGCCGGTGCGGACGGCGGCGGCCGCCATCGCGGCGAGCGGCCCCGTCGCGTCGACGCTGCCGCGACCCCAGAGGATCTCGTCGTCGCCGGTCGCTTCGACCTCGACGGGGATGTCCCCCGGCACGGTGTCGATGTGTGAGGTCAACAACACGGCGTCGTCCGCCGGCGCGCGGACGTTTCCGACCGCGTCGATCCAGACCTCCCGGTCGTGGGCCTCGAAGAAGTCCACGAGGCGTTTGGCCGCCTCGCGTTCCTCGCCGGTCGGCGAGGGGATCGAAACGAGATCGACCAACAGCTCCCGGGCGTCCGCCGCCGTCACGTCCGTCGGCTCGCTCGAGTTCGCGTTCATGATTCGGTGTCGGATGCGACGACCGCGGTCAGCGCGTCCACGAGTCGGTCCGCCTCCGCCTCTTCGATCACGAGCGGGGGCAGCAGACGCAGAACCGTTCGACCCGCGGGAAGCGCCAGGACCTGGTGGTTCATCGCCAGATCGCGAGCGGCGCGGTTCGCGCCGCGTTTCAACTCGACGCCGACGAGCAGTCCGTCGCCGCGGATCTCGCGGACCTCGTCGCCCAGCGCCGCCTCGAGTTCTGCCGTGAGATAGTCCCCCATCTCGGCTGCGTGGGCGGGCCACTCCTTTTCGACCAGCGTCGAGACGGTCGCGTGAACCGCCGCGGCGACGACGGGGCCGCCGCTGAACGTGGCGTTGTGCGAGGCCGCGCCGTCGGCGATCCAGTCCTGCACCGCGACCGCGCCGACGGGGAGGCCGTTGCCCAGCCCTTTCGCCGTCGTGAGCACGTCCGGCGTGACGCCCGCGTTCTGGCAGGCCCACATCTCGCCGGTGCGGCCCATCCCGGTCTGGACCTCGTCGAAGACGAGCGCCGCGCCGGCCTCGTCGGTGCACTCGCGGGCGGTCTCGAGGTAGCCCGCGGGCGGAACGTTGATCCCGCCTTCGCCCTGAATCGGCTCGAGGATGACGGCCGCGGTCTCGTCGTCGACGGCGGCCGCGAGCTCTTCGCCGTCGCCGTAGGGGACGAACTCCACGTCGCCGGCCAGCGGCTCGTAGGGCTTCTTGTACTTGTCCTTCCAGGTCGCCGCGAGCGCCCCCATCGTCCGCCCGTGGAACGAGCGGGTCGCGGCGACGATCTTGGACTCGCCGGTCGCCGACCGGGCGAACTTCAAGGCGGCCTCGTTGGCCTCGGTCCCGGAGTTGCAGAACCAGGCGGACTCGAGTCCGTCGGGCGCCGCCGCGACGAACGCCGCGTAGGCGTCCTCGCGCGACTGGATGGGATAGGAGGAGTCGACGAACGTTAGGTCGCCGACCTGCTCCTGGACGGCCTCGACGACCGCGGGGTGGGAGTGACCCAGCGGCGTGCACGCGAAACTCGCGCCGGCGTCGAGGTACTCCGTCCCGTCGGCAGTGTAGAGATACGGTCCTTCGCCGGTCTCGAGCCCGATCGGCTTGCTCCCGGAGATGAAGTCGAGGTCGCTCATTCTGCGGCCTCCTGTGCCGTCTCGTCCGCGTCCGCATCACCGAGCGCGCCGGGCTCGAGGGTCGTCCCTTCCCCCGCGAGCGCGCTCGTAATCGGCTCGTCGGCGTTCGCGGTCGCGACGATTACCGACGACGCGCCGCCCTCGAGGGCCTCCTCGGCGGCCATGACCTTCTTCGTCATGAACCCCTCGGCGGCGGCTTTGACGGCCTCGAACTCGTCGGGCGTGGAGGCCGTGTCGATCTTGGTCGACTCGTCGTCGGGATCCTCGTAGATCCCCGAGACGTCGGTGAGGACGACCAGATCGGCCTCGAGCGCGCCGGCGATCGCGGCCGCGGCGCGGTCGGCGTCGGCGTTGACCGCGGTGTAGCCGCCCTCCTTCTCTTTCCCCAACACGGGGACGGAGACGACTGGCGTGTAGCCGCCCGCGAGCACCGTCTCGAGCAGGTCGGCGTTGACCGACTCGATCGTGCCCGAGTGGTCGCCGCGCTTGATCTTCTTCTTGCCGTCCTCTTTCACGCGAACGGCGGACTTGCGCTTGCCCTCGAGCAGTTTGCCGTCGGTGCCCGAGAGGCCGACCGCGTCGACGCCCTCGTTGTGCAGACTCTCCACCAGATCGGTGTTGAGCTTGCCCGGCATCACCATCTTGAAGACGTCCATCGTGCGCTCGTCGGTGAAGCGGCCGACGACGCCGCCGGGCGTCTCGACGTAGGTCGGTTCCTCGCCGAGTTCTTCTAAGGTCTCGTCGACGGCGGTCGAACCGCCGTGCGTGAGGACCACGTCTTCGCCGTCCTCGACGAGCGAGGCGACGTCGGCGAGCGCGCCTTCGGGGTCGACGGCGCGCGCGCCGCCGATCTTGACTACGACAGTCATTTACGGAGCCCCCACGGGGTGCAGCCCCGTAAACTCGAGTCCGGCCGTCTCCTCTAAGCCCAGCGCGACGTTGGCGGCGTGGACCGCCTGCCCCGCGGAGCCTTTCATCATGTTGTCGATCGCCGAGAAGACGACGATGCGCTTGTTCGAGGGGTCGAGTTCGAAGCCGACTTCGGCCAGATTCGTCCCGGCAACCGCTTTGGGTTCAGGGTAGCGGTAAACGCCGGAGCCGCCGGCGGCCATGCGGACGAACGGCTCGTCCTCGTAGCAGCCCCGATAGGCCTGCCAGAGGTCGCCCTTCGAGACCGGTCCCGAGGGGAAGACGTGATTCGTCGCGCTCGCGCCGCGGATCATATCTACGGCGTGGCAGGTGAAGGCGACCGAGGTGTCGAGGAACTGCTCGATCTCGGCCTCGTGGCGGTGGCCGGTCGGCGCGTACGGACGGACGACGCCCGAGCGCTCGGGGTGGCTCGAGGCCTCGCCGCCGCCGGCGCCCCCTTCGGAGGAGCCGACTTTCACGTCGACGACGATCTGCTCGCCGCCCTCGAGAATGCCGTGTTCGAACAGCGGGTACAGCCCCAAAATGGTCGCGGTGGCGTTACAGCCGCCGCCCGCGATGAGGTCCGCGCCCTCGAGGTTCTCGCGATTGATCTCGGGAAGCGCGTACTCGGCCCGCTCGAGGTATTCCGGAGCCTCGTGCCCGTCGTACCACTCCTCGTACTGGGCTTCGCTCTCGAGGCGGAAGTCCGCCGAGAGGTCGACGACGGTATCGGCAATGTCGAAAAAGTCGTCGATCCGGCCCATGGAGACGCCGTGTGGCGTCGCCGCGAACAGGACGTCGACGCTCTCGAGATCGTCGGGTTCGGTAAAGCGCAGGTCCGAGCCGCGAAGCGGCGGGTGGACGGAGCCCACGCTCTTGCCGGCCTTCGAGCGGCTCGTGACTTCCGTAATATCGAAATTTGGATGGCCGGCGAGCAGTCGCAGGAGCTCGCCGCCCGTGAAGCCGCTCCCGCCGATGACGCTCGCGGTAACGGTCTCGGCGTTTGCGTCCGCGCCGGTCTCGGTACCGACCGCCATCAGGCGCTCACCTCGAGTTCCTCGTCGGCCGCGGCGTCGGCTTTCGCCTCGAGCCAGTCGACGACGGTACCGGCGACATCGGTCTCGACGGCGCCGTCGAGGGCCTTGAACTCGACCGTGTGGTTGACCTCGTGAACCGTGTAGGAGTCACCGGTTTCCATGAGATCGACGCCGAGCAAGCCGCCACCGACGGCGTCGCTGGCCTTCTGGACGAGCTCTTTCGCTTCCTCGTCCGGTTCGAAGACGTCCGTTTCGGCGCCCTTGGCGGCGTTCGTGATCCAGTGGTCCGACGAGCGGACCATTCCGGCGATCGGCTCGCCGTCGACTGCGAGCACGCGAATGTCGCGGCCCGGCTTCTCGACGAACTCCTGGACGTAGAACACCTTGTGCTCGTAGTGGCCCAGCGTGGCCTTGTGCTCGAGGATGGCCTCGGCAGCCGACTCGGAGTCGATCTTGGCCATCAGACGACCCCACGAACCCACGACGGGTTTGAGGACGCAGGGGTAGCCGAAGTCCTCGATGGCTTCCATGGCCGTCTCCTTCGTGAAGGCGACTTTCGTCGCGGGCGTGGGCACGCCCGCCTTCTCGAGCGCGAGGCTGTTTTTCACCTTGTCGGCGCAGATGTCCGCGGTCTCGTGGCTGTTGACCACGGGGATGCCGTAGGCCTCGAAGAATTGCGTGGCGTACAGGCTCCGACTCGTGGCGAGACAGCGGTCGACGACGATGTCGAGGCCGTCGAACGCCGCAGGGGCTTCCGAGATGTCGAAGGTCTGCTTGCGAACGTCGATCTTCGTGACCTCGTGGTCGCGCTCGCGAAGCTCGCTGAGCAGGAGTTTCTCGTCCTTGCGAATTCGCGAGTAGAGTACGCCGACGTTCACGCGAGACACCTCTGCGTGGGGATCGCGGCGCTACGCGCTCCGCGAACCGGCTGCGCAGGGGACGGTGAAATCGCGCCCGTCTGCAAGGTCACTCACCCCAGTCCTCTTCGAGCTCGGGGGCCCGCTCGAGGACTGGCGGCTCCGTATCGACGACTTCAAGCTCGGCTCCACAGGTCGTACAGTCGACAATCTCTCCGACTTCCAGATCGTCGTGCAGGGACACCTCGGCCCCACACTCGACGCATTCGGTCATTGTACTCGCACGTGGGGGCCGGGATCCCTTAAAGCCTTCGAACTTAACAGCAAAATTATATTAACTGCACGCCACTCTACCGGTCCGTGGGGGCTACTTCACCGCAGGTCTACTTTGACATATCATCAAGCAGTTAATTCGTCCCCTCGCGGGGACCGTCGCCGAACCGGTCGAGCGACGGCCCGCGATTTCGCGGGTCGACCGGCCCGTCCCGCTCGAGTGAACGCCTCAGACATAGCCGTTCACCTCCGAACGGAGCGCCCCGCGGGCCGCCTCGAGCGCGTCGCTCGCGTCCGCGAGGGTCTCCTCGTCGGTCGCGAGCGCCTCGCGGGCCGACTCGAGCTGGGGAGCGACCGCTTCGGGCGCGGGACCGCCCTGCGAGTCGCGGCTCGCGACGCTTTCGGCCGGATCGAGCGCGTTCACGACCGCCTCGGGGTCGACGTGGGCCTCGAGCGACTCGCCGAGCACCTCCTGCGCGGCGGCCTCGAGGGCGTCGTAATCGGCCCCGCGTTCGGCGGCGATGGCGACCAGTTCGTGTGCGGTCCGGAACGGTAACCCGTTCGCCGCGAGCAGATCCGCGACGCCCGTCGCCGTCGAAAAGCCCTCGCCGGCCGCCGCCGCGAGGGTCTCCTCGTTCCAGTCGGCGGTGGCAACCGCACCAGCCGCAACCTCGCTGGCTTCCGTCACGGCGTCGACGGTCTCCCACGCGTGTGGCGTCGCCCGCTGCAGATCGCGATTGTACGCGCGGGGCAGCCCCTTCAGCGTCGTCGTCAGTCCCTGGACGCCGCCGGCCGCGTCGCCCGCAACCGCGCGGACCAGTTCCAGCGTGTCCGGGTTCTTCTTCTGGGGCATGATCGACGACGTCGAGGAGTAGTCGTCCGCCAGATCGACGAAGCCGCGGTTTGCGAAGATGATCACGTCCTCCGCGAGCCCCGACAGCGTCGTCGCGTGCGTCGACAGCGCCTGCACCGTCTCGAGCAGGAAGTCCCGGCTCGAGGCGGCGTCCATCGAGTTCTCGACGACGCGCTCGAAGCCGAGCAAGTCGGCGACGCGCTCGCGGTCGATATCGAACGTCGTCCCCGCGAACGCGGCTCCACCGAGGGGCGACTCGTTTATTCGGCCGTAGGCCTCGAGCAAGCGTTCGGTGTCGCGGCGGATGGCTCCCTCGTAGGCCAGCGCCCAGTGGGCCATCGTGGTCGGCTGGGCGGGCTGAAGGTGGGTGTAGCCGGGCATGATCGTCTCAGTGTGCGCCTCGGCGACCTCGACCAGCGACTCGCGCAGCGCCAGCGTCGTCTCGATCGCCTCGAGGACGTCCTCGCGCAGGCGATAGCGGATGCAGGTCGCGACCTCGTCGTTGCGCGAGCGCGCGGTGTGCATCTTCCCGCCGTCCGCACCGATGCGTTCGATGACGGCGGTCTCGATGGCCTCGTGGACGTCCTCGCCGTCGGGCAATGAGTCGTGGCCGTCGACCTCGATCGCGTCGATCGCGGTCAGGATCTGACCGGCCACGTCGTCTCCGATAATTCCCTGCTCGGCGAGCATGACTGTATGCGCGCGGTCGACCTCGAGGTCGGCCGCGAAAATGCGTTCGTCCGCCGCGAGCGAGGAGAGGAAGCTCCGGGCGGGGCCGCCGCTGAAGCGGTCCCGGCGGACGACCCCCTCGTCGTCGGAACCGCCGTCGGTAGCGACGTCCGACTCGAATTCGGACCCGTCGTGAGCGCTCTCCTCGGTCATGATTACTCGTCGTCTCCGCTCCCGTCGGTCGCGAGTTCGACTTCCTCGTCGGCCGCGTTCGCGGCGATCGCCTCGTTCGCGAGGCGGCGCTGGAAGCCGTGGTACTTCGCGACGCCGGTGGCGTCCTCCTGTTTGATCTTGCCGACCGTCTCCGTGTCGAAGGAGGCGTGCTCGGCCGAGTAGGCCGCGAACTTGCTGTCGCGGGCGACAGGCCGGGCCTGTCCACCCTCGAAGCGGATCGTGACGGTACCGGTGACGCGCTTTTGCGTCTCCGCGATGAAGCCCTCGAGCGCGCTCACGAGCGGTGCGTCGATCAGGCCCTCGTAGCCTTTCTGGGACCACTGCTGGTCGATCTGGTTCTTGAACTGACGCTCCTCCTGCGTGAGGACGAGCCCCTCGAGGGCCTCGTGGGCGTTGAGCAGCGTCGTCGCGGCCGGGTGCTCGTAGTTCTCGCGAACCTTTAACCCGAGCATGCGGTCTTCCATCGTGTCCGTGCGTCCGACGCCGTAGCTCCCGGCGAGTTCGTTCAGGGACTCGATGAGTGCGACCGGCTCGTGTTCCTCGCCATCGACGGCGACGGGGTAGCCTTCCTCGAAGGTGATCTCGATCTCCTCGGTCTCGCTACCGGGCTCGTCGGTCCACTCGTAGATGTCCCGCGGCGGGACGTAGTTGGGGTCCTCGAGGTCGTCGCCCTCGACGGAGCGGCTCCAGATGTTGGTGTCGATCGACCAGTCGCCGCCGCTGCCGCCCTCGACGGGCAGGTCTCGCTCCGCAGCGTACTCCTGCTCCCACTCGCGGGTGAGTCCGAGTTCGCGAACGGGGGCGATGACTTCGAGGTCCGAACTGCGCCAGACGGCCTCGAAGCGGAGTTGGTCGTTGCCCTTGCCCGTACAGCCGTGGGCGATGCCGGTACAGTTCTGTTCCTCCGCGACCTCGAGGATCGCCTCCGCGATCACCGGACGGGCGAGCGCCGTTCCCAGCGGGTAGCCCTGATAGGTCGCGTTCGCGCGAACGCTCTCGAGACAGAGTTGCGCGAATTCCTCTCGCGCGTCGACGACGTAATGGTCCAGGCCGAGCGCTTCGGCGGTTTCTTCGGCTTCGTCGAACTCTTCGGCCGGCTGGCCGACGTCGACCGTGACGCCGATCACGTCGTCGTATCCGTATTCTTCCTCGAGCAGCGGGACACAGACAGTCGTGTCCAGGCCGCCCGAAAACGCAAGTGCCACGCGTGTCATATCGTACTCGAGTAAACCCACAGGACGGACTTAAGCCCGTTGGTTTCAATTCCGAAAATAAATGAGAGAGGCGCTGCTAACCGAAAATTCTGCAGTTTCGGGAACGGTGGAACGATCCGGGGACGTGGGGTGAAATAAAGAGTGGGCTCAAAGGGCCCGTCGCGGTCGCCGCCGAGCGAGGGTCCCGTCGGTACCGAGAACGGCGAACGTCGTGCCGACGGAGTGGCTCATCGGTCGAACACTGTAGATCCACAGCCTTAAATCCTACTACATCGCGCTCCCACCGGTCAGTACCACGACACGCGGCCGATCTCGAAGCGGGAAATGACGTTAGATAAAATGGGAAAACAGCTGTCACGCTCGCGAGACCAACGACTGGGATCAGTATCGTTGTGGACGGAACGACCGGTTTGTGGGGGTGTTAATTGCAGAGTAGAGTGTCCTGCTACCGTGGCAGCAGGGAATCGCCACGCCCTCCCCAGCCGATTTCTGCTCACGGGCGCGAAGCGCCCGTTCGCATGGTTCGCGGAACCTCCGGTTCCGCGCTAACGCTCGCTCCCTTCGGTCGCTCACTCATCCCTCGCGCAGCGTCGTGCCGCGGTTTACGGTGGTTCGCGGCTCCCTCCGGACACCGCTCACACCATCGAGGCCGTCACTTCGTTCAGGCCTCGCAGTTCACCGCGGCACAGCGCGCGCCACCGCATGCCGGTTGATCGGGTCCGGAGTGAGGCAGCGGTCTCCTCGAGAGAGCGAGAAGACGATAGATGCGGCGGCTACCGACCCGACTCGTCTTCGGGCAGCGCAAGCACGTTCTCCCGGCCGATCCGGAACACGTCGATCTCGTCGTCCTCGCGCAGGTCGCCGACGACCTGGCTCGTCTTGGCCTCGGTCCACTCCAGTTCCGAGACGACCTCCTGTTGTTTCACCCGGCCGCCGCGTCGCTCGAGCAGGAGCAGGACCCGCTCCTCGTTACTCAGTAGTTCCGGCGGGGGCCCGTCCGGCGAGCCATCGTCGGACGGACTCGAGTCGACATCGGTCGAGCCGTCGGTTCGCCACGCCTTGTCGGAGCCGGCGTCGGTCCCTTCACCGCCGGGGCTGTTTCGCCCGACCAGCCAGCCAACGACGCCGACGGTCGCCAGCAGCGCCAGCGCGAGGAGGACGATCACCCACGGCATCGCCGGTCCCTCGTCGGACGGGGGCTGCTCCGCGCTCGAGTTCGAGTCGCTGTTCTTGGCGAGTACGACCCGGGGTTGGTCGTCGGTGAACGAGTCACCCTGCCACGAGACGGATCCCTCCGCCGGCTCGCTCGGTGACGGGTCGATCTGGGGTTCGCCCTCGCTCTCGTAGACGGTGTACTCGTCCGGCCAGTGGAACTGCAACGTCGTTCCGTCATCCAGCGTGAATCCGGACAGTGCGGTACCCGCCTTGATCCGGTTAATCTCGACGAGCGCGAAGTCCGACCACTCGAAGGAGACTTTCACGTGGCCGATCTCCCGCGGTTGAGCGTCCTCCTCAGTGGTAACGGACAGGCCCGAAATGTTCATCTCCCGGTTCGTCCGGTTCTGTCCCTTCTCGAGGGTGTCGTTCCAACTGTCTCGCTCCTCCTCGACGTACCGCTCCGTGTCGTTCGAGACACTCTCGTTCAGCGTCTCCCAATCCGCCGTCGAATTGTTCTCGCCGTAGAGATCGAACTGGTAGTCGGCGATCACCCGCGCGGAGCCGTTTTCGGCGATGAAAACGTCGATATGGATCCGATCGGCGTCCTCGAGTTGCACGCTCTCGTTCGAGTCCGTCTCGGTGCCGTCCGGTCCGTCCTGTAGCGCCGCTCGTTGTGCCCCGGTGTCAGCCGCCACAGCGAACGGCACCGAGACGAGCGCGAGCGAACACGCGACCACCACGAGCACGCAAATCAGGGCTCGTAGCCCCCTCACGTCCATTATGGGAACATGCCGTGGCCGTCTAAATAGGTCTTTCCGACCGCGGGAGCGATGGTTTTTCACACAGTCAGCCGAACGTGAGTGTATGATCGACTCACGCGGTGAACTCGAGGTCGAAACGCTCCTGAAGATCGTCCTCGGACTGATCGCCGTTTTGCTCGTCCTCGAGATTCTCGGGGCGGTGATCGGTAGTATCGCAGGGCTGCTCGGTCCGTTCTTTATACTCGTTCAGCTCGGGATCGCGGTCCTGATCGTCCTCTGGTTGCTCGATCGAATCTAAACCGGCGACGCGACGGTCGCTTGCGAGACCATCAGACTGATAGCCACACCGGCCTACTATCCACCGAAGTGTACAGCGTCAACGTTCCGGTTCCCGGTCGCGTCCGCCAGCTCGCGAACCGGCTCCACCCGGACCTCGTCGGATTCGAGACCATCCGCGAGGACCACTCGTGTCTCCTCAAGCGCCTCGGCGAGGCCGACCACGTCGCCCAGCTCCAGCACCGCGCCCACCGCACGCTCGAGGGTGCCCCCGCAGTCGAAGCCGAAATCACGGCCATCGACTACTTCGCGGACCCGCCGCTGGGGTCGGCACCGGTCGTCTATCTGGCCGTCGAGAGTCCCGGCCTCGAGACCATTCACGCCGACCTCACCGAGGCTTTCGAGACGGTCGACGGACTCGAAGGGAGGGATTACGTCCCGCACGTGACGCTCGCCCGCGGCGGCGACCTCGAGACCGCACAGCGGTTGGCCGACCGCGAGATCGACCCGATCCGGTGGACAGTCAGCGGACTCGAGTTCTGGGACGGAACCTACAAGCTGCCGGTGAGTCGGATCTCGCTTCCCGCCTGACTCGAGTCGGTCAGGGTGCCGGCGGCTCGCCGTCGTACGCCTCGTGGTCGCCGTAGAAGTTTCGCATCGCGAACTTGAGCTTGTCCGGGCCGATGTCGATCAGTTCCTCGCGTTCCTCGTGCGGGAAGGTTCCGTTGACGCTGTACTTGCCAAGATCCGACTTCGCCGAGCGCGAGTAGCGCCGATCGAGCAGCGCGCGGACGCCGACCTCCTCGGGCGATCGAATGACCCGGCCGAGCGCCTGTCTGGTCTTGCGGACCGTCGGAATCTCGACGGCGTAGCGCCAGCCCGTATCGGTGCCGTCGAAGGCCACGTCGTAGGCCTCCTGAACCGCCTCGGCGCGATCGTCCAGATGCGGGTAGGGAACGCCGACGACCAGCACCGTGTTGGCGTCGTCGCCGTCGAAGCTCACCCCCTCCGCGAGGGTGCCCCACAGCGAGGTACAGAGCACCCCGTCGTCGTTCGCGACGAACTGCGTGCGGAGCGCCTCGACGGACTCGCCGGGCTCGTCCAGGTAGACCGTCCGATCGCTGCGGCGCTCGAGCCGGTCGGCGTATCGCCCTGCCTCGCCGTAGTTGGGGAAGAAGGCGAGCGTGTTGCCGGGCGTCATCCGGATGGCGTCGTGGATCGTCTCCGTCACCGTCTCCTGAACCGCGGGGTCGTCGCGATCCGAGGAGAACAGCGGCGGCGTCTCGACGGCGTACGTTCGACGGTTCTTCTCGGGGAACTGCAGCCCGTAGGCCATCGTCACCGCGTCCTCGAGGCCCAGCACGTTCTCGGTGACGTCGAACGGCTGGAGGGTCGCGCTCATCAGGACGGTCGCGTGGATCTCGTCGAACAGTTGGCCGGTCACCTGCCGCGGGAGACAGGAGTACAGTTCCGCCCGGCCGTAGACCTCGTCCGTGCCGGCGTCGCGGGTGACGGAAACGACCGGGTAGAGCCCCTGCGTCGAACTCTCCGACATCCACGCGCTGACGAAGGCCGCGGCCCCCAGCGTCTGACACTCCGTCCGCGTGGCCGTCTCGCCCTCGCGGTAGGCCTCCTCGTACTGTTCGTCCAGTTCCTGGCCGAGTTTCATCGCGGCCTCGAGGTCGTCGTCGATTCCCCGCCCGGAGTAGCGCTGGAGGAACTCGAGCGTGAGATCGTCCTTCCGGTCCTCGTTGGCGATGGGGACGTCTTCCCAGTTCTCGCCGATCCCCTCGCGGTCGCCGAAGCCGAAGGAGTCCTCGTAGGTCTCGACGAGCGCGCGGTGAAACGCCGAGAGGACGTTGGCGGCGTCTTCCGAGCGTGGGTCGTCGGCGTCGGCCAACTCATCCAGCGCCGAGTCGAAGGTCCGCTCGGAGCAGGTCCGGGTCGCGTGCTCGCGGGCGGCGTCCTCGACGTTGTGCGCCTCGTCGAAGACGGCGATCACGTCCTCGGGGTCGCGGCCCAACCACCGGAAGAACTGCTCGCGAATGGTCGAATCCAGCAGGTGGTGGTAGTTACAGACGACCAGATCGACGCCCTCGATCCCCTCTTTCAGCAGCTCGTAGCCGCAGAACTGCTGCCCTTCGGCGTGTTCGTAAATCTCGTCGGGCGTGCGAACGTCCTCGAAGAGCCAGCCGAAGAAGTCGTCCGTATCCTCGGTCAGGTTGTTCCGGTAGTAGTCACAGACGTTCTGGTCCTCGAGATCCTCGAGTCGCTCCTCGATGTCCTCGAGTTCGTCCATGACGGCGCTGCGGGCGTCGGCCGCCGACCCGTCGCCGTCCTGGCTCTCGGCGAGCAGTTCGCGCTGCCGGCGCTCGAGTTGCTCGCGGTCGCGTTCGGCGTCGACGACGGCGCGGGTGTTGTCCCGCAGGGCCTGACACTCCTCGTAGCCGACGTCGATGTGGCACATCGACGATTTTCCCTTGAAAACGACTGCTCGAATCTGCTCTTCGCGCGTGATCGCGCGGGCTTCGGCGACGAACTGGCGCATCTGCTGGTGGACGTTCGTCGTGATGACGACCGTCTTATCCTGCTCGCGGGCCACTTCGAGGGCCGGAACGAGCGACGAGAGGGTCTTGCCGGTCCCGCAGGCACCCTCGAAGAGGACGTTTTGCCCCCGCCCCAGGGTGTTGTGGATGCGGTCCATCGCCTCGCGCTGATTCTCGTACGGCCGATCGTACGGGAAAAAGCGCATGTACCCGGTCTCGGACACAGTACGTGATAGGTTCGCGCTGCGATAAAAGGATTCGTCTCGATTCGGTCGGCCCCTTTAAACTATTCTTGGCGACCGCGTGCAGCTCGCGCGACCACCGGCCGGCGAACGCGCGGTACAGGGACATGTGTCTCGAGTGCCTGCCTCCGGTATGGCGATTCCCGGATACGATGCCAGCAGCGTCAACGACTACACGCTCGACAGTGCGGGTGCCCGCGTCGCCGTCGTCGCGGGCGTCGTTCCCGACGAGTTCGACCTCGCGAAGAGCGGCCGCGAGCCGCCGGTGGACGCGCTTGCCGATCCCGTCGATCTCGTGGCGCTCGACGAACTGAAGGCGGTCGAAGCCGTCCGAATCGCGCTCGTCTACGACCCCTCGAGACTGCCACCCGGCGCGAGTCCGACCGACGTCGCGGTCGCCGTCGAAACGGCGGACGGGTGGGAGCCACTCGAGGCGACGGTGGACTTGGAGGAGACGACGGTGACGGCGGTGTTGAACGACCGGCCGCCGGGTTCGACGGTGGTGGCGGGCTACGACGATAGAGACGAGGCGAACGCTGAACCGACTGGATAGCGCGACCGGAAAAACGACGAGCGCTCGGGTTCCGGTCAGGTTTCGGGTTCGATGTAGACTTTCTGCACCTGACCGTCGTGATCCATCAGTGCGAGTTCGATCTCCGTGATGCGCTCGTTGATCGTCTCGGCGTCCAGATCGGGCTCGAACGCGACGTCGGCGGTGACGAGCAGTTCCTCGGCACCGAAGTAGACCGTCCGGAGGTCGACCAGTTCGGTCACGCCCTCCCAATCGGCGATGATCCGCCGGAGGTCATCCTCGGCGTCTTCCGAGAGGCTCTCGCCGATGATGAGTCGCTTGTTCTCCCAGGCCAGCGCGACGGCAAAGCCCATGAGCATGATCCCGATGACGAGCGCCGCGCCGGCGTCGTACATCGGATTGCCGGTGGCTCGAGCGAGGTAGATCCCGAAGAGGGCGATCCCCGCGCCGGCGAGCGCGATGGAGTCCTCGGTGAGCGCGGTCAGCGTCGTCACGTCGCTGGTCTTGCTGAACGCCTCGCGGAAGCTCGACCAGCCGTACTCGTCCATCTGGCGGCTCATTCCCTGATAAGCCTTCCAGAGCGCGTAGGACTCGAAGGCGATTGCCCCGATCAACACGGCGTAGTTGACGAAGATCGGGTCGATCTGCGTTCCGAGCAGCGTAACGTCCTCGCTGGCCCGGTGGACGCCGCCCTCCTGCAGCGCGCTGTAGCCGTGTCTGGCGCTCTCCCAGCCGGCGATACCGAAGAGCATGACGCTGACGAGCAGGCTGTAGAAGAACTGCGCTTTGCCGTGGCCGAACGGATGGGACCGATTGGCTTCCTGCGCGCCGTACTTGATTCCGACCAGCAGGAAGATCTGGTTGCCCGTGTCCGAGATCGAGTGATACGTCTCCGATAGCATCGCGGGACTCCCGGTCAACAGATATCCGCCGAACTTCAGAATCGCGATCGCGCCGTTCGCGAACAGTGCGGCGAGCACGACGGAGGTGCTACTGGCCATCGGCGACGACTACGGGAGGGTCCCCCAAAAGTGTAAGCCGTTCTAGAGCCGGTTGTTCCTCGCTACCACGTCCGGTGGCACCGTCTCTGCGCGCGATCGGGACGGTCCGATCGGTCGCATCCGAAAGGGACCTGTCAGCGGTGACCGAAGCACGGCCATGATCGCGATCCTCTCGGACACGCACAGCCGCCGCGGCCACGAACTCGAGGGCGAGGCCCTAATTGCGGCCCGCGAGGCCGATACCGTCATCCACGCCGGTGATTTTACGACCGAAACAGCCCTCGAGGCGTTCCAGAACGAGTGCGACCGGCTGTTCGCGGTTCACGGAAACGCCGACGAGCCGGCGGTGTGTGACCGACTGCCGACGGCCCGCGTCGTCGAGGCGGGCGGCGTTCGATTCGCCGTCACGCACCGACGGGACGGCGGCGAGACGGGGCTCGCCATGTTTGGTCGATCGAGGGGGGCCGACGTCGTCGTCTTCGGGCACAGCCACCGGCCGACGGTCGTCGAAACCGACGATCTCACCCTGTTGAACCCCGGTAGTCACGCCGATCCGCGCGGGAATCAGCCGGGGTTCGCTACCCTCGAGGAGCGCGATGACGGCGGCCTCGAGGGCTCGATTCGGGACCCGGACGGGACGGTGCTCGAGTCGCTCGAGATCCGACCGGCGTGACTTCTCGTGGCGATATTTAAGGCAGTAGAGGCTCTCTCACCGGCATCGATTCGTCGGAGTCGTTTCGGGTTCGGTGACAGTAGACGTGTGAATGGAACAGCGGACTCTGCTAATGACTGAGTGAAACAAAGCGTCCTGCTATCGTGGCAACACGGAATCGCCACACCCTCCCCAGCCGATTCGCTCGTTCACTTCGTTCTCTCGCTCATCCCTCGCGTGCGTTTGAGCCGCAGTTCGCTGGCGCGAACCGCGGCACAGCACGCGCCACCGCACGTCGTTTGGTCAAGTCGAACTCGAGGGCCGCCGATCGGCCGCTCTCAGTCGGTCAGCCCGTAGCCGATTGTGAACAGGTAGACGTCGAGCGCCAAGACGAGGACGGTGACCGCAGTGAGCACCGCGAGCGAGACCAGCGGCGCGAAGCCGGTGTAGGGCGCGGGCAGGATGCCGACGCCGATCAGGTCCGAGTGGCCCAGCAGTCCGTACCGGACGCTGTCGACCATGTAGACCATCGGGTTCACCAGCGAGAGGCCCACCTGCCAGGCGTGGTCGAACGTCTCGAGCGAGTAGAAGACGGCGCCGAAGAACACCAGCGGCCGGAGGATGAACTGGTTCATCACGGTCAGATCGTCGAAGTCTCGAGCGACGAGGCCGCCGATGATACCGAAGCCGGCGAACAGCGCCGTGATGACGACCATCGTGGCGACGAGATAGAGCCCGTGTTCGAAACTGATCGGGACGAACAGTCGCCCGACGGCGGCGATGATGACGCCGACGATGAGGCCGCGCACCGCGCTGGCACCGACGTAGGCGACGACCATCTCGACGTACGACAGCGGCGAGGTCAGCGTTTCGTGAATGTACTCGTTCCATCTGCCGTGAAAGATCGAGAACGAGGCGTTCTCGAAGGCGTTCGAGATCGCACCGAGGACGATGAGCCCGGGCACGATGAAGAGGATGTAGTCGAAGCCCGCGATCTTGTCGATCCGATTGCCCAGGATGACGCCGAAAACGGCGAAGTAGAGCACGTTCGTGATCGCCGGCGGCATGAACGTGTTCTTGGGCCGGCGGACGAATCGCAGAATCTCGCGCCGGAAGAGCGCGCGGAAGCCGACCGACAGCATCAGGCGACCCCCTCCTGTTCTCGTTCCCGATCTCGTTCGGTCTTCGACGGGTTCGCCTCGCCATCGCCGGTATCGTCGCCCCCCTCACTGGCTCCGGATCGGGTCACCGTCCGATCCTCGCTCCGGGTCAGGTCGACGAAAATCTCCTCGAGCGAGGTTCGGGTGATCTCGAGATCGGCGATCTCGTGGCCCATCGCCTCGAGATCGTTGAGCAACTGCGGCGCGGTCGAGCCCCCGTCGTCGACGCGGACCTCGAGCAGGTCGCCGGAGACCGTCGTTTCGTGTGCGTACGCGCCGAGGTCGGGTGCGCTCGCGGGCGGTGACTCGAGGCGGACGGCGATGGTATCGGTGCCGCGCGCCTTGAGTTCGTCCGGGGTCGCGACCGTCACCTTCCGGCCCTCGTTCATGATCGCGACGCGGTCGCAGAGGCGTTCGGCCTCCTCGATGTAGTGGGTCGTCAGCAGGATCGTCGTCCCCTCCTCGTTGAGTTCGGTGACGAGTTCCCAGAGGTCGTGGCGGAGCTGGACGTCGACGCCGGCGGTCGGCTCGTCCAGGATGAGCAGGTCTGGCTCGGTGACAAGGGCTCGAGCGAGCAGGAGTCGGCGTTTCATCCCGCCGGAGAGCCAGTCGAAGCGCTCGTCGCGCTTGTCGTAAATCCCGACGCGTTTGAGAACCTCGTCGGCCCGGTCGGCGGCTTCGGCGTCCGGAACGCCGTGGTATCCCGCCTTGTGTTTCAACACTTCTCTGATCGAGAAGAATCGGTCGACGTTGAACTCCTGCGGTGCGAGGCCGATCGCGTCGCGGGCCTCTCGGTAGTCCTCCTCGACGTCGTGGCCGAAGACGCGCGCCTCGCCGCCGGTCTTGCGGACCAGGCCGACCAGCGTGTTGATGAACGTCGTCTTGCCCGCCCCGTTGGGGCCGAGCAAGCCGAAGAACTCGCCCTCCTCGACGGTCAGCGATAGCTCCTGCAGGGCGCGCAGATCGCCGTACTCCTTCACGAGATCGACGGTCTCGATGGCCGGTGGCATCGGTACAGCGTCAGCCCCGGCTACGGTTAAACCGTTTGTTCGGGGAACACGTCGCTCCAAAACCGGCCTGTGAACGTCCCTCAGTCCGCCGTCCGCGGTCGACTCGAGGGAGCGACCGCGCCGCTTTGCTGGACGATGTCGAACGCAGTCATCACGTCGGTTCGAGAGATCAGTCCGACGAGGTCGTCGTCGTCCACCACGAGCAGCCGTCCGATATCGTGCTCCCGCATTCGATCGATGGCGGTCATCGCGTCGGAATCGGGGCCGATCGTCTTCAGCTCCGTCGTCATCACGTCTTCGACGGTGTAGGCGTCGCGCTCGACCGGTTCGATCTCGCGGGCGTCGGTCAGCGTCACGAGACCGATGAGTCGCTCCCCCTCGAATGCGTTCGTATCGACGACCGGATAGCCGGTGTGGCGCTCGGTGAACATCCGCCGGATCAACTCCGCGACCGTCGTCTCGGGCTCGACGGTGTGGAGGTCGTCCGCGGGTGTCATAATGTCGCCGACGGTGACGTCCTGGAAGGCCGCCTTCATCGTCACCTGCTGGGCCTCGCTCGAGGCGGCGATGTAGATGAAGAAGGCGACGCCGATGAGGAGGATGTTCCCCGAAAAGAGGCCGAACAGTCCCATCAGGACCGCGAACAGCTTCCCGATGCTGGCGGCCTGCTGGGTCGCCTGCGCGTACGGTTGACTGCGAGCGAGCAGCGCTCGCAGCACCCGCCCGCCGTCCATCGGGAACGCGGGGAGCATGTTGAAAAAGGCGAGCGCGACGTTCAGGACGGCGAGATAGCCCAGGACGAACCGCGCGCCGTCGAGACTTTCGGGGGTGACGACGAAGAGCGCGTAGGAGCCGACGCCGACCAGAATGCTGACGATTGGTCCGGCGACGGCGATGTTGAGTTCCTGTCGCCAGTCTTCGGGCATCTCGGAGAAGGCGGCGATGCCGCCGAACAGCCAGAGGGTGATCGACTCGATCGGAAACCCATATCGTCGAGCGGTCAGCGAGTGGCCGAGTTCGTGGAGCACGACGCCGACGAACAGGCCGATCGCTGCGGCCAGCCCGAGCAGCCACGGAAGCGGGCCGCCGGTGATGGCTCCGACGTCGATTCCCGCCGCTAACCCGTTGTTCAGTATTCTGGCGACGGCCTCGATCTGTGCCCCGATGAGATACGCGAACAGCGGGAGCACCAACAGGAACGTCAGATCCAGTTTGATCGGGATACCGAACAGGGATCCGATCCGGAAGCTCCTCATGTAGAGTGGTTTTGGCGGTGGGAACTTAAATACGCTGCCGGGGTCCGAGGTCGGACTAGCTGACGGGTCGCGCAATCGTGGTGGGAGCCCGTTACAGCAATCCGTCTTAGCTCGTTTTCCGATCGCGCTGGTTTCTCGACTTCTCTATGTGATATAGTCGCAATAATACCCACTAGGTAATCTATATCCTCTGCACCATAGACTTATACAGGAGTTCGTGGATACTGTTAGTATGCTGATGCAAGACGCGAAATCGACCGACCGACTCAGCCCGCTCCCGACCGAACTCGACTCCGCACAGAGCAAACTCGTGTACGTCACCCTCGAGGCCACCGACGGAGCGACGACCGAAGATCTGAGCCGACTCCTGAACATGCAGAAGCTCACCATCCTGAGCGTGCTCTCGTCGCTCTCGAGTCAGGGCCTGATCGAGGAGACCGGGTCGGCGTACGTCGTCGCGAACTGAGTTCGGAAACCGCCGTTTCGACCGATCGACCGCGCCGGGGACGCCGCTCCGGTCTCGAGTCGACACCGCTGTCACCAGCCGGGACACCGGCCGTCGGTATCGACGACCCCCGGTTCGCTCGCGGTGATCGACCGCGGCGCTGTCCGACGCGGCGCTTCGAAGCCTTTATCCGCCCGGTGGGCCTCCGTTTTTCTAAGTAATCACAACCATGTCAGACAAGCCTGCCTCCATGTACCGGGAGATCAGTAAGCCGGCCTACACGCGCCGCGAATACATTACTGGTATCCCTGGCTCGAAGATCGCACAGCACAAGATGGGCGACGTCAAAGCGGATCCCGACGACTACCCCGTCCAGATGAGCCTCATCACGGAAGAAGAGGTCCAGCTCCGTCACGGCAGCCTCGAGGCCTCGCGCCTCTCGGCGAACCGTCACATGCTGAAAAACGCCGGCGAGAACAACTACAAGATGATCCTGCGAAAGTTCCCCCACCAGGTCATTCGGGAGAACAAGCAGGCGACGGGTGCCGGGGCGGACCGTGTCTCCGACGGGATGCGCCAGGCGTTCGGGAAGATCGTCGGCACCGCCGCCCGAATGGGCGCCGGCGAGCGTATCTTCACCATCTGGTGTGACGTCGACGACGCCGAGTTCGCCAAGGACGCGCTCCGTCGCTCCTACAACAAGATCTCGCCGCCGTGTCGCATCGTCATCGAGCGCGGCGAGGAAGAGCTTATCGCATAACGAAATTTTACTCTGCGGTCTATCGCGGTCGCAAACCGCTGCGACCGCGATGTCCCTCGGTAAAATTTCGATCAAAAGCACTCCTCCCTCCGTCCACTTCCTCCTGAGCGGCGCTTCGCGCCGCGCAGTCGATCGTTCACATCGGTCGTCGGCCCGCTCGTTCGTGCCTTCGGCACTCACTCGCGGTGAGTATCGGTGAACTGCCTGCCCTTCCCCGGGTCGTGCGTCTCTCGCATTCGCTCGAGACGCACTCCCGGCCACCGCGCGTCTTGCTCTCGAGAATCCCGTCTCGAGCACCTTTTTACCTCTCTACTCCCGACTTCCGACTATGATCGATCTCGCGGTCGCCAACGAGAAACAGACGTTCCGGCGGATGCAGGAACCGCTGGCCGAGCGCGGTATACAGGTACATCACGTGCCCGTACGCGAGCGCACGGTCGCCCTCGGCGACCCGCCGTGGGACCCCGACGATTACGATGTCGGCTTCGTCTACCCCGGCCGGCTGATGGAGGGCGGCGTCGCGGACGCCCTGCTCGAGATCCCGTGGCTCAACGATCACGAGACGGTGTTGACCTCGCGGAACAAGGCCGAGGTACTGGCGCGACTCGAGCGGGCCGCCCTTCCGGTACCGGACTCCGTCTACGTCTCCAACGATGTCGGCGAGGCCGAACTGGTCGACGTCTTCGAGCGGTTCGAGCCGCCGGTCGTGGTCAAACCGAACTCGACGACGCGGGGCGTCGGCGTCGCGAAAGCCCACGATCTCGACTCCTTTCTCGGGATCTGCGATTACCTCTCGCTGGTCCACGACTACAAGGCGACCGGCGACCAGTCGTTTCTGGTCCAAGAGTACCTCCCGAACGCGACCGATTACCGGGTGATGGTGCTCGAGGGGGAGTACGTCGGCGCGGTCGAGCGCCGACTCCCCGACGACGCGGTGCGCGAGGGCCAGTGGAAACACAACGTCCACCGCGGCGCGGAAGCGACCGGGATCGACCTCCCCGAACCGTGGCGCGACCTCGCCGAATCGGTCGCGGCCGAACTCGAGATTCCCTTCCTGGGCGTCGATCTGCTCGAGACCGGCGAGAAACTGGTAGTCAACGAGACGAACGCGCGACCGACGATCGACGAGGAGACGAAGTACGAACCGGAGTTCTACGATCGGCTTGCCGACGCGATACGCGCCGCTGCGAACTGAAGACGCTGCGACTGAAGAGACCGAAAACGAGTCGATTCGACCGCGAGCAGCCCGATTACTCGAGGCTGATGTCCGACGACTGTTCGGCGCGATCGAAGACGACCTCGAGAATGCCGTTGTTGTAGGTCGCGGACGCGGTGTGCTCGTTGACGCGGGTCGGCAGCGAGACGCGTTCGTCGTACTGGCGGTGTTCGCTCTCGGCGGAGATGGTCAGCGTTTTGCCGTCGCACTCGAGTTCGATGTTGTCCTTCTCGACGCCGGGGAGATCCGCGACGACGCGGACCTCCTCGTCGGTCTCGTGGATATCGACGTGGGTGTCCATACCGAAGCCGCTGTCGACGGTGTTCGAGGAGTTGAAATCCACGTTGGCGTCCGCGCCGTTCATCATCTCGTTCATCATTCGCTCGATCTCGCGGAACAGGTCGTCGAAGGGTTCGTCGCGGTCGTCTCGGCGCATGACAGACAGTAAGCCACCGGGCGGCAAAAACTTTCTGTCGTCGCTATACGATTGCGGATCGGATCGGCGGTCCCTTACAGTCCGATTCCCAGCGTCTCGTTTGTCGTCTCGATGCTCTCCGCAGCGTCGGCGCTGCCGGTCACGGCCCGGATCGCGTCGACGTTCTCCGGCACGACGTCGCTCTCCTGGTGAATGCCCTGGAAGAGGTAGAGATCGCGTCCGACGGTCGAGACCGACTCCTCCCAGATGCAGTTCTCCCAGATGTCGCCGCGCGGTCGGCCCGCGTCCAGCGCGTACTCCTTGAGCGTCCCGCTGCCGTCGATGTCCATCCGCTCGGGGATCAGGAACAGACGCGACTCGTCGGCGAACAGCTCGCGGACCTCGGTCGCGTCGACCTCTTCCTCGAGGGTGACGTTGAGGCTGTGCATGTGCATCAGCGTCGCGGGCACCTTCATCCCGAGCGTGTCGATGTCGAGGTCGGGGAAGATGGTCTCGACGTCGGGACCGTGGTGAGAGGGGATCGTCACCGGGTTCGGGAGGATGTCGTTGATCGGGCCGCGGTCGGACTGGCCGGGGTCGCCGCCGCGACGAACGAGCGTCGCACGGACCTTCTCGACGCCGTAGGCCTCTCGGAGCGGTGCGATGACTCGAGAGAGGCCGGTCGTGTTACAGGAGACGACGCGTACGTGATCGGCGTCGACGGCGTTCTCGAAGTTCGAGCGCGCGTTGAAGCTCACGTCGGTGAGTTCGGCGTCCTCGCCACCCTGGTAGAGCGCGGGCGTGCCGTACTCCTCGTAGAGTTCCTTGTTCTGGGCCCCGATTCCCGACGGCGTGGCGTCGACGACGATGTCGGCCTCGGCCACGAGGTCCTCGACCGGACCCGCGATCTCGAGGCCGGCCTCGGCGAACAGTTCCTCGCGCTCTTCGATCGCCGCGTAGAGCGGGAACCCCTTCTGGATCGCTGTCTCGGCCTCGAAGTTCGGACGCGTCTTCGCGACGCCCAGCACCTCCATGTCGGGCTGTTGCCGGACGGCGTCCGCGACGCGCTTGCCGATCGTTCCGTAGCCGTTGATTGCGACCTGTTGCATGTACCCGGGAGTGAACCACCGAGCGGGATAATCGTTTCGAGGACTCGCAGCCGATTCTTACTCGAATCGGAGTTCTCGATCGCTCTCGAGGCCGATCTCGGTATCGATTCGCACGGTACTCGAGCCGGTCTACCCCGTCCGTCCGACCCGATCTAGCGGTCCGGGCTCGCCTCCGAGCCCGTTCGAGAACCTGCGCACGCAGCGCGATCGAGGACAAGACATATCGGCCCGCTCGCCGCACACTCGCGTATGACAGCACTTCGAGCCGCGGCGGAGACGGCGGTCCGCCAGTGTCTGGGTCTCGAGGCGGGAGAGTCGTGTGCGGTCGTCACCGACGACGCCCGGGTTCCGATCGGGGAGGCGATCTACGAGGTCGCCAGCGAGATCACCGACGACGCCGTGATCGTCCGCTATCCGCCGGGCGAGACCCACGGCGGCGAGCCCCCCGCTCCGGTGGCGGCGGCGATGGCCGGGGCCGACGTCGTCCTCGCGCCGACGACCAAGAGCCTGAGTCACACTCGCGCCCGCACGGACGCGAACGAGGCCGGGGCGCGGGTCGCGACGCTTCCGGGGATCACCGAGGACGTCTTCACGACGGGGCTGGCGGCCGACTACGAGTCGATCGCGGCTCACTGTGAGGCGGTCCGCGAGCAGGTCGCGGGGGCCGACGAGGTCCGCGTCACGACCGAGGCCGGCACCGACATCACGTTCGGCGTTGGCGACCGCGAGTGGCTCGCCGACACCGGCATCGTCCACGATCCCGGCGAAATGTCGAACCTCCCGGCCGGCGAAGTGTTCATCAGCCCCGAAACCGCCGACGGGACCTTCGTCGTCGACGGGACGATGATGCCCCACGGCCTCCTCGAGGACGGCCGGACTCTCTCGTTCGCGGTCGAAGACGGGTTCGTCACCCGCATCTCGGACGACGATATTCGCGAGGCGGTCGAGGACGCCGCGGAGACGGTCGGTGACGCCGCGTACAACCTCGCGGAGCTGGGAATCGGCACCAACGTCGCCGTCTCCGACCTCGTCGGCTCGGTCCTCCTGGACGAGAAGGCCGGCGGTACCGTCCACATCGCGATCGGTGACGACGCGGGGATCGGCGGCGACACTGAAGCGCCGATTCACCTCGACGGCATCATCCGGGAGCCGAGCGTCTTCGCTGACGGCTCGCCCGTCGAGCTTCCGATGGCCGACGGTGACTGACCGGGTGACCGACGCTCGAGGCCCCGCGCTCGGTCTCGGCGGTCACCGTTCGCGATCCCGCGCTCGGGCGCGACTGCCACACGCTCGAGTCGGATCCGTCCGCAGGGACGGCTCGAACTCCGGTCGATATGTGAGTATCTAGTGGTTTCAAGTTCGGCTAGTGTGAGGTGGGGACCGATGAGCGACACTCGAGCGTACGATATCGAGGGAATCGAGCTCACTGACGACCGCTATACGGTCGAGCAGGGGCTCGTCCGAAACAAGTACAGGGCGCTCGACGCGGACGGGAACGTCGTCCTCCGGAGCAAGCAGAAGATGCTGAAGATGAAAGAGGAGTTTCCCTTCGTCGACGCCGACGGGAACGAGGTGTTCACGGTGAAAGCCGGCGGCATCATCGACGTCGCGGGGAACTACGTGCTCTCGGACGCCCGGACCGGCGAGAACGTCGTCGTTCTGGACAACGACTACTCGCTGCTGCAGGACACGTGGCGGATCCGCGACGCGACCACCGAGGAGAAGTTGGCCGAGATCAACTCCCGCGGCGCGATGGTGACGCTGGCCCGGGATATCGTCCCGTTCGGCGGGTGGATTCCACACAAGTACGAGATCTCCGATCAGGAGGGCGCACACGTCGGCTCCATCAGCGGCCAGTTCTCGTTGCGCGACCGCTACGACATCGTCATCGACGACGCCAGCAGCGTCCCGAAGGAACCCATCATCGCCGCGGCGATGGTCATCGACGCGATCCAGGGGAACTAGAGTCGTCTCGAGCCGGATTACTCGTCTCGAGCCGGACCGTCCTCTGCAGGCCTGACCACTCGACTGAGCCGGTGCGGGCGACCGGTTCGACGGCTCGTCGATGCGTAAGAGGTGACGAAGACCGGTTCAATCGCCTTTTAGGTGCGTAGCCGTTAGGTTGTCTATGAGCGAAATACCGGACCGGGTTCCGACGCCCTGTCCTTCGTGCTCGCCGGACCTCGAGACGGTCCACGAAGTACTCACGGAGGGCGGCGGTACCCTGACCGTTCGATGCAGCGAGTGTAGTCACGTCCACAAGATTCAGCCCGACACCGAGACGGAGGTCACCCTCGATGTCGTCATCTCCCAGGGCGGCGAATCGTTCACGGCGAACGTCACGACGCCCGAAGACGAGCGCATCGAAGTCGGCGACGAGTTCATCCTCGAGACCGACGAAGTGCTCTCGACCGTTCGCGTGACGAGCGTCGAACTCGACGGCCAGAAACGAGTCGAGGCGGCCCCCGCCGAGGAGATCGAGACCGTCTGGACCCGCGAGGTCGACAACGTGGCGGTCAACGTTACGGTCCACCCGCAGGACGGCTCGAGGGACGACAGCCACAGTATCACGGTCCACGTCCCTGGCGACTACGAGTTCGAGGTCGGTGCAGTCGAGTCCTTCGGCGACGACGAGTTCGAGATCGACGCCTTCGTCATCCGCGGCGACGCCGACGGCTACCGACGGGACCGCTTCGAGGAGGGCGGCGATACGGGCTTCGCAAAGGATATCAAACGTGTCTACGCCTACGACGAGCAGAGCAGCGCCTGGTCGGCCTGGTAGGCAGGCGACATCCCGATCACTGCCCACGCCCGCTGCCTCTCTCCTGCTGTCTACACCCCAGCGCCACGCTGATCCACCGCGACCTCCCCCGGTATTCGCCACCCGACTTCCTACCGTTCTCGAGCGCGTATCCGACGCCGACCCATGTCCGACACCGACAGTTACGAGGCTCCACGTCAGCGGATGGTCGAGACCGTCGCGCCGCGCGTGGACGACGACCGCGTCCTCGCGGCCCTCGAAGCGGTCCCGCGCCACGAGTTCGTCCCGCCCGGCCGTCGGGACCGCGCCTACGCCGACCGACCCCTGCCGATCGGTGACGGCCAGACCATTAGCGCGCCACACATGGTAGCGATCATGGCCGACCTCCTCGAGGCCGACCCCGGCGACGCCGTCCTCGAGATCGGCACCGGCTGTGGCTACCACGCGGCGGTGACGGCCGAGCTCGTCGGCGACGAGAACGTCTACACCGTCGAGTACAGCGGGGAGCTGGCCGAGCGGGCCCGCGATCGACTCGCAAATCTAGGCTACGACGATGTCTCGATCAGGGTCGGCGACGGACGCGAGGGCTGGTCCCGGCACGCACCCTACGACGCCGTCTACTTCACCTGCGCAGCGGCCGACGTTCCTGATTCCGTCGTCGAACAAGTTCAACCGGGCGGCCAACTGCTCGCGCCGATCGGGACCGGTCGCCAGACGCTCGTCGACGCGACGAAACGCCCCGACGGCTCGCTCGACCGGACCAAGAACGGCGGCGTTCGATTCGTCCGGATGCGAGGGTAATCGACGAGCGGACGAGCAAGCGCGCCATTCATAACGGCCGGTGCGATAGCTGGCGCATGGACCTCGCGGTACTGCGAGAGGACATGGTCGACGGCCTCGAGGCCGCGCCCAAGAACGTCCTCTCGGACGAGACCGTCGCCGTCGCGATGCGCGACGTGCCCAGGCACGCGTTTCTCGACGACGAACGGACGGCCTACGCCGATCGCGAACACGTCGCCCTCGGTACCCGCGTCCTCGCCCCGAGCACGGCCGCCAGACTGCTCCAGGTGCTCGCACTCGAGGACGACGAGACGGTGTTGATCGTCGGCGTCGGCGTCGGTTACACCGCCGCCGTCGCGGCCGAGGTCGTCGGCGAGACGAACGTTCACGCCGTCGATATCTCCCGGCCGCTGGTCGTCGAAGCGCGGGAGAACCTCGCCGACGCGGGCTACGACGGCGTCCTCGTCGACCGTCGCGACGGCGCGAAGGGCTTCCCCGAGTACGCCCCCTTCGATCGGATTCTGCTCGAGGCTGCCGCCGTCGAACCACCCCGCGCCCTGCTCGAGCAACTCGCCGAGGGCGGACGACTGGTCTTCCCGCGTGGCACGCAGCGACAGCGACTCGAGGCGGTCTCGACCGACGGCGTGGTCGACCGGTTCGATCCCGTCTCGTTCGATCCGCTGCTGATCGAGGGCGAGCAATCGGGGGCAGTCGAGCGAAACCGGATGACTCGCGAGGACCGCGAACGGGCACAGCGACGCGCCGAGTCCCGTCGCGGCTGGGAACAGGACTGGATCGAGTGGGACGAGGCCGCAGACCGGCAGTCACAGCGTCGCCGATCCCGGTAGCACGGAACTCTCGTCTCTCAACGGACGGTATCACTCCGGTGTTGCTGGCACAATCAGTACCGCTTTCGAACGACTTCAGTCGTCCGACCGCGAGATGCCTCTCGAGGGTAGGTAGAAAGGGTGGGGGGAATGGGGGTGGCGACAGTCTGTCTCAGATCGCCAACTACTCGTACGAACTGGCGGGGGTTAACTATACTCTCTAACTGTTTACCATCTCGATGTAGTGAGATTTAATTAGTTAGTGTCTCACTGTGGCATTACGATCGGCGACCGCTGGTTGCCATAACTGATGGGTTTGGCGGAGGTGACATTCCTCTCTCTGACTGCCTCGACTGATCGGACTCGTTCACGCGTTGCGCTGCGGGGACCTCTCTCGTCGGAATGCGCTGCGATGGAGTACTCTCATCGAAACCAGTTGCCGGTGTCCGTTCGAAGAACGGCGTCGCTATCGAACGAGTGATTCGGGAAAGGGGGTGGGGAAAGGGGTGGGGGGATTGGGGGTGGCGATAATGTGCCTCGGATCGCCAATTACCGATACGAACCGATACTGGGTAAGAATACTTCCTAACTGTTTGCGTGTCTTCTCAGGATATACTAATCAATTAGAATATCCGTCGAACGCCATGGTGACGAGTTTTCGTTCGGCCGCCCGCAGGTGGTAGTGATACGTCGGCGGCGAGACGTCGAGCGCGTCGGCGAGGTCTTCACCGGTGCTCTCCCGCGGCCACTCGAAGAAGCCGCTGTAGTGAGCCGCCTGCAACGCTTCGAACTGCTTGTCGGTGAGTTGCTCCGCGAGGTGGGTATCGAGCTGTCGCGCCGACTGCGTGGTTGTCGTCTCCCGTTTGGCGACCAGTTCCGTCTCGGGATACTCCTCTCTGATCGCCTCGACCAGCGCCCGCGTCTCGACCCGCTGTGGAACGTCGAGAACGAGCGTCGACGTCCCGTCCTCGGCCGTCGCCATCCGGATCTGTACGTCGTACGTTCGAAGCACGTCGAGGAACGGCGTCGCCATCACCGTCAACTCGAACAGCGTCTTGTCCTCGCCTTCCGAGACGACCGAGAGCGTCTCGATCGACGCCCACGATGCTTCCAGCGGCGTGAGATCCGCCGCCGCCGGCGCGCTGACGAACAAGACGATCCCGTCCTCGCCGCGGTCAACGACGCCCTCGAGCGTGATCGGTTCCGTCCCGTCGACGTGGGTCGACAGCCGGTTGAGCAGCAATCGCGAGCCCCCCACGGCCAGTTCGAGCTCGAGGCGACTGTCGGTCAGCATCGCCCGCGTCCGTTCGACCGACTGAATCGCGTGTCCGATCGTCTCCCCGAGCTCGGCGAGCACCTCGCGCTCGCGCTCGCCGACCGCGTCGGCTCCCGCGACGTGGACCATCAGGACGCCGTAGCGCCGTTCGTCCGCAGCGAGCGGGACGCCCAGAACCGTCTGAAACCCGTACGTCAGCGCCTCCTTCCGTCGCATCGTCCACCGGTCGTTCTCGAGCACGTCGCGCACCGTCCGCACCTGCCCCGACTCGAGAATGTCTCGGACGAGTTCGATTTCCGGTGCGCAGTCGTCGCAGTTGCGGATTCCGTCGATGTATGCCGCGTCGATCCCGGCCCAGGCGGTCGGTGCGGGCGGTTCGTCGTCGCTCGCGGCGATCCAGGCGAACCGATACCGGTCCGTTCCGGCGAGACGATCGCATACCGTCTCCTCGATCTCCGCGCGCGTCGACGCCTGCGCGACGCCGTGGTTGATCTCGCGGACGATCTCGTTCGTATGATTGAGCCGCGTCAGCTCCTCGTTTTGCTGCGTGAGCGTCCGATCGTGATCGCGAAGCAGCTGCTCGCGTTCGGCCCGATCCAACGCCGCCTCGGTGTTGGCCGCCAGAATGTGCAACAGCTCCGTCATCGTCTCGTCGAATCCGTCGACGTCCTCCGTCCCCGCGACCAGGACGCCGTGCGTCCCCAGCGGCACGATCAGTTCGCTTCGACCTACCGTTTCCGCGGTATCGGCCCCGTCTTCGCGCCTGACGTCCTCATAATAGGCGCTCTCTCCCTCGGAGAACGCCTCCCAGATCAGCCCCTCGCCCCGTTCGAACGTCTCCGCGAGATCGCCCAACTCGGGCGAGCGCCGCGTCGACGCCGCGTGCTCGAGGGCTCCCGCCGTCGGATCGAACGCGTAGGCCGCCGCGACCGCCACGTCCAGAATCTCGCGAGCCGTCTCGACCGCCGCCCGGTAGATCTCCGCTTTGGTCTCGGCTCGCATCAGATCCCGCGTCGTCTCGTGTAACGTTGTCAGCGTCCGCTCGTAGCGGCGCTCGCTCTCGCGAAGCTCCGTTTCGGTACGGTACTGAGCGACCGCGTTCGTGATCTGGTTCGCCAGCAGCGCGTACTGCTCCTCGCCGGACTCCTTCTGGAGATACTGGGTCACGCCCGCCGCGATCGCCTCGCTGGCGATCTCCTCCGACCCCCGCCCCGTAAAGAGGATAAACGGGAGGTCGGGGTCCGTCTCTCGGACCCGCTCTAACAGCTCCAGGCCCGTCATCTCCGGCATCTCGTAATCGCTGACGATACAGTCGACCCCGCGGCGCTCGAGAATCTCCAGCGCTTCCGCGCCGTCCGTCGCTGCCTCTGTGGTGATCGATTCGCGCTCGCGCTCGAGCATCTCTCCGGCGAGCGCCGCGAAGCCGGGTTCGTTGTCGACGACGAGTACGGTGATCGATTTCGTCATTGATCTGGAGATTGATGCCCTCGGTTGCTGACGCCTTGTCGAGGAAAGACTAAACAATTAGCATTTAGATATCGTTCGTTCGAACTATCTCTAGTAGCCGCTGAACGTCAGTGGACACTCACTTGTACGATGGCAGTGCGATTGGGGTACAAATAGATCCAGTTATCGCCCAAGTATCGTCGTTCGGCTTGATGGGTGAGATCACGGAATAGTACCGTCGAATTCGTACTCTCTCGCCCAGTTTATCGAGGGATGATCGATCTCGGACTCGAACCGAAGCTCCATCTTTTGTTCAGTTGCATCGGCTGCATCGATCCAGTAAAACTGCCCATTGTCGGGGTAGTAGACGAGAAACGCGTCGATCAAGTCCTGATAGGTGTCCTCGTGATAATCACCATCTTTCGTGGTTTGCGAGTGGGTATTGAATCGCATCGTTTCCGCCTTGTTCGACCAGCCGGTCTTGCACTGGATCTGATGGAGGTCGGTCCCGTCGTCCACGATGAGATCGTACTTGTCGTTGTCTCCGAAGGGAACCGAGACGCTGTAATCACTGGCTATAAGCTTGGACAGTGCTCTCGCTTCGGTCTCGTCGCCGACCGCTTTCGAATTTCGCACAGCATGCTGTGCCGCCTTCTTTGATAAAAACGATGGGTGAGTCTATCGATCTGCGTCGAAGTTCATCGCTCACTGGTTCAAATCCCACATTCCGTCTTTTCCGTTCGTGAGTGACGAGTACACGCTATGTGGCACTCGTCGAAATTGGCTGCGAAAGAAGACGCCCGAGGCGGGATTTGAACCCGCGTCACAACCGTGACAGGGTTGTATGATGGGCCACTACACCACCCGGGCTCGCAACTCTTCGTTTCCGGCTAACAGTATTAAGGGTTTTGCTCCGGATCTGTTTGGACGGTGCGGTGACATGATATCAACTCAAGGAAACTCGAGACGCACCGAAGTCCGGCAATTAGCCCATAGAGGTGGATAATATTTGCAATTTTATTTGAATCGAAAGATCACAACCGCATTGCTCGATCGTTCCGTAGACACATCCCATATTGGTTTCCGACGGCTACTATCGCGACTCGCTTCGCTCGTCGGTTCGTTCCTCAAAAAGCGCCCGAGGCGGGATTTGAACCCGCGTCACAACCGTGACAGGGTTGTATGATGGGCCACTACACCACCCGGGCTTCAACACATAATTACCCGCTGCTGGTATTAAGGCTTTTCAATCGAACACCGTGTGGTACGGTCAATCGCGCCACGATAGCCGCCTCGAGCCCGTTTCCACACTACATCATGCTACAACACCGCACGACCCACAAGGAATATAACTGAGAACCGGATACTCTCGAGTGTGATCGACGGTTCCGGTCAGCTTTGCCCGGCCGGGTAGCCCCGCTTGTGCCTCGAGTTAGTAACCGTTAAATGCCTCCCGCCGCTACCTGCCTGTAGTATCTCGTGACAGCCGCTTCTCTCCCAATAGCCGACACGCACACCCACACTCACACCAACACATGGTAGACGTAAGCCAACACGAACTGGTTCCGGAGCACACCGTCCTCGAGGAAGACACGCTCGAGGAGGTGCTCGAGGAATACAACATCGATCGTACAGATTTACCGAAAATAAAGCGCAGCGATCCCGCATTGCCGGACGACGCGGAGATCGGCGACGTTATCAAGATCGTCCGTGACTCGCGGACGACCGAGCAGGCAGTCATCTATCGACTCGTGGTGGAATAAATGGCAATTGAACTGAACCGCGACGACCGACGAGAAATCTCGCGTGAATATTTCGCGAAGGAACGGATCGCCGAACACCACTACCGCTCGTTCAACGCCTTCCTCAACCGGGGAATGCAGCGGGTCGTCGACGAGAAGGAGACGATCGACACGGACATCGGCGACAAGGAAGGCGAGGAGCCGGTCCACGTCGAACTGGGTGACGTCCGCGTCGTCACGCCGCGCGTCCGAGAGGCGGACGGCTCGGAAGAGCTCCTCTATCCGCAGGAGGCCCGCCTCCGAAACATCACCTACTCCGCGCCGGTGTTCATGGAGATGTCCATCGTCAAGGGCGAGGAAGGCGACGAGCGGGTCGTCGACTCGACCGAAACGAAGATCGGCCGGATGCCGATCATGGTCGGCTCCGACAAGTGTAACATCGCCGGCTTCTCCGACGAGGAACTGATCGAGATCGGCGAGGACCCCGCCGACCCCGGCGGCTACTTCATCGTCAACGGCTCCGAGCGGGTGCTGATGACCAGCGAGGACCTCGCACCGAACAAGATCCTCGCGGAGTACGACAGCAAGTACGGCGACGAGATTCAGGTCGCCAAGACCTTCTCCCAGCGCCGCGGCTACCGCGCGCTGGTGCTGTGCGAACGCAACCGCGAGGGGCTGCTCGAGGTCTCCTTCCCCTCGGTGTCTGGCTCGATCAACTTCGTGACGCTCGTACGAGCGCTCGGCCTCGAATCGGACGAGGAGATCGTCCACAAGGTCTCGAACGACCCCGAGGTCGTCAAGTACATGCTCGAGAACCTCGAGGAAGCGGAGGTCCAGACCGAGGAGGGGGCCATTGAGGAACTCGGGAAGCGCGTCGCCTCCGGCCAGGGGAAGAACTACCAGCTCAAGCGGGCCAACTACGTCATCGATCGCTACCTCCTGCCCCACCTTCACGAGGAGGGCGTCGAGGAGGAAGACGTCCGGATCAACAAGGCCCACTACCTCTGTCGGATGGCCGAGGCCTGTTTCGAACTCGCGCTCGGACGGCGCGAGTCCGACGACAAGGACCACTACGCGAACAAGCGGCTGAAGGTCAGCGGCGACCTGATGAAGGACCTGTTCCGGACCGCGCTGAACAAGCTGGCACGGGACGTCAAATACCAGCTCGAGCGCGCGAACATGCGAAACCGGCAGCTCTCGGTGAACACGGTCGTCCGATCCGACGTGCTCACTGAACGGCTCGAGCACCCGATCGCGACGGGCAACTGGGTGGGCGGCCGATCCGGCGTGAGTCAGCTGGTTGATCGGACCGACTTTATGGGCGTACTCTCGCACCTGCGCCGCCTTCGCAGCCCGCTCTCGCGCTCGCAACCTCACTTCGAAGCGCGGGACCTGCACGCGACCCAGTGGGGTCGCATCGGGCCATCGGAGACGCCGGAGGGACCGAACTGTGGGCTGGTGAAGAACTTCGCCCAATCGATGGAGCTCTCCCAGAACGTCGACGACGAACAGGAACTCAAACGCGAACTCGCATCCATGGGGGTCGAGGGCATTCCCGGCCTCGAAGGCATCGAACGGACGACAGCGTCAGGGGACGATTAAATTATGAGCAGCCAACAACGAGAGGCGAAAGTCTACGTCAACGGGTCGCTGGTGGGGACGCATCCCGATCCGCACGAACTCGCAGAACAGATCCGCGAAGCGCGACGCATCGGCGACGTCAGCGAGATGGTCAACGTCTCGGTCAAAGATCGCACCCGCGAAGTGATCGTCAACGCCGACGCCGGCCGCGCGCGGCGGCCGCTGCTGGTCGTCGAAGACGGCGAGCCCCGCATCTCCCAGCAGGAGATCGAGGCGCTCCAGGACGGCGACCTCGAATTCGAGGATCTCGTCGATCACGGCTACATCGAATTCATCGACGCCGAGGAGGAAGAGGACATCCTCGTCGGCGTCGACGAAGACGATCTGACCGAGAAGCACACGCACCTCGAGATCGACCCGTCGCTGATCTTCTCGATCGGTGCGGGGATGATTCCCTACCCCGAGCACAACGCCTCGCCCCGCATTACGATGGGGGCAGGGATGATTAAGCAGTCGCTGGGGCTGCCGAGCGCGAACTACCGGATTCGGCCGGACACGCGCCAGCACCTGCTTCACTATCCGCAGCTCTCGATGGTGAAGACCCAGACGACCGAACAGATCGGCTACGACGAGCGGCCGGCAGCCCAGAACTTCGTCGTCGCCGTGATGAGCTACGAGGGGTTCAACATCGAGGACGCACTGGTCATGAACAAGGCCAGCGTCGAACGCGCGCTCGCTCGCTCGCACTTCTTCCGCACCTACGAGGGCGAGGAGCGCCGCTACCCCGGTGGCCAGGAGGACCGCTTCGAGATTCCGAGCCAGGACGTCCGCGGTGCTCGCGGCGAGGAGGCGTACACTCACCTTGACGAGGACGGCCTCGTCAACCCCGAGACGACGGTCGACGAGAACTCCGTCCTGCTCGGGAAGACGAGCCCGCCGCGATTCCTCGAGGAACCCGACGACATGGGCGGCCTCTCGCCACAGAAGCGCCGGGAGACCTCCGTCACCATGCGTTCGGGCGAGTCGGGGATCGTCGACACCGTCACCCTCATGGAGGGGGAAGACGGCTCGAAGCTCTCGAAGGTCTCGGTGCGCGACGAGCGGATCCCCGAACTCGGGGACAAGTTCGCCAGCCGCCACGGCCAGAAGGGGGTCGTCGGCCACCTCGCGCCCCAGGAGGACATGCCGTTCACCGAGGAGGGCGTGGTGCCGGACCTCGTGCTCAATCCGCACGCGCTGCCCTCTCGGATGACCGTCGGCCACATTCTCGAGATGATCGGCGGCAAACTCGGCGCGATGGAGGGGCGGCGCGTCGACGGGACGCCGTTCCTCGGCGAGGACAAGGACGCGCTCCGAGAGGGGCTCGAGGAGGCCGGCTTCGATTCGGCCGGCAAGGAGACCATGTACTCCGGGATCTCCGGCGAGAAGATCGACGCCGAGATCTTCGTCGGGGTCATCTTCTATCAGAAGCTCTACCACATGGTCTCGAACAAGCTGCACGCCCGCTCTCGCGGGCCGGTGCAGGTGCTGACTCGCCAGCCGACGGAGGGCCGCGCCCGCGAAGGTGGCCTCCGTATCGGGGAGATGGAACGCGACGTGTTCATCGGTCACGGGGCGGCTATGACGCTAAAGGAACGACTGCTCGACGAGTCTGACCGCGAGTTCATCCACATCTGTGCGAACTGCGGGATGAGCGCGGTCGAAAACGTCGAACAACGGCGTGTCTACTGTCCGAACTGCGACGAGGAGACCGATATCCACGAGATCGAGATGAGCTACGCGTTCAAGCTTCTGCTCGACGAGATGAAGGCGCTGGGTATCGCACCGCGACTCGAACTGGAGGACGCCGTCTAACCCATGCAAGATACGACACCAAAAGACATCGGAGCGATCTCCTTCGGGCTCATGGAGCCCGAGGAGTATCGAGAGATGAGCGCGACGAAGATCATCACCGCCGACACGTACGACGACGACGGGTTCCCCATCGACATGGGGTTGATGGACCCTCGACTCGGCGTGATCGACCCCGGCCTCGAGTGCAAGACCTGCGGGAAGCACTCGGGCTCGTGTAACGGCCACTTCGGTCACATCGAACTGGCTGCGCCGGTCATCCACGTCGGCTTTACGAAACTCATCCGACGGCTCCTGCGGGGGACCTGCCGGGAGTGTTCGAAACTCCTCCTTACCGAGGACGAACGCGACGAGTTCCGCGGCCAACTCGACGAGTCCCGGAAACTGAGTCGGGATCTCAACGACGTGACGAAGGCCGCGATTCGGCAGGCCCGCAAGAAAGACCGCTGTCCGTTCTGTGGCGAAATCCAGTACGATATCGACCACGAGAAGCCGACCACTTACTACGAGGTCCAGCAGGTCCTCACCAGTGAGTACTCCCAGCGCATCGCCGGTGCGATGCAGGGCGACGAGGAAGAGGGCGTCGAGCGGACGACGCCGGACGAACTCGCCGAAAAAACCGAAATCGAGCTCACCCGGATCAACGAGATCCTCTCCGGCTCCTTCCGGCCGCGCGAAAGCCAGCGCAAGGCGATCGAGAAGGCGCTGGATATCGACCTGACCGAGGAGGACACGAACAAGCTGATGCCCAGCGACATCCGGGACTGGTTCGAGAACATTCCGGACGAGGATATCGAGGTGCTGGGAATCAACCCCGAGAAGTCCCGGCCCGAATGGATGATCCTCACCGTCCTCCCCGTCCCGCCGGTCACCGCACGGCCGTCGATCACGCTGGACAACGGCCAGCGCTCCGAGGACGATCTCACACACAAGCTCGTCGACATCATCCGGATCAACCAGCGGTTCATGGAGAACCGCGAGGCCGGCGCACCCCAACTGATCATCGAGGACCTCTGGGAACTGCTCCAGTACCACGTCACGACGTTCATGGACAACGAGATCTCGGGCACGCCGCCGGCTCGACACCGCTCCGGCCGCCCCCTGAAGACCCTTTCCCAGCGACTCAAGGGCAAGGAGGGTCGCTTCCGCGGCTCGCTGTCCGGGAAGCGCGTGAACTTCTCCGCCCGGACCGTCATCTCGCCGGACCCGACCCTCTCGCTGAACGAAGTCGGTGTCCCGGACCGCGTCGCCAAGGAGATGACTCAGACGATGAACGTCACCGAGCGCAACCTCGAGGACGCCCGTCGATTCGTCTCGAACGGCCCCGAGGGCCACCCCGGCGCGAACTACGTCCGTCGACCGGACGGCCGCCGGCTCAAGGTGACCGAGAAGAACTGCGAACAGCTCGCCGAGAAGGTCGAGGCCGGGTGGGAAGTGAATCGGCACCTCATCGACGGCGACATCGTCATCTTCAATCGCCAGCCGTCGCTCCACCGGATGTCGATCATGGCCCACGAGGTCGTGGTCATGCCGTACAAGACGTTCCGGCTGAACACCGTCGTCTGTCCGCCGTACAACGCCGACTTCGACGGCGACGAGATGAACATGCACGCCCTCCAGAACGAGGAGGCCCGCGCGGAGGCCCGCGTCCTCATGCGCGTCCAGGAACAGATCCTCTCGCCTCGCTTCGGCGAGAACATCATCGGGGCCATTCAGGACCACATCTCCGGGATGTACCTCCTGACCCACGACAACCCCCGATTCAACGAGACGCAGGCGCTGGACCTGCTTCGTGCCACTCGGATCGACGAACTGCCCGAACCGAGCGGGATCGACGACGAGGGAACGCCGTTCTGGACCGGCTACGACGTCTTCTCCGAACTGCTGCCCGACGACCTGAACCTCGAATTCACCGGCACCGTCGGCGACGAGGTCGTCATCGAAGACGGCCAGTTGCTCCAGGGCACCATCGCCGAGGACGAGGTCGGCGAGTTCGGCGGCGAGATCGTCGACACGATCACGAAAGTCTACGGCAACACCCGCGCGCGGATCTTCATCAACGAAGTTTCGACGCTGGCGATGCGCGCGATCATGCACTTCGGGTTCTCGATCGGGATCGACGACGAGACCATCCCCGGGGAAGCCCAGTCTCGCATCGACGAGACGATCGACGACGCCAACGACCGCGTCGAAGAGCTGATCGAGGCCTACGAGAACAACGAACTCGAGAGTCTCCCCGGCCGGACGATCGACGAGACCCTCGAGATGAAGATCATGCAGACGCTCTCGCGTGCGCGTGACAACGCCGGGAACATCGCCGACGAGCACTTCCAAGACGACAACCCCGCCGTTGTCATGGCCAACTCCGGTGCCCGCGGATCGATGCTCAACCTGACCCAGATGGCCGGCGCGGTCGGCCAGCAGGCGGTTCGGGGCGAGCGGATCAACCGTGGGTACGAGGATCGGACCCTCAGCCACTACGAGCCAAACGACCTCTCCGCCGAAGCACACGGCTTCGTCGAGAACTCCTACACGAGCGGGCTCACTCCGCGGGAGTTCTTCTTCCACGCGATGGGTGGTCGCGAGGGCCTGGTCGACACCGCAGTCCGTACCTCCAAGTCCGGTTACCTGCAGCGCCGGCTGATCAACGCCCTCTCCGAACTCGAATCCCAGTACGACGGTACCGTTCGAGACACCTCGGACACGATCGTCCAGTTCGAGTTCGGCGAGGACGGCACGTCGCCGGTCAAAGTCTCCTCCGGCGACGATAACGACATCGACGTCGAACACATCGCCAGTCAGGTACTCGACTCCGAGTTCGCCTCCGAGGAGGAACGAGACGAGTTCCTCGGCTCCAGACCACAGCCGACGAACCTCTCCGAACACGCCGACGATCGCCTCGCCGAGGACGTGGGGGTGAGCTCGGATGACTAGCGCCGACTACAACGTCGACGACGACACGATCGCGGTCGTCGAGGACACCGACCTCCCACGGCGACTCAAAGACGAGGTTTACGACACGCTCGAAAGCCGCGAGGGCGCGACCGTCGAGGAAGCCGACGAACTCTCGAAGGCCGTCGAGACCCGTTATCTGAACACGCGAGTTCCCCCGCTCGACCCCGTCGGGACGGTCTCGGCCCAGTCGATCGGCGAACCCGGCACCCAGCTGACGATGAACACGTTCCACTACGCGGGTGTCGCAGAGATCGACGTAACCCAGGGGCTGCCTCGGCTGATCGAGCTGGTCGACGCCCGGAAGACCCCGGACACGCCGATGATGACCGTCTACCTCGAGGACGAGTACGCGACCGAACGCGAGAAGGCCCACGAGGTCGTCTGGAGCATCGAGGCGACCAAGATTCTCGCACTGGGCGATGTCTCGACGAACGTCGCGGACATGCGCGTTCAGATCTCGCTCAACGAGGACACGCTGCAAGAGCGGCTGATCACGGCCGAGGAAGTCGCCGAGATCATCGAGGACTCCCTTGGTGTCAAGACGGTCCAGCAGGGTGCCAGCATCGAGTTCGGCCCCGAAGAACCGTCCTACCGCGATCTCCTCCAGCTGGTCGAAGAGCTCCGCGAAATCACGTTCAAGGGGATCGAAGAGGTCTCCCGCGTCGTCATCCGGCGCGAGGAACTCGAGGACGGCGAGGAGTTCGTCCTCTACACCGAGGGATCGGCCTTCGGCGACGCCCTCGATATCGAGGGCGTCGATGCCTCGCGGACGACGTGTAACAACATCCACGAGATCCACCGCAACCTCGGCATCGAGGCTGCTCGCGAGGCGATCATCGAGGAGACGAACAACACGCTCGCCGAGCAGGGACTGGACGACGTGAACGTCCGGCACCTGATGCTCGTCGCGGACATGATGACCAATCGCGGCGAGGTCGAGTCGATCGGCCGCCACGGCATCTCGGGCTCGAAGGATTCGGTGCTGGCACGCGCGGCGTTCGAGGTGACGGTCAACCACCTGCTCAACGCCGCGATCCACGGCGAGATCGACGATCTCGACGGCGTCACGGAGAACGTTATCGTCGGCAAGCCGATCAAGCTCGGGACCGGCGACGTCGATCTCCGGATGGGATCGACCACCTCCGGGAGCGGTCAGGCCGACTGATCGATGGGTGTTACCCTCGACGACGACGCCCGCCAGTACCTCGGTGCATTCGAGGACGTGACCGGCGTCGACGGTCGGGACTGTCTCGTCACCGAGAGCGGTAACAGGCTCTTGATCGTCGTCGAACGCGGCGGAATGAGCGAGGCAATCGGCCCCGGTGGTCGAACGGTCCAGCGATTCGAGGACCGGGTCGATGCACAGGTTCGTCTCGTCGAAGGCGCGGACGACCCCGAGGCGTTCGTCGCAAACGTCCTTGCGCCAGCGGCCGTCTACAACGTCACCATCAGCGAAAACGACGATACCGTCGCCTACGTCGAGGTCGCCGAAGACGACCACGGCGTCGCGATCGGAACGAACGGTCGGACGATCGACGCCGCCCGGACGCTCGCGGATCGCCACTTCGGGATCGACGACGTCCAGCTCATCTGATTTGGGCCTCGCTGCGATTTTTGGCCGATACGTAACTCTCGAGGCGACAGTCTCCGAAATCGATCGACCGCTCGCAGTCGATCTTCCGTTCGGGAACCTCTTGCCCGCCGAACGTCGCTAACCCGCGCTCCGGGCGTAACTCGAGTCGGCGAAACGCCCGCAGATTCGGCGAGCGATGTTCCTAAAGCGATCTCGAGCCGTCACGCGGAGCCGAAACGGGTCGCTTAAGTGCCTTCGTCGGATAGCGACCTCCATGGCAAACGGCAAATATGCCGCGCGGAAGCTCAAGAAGGACCGCCAGAATCAGCGGTGGTCCGACTCTGACTACGCGCGCCGCGCCCGTGGACTTCGCGAGAAGTCCGACCCCCTCGAGGGCGCACCGCAGGCTCGCGGTATCGTACTCGAAAAGGTTGGCATCGAGGCCAAACAGCCCAACTCGGCGATCCGGAAGTGCGTCCGAGTGCAGCTGATCAAGAACGGCAAGCAGGTCACCGCGTTCTGTCCCGGTGACGGTGCCATCTCGTTCATCGACGAACACGACGAAGTCACCATCGCCGGGATCGGTGGGGCGAAGGGTCGTGCGATGGGTGACCTCTCCGGTGTCAACTACAAGGTCGACAAGGTCAACGGCGTCGCACTGAAAGAACTCGTTCGCGGGAACGCGGAAAAACCGGTGCGATAATCATGGCCGCAGAAGATCAACCGGATCCGGACGCGCCGGCCGGTGGTGCAGACGTTTCGGCGAAGCTCTTCGGCACGTGGGACCTCGTCGAGATCGAGTACGCCGATCCCTCGACCGAGCGCTACATCACGGTGACTCCCGTCGCTCACACCGCGGGTCGGCACGCCGGCAAGCAGTTCAAGAAGTCCCAGATCTCGATCGTCGAGCGCTTCATCAACCGCTTGATGCAGACCGAGGAGAACACGGGCAAGAAACAGCAGTCACTCAACCACGTCCGTGACGCGTTCGAGCTCATTCACGAGCGCACCGAGGAGAATCCCATTCAGGTGCTCGTAACGGCCGTCGAGAACGCGGCCCCGCGGGAGGAGACCGTCCGCCTGAAGTACGGCGGCATTTCGGTCCCGAAGGCCGTCGACGTCGCGCCGCAGCGTCGAGTCGACCAGGCCCTGAAGTTCCTCGCAGAGGGTGTCTACAACGCATCGTTCAAGACGACGACGGATGTCGAAGAGGCCATCGCCGACCAACTCATCGGCGCGGCCAACTACGATGTCCAGACCTACGCCGTCAGTCAGAAAGAGGAGAAAGAGCGCGTCGCGGCAGCCGCCCGCTAACGCGATTCGTCGTTTCGACTTTCGGTCTTCTTCCACTCGGAATAGTCCCATCTCGAGTCGGTCTCGGACCGCTTTCTCGTCGGTCTTTTACGCTGGAATAGTGTGGTGATCAGTGCTCGAGTTCTGTTATAGCGACTCGAGGTTGGACTTCGAATACCACTAGTAGGGTAAGTCGTGTTCAATGTTATACTAATCCGTTCAAAACGTTTCAACCAGTAATCTATTATATTGGTATTATCTATCCTTTGAAAGAGATATTAAAATAAATTCATTACTTCATGGTACTATACTCCGAGTGTACCATGACGGACATTACACAGTACTTGAAGAACCACCCGCGAATGATCGGCGCCCTGTTCACGATTCTGCTGTTGCTGGCACAGGCTGGGACAGTCGCAGCAAACAGTTCGATCTTCTTGGGACCGTAAGAATTAGACGTTATCAGAAAGAAGTTCGTCGCTCCATTGAACTCCCCCATTAAGTAGTACCGGAAATTCTCCCTCGTTATAAAAATCTTCCAGTTGTGAATTAGTAACTATGATATCCTCTATCCTATGGGGAATCACACTATACAGATCAACTGGTTCTAAGTAGGGAAAGAAAACACCACCCCTTCTAATTTCAGCCGATATATAAGGTACTACATCCGCTCTAATTTCTTCTTTTCCATCATTTACTAAGCATACGTTTGGTATCCGTGTTTCTGATTGTGCTATCGTCGTTCGTGCATCGCCAACCATTCGGTACTGTTGTCCAACGATATTTTCTTGCCGGGTAATATCAAGTGCTCCGTATAGCGGAAATCCGAGGTTCAACAACCGGGCAATGAGGCTACCTATACTCACTGCACCACTATTAACAACGTTACCAAGAGTTACTATTCCACCGATACTGCCGGCTTTGACCAGGTGTAACCCTTGTTCTTGAGACTGGCACGCATTGAGAAGAAACGCCTTTGCACCGACCGTATCAACCGTCGCAGCATTTAGCTTTCCATCTGAGCACTGGAATCCCTCTGCATCGATATGACCGATATAATGGAAGAAATCACTCTCCTTCGCCAGTACCTCTGTAAGAGCAGATGTAGTAAGTTCGTAGTGAATCGTTGTTTCAAACGGTAGCTCTTTGCGGGTTCCGTACGTTCCATTAACGCTCTTGAGTTCCTCTCTCATATCGGGGTCGTTGCAGACCACCTTGATCTCGATAGGGCCATCTTTCGGTGTCCGTCCGATACTGTTTTCGTATGCTACCAACGGTGCTGTACTCGTAATTTCCGCATTCTCGATTCCGGTCCACGATTGTTGAATTGTCGGCAGGTGTGGTGGATTGCTTGGCGTAGATATGGTCTTGTTTCCGCGGATGTTGTGTGAACTCGCACTCCGAACGAAATCGCTACTATCACGTGTAAATTCGTTGATTGCTTTTTCAGCTACTGGATCCGCTAACGATGGATCGTTGGATTCTTCTTGAATTTTGACGACAGCGAGATCATTAGTGACGAACGGGAGAAATTTGATGTACTTTGCAGTCGGTTCAAATTTCGTCTCGAGTTGCCAGTTCGGAAGATACGGTTGTAGCGTCGAATATGGTACCTTGAGAAACGTCTTCACTCGTTCAGCGAGTGATTGATGATATGCAATCTTAGGATCAAAATCGAGGACTGGTTCGACTATCTCGCGTTCGTGCAGTGGAAGGGGAGTTGTTCCCTCTGTGCGAACGACGCAGCCGAGAAAGAATACTTGTCGCAGTACCCGTTTAACCGCTGTATCGAGACCGTTTTCGCAATCAAGTGAGTATCTATAGCCCGATTCAGTAATTAGTTCTGGGTTGGTACCCGGAACTACATCTGCACGAAGATAGTATGCCAGTGGTGCAACTACGAATGTGTTTTGTAGCGTTGCAGGGATTTCTATACGGATTCCTGTTTCTTTTCGATTGAATTTATTGGGAATATGAAGTTCGTCACCAAGTTTGAGACGGGGCGGGTGCCCACGAAGTGTCGGGTAAGTCCGTTCTGGGGTCGTCGTTTTTAGTGCTGAACCAAAGGCAGACACCGCTGCCATAACGTCTGCCGGGTCAGTTGTCGTTGTAATCGTCCCTGCTGGTCGCTCGTGGAATGATCGAGCACCGAGGATCACCTGAGTCGAATCGCCGAGATTGATGTATGTTTGCTTACTATCTGAGTAAATGTAGGCCGAACTCTCGACCTTGGCATAGACCTTTATGGGTCCCGACAAATCTAGGGTATATTCTCCGTGCGGGAGGTCCGCCTGCTCGCTTGGAGGGACTTTTGCAACCATGGTCTTGTCCGAATCACGAATGAGGACATGGTCGGTAGTTGGCAGCGTAATCGAACTAGTTGTAACCGCTACCGCTGCATCAATAGGAAATTTGATTTGATTCGTAGCAGCCGACTCGAGCGAAACCGGCTCGTTCGTCGTCAGCCGATACCGGTGTCGTTCGATCGGATCGATTATCTCGAGCCCGTCAGCTGTCGGCTCGAACTTCGGCGTTATTGAGTCGGGTGTGTGAGTCATACGGCTTCTGTGCGATCGATCGTGGCAGTTCTCGAGACCGGATGCGTAGACCGTTTATAGCGATCAACCGTTACTCCGAATCGACCGGCAGCCAGCCGGAGCTGTAGGATCCGTCGTCGATATCCCACCGCTCCTGGTAGTCGCCGTTTTGCTCCCGAAGCTCGACGACCACGTCGAAAAGCGGCGAGAAGACTGGAACGACCTGTGCGTCCCGTTCGACCGGGAGGTGATAGTGCACCATTCCGTCGATGTCCCTCGTTCGGCCGTTGATCAAGTGCAGAAACTTGAACATTCGCTGTCTGCCGTACTCCTCGAGGAGGGGAAGCAACGAATCGATTCCGACCCTGATCTCGGACGGCTCGAGCACGTCGGCGGTGGCTTCGAAGGATTCGATCGCACTCGAGATGGCGATGCCGAGGTCGGCGAGGGTATCGACATCGGTCGTCGACGGTTCGATCGACGGCGACACACTCGGAGCGGTCGCCGCGGCACTGCGCGCCTGCGCGTTGTAGGTGATGACCGACAGCGTCTCCGAACTACTGTCGTCGACGAAGTGTGAGACGGGGTGTGGTTCGCCAGTCGTCGAGACCAGGACGCGTCGCCGAACACGGCTGGCCCCACAACCTAGCAGCCGTTGGCAGGTATCTCGACGCTGGTCGGGCTGAACGGTGCCCACGACGAGAACGCTCGCCCCCTCGCGTTTCAATCGCGTTAGCTCGTCGGAGAAGCCGTCCCCGTTCGTCCCCCCACAGTCCGTTTCCGAGAGCATCACTAGTATGTTCCACAGTTTTATCTCCTCAAACAATAAATGTTCGGGTTGAAGTGTACCGGACACTGCTTCGATGAACCGCCGTCTCAGGTATCCGCTCGAGTCGGCCGATCACGCCGGTTACCGTCGCGATTCGGGTCGTGAAGACTCAGTCCGCTGCGGGTCCCTCGCCGCCGACGTACGCCCGGGTCGCGTCGACGAGCACCTGTCGGTAGGAGCTCGTGTCGGGTTCCCGCGCGAGCTCTCGGAACCGCTGTTTGAACGCCTCGAAGTCGACCTTCGGTGCATCCATCGCGGCCGCGTGCGCGAGGTCGTAGAGCCGGTGGTCCCTGTCGACGAGATCGTGCCGTTCCGCGAGCGCCAGTGCGAAGGCGGCGTTTACGGCCGTGATCTCCGGGTCGGCGCTCGCGGAGAGGCGCTCGAGGCCGGGCCGGGGCGGCGTCTCGGGTCGGTCGGCGACCGCCGCGGCGAGGCTCGACTCGAGAAAGGAGAGCAGTTTCTCGCCGGGGCCGACCGAGAGCGTGATGTCGTCGGCGTAGATGTCTTTCATGTGATTCGCGATCTGATAGCAGTGAGAGAGTTTGCGCCGTTCGACGCTCTTGCCGGCCAGCGCGAGATAGAGCACTTCCTCGGTCGACTGCGTGTGGGAGGGGTGTCGTTGCTCGTGGCGAGCCATGTGTGCGAATTCGTGAAGGGCGAGTTCGCGGGCCATCGCCGACGAGGCGGCCTGCCTCGAGATGTTGAGCACGTGGCGATCGTCGTAGTGGGCGGCCCAGGTTCGTTCGTCCGGATCGTCGCGGAGGTGGACGTAGACCGGCAGCGAGAGGTCGTGTTCGGTTTCGAAGAGGTCGCGAGCGCTGAGGAATGGAGAAGTCGGGCCCGGCCCCTGAACGCGGATATCCATGTGTAATACTAGCAAGAGCCGACGGGATTTGACTCTTGTGTGCGATTGCACGCGGGTGAATTGGGCCGTGTCCTCCACACGGCCACGGTGTCGATGTGAGTTCGGAGCACGGTGTTCCGGGAGTGTGCGGTCGCGTCATCGTGGATCGGGGGCCACACATTATGAGAGGGATTCACTCACCTAAATTGGATATTCAAACGTTCGAACCGGGAAAGACGACGGATTTCGGCGGCGACGAAACACTACCCTTTTGACCCCGCTGGCGGTAATGGGATATATATGGGCCGACGCAAGAAGATCGTCCAAGAGTGTGAACGGCTGATGGACGACCCGGAGAACATCCGGAACATCGCCATCGCCGCTCACGTCGACCACGGGAAAACAACCCTTACGGACAATCTGCTGGCTGGTGCCGGCATGATCTCCGACGAGACCGCGGGTGAACAACTCGCGATGGACACCGAGGAAGACGAGCAAGAACGCGGGATCACCATCGACGCGGCAAACGTCTCGATGACCCACGAGTACGAGGATCAGAACCACCTGATCAACCTCATCGACACGCCCGGCCACGTCGACTTCGGTGGCGACGTGACCCGAGCGATGCGTGCCGTCGACGGTGCGCTCGTCGTCGTCGACGCCGTTGAGGGTGCGATGCCTCAGACCGAGACGGTGCTGCGACAGGCGCTCCGAGAGGGCGTCAAGCCGACCCTGTTCATCAACAAGGTCGACCGTCTGATCTCCGAACTGCAGGAAGGACCCGAAGAGATGCAGAACCGGCTTCTGTCGGTCATCCACGACGTCAACGAACTTATCCGTGGGATGACCGAGGAGATGGACGACATCGACGACTGGACCGTCTCCGTCGAAGAGGGGACCGTCGGCTTCGGCTCCGCACTGTACAAGTGGGGCGTCTCCATGCCCTCGATGCAGCGCACCGGGATGGACTTCGGCGAAATCATGGAGCTCGAGCGCAACGACAAGCGCCAGGAACTCCACGAGCGGACGCCGCTGTCGGACGTCGTGCTCGACATGGTCTGTGAGCACTTCCCGAACCCGGTTAACGCCCAACCCCGTCGTATCCCGCGTATCTGGCGCGGCGACGCCGACTCCGACCTCGCAGACTCGATGCGCCTCGTCGACGAGGACGGCGAGGTCGTCCTGATGGTTACCGACATCGCGATGGACCCCCACGCCGGTGAGGTCGCATCCGGCCGCGTCTTCTCCGGAACGCTCGAGAAGGGCCAGGAACTCTACGTCTCCGGGACGGCGGGGAAGAACCGCGTCCAGTCCGTCGGCGTCTACATGGGCGGCGAACGCGAGGAAGTCGATCACGTTCCGGCGGGGAACATCGCCGCCGTCACCGGCCTCAAAGACGCCATCGCCGGGTCGACCGTCTCCGGCGTCGAGATGACGCCGTTCGAGACGATCGAACACATCTCGGAACCGGTCATCACCAAGAGCGTGGAGGCCCAGACGATGGACGACCTGCCGAAGCTCATCGAGACCCTTCGACAAGTGTCCAAGGAGGACCCCACGATCCAGATTACGATCAACGAGGATACCGGCGAACACCTGATCTCCGGACAGGGTGAACTCCACCTCGAGGTCATCACCCAGCGTATCGAGAAGAATCAGGGGATCCCGGTCAACACCGGCGAACCGATCGTCGTCTACCGCGAGGCGATCCAGCGCGCGAGCGACCAGGTCGAAGGCATCTCCCCGAACCGTCACAACCGCTTTTACATCTCCGTCGAGCCGCTGCCGGACGACGTCGTCGATGCGGTCAAGAAAGGCGAGGCGTCGATGGACATGCCCGAGCAGGAACGCCGCGAGGCCCTGCAGGACGCCGGCATGGACAAGGACGACTCGCAGGAAGTCGAGCACATCCACGGCTCGAACATCCTGCTGGACCAGACGAAGGGTATCCAGCACCTGAATGAGACGATGGAGCTGTTCATCGAGGGACTCGAGGACGCCCTCGACAACGGCCCACTGGCGAACGAGCCGGTGCAGGGGACGCTCATCCGTCTGCACGACGCTCGACTCCACGAGGACACCATCCACCGCGGCCCGGCTCAGGTCATTCCCGCGACCCGGAACGCCGTCCACAAGGCGCTGATCGACGGTCGCATCAAGATGCTCGAGCCGATGCAGGACGCTCGTATCGACGTTCCCAACGACCACATGGGCGCTGCGTCCGGCGAGATTCAGGGCCGTCGTGGCCGCGTCGACGACATGTACCAGGAAGGAGACCTCATGGTCGTCGAGGGTATCGCGCCCGTCGGCGAGATGATCGGGTTCGCGAGCGACATCCGCTCCGCGACCGAGGGTCGTGCCTCCTGGAACACCGAGAACGCCGGCTTCGAGGTCATGGCCGACTCCCTCCAGCGCGAGAAGATCATGGAGATCCGCGAGCGCAAGGGCATGAAGCTCGAGCTGCCGCCAGCGATCGACTACCTCTAACGACCTTTTTCCTCTCGGGTTCACTCACTCCGTTCGTTCACCACTCGAGCAAAAAATCTCGACCAAAAAAGGCCGCGAGCGTCCTCGACGCTCGCGGTACAATCACTGGACCGCCAGCCGTGCCTGCCGTTGACTATTCAATTTAAAACCGAATTCGTAACGTAGCTCTGGCTCGAGAGCCGGTGCCAGATGATTGGCGGACATCCTCTCGTCAGACGAAATCGAAGACGGACGAAACGCGGCCGAGCGGTTCGACGCTCGAGTAGTTCGGCTGGTCGTGACGAAGAGCGATGACTGCAGGCACAAACCCCTTGCAGAAGGACGTCGCTGCAGTGTGGCGGATCGCTACTCTCGCTCGCCCGCACCGAGCGCCGCCTCGCCGACCTTCTCGTGGCCCTCGATGACCTCTTTTCCGCCCATGTACGGCTGCAGGGGCTCGGGGATCGTCACCGTGCCGTCCTCGTTCTGGTAGTACTCGAGGAGCGCCACCATAACCCGGGGGATCGCGAGCCCGGAGGCGTTCAGGGTGTGGAGATATTCGGCCGATTCGTGGCGCTCGGGCCGGTAGCGCAGGCCGGCGCGGCGGGCCTGGAAATCCTCGAAGTTCGACGCGCTCGAGACCTCGAGCCAGCGGCCGCCTTCCTCGGGGCCGTCGTCCATGTCGTCGCCGGGGGCCCAGACCTCGATGTCGTAGGTCTTGGCGCTGGCGAAGGTCAGATCGCCGGTACAGAGTTCGAGGACGCGGTAGGGGAGGCCGAGTTGTTTGAGGACTTCCTCGGCTTCCTCGAGGAGGTTCTCGAGGCGGTCGTAGCTCTCCTCGGGTTCGACGAAGTTGACGAGTTCGACCTTGTTGAACTGGTGGACGCGGACGATGCCTCGCGTTTCGGTACCGTGCTCGCCGGCCTCGCGTCGGAAGTTGGGCGTGTAGGCCTGGTGTTTGAGCGGGAGGTCGTCGTCGAGGAGGATCTCGTTTGCGTACATGTTGGTGACCGGTACCTCCGCGGTGGGGCAGAGCCAGAGGTCCTCCTCGTCGTACGCCTCCTCGTTGCTCCCGCCCAGGCGGTAGGCATCGTCGGCGAACTTCGGGAGCTGGCCGGTGCCGCGCATGGAGGCGCTCTTGACCGGGATCGGCGGAAACACGTCGACGTAGTCCTGCTCGCGGTGGATGTCCAGCATGAACTGGATCAGGGCGTGCTCGAGCTGTGCGCCCTCGCCCTTGAGGAAGTAGAAGCCAGCGCCGGTCGTCTTGGCGGCGCGTTCCTCGTCGATGATGTCGAGCTCCTCGCCGAGGTCGTAGTGGGGGATAACCTCGTCGGGCAGCTCGTGCGAGTCGTCGAACCCCCAGCGCCGATCCTCGACGTTGTGTCGCTCGTCGATCCCCAGCGGAACGCTCTCGTGGGGGAGCTGTGGGATCTCGAGGATTCGTTCTTTGAGTTCGTCCTCGAGTTCGACGCCCTCTTCCTCGACCTCCTCGATCTCGTCTTTGAGTTCTCGGGACCGCTCGATAGCGTCCTCCCGTTCCTCGTCTTTGCCCTCGGCGACGAGTTCACCGATCTTCTTGGTGATCTGGTTGCGCTGATGGCGCAGGTCGTCGCCGCGAGCCTTCAGTTCTCGCCACCGCTCGTCGAGCTCGAGTAACTCGTCGAGGTCGACGTCCGCCCCGCGGTTCTCGAGGGCGTCGCGTACCTCGTCGGGGTTCTCGCGCAGATAGGTCCGGTCGAGCATTGGTCTTGCCCATGCGTTCTTTGTGCCCGGGCAAAACCGTGTCGGAAGGCCGCCTCTCCCTCGCTCGTTCGAGCCGTCGGCGGGAAACGCTTTTTTCGCCGGCGGGCCGACTCTCACGGTATGGACCCGCTCGAGGGCGAGCTGTCGTCGACGTCGATCGAGTACGAGCCCGTCAGCGTCAAGGACGTGCTCGTGGAGATGAAGGACACCGCGGAGCTGTTGATCGACCTTTCGTACTCGGCGGTGCTCCACCAGAGCGAGCCGCTCGCCACGGAGGTGCTTCGACTGGAAGAGCGGATGGACGTCCTCGAGTTGCGCGCGCGGATGAGCCTCCTGATGGCCGCACGGAAGCCCGCGGACGCGGAACAGCTCGCGCCCGTCCTCGGGATCGTCGGCGCGGCCGACGGGATCAGCGACGCCGCCGGCGACATCGCGAAGATCGTCCTCGACGACGTGGGGCTGCCCGAAGCGATGCGGGCCGCGTTGCCGGACGCGGCGGGCACTCTCGTTCGGGGCGTCGTCGCTCCCGACTCCGCTTACGCCGGGCGGGCGCTGAAAGACATCGATCTCGAGTCGGAGACGGGCGTGCGCGTGATCGCGCTCCGGCGGGGAAACGAGTGGCTCCTCAACCCCGGCCCGAACACGCGCGTCGAGGCCGACGACGTGGCGTTTCTGCGGGGCCCCGATTCGTCGATCGGCGGCGTTTACGAGACGCTGACCGGCGAGGTCTACGAGGCACCCTCCGCCGAGACGGCCGACATCGACGATCTGGAGCGGGCGGTGGATACCATCATACACATGAAGGATTTCTCCGAACTCGCGGTCGATCTGGCCTACAGCAGCGTGCTGTTCGACAGCGAGGAACTCGCCGAGGAGGTCCGCAACCTCGAGGTCGAAGTCGACGCGATGCAATCGCGATTCGAGGCGTGGACGCTACGGGCGGCCGCCGACGCGCGGGACCCGGTCGCCCTGCGGGGCCTGATCCAGCTGGGCAGCAGCACGGAGCGGATCAGCGACACCGCGATCGAGATCAGCGAGGGCGTTCTGCGGGATATCGACGTTCACCCGGTCGTGCAGCTGGCCGTCCAGGAGAGCGACGAGATCATCACTCGCGTCGTGGTCGAGACGGGAAGCGAACTCGACGGCACTGCGGTCACCGCCGGCGTTCCCGACGCCGAGTCGACGATGTCGGTGATCGCCATCCGCAGACCCAGCGAGGGGTGGCTGCTGGTCGCGGACGCAGACGCCGAGTTACGCGGCGGCGACGTGCTCATTTCGAAAGGGACCCGAACCGCTGCTGCGGCTTTTCGGGAACTCGCGTCCGCGTAGCCCCGATTTGTTTCCGTCGCGACGGACCGCTGCTTCCGTCCGTTCTTTAAGTGCCTCTGGTCATAAGATATAGATACGACGGGAGAACGGTCCTTCTCGAGCGAACTCACTGACCACCGAGACGCGAGTCTCCGGAACATCCGAGTTCGTTTCACCTCGCGCGGGTCCATTCGATCTCAGTTTAGGACCACGATCGCGACAGCCGAGAGGACGATAACGCCGAGAATGTCACAGAGGTTCGTGACGACCGGGATCGTCGTATCGTCGGGATCCAGCCCCTGTGTGTAGGAGACGTAGGTCGCACCGAGACTGAGCGCGACCGCGATGACGGCCAGCAGCATGCCGCTGACCATCGAGATGACCATGAGGTCGACGAGCGCCATCGGTTCGGCGATGACCTGGCCGACGATCCAGGCGGCGATCCCCAGCGCAGAGAAGATCGTCACTGCGAGCCCCAGAATCGCCAGGATGTTCGTCCACAGCACCTCGTCTCGAGGGTCGAACTCGAGCAGCCCGAGATGCAGCCGGGTCGAGAGCCGCGAGGAGAGGATCGCTCCGAGGTTGCCGCCCATCCCGATCATCACGGGGACGAGCACGAGCAGCGTCGGGTTCGCGAGGTAGGTCTCCTCGAGTGCCTCGAGGACGTAGCCCGATCCCATCTCGAGCATCGAGAGGACGAGCAGGATGGGAAACATCGTCCTGACGATGTGCCGGATCGTCCAGGTGTCGAGCGGGTCGTCGGGGTCCGCGGCCGCCATCAGAACACCACCCCGATGACGGTGAGCGCGACGAAGAGGAAGACGACGCCGAAGACGTCGCCGAGCGTGGTGACGATCGGCCCGATCAGGTTGTCGGGATCGAGACCGTACTTGTAGCTCGCGAACACCAGTCCCAGCAGCCCGAATATCAGGGTGAACGAGGTCAGGACGCCGGAGACGAGCATAATTCCGACGAGTTCGACGAGCCGCGCGGACTCGCGCCCCAGCACCTGCAGAATGCCCCACGAGAGGAACGCGATGAATACCGAGATGCCGATTCCGTTGATGAAGGAGGCGGCGACCGCGTTGACGAGTCGCCGGTTCCACGAGAACTCCGGGTCGATCATCCCCTGGTGGAGGCCGCTCGAGATGCGCGCGCCCAGCGCGCCGTAGACGTTCCCGCGGGTCGCGAGAAAGGCGGGAAGCAACAACAGCATACCGGGGAACCGTTCGAACCCGGCCGTCATCCCCTCGGAGCCGAGGACCGACCCCGCGAAGATCCCGCCGGCGAGACTCACCACGAGAATCGGCAGCGACTCGCGGTAGATGCGCCACGCGGTTTGGCGACCCTCCATAGCGGCGAATGACGTAGTCCGGACATAAACCTACCGCGGGTCGAACGCGAACACATCGCTCGACGGCGTGTGGGCTGGTACCATTTCTGGCCAATCGCTAACGTGTTTCGCCGGCGCTCGCTCGAGGAGGGCCGTCCCGGCTCACTCAGATCGGACTCGCCGTGACGAGGACCCACGCGAGACCGATCGCCGCGAGCGAACAGGCGAGGGTAGCCGCGGCGTTGCCGACCGCGAGAGCTCGATCCCCACGCTCGTACAGCCGGACCGTCTCGACCGAAAACGTCGAGAAGGTCGTGAACGAACCGCAGATTCCGGTGCCGATCAGTCGAAGCGTCGACTCGGTAGCGCCCGCGAAGACCGCGAGTCCGAAGACGAAACTGCCGACGACGTTGACCGCGAACGTCGCCAGCGGGAATCGATCGCTCGAGGCCTGAGCTGAGACGCGCTGACCGACCCAGTAGCGGAGGACCGCACCGATCGCGCCGCCGGTGCCGACGACGTGGGCCGGCTCGAGGTCGACGGTGACGGCTGCGTGGGTGACGGTGACGGCCGTTTGGGCGAGAATGACGGCCGCATGGGCGAGCAACCGGACAGTGACGGCTCCCTCGAGAACCATCGCACTCACGCCGTCTCACCGCCGGCGTGGTGCGGCGTCCCGATTCGGCGCGCGAGCGCCCGTCCCGCGAGCACGCCGAGCAGCCCGAGTCCGTAGTTCGCGGCGACGATGCCGCCCAGCGCGAGCGGATTCGACGCGAGCGCAGTCTGGAGCGCGAACGTGCTGTAGGTCGTCAGCGAGGAGAGAAACCCCGTCGTGAAGACGAGGCGGGCCCGCGTTCCGATGTGACCCGCGTACTCGGCCTCGTAGACCAGAAAGCCGAGGAGGGCGCTCCCGACGGCGTTGACGAGGACGATCGAGGGCACGTCCGGGAGCGCTTCCATCGCGAGAAACCGGAGGTTCGAGCCGGCGAAGCCGCCGACGGCGATCAGCGCGAGCGTCTCGAGTCGAACGAGCGGATGTGCGTCTGCCATGGCTGAGTGGTCACAGAGGGGGCGTCAGACGAACTCCTGCCAGTCAGCTCCAGGGCACCCGCGACCCGCCATGCGGGTGCGCCGGGACGCAGTGACAGCAGCCCGTCTCAGCCGACCGACGCTCGCCGGTGCCAGCGCTGGGATCAACGCCAGCAATGGACCGGCACGTCTCGCCCGGCGGTTAGGTCAGGCGGCCCCCATCGCCTAATCGTGTGCCCCCTCTCGCGGGCATACAATGAGGGTTCCGGATGTCGTCCCTGGTTCTTCTCGGAGTAACCCCGCGGCCCCGCATCGTGCTCGAGCACCTCGAGTCGCGGAAGGAAAAGATCCAAGGTTAGACTGCCTCTAAACCGAGCTATGACCGGAGACGCTGCCGGGGACGGCGGGCGGGGCGGGTTCGCGCGGGCGTCGTGGGCGAACGTCCTCGGTAACGTCGTGAAGATCGTCGCCGAGGGGGCGGCGGGACTCGCCTTCGGGAGCGTCGCCCTGCTCGCGGACGCGGCCCACTCGCTCGCGGACCTCGTGGCCAGCGTGGTCGTTCTCGTCTGGGGCCGAAGCGCGTTCGACGAACCCGACACGACCCATCCGCACGGCCACGATCGGATCGAACCCCTGACGGCGCTGTTCGTCGGTGCCGTCATCGCGCTCCTCGGCCTGAATCTGCTCTACCGGTCCGTCGAGGGACTCCTCACCGGCACCGATATCGAGTTCAGCGTCCTGCTCCTCGTGGCCCTTGGCTTCGCAATCGTCGACATGTACCTCGTCTACCGCTACACCGTTCGGATCAACGAACGCCTGCAGTCGACGGCGCTCGCGGCGCTTGCGAAGGACTGCCTGAACGACATCTACACCTCGGTCGCCGCCATCGTCGGCGTTCTCGGCGTCCTGGTCGGCTATCCGATACTCGACCCCGCCGCCGGCGGCCTCGTCAGCCTGCTGGTCGTCTATCAGGGCGTGGAGATCGGCAGGGAGAACGTCGATTACCTCATCGGTGCCGCGCCCGGTCCCGAAAAGCGCGGGGAGATCACCGACCGCCTGCGGAGCCACCCGGCCGTCGAGGGCGTTCACGACCTGACCGTCTTCTACGACGGCACCGTCCTCGAGGTCGAAGTCCACGTCGAGGTCGACGGCGACATGCCGTTTCGCGATGCCCACGACATCGAATCGGAACTGGTCGATCAGTTGCGAGGCCTCGAGAACGTCGGCGACGCACACGTCCACCTCGATCCGTCCGGAATCGGCGAGTGGAAGGAGTCGGCCGACGAGTTCGGATCGCCTTAGTTGTTTTCGACGGTTTCGACGGCGTTCGCGGGAGACGACGCGCGCGGCAACGTGACGACGAAGGTGCTCCCGTCCGGGCCGGTATCGGCGAGGCCGACGGTGCCGCCGTACCTGCCTGCGAGGATCTTGGAGAGGTAGAGGCCGAGTCCGTGGTTAGTCGACTTGCGTTCGAACAGCGTCTCCCGAGTCGTCTCGGGAATCCCCGGGCCGTTATCGGCGACCGTGACCGTCACGGTCTCGGGCGCCGCGTCGACGGTCACGCGAACGCGCGGCGTGTCGCCGTCGTTGTGTTCGATCGCGTTCTCGAGGAGGTTCGAGAAGACCCACTGCAGTCCCTGATTTCCCCTGACGGCGACCCCGTCGGGCAGCGTCGCCTCGAGTACGGCGTCGTCGAACCGGGCGCGACACTCGTCCAGCTGCGCCTCGAGTAACGCGGTGAGGTCGACGGTGCCGGTTTCGGCTCCGCGGTTCGCGTCCAACATTGCCCGCACGTCCTCGATGACGCCGACGAGGTCGCCGCTTTCGCCTTCGATCGTCTCGAGACGATCGTGGAGCCGTTCGTCCTCGTATTGCTCGCGTAACAGCGATGCGTGACCGCCGATAATCTGGGCGGAGTTCAGCACCTCGTGTCGGAGGAGGTCGTTCAGGTACATGAGGAGCGCCCGCTCGTCCTCGAGCTGTTCGGCGCGGACGGTGGCCGCCGTCGCTTCGACCTCCCGCTGGATCGCTCGCGCTTCGACGTAGCCGACCGCGAATCCGGCGACGCCGCCCGCGTTGACGGAGAACTGCGCCCAGCTGAGGTTCCCGGCGAGCGTCGAGGGGACGACGAGCATGGTCAGGAGATTGATCCCCAGAAAGCCGACTGCACCGCCGAGACACCACTTGCAAACGCGAGCGTACCGGTTCTCGTCGATGTCGCTTCGGGTGAGCAGATAGCCGCCCCAGACGAGACCGAGGGCTGGACCACCCACGACGGTAATACTGAGCAGGATATTGGCGATCTCGAGTAGCCCCGCGAACGCGATCAACCAGCCGACGAGGAACACGACCGAGAGCCCGCCGAGTCCGCTGATGATCCAGGGGACCGAGTTCTGCGTGAGCCAGGGGACGACCGGGCAAACGCGAACTCGATCCGACGCATCGTGGCTCATCTCGTCGTCGAGGACCACGACAGTTCGTGACCGATTCGGTTCATCTACCGTGTGCAAGAGGACGGGGTGTAATGTCTGTAACGGCTCTCGAGTCGTCGCGTTCGCGTCGGCTGGCCGCGACGCGAGCTTTTATCCTGCGCGATGACGGGCTATCGATATGGAAGTCGGAGACGTCCGCAAAGTCACGACCGGAGACTGTTCGGATCTCTACTATCTCGACACGGGGATGTACGGTACGGACGAGTACGGGGCCGTCTACATCATCGACGACGACCGCCCCGCCGTCGTCGACACCGGTATCGGCACCAACTACGACCTGCTCCGCGAGGCCCTCGAGGACGTCGGCATCGCTCGGGACGAACTCGCGGTCATCGCGTTGACCCACATTCACCTCGATCACGCCGGCGGCGCGGGCTTTCTCGCGGCGGACTACCCGAACGCCGACGTCTACGTCCATCCGATCGGGACCGATCACCTGATCGATCCCTCCCGTCTGGTCGCCGGGACGAAAAATGCCGTCGGCGAGCAGTGGGCCCACTACGTCGAACCGGAGCCGATCCCCGGCGACCGGCTCATCGAGATCGAGGACGGCGACGGTATCGATCTCGGAACGCACGAACTGCGCGTTCACGCGGCACCCGGCCACGCGCCCCATCAGGTGGTCTTCGAGGATCCCGCGAACGATGCAGTGTTCGTCGCCGACGCCGCCGGCATCTGGGTCCCGAAGATCGAGGAAATCAGGGAGACCTCACCGCCCTCGAACTTCGACCTCGAGCAGTGTCTCGACGACATCGAGACGCTGAAAGCGCTCGATCCGGACGTCTTCTGCTACCCCCACTTCGGGCCGCGATACGTCGGCGACGACGTCGATCGGGCCCTCGAGGAGTACGCGACCGTCCTCGAGGAGTGGGTCGACGCGGTCGCGGACAAACGTCGGGAACTCGCGGACGACGAGGCCGTCCTCGAGCACTTCGCCGACGCGACCGAGATGACCGACGTCTGGGGAGCAGAGAAATCGAGCGAGGAGGCGAAACTGAACGCGCGCGGCGTGCTGGGCTATCTCGAGCACCGGGAGTGAGCGCGGGCCGACCGACGCGCCGTCGCGAGGATCCCGATCAGTCGTCCCGACGACAATCAACGTTCGGTTCTTTTCCGTTGAGATGCAGTTTTCGGGCGTCATCGTGGTGTTTTCGGCGGATCGGACGGAAGCGATAAACCCGCCGACAGATGAAACCCGTTTCATCACGTTTTATCGCACGGGAGCTACTCTCACGCGTATATGAACTGGCGGGATGCCGAACGAGAGTACGAGGACGAGGTCATCGGGGAGACGACGCTCGCCCGGATGTTCGAGGAATCGGCCGAACGGAATTCGAATCGGCCGGCCCAGAAGTACAAGGGTGGAATCTACGAGCGGTCGCTGACCGACTCGGTCCTGCCCGCCGCCACGCCCGGCGAGTTCCGGACCATCTCCTACGCGGAGATGCGCGATATCGTCCGGACGCTTTCGGCCGGCTTTCGCGAGTTAGGGGTCGAGACGGGGGATCGGGTCGGTCTCTTCGCGAACACCCGGATGGAGTGGGCCCAGTGCGATTTCGCACTGCTCTCCGCCGGCGCGGTCATCACCACCGTCTACACGAGCTCCTCGCCCGATCAGGTCGAGTACCTGCTCGACGATCCCGACGCCGACGGCGTCGTCGTCGAGAACGAGGAGTTGCTCGAGAACGTTCTCGCGGTCGAGGACGAACTCGATCTCGAGTTCATCGTCTCGATTGACGAAATCGACGGCTACGACGACCGCGACGATATCCTCACTCTCGGCGACGTCTACGCCAGCGGAGAGGAGACCTTCGACCTCGAGGCCTACGAGGCGCGAATCGAGGAGACGGAGCTGGACGACCTCGCGAGCCTGATCTACACCAGCGGGACGACGGGCCAGCCCAAGGGAGTGCAGCTGACTCACAAGAACTTCCGGTCGAACGTCAACGGTATCCGGAAACGCTTCGCGCCGCGCCCGGACAAGGGAGACGACGTCCCGACGTTGGACGAGGAGTCGCTGGCGATGTCGTACCTGCCGCTGGCGCACGTCTTCGAGCGGACGGCCGGTCACTTCGTCCTGTTCGCGAGCGGTGCCTGCGTCGCCTACGCCGAGAGTCCGGACACGCTGCAGGAGGACTTCAGTACCGTCAGCCCGACGACGGCGACGAGCGTGCCTCGCGTCTACGAGAAGATCTACGACGGCATCCGCGAGCAGGCCAGCGAGTCGGGCGCGAAAGAGCGGATCTTCGAGTGGGCCACGGACGTCGGCGTCAAGTATCAGCAGGCCGACTCCCCGGGGCCGATCCTGACGGCCAAACAGGCGCTGGCGGACAAACTCGTCTTCTCGACGGTCCGCGAGGCGCTGGGCGGCGAGATCGAACTGCTCATCAGCGGCGGCGGGAGCCTCTCGCCGGAACTCTGTCGGCTCTACCACGCGATGGGACTCCCCATCTACGAGGGGTACGGCCTGACCGAGACCTCGCCGGTCGTCTCGACGAATCCGACGGACGCCGTGAAGATCGGCACGATCGGCGCGCCGCTGGTCAACGTCGACGTGACAGTCGACGAGACCGTCGCCGATCAGGAGGCCTTCGCCGACGACCCCGGCGAGGTCGGCGAACTCCTCGTGAAGGGACCGAACGTTACGCAGGGCTACTGGGACAAGCCCGGCGCGACGCAGGGCGCGTTCACGGAGGAGGGGTGGTTCCGCACCGGCGACATCATCCACCTGCGGCCCGACGGTTACCTCGAGTTCCGCGACCGAATCAAACAGATCATCGTTCTCTCGACGGGGAAGAACGTCGCGCCCGGTCCGCTTGAGGACGCCTTCGCCGCGAGCGAGGTCGTCGAGCAGGCGATGGTCGTCGGTGACGGCGAGAAGTTCATCGGCGCGTTGCTGGTCCCCAACACGGCGCACGTCCGTGAGTGGGCCGAGAAAGAGGGGATCGACCTGCCCGACGATCCCGACGCGATGTGTGACGACGAGCGCGTCCGCGACCACATCCAGCAGGAGGTCGACCGGGTCAACCAGAACTTCGAGAAACACGAGACGATCAAGCGATTCGAACTCGTGCCCCAGGAGTTCACCGAGGAAAACGACATGCTCACCCCGACGATGAAGAAGAAGCGCCGGGTCATCCTCGAGCGGTTCGAGGACCGCGCGAATCGGATCTACGAGGACGACTGATTTCCGGTGCGATGACGGCCGGCCGTCGCTCCCTCGCGGACCCGATCGGGAGTGACGGCTGGGGACTCGTATCGACCACGTTGTGGCCGTTTCTCAGAGGAGTTAACCCACTGGAGTGATTCTGTCGAGACGAATGGACATGGCAGTAGCGTCGTGGCATCGATCGCCCCCGGGTCGCCAGAGACGACTATGACGGCGGGTGGCGGCGGCGATCTACTCATACTGGTCGCTGCGATTGTCGGACTCGGCGTCATCTCGCAGCTGCTGTCGGCCCGATTCCGCGTTCCGAGCGTCCTCTTTCTCATCGCGTCCGGGGTCGCGATCGGGCCGGAAGGACTCGGCGTGTTGACCATCGGCTCCTTCGGCGAGAGCGGCCTCTCGACGATCGTCGGGCTCTCGGTCGCCATCATCGTCTTCGAGGGGGCGTTCCACCTCAAGATCAGCAAAATAAAGGAAGCGCCAACGGCCGTGTTTCGGTTGACGACGATCGGGGCAGCGATCGCGTTTCTGGGTACCGCCGGTGCGGTCCGCTTCTTTCTCGAGGCCGACTGGGACATCGCGCTGTTGATCGGCGCGCTGCTGATCGCGACCGGCCCGACGGTCGTCACGCCGATCCTGAAGGTCGTTCCCGTCCGAGACCGGGTCGCGGCGACCCTCGAGACGGAGGGGATCGTCAACGACGTGACGGCGGCGATCCTCGCGGTCGTACTGTTCAAGTCGATGACGATCCAGGAGATCAACGCGGACGTTTATCTGCAACTGTTCGCCGAGCGACTCGGGACGGGGCTGCTCGTCGGCGTCGTCGTCGCGGCTGCCGTCTGGGCCCTCCTCCAGTACGTCGATCTCTCGCCCGACAACGCGCCGCAGAACGCGCGATTGCTCACCCTGGCGGGGGCGATCATCGCCTTCGGCGCGGCCGATTACGTCTTCGCCGAGGCGGGCGTCGCGGCCGCGGCGACGGCCGGGCTGATCCTCGGAAACGCCAATCTCCCCTACGAGGACGAGATCGAGGCGTTCAAGGGCGACATTACGCTGCTCGTCCTCTCGTTCGTCTTCATCACGCTCGCGGCCTTGCTCGAGTTCGATCAGCTGCTCGCACTCGGGCTCGGCGGCGTGGCCGTCGTCGCGATCGTCATGCTCGTCCTGCGGCCGCTCCTGGTCTTCCTCTCGGCACGCGGCGGCCGATTTACGTTCAGCGAGACGCTCTTCATGAGCGCCGTCGGCCCGCGGGGGATCATTCCGGCGTCGGTCGCGACCCTGTTCGCCATCCGGCTGCAGACCGAGGCGGCACCGACGAACCCTGCCGGTGCGGACCTGCTCGTCGGAACCGTCTTCCTCGTTATCCTCGTGACGGTCGTCCTCGAGGGCGGCCTGGCCCGGCAGATCGCGGAGAAACTCGACGTGATACCTATGCGTGTACTCATCATCGGCGGCGGCCGCGTCGGCCGCTCGCTGGCAGAACGACTGGAAGCGCGCGGCGAAAACGTGGTCCTGATCGAGGAGGACCTTGCGGCCCTCGAGGACCTTCGCAACGACGGGTTCACCGCCCGTCAGGGCGACGGGACCGATGTCGAGGTGTTGCGCGAGGCCGGCGCGGAGAACGCTCGGATCGTCGTCGCGGCAACCGGCGACGACGACGTGAACCTCCTCGTGGCACAGCTCGCGCAGTCGAACTTCGACGTTCAGACGGTGATCGCCCGCGCGAACAACCCGTCGAACGCGTCGGCGTTCGAGGATCTCGGCGTCGAGACGATCTCGGCCGCCGAATCGACCGCGTGGGCGATCGACAACGTGATCGAACGGCCCGCGCTCTCGAACTGGATGTCGGAACTCGGTCGCTCCGGGGACGTCCAGGAGGTCGAGATCACCGACGAGTCCCTCGTCGGAAAGACGGTCGTCGATGTCGGCAGCGAACTCCCGGGTGGCGTCCTCATCGCGCTCGTGAGTCGGAACGGGACCAACGAAGTTCCGTCCGCCGATGTCGTACTGCAAGAGGGCGATCACATCACGCTCATCGGCCGGACCGAGGCGGTTCGCGAGGCCATCGAACAGTGCGGAACGCCGGTGTAGTCGCCGTCGAATTCTCCGTTACGCAGTCGACACTGGCGCGACGTTCGGTCCGTAGGGCTCGGCAACCCCACAGTTTTCGTCCAGTAACGCACGCTCGAGCCCGTTTCCGACGACTCGAGCGGGCGGCGTCGAGCTCAGGTCGCGACGAGTCCGACAGCGACCACCGCGAGCGCCAGCCCGGCCACGTTCGTCGCGGTGAGCTGTGCGTCGAAGTAGAAGACGCCGACGATCGCCGGGACCACGAAGTAGAGCGCGGCGACCGCCGAGACGATGGCCATGTTTCCGCGGGCGAGCCCGGTGTAGAAGCAGATGGAGCCGGCCGCGAGGAACGTGCCGGAGACGAGCGCGAAGCCGACGTCGACCCGGGTTCCGGTGATCGGCCGGCGAAGCGAGAGCACGTAGCCGCCGGCGATGACGAGACTCGCGACGTACGAGAGGAAGACGGCGTTGACGGGCGAGAGCGATCGGGTCGCGACGCCACCGGCCACTGCCCAGCCCCCGTAGAGGAGCAACGCGGCGAGTGCGAACAGAATTGCCGTGCTGACCATGGGTGCGGCTTCTTCGTGATCCCGAAAAACGTTCCGTTCGCGAGGAGCGTCTCCCGTCGCCGCCGCGACCGCAGCTCAGGCTTCGTTCGACGGCCGGTGCTCGGCTTCGCCGGGGAGGATGTCGCCCAGCGAGCCGCCGATTGCCATCGCGGTGAAGACGACCGACACCTGACAGAGGTTGACCCACGGCTCGTCCCACGACACCCGGCCCCACAGCGTCATCAACCCCGACGCGGTCGCGAACGCGATCAGCAACACCCAGACGGGCCGGCGCGGGATCAGACCGAAGTAGGGATTGTGGATCTGGACCTCCCGGAAGTCGGCGACGTAGAGGATGCCGACGACGAGCGCGGCCGTAAACACGAGGTTAACCAGCAACAGCGCCGGGTGGGTCGCGAGGAACGCGCCGATGCTCGCGACGCCGTCCTCGACCAGCATCGGTAACCCGATGATGACGCTGCCCACGAACGCCTCGGCCTTGTCCTTCCGGGTGAATCCGGTGATGACTTTCTCCACCGTCGGACTGTGCGAGAGCCGGCTGACCAGCCGCATCGTCCGGTGGACCTCCGTCCGTTCGTCGGCCGTATCGACCGTCTCCTCGAGGGTCTCGAGTTGCTCGTACACGTCGTCGATGGTCGTCTCCTCGAGTGGCTGATCCGGCCGCGACATGCACGGGACCAGACGCCACGAATAGATAAAGCCAGTCCACCGCTGTCGATGCCGCCGACAGCCGGTCTTCGAACCTCGTTCGAATCCGCTCGTACCGGTCGGACACGCCCGAAAAACCGACACCGTTTTGCGGCCGTACCTACCAGTATGGTACTATGAAACACGTACGAGGACCGCTGTGTTCGATCGACGTCGGCGAGCGAACGGCCGAGACCGAGGAGATCGACGACGTCCTCGAATCAGCTATCGGCGGGCGTGCGCTCGGGACGAAACTCGCCCACGATCGGATCCCGTTCGACGCCGATCCGCTGGGGGCCGACAACCGGCTGTACTTCGCGACGGGGCCGCTCCAGCACTCGACGATGAGCTTCACCGGACGGATGTCGGCGACCGGCGTCTCGCCGCTTACTGACGGATTGCTCTCTTCGAACGCTGGCGGCTTCCTCTCGCGGAACTTCACCGGGACCGGCTACAGCGCCGTCGAGATCATCGGCTCGAGCGACGAACTGGTCATCGTCCACGTTACGGACGAGGGCGTGGAGTTCGAGGCAGTTCCGGAACTCGAGGAGGCCACCGTCCCCGAGACCTGCGAGTACATCGAGGACGAACACGGCCTCGGCTCGGAGCACACGACGGTCATCGGCCCCGCGGGCGAGAATCGGGTCCGCTACGCTTCGATCATGACTTCCGAGGAACGGGCCTTCGGCCGCGGCGGCCTCGGTGCCGTCCTCGGGTCGAAGAACGTCAAGGCGATCACCTTCGACGGCGACTCGACCCGCGAGGTCGAGATCCCGCCGCTCCAGATGGAGATCCACGGCGAGGCCGCCCAGGCCGAGCATCCGATGAAAGCGCAGGGGACCACCTCGGTCGCGGAGTACGCGAACATGGTCGAGGCCCTGCCGAGCTACTACTTCTCCGAACTCTCCTTCGAGGGGATCGACGGGATCAGCGGCGACCGCGTCGAGGAGAAGAAGTACAAGAAGGGGACCTGCTCGTCGTGTGCGTTCGCGTGCAAACTGCCGACGCGAGACGAGGAGTCCGGCCTCGAGACCGAGGGCCCGGAGTACGAGACGCTGATGGCCTTCGGCTCGAACTCGGGCATCGACGATATCGTCGACCTGATGAAGTCGAACAAGCTGTGCGACGTGTACGGGCTGGACACCATTTCGGCGGGCGACACCGTCGCAGCCTACCTCGCCAGCGAGGACGAGTTCGGCAACGCCGACCTCATCCACGACCTCGTCGAGAAGATCGCCCACCGCGAGGGCGTCGGCGACACGCTCGCGGAGGGCGTCGATCGCATCCACGACGAACTGGGCGTCGAGAACTGGTCGGTCAAGGGCATGGAGTTCGCCGCCCACGACGGCCGCACCCTCAACGGGCAGGGACTGGCCTTCGCCACGTCGAACCGCGGTGCCGACCACATGTACGCCGAGTTCTACCCCTACGAGTACCCGCTCGTCGACGCCGACGACGCCTTCGACAAGGAGGGCCTCGAGGACAAACCGCCGAAGGTCGTCGAACTCGAGAACATCAACGCGATCAAGGACAGCGCCGTCCTCTGTAAGTTCTCGCGTGACTTCGTGACCGACGAGCGCCTCGAGACGCTGCTCGACGCCGACTACGAGGAACTGCTCGCACTCGGCGGCGAGGTCGTCACGCTCGAGCGTCACTTCAACAACCAGCGCGGCTTCGACCGGGGCGACGATACTCTGCCCTACGAGATCCCGGACTTCGAGCGGGGGCTGGCCGAGTACTACGACGAACGGGGCTGGAACGACGACGGGACGGTCCCCGACGCGGCGTTCGAGGGCGGCCACGGCGCGCCGGCCGACGACTGACCGGACCGTCCGATCGCGTTCTCACTGAATCGGAATTCGCGTCACCGACCGAGCCGGCGTTCTGATCGGAACCGTCGCGGCCGACGCGCCGTCCGCGTTCGCCGACTCGAGTTCCTCGAGCCGTCGTTCGATACCGTTGTGGTGGCCGGCACCGATAACCGCGACGACGTCGGTTCCCTCCCTGCGGAGCGCGTGGAGTCGCTCCGCCATGGCGCGGTCGCGCCGGTCGATCAGCACGGCCGCGACTTCGGGGAGGAGCCGCCGCAGGTGGTCGATCGCCGGCTGGACGTCGTCGCCGCTCGTGATCTCCTCGAACGGCAGCGATAGCAGTTGCATCTGATCGGCGTACTCCTCGGGTCCCATCGACTGCATCCGGAGCATCGTTTTCGGGATCGTCAGCGGCCCGAGCCGACGGGAGAGGGCCTGCATGATTTCGTCGATCGGTTCGTCGATGAGCGCGATATCGGTCTCGAGCTCGGCGGCCGTCTCGATCGCCGCCTCCATGTCGGTGTATTCGGGATCGAGGCCGTACAACCGCACGACCGACCGCTGGAGCGCCCGCAGCGCGCTATAGGCGGCCGCGGTCGGCGGCGGCAGTTCGCGGGTCAGTTCGGCGAGATCCGGGCCGGTGTCGCCCTCGAGACGTTCGAAACGCGACTCGTCGAGTTCGACGGCGACGAGATCCGGGGCCGTCTCGCGGATCGCCGCTCGGACGCGCCGCCGGTGCGTCGGTGAGAAGTGAACGCTGGGGACGAGGGTGATGGTTCCGTGGTCCGACATCCCGTATTCGTTCGTCCGCCAGCGGCTTGAATCCACGACCGCTCGCGGACCGACCCCGTCGAACCCGTGGGTACGTCGACCCGTGGGTGCTCGAACGCCCGTCGGCGGTTACTCGTCGCGCTTTTCCTCGTCGTTCTCCGGCGAGAGTCGGTCGTCACCGCGCGAGGGCAGCGGCGTGTCGTCGGCTCTCGAGGGATGGACGTTGAAGTTGTGCTCCCGATAGGGGTCGCTCTCCGGATCGTAGGAGAGTTCACTGCGCTCGAACAGGTAGATAAAGAACCCGATCAGCGGCAGACAAAAGGTGATCGCCGCCCACTTCTTCGGCGGCTCGAGGCCGACCCGTCCGGCGTCGTAGTAGGCGACGGCGGTGAGCCCGAGGTGCCACAGGAGCGGAATCCCCACGAGTACCGCCAACAGCGGGTCCATACGCCTATGCACGCGCTCGAGGCACCTAAATCGCTGGTTGCTCGCTCGAGGTGATCGGTTCGTTCTCGGCGGCTCGAGTGCTAACAGGAGGTGGAACGCACTGCCGTACTCGGATGAGGAGGCGAGTGTTCTACCGGATTCAGATGAGGAAAGCGGCGTGTTCTGCTATCGTGGCGACAGGGAATCGCCACGCCCTCCCCAACCGATTCGCTCACTGCTCACGGTTCCCGTCGGTCACCGTTCGCTAGCGAGGGATTCACTCCGTTCATCCCTCGCATCGCTCGCTCATCCCTCGCACGGCTTTGAGCCGCGTTCGCTTTCGCTCACTGCGGCTCAGCGCGCGCCACCGCGCGTGGATTGATCCCGTTGTATCGTCTATTCCGCCCGAAAGAATCGCAAAACCGGATCGGTCGGCTGCCTTAGTTGACGTCGAACTCGATCGCCGCGCCCTGACCGAAGCCGACGCAGAGCGTCGCCAGCCCGAGGCCGCCGCCGCGCTTCTGGAGTTCGTTGATCAGCGTAACCGGCAGCCGTGCGCCGGAGGCTCCGAGCGGGTGCCCGATCGCGATCGCACCGCCGTTGACGTTGAAGATGTCGGGGTCGATACCGAGTTCGTCGCGGGAGTACAGCGACTGGCTCGCGAACGCCTCGTTGAGTTCGACCAGATCGTACTCGTCGATGTCGCGGCCGTTGCGCTCGAGTAGCCCCTTCGTCGCCGGGACCGGACCGATGCCCATGACGGTGGGGTCGACGCCGGCGACGTTGTTCATGCCGACCTCGGCCATGATCTCGAGATCGTGTTCCTCGGCGAAGGCCTCGCTCGTGATGAGCAGGGCGGACGCGCCGTCGGAGATCTGGGAGGCGTTCCCGGGCGTGACGGAGCCGTCCTCCTTGAAGACGGTCGGCAGCTCGGCGAGCTTTTCGGCGGTGGTGCCGGGGCGGAGGCCCTCGTCTTCCTCGACGGTGCCGTCCTCGGTCTCGATCGGAACGATCTCGTCGTCGAAGCGGCCCTCTTCGGTGGCTTCGACCGCGCGCTGCTGGCTGCGGGCGGCGTACTCGTCCTGTTCCTCGCGGCTGACGCCGTACTCCTCGGCGACCTTCTCGGCGGTCATTCCCATCTGAAGATCGCCGAGATCGTACAGTTCGGCCAGCTTGGGATTGATGCCGTCGAAGCCGCCGCCCATCGGGACGCGGCTCATGTTCTCGACGCCGCCGGCGATGATCGCGTCGCGGTTGCCGGCCGCGACGGCGTCGGAGGCGGAGATGACGGCCTGCATCGAGGAGGCACACCAGCGGTTGATCGTCGTCGCCGGCACGCTCTCGCCGAGCTCCGAGAGCAGGGCGATGACGCGGGCAAGGTTGTTGTCCTGTTCGCCGCGCTGCTGGGCACAGCCCCACATCAGGTCGTCGACCTCCTCGCCGGAGAGGCCTGTTTCGGCCAGGATTTCGTCGATTAGCGGCACCGAGAGCGATTCACTTCGAACGTCGGCGAACACGCCGTCTTCTTTCCCCTGTGGCGTTCGTACTGCTTTCACGACGACTGGCGTCTGTGACATATACTACCGAACATCCCTCACGAACTTAAATCCGGTCGAACTCTCATTCATACGCGAGCCGTTTACGGTCGGTAGCGACCGCGAGCCTCGAGTGACACGGTACTGCCGCCGTCCGACGGTCGAACTCGCTCGAGAACAACCCTTATCTCGGATTGCTGGTAATACGCGGGCATGGACGAGGACGGACCGAACGCAACTCGACTCGAGGCCGAGACGGAATCGGCGGCCGACGCGGAGGACGACGGCGATGTCGCCGATGCGGATGCCGCTTCCGATGCCTCCGACGCCTCCGATGTTTCTAATGCGGACGCCGCTCTCGACTCGGACGCGTCCGAGTCGGCGGCCGCTTCCGATTCGGATACTGCCCCCGATTCGACAGCTCCAGCGGAACCGACCGACACCGATCCGGCGGGTGACGGCGACGCTGCAGACGTCGATGCCACCGACGACCCAGCTGGCGACGTTCCTGACGATCCCACTGTCGACGCTTCCGACGGGGATGACGATGCGAGCGGTCACGAGACCGAACCCGACGATACCGGCGGCGGGTCGATGCCGGGCGTTCCGGACCCCGAGCCGCAGGAGCACGACGTTCCGGAGGACGTCCGGAAGTACGCCCGCTTCAAAAAGATGGACGGCGCGCAGTACGAGCGAGTCAACGAGTTCCTGCGGGAGCGGACCTACATCACCGCCCGCGAGTGGGCCATCGCCCGCCTCTGTTCGGACTTCCGGACCGAGACCGGCGTCGAGATGACCAAGATCGGTGAGAACTTGCCCGAGCTCATCCCCTTCATGACCGATACGTACACCCCCCAAGCGGTCAACCAGGCCCGTTCTTCCTTCGAGGACAAGGTTCGGACCGCCGGCGCGACATTCCTCTACGGTGCGATGTGTGACTTCTTCACCGCCGAGGAGCTCGACGACGTCATGTACGAGGCGACGGAGGTCGCCAAGTTCCTGCTCGAGGTGGAGGGCGTCGACCTCTCGGTCGAGGACGAACTCGAGGCCGAAGAACGCATCTCGAGCGTGATGCGCGAGGTGCGCGAGGCCAGTGAGGAACTCCGCGAACGAGACGACGAGTAGCTCGCGGGGACGACAGAGAACTATAATATGGCTGTAGCGAATCGATCGGCACACGAATGAACGGTTCACGTGACGCCGGGGCGGAGTCGGTCGACGAAGGAGGGCTGTCGCCCGCCCTGCTCGGGATCGGCGTCGGCGTCGTCGACGTGGCGGTGTTCGCGTATCTCGGCCTCGAGCTGGTCGACGACCCGATCTTCGGTGCGTTCGTCGGGCTCGTACTCGGGATCGGAACGTACCTGTTTCTTCCCGGGGCTATGGCGAAGGATCGCGAACGGGATACCGACGACCTCGAGCCGGTGGCCGTCGGGACCAGAGTCCGGAGCTTCCACCGGACGGCGGCCGGACTCGCGCTCCCGCCGGCGGGAATCATGCTGTTCGCGTGGCGGCTCATCAACGACTCCCTCCTGCTCGGCGTCATTGGAACGGCCGTCATCGCGCTGGCGATCTACGTCCCGCTCGCGGTGTTGCTCCCGCGACGCCTCGCCTGAGACGGCCCCCTGTCAGTCGGTTCCAGTACACCCGCGATTCGTTGCACCTGCGAGTGTGTTCCTTTTCCCCACTCGAGAGGTAGGCCTCCCGTATGACTGACCTTCCGCTGACACCCGAACACGGCTGGGAGTCGCTGTACCTCGCGGGTAGCTGGACCGACGCCGGCGACCGGGACGCGATCTCCGACGAGAACCCGTACACGCGCGAGGAAATCGCGAGCGTTCCCGCGGGCACCGAAGACGACGTCGACGCGGCCTACGAGGCCGCGGCCGAGGCACAGGAGGCGTGGGCCCAGCAGCCGCCGCAGGCTCGAGCGGGCGTGATCAACGCGGCGATCGAGTTCGTCGGGGATCACCGCGAGGAGATCGCCGACTTGCTGGCTCTCGAGTCCGGCAGCGCGCCGGTTAAGTGCGAGGCAGAGATTCAGACCGCCCGCGGGATGATGCAGGAGGCGGCGAGCTACCCCTTCCGAATGAGCGGCCAGCACATGGACTCGATTACCCCGGGAAAGGAGAACACCGCCGAGCGGGTCCCCGTCGGCGTCGTCGGCGTCATCTCCCCGTGGAACTTCCCGCTGCATCTCTCGATGCGAGCGGTCGCGCCGTCCATCGCGGCCGGGAATTCGGTCGTGCTCAAGCCCGCCTCGAACACGCCCATCACCGGCGGCCTGCTGCTCGCGCGGATCTTCGAGGCGGCCGGCGTGCCGGAGGGCGTCCTGAGCGTGCTTCCCGGCCGCGGCTCGGAGATCGGGGACGCGGTCGCCGGCCACGAAATTCCGCGCGTCATCGCCTTCACCGGCTCGACAGAGATCGGCCAGCGCGTCGCGGAGAAGGCGGCCGGCAACTGCGCGCTGCCCGCGCTCGAACTCGGCGGGAACAACGTCCACGTCGTCACCGACGAAGCCGACCTCGAGCGGGCCGTCGACGGCGGCGTCTTCGGCTCCTTCCTCCATCAGGGGCAGGTCTGCATCTCGACCAACCGTCACCTCGTCCACGAGTCGCTGTACGACGACTACGTCGACGCGCTGGCCGATCGAGCCGCGTCGTTGGCGACCGGCGATCCGACCGCCGATGAGACGATCATCGGTCCGATCATCGACGAGAGCCAGCGCGATCAGATCGTGGAGTACATCGAGGAGTCGATCGACGAGGGCGCGACCCTCGAGACCGGCGGCGATCACGACGGCCTCGTCGTCGAACCCACCGTGCTCTCCGACGTCGACAACGACATGGCCGCGGCCTGCAACGAACACTTCGGTCCCGTGGCACCCGTGATCCCCTACTCGAGCGACGAGGAGGCGATCGAACTCGCGAACGACACGATTCACGGCCTGTCGGGCTCGGTCCACAGCGAGAATCTCGAGCAAGCCCGGAAAATCGCCGACGGGATCGACACGGGGATGATCCACATCAACGATCAGCCGATCAACGACGAGCCTCACGTCCCCTTCGGCGGGATGAAGCAATCGGGCATGGGCCGGTACAACGGCGAGCAGATCCTCGAGGAAGTGACGACGACCAAGTGGATCTCGGTCCAGCACGAGCCCCGCGAGTACCCGTTCTGAGACCCGCGCGGCCGCGTAATCGTAATTCTTATCATAATATCAGGACACCAACCAGTAGGTATGGAACGCCGAACCTACTTGGTCACCGCTGGAATCGGCGCATCGTCCCTCCTCGCGGGCTGTCTGAGCGACGACCCGAGCGATACCGAGTCCGACAGCGCCGGGTCCGACGGCGACGACGAAACGGACCCCGACGGCGATGAGTCCGGAACCGAAAGCGAACCGGACCCCGGCCCGGTCATCGAGACGTACCTCGAGGCGGCCCAGGCGGAAAACCCCGACGCGATGGCCGAAGTCGTCCACAGCGCGAGCCCGTTACAGGGCCTTCTCACCGATCCCGAGTGGGAGTTCGAATCGAGCGGCTCCGTCGACCTCGACGCCCTCGAGACCGAGGTCGTGACGGCCGACGGCTCCATTGCGGACGTCCGCGAGCTGGAGGGTGCCGAGTTCTGGTTCGCGGAGTCCGACCTCGAGGCCGAGATTGGCGACGAGGAGATCACGCTGGTCCGTGCCGAACTGGACGGCGAGGAATCGACCGGCGAGACCGGCGTCTACGCGCTCGTGACCGAGGACGACGAGTGGAAGGTTTTCTGGGTCGGCAGTGAGGACGAAATCTCGGAAAACCCCGAGGAAACCTTTGAGGCGGAGATCATCGACACGGACGACGACGTCGTCGAGCGGATCGAGTGGGACGTCGACGCGGTGGACGCCCCCGAGGGATCCGACTTCGAAACCGGGGACTACGCCCGCGTCCACCTCACGGACTCGCCCGGCCTCGAGGCTGACCTGATCCGGACCGAATCGACCGTCGCCGGCGCGGAGTTCGAGTTCTACGGCGAGGACGAAGACGAGCCGTCGACGTCGTGGGCGGGAACCTGGGCGAACGTCCAGCTCGATCCGGCTGGCGATCAGATCGTCGTGACCGCCGTTCGCGGTGACACCGAGACGGTCGTCCATCGGGAACAGTACGAGCCGTCGGACTGATCCCGTCAGTCGGGACCGCGGTTTTCGGCTCGAGGAATTCGAGCACGCACTCGTCATGAATCCTTCGTGACGAGTGCGAGGGTTGGGATTTGAACCCAAGGACCCCTACGGGAGCGGGTCTTAAGCCCACCGCCGTTGGCCTGCTTGGCTACCCTCGCACAGAAGTGCACTCGAGGATAGCGGCCCACCCGGAATGTGCGTTTCGATGTCCGTGCCACTGAATAGACGTTCGCGCTTCGAACAGGCGAATAGCTGTTGTCTCCGTGAGCGAACGAAGTGAGCGAGCGGCCGAGGAACCCCCGGAGGGGGTGACGACGGCTTTTGCTGGAGCTTTTGCCAGTGACGCGAGCGAGAGCGCGGCGCCGTGCGCCGCGCGGAGACGAACGGGTGAAACCCGTGAGTTCGCGAGCGGAACGCAGCAAAAGGTCCCGGCGTGATAAGCCCACCGCCGTTGGCCTGCTTGGCTCCCCTCGCACAGAAGCGCACTCGAGGAGAGCGGCCCACCCGGAATGTGAGTTTCGATGCCCGTGCCGTGCTCGAGCCCCTACCAGTCGACGCTCAGCGTGCCGTCGCCGTGAGGATCCGGCGCGATCTCCTCGTCGGTCCGGCGGTCGACGACGTGGATGCAGCCGTCGTCTTTCTTCGCCGGACAGACCTCCGCGGCGCGAACGTTGTGCTCGAGGTCCTCCTCGCCGAAGAAGTACTCGTTCGGCTGTGCCATGCCCGAGGCGATGGACATCTCCCAGTTGGCGCTGACCTCGGCGCACTTGCCCGCGCCGAAGCACTTGTTGGCCTCGAAGATGATCTTGTAGGGTTTCTCGTCGACCGGCGGCGCGTCGCTGGAACCGACATCGCTGGCGCGTTGGATGCCGTCGTCGTCGCTCATGTGTACCCGTTCGAGCGAGCCGTCTTTCGCGTTACGGTTGGCGCGAACGATGAGCCATCGGCCCGCTCGAGGAACCCGGCGGTCTCGCCGTTTGGCTCGCGCCCGAGGGGCCGCAATTGGAGCAGTGAGTGCGATCCGTTCCGCTACGCCGGCACCTCTTCTTTCGGCTTCGGCAGGTCGTACGTGACGCCGGTCAGGTCTTCCGAGACGGCCCACAACCGACGGGCCGTCTCCTCGTCGTAGGACCGATCCGAGGAGGCCTGTCGCTCGGGTGTGCCACGCATGTTCTGGAAGCCGCCGGGGCCGTAGTACGCGCCGCCCTCGGCGTCGGGTGCGGTCGCAGCATAGAGCGTCGGGAGCGCACCCATCTCGGCCGACTGTGCGACCACCGTGTTCATCAGTTTCATCGCCGCCATTCGGAGCCGACTCCCGCTCTGCTCGGGCCCGCGGTACTGCAGTTGCGTATTCGCGTAGCCGGGATGCACTGCCATGCTCTGTGCGTTCATATCTGCGGTGAGGAACCGTCGCTCGAGTTCGTACGCGAAAAGCACGTTCGCCAGTTTCGACTGGGCGTAGGTGCTCCACTTGTCGTAGGACTCCTCGCCCTGGAGGTCGTCGAAGTCGATCTCGCCGCTCTCGTGAGCCCCGCTCGAGACGGTGACGACCCGTGCGGGCTCCTCGCCGTCGGTCGCCAGGTTCTCGAGCACCAGGCCGGTAAGTGCGAAGTGACCGAGGTGGTTGACGCCGAACTGGGTCTCGAAGCCGTCCGCGGTCTCCGAGCGCGGGATCGCCATGACTCCCGCGTTGTTGATCAGCACGTCGATCGCCTCGTCTTCGAGCCCCGCCGCGAAGGACCGAACGGACTCGAGGTCACCCAGGTCGCACTCCTCGACGCGCAGGTCGGCGTCGGGAACGTCCTCGCGAACGTCGTCGGCCGCGTCCTCGCCGCGCTCGACGCTCCGGCAGGCCATGATCACCGTCGCGCCGTTGCGCGCGAGTTCGCGAGTCGCCTCGAGGCCGATGCCGCTGTTCGCGCCCGTGATGGCGATCGTTCGGCCGTCCTGATCGGGAACGTCGTCGGCTGTCCAGCTCATAGGCGTTCTATACCGTCCGGGCCCTAAATGGGTGCGCCGTGGGTGATCCGGCAGGTGCTCGAGCGGGACGGACGAGACGGCGGTACTACTCCCGCGCTTGCGAGGCGGACAGCGTAAACGAGAACGTCGCGCCTTCCCCGGGCTCGGAGTCGACCCAGATCTCGCCGCCGTGGCGTTCGACGATGCGTTCACTGAGCGCGAGCCCGATACCCGTCCCCTCGTACTCCTCGCGGCTGTGGAGGCGATCGAAGATGGTAAATACCCGATCCTGGTTAGCCGGGTCGATGCCGATTCCCTCGTCGCGGACCGAGACCACCCACTCGTCGCCCCGCCGGTCGGCACCGACGTGGACCCGCGGCGACTCGTCGCCGCTGTACGTGATCGCGTTACTCAGCAGGTTCTGGAGCACCTGTCGCAACTGGCTGGCGTCGCCCTCGACGCGGGGCAGCTCCTCGACGGTGATCTCGGCACCGCTCTCCTCGAGCTGTATCTGGAGGTCCTCGCGGACGTCCTCGAACACCGCGTTCAGATCCGTCGACTCGAACGGATCGCCCTGCGTTTCGACCCGGGAGTACTCGAGCAGCCCGTCGATCATCTCGCGCATCCGGTCGGCCCCGTCGACGGCGTAGGCGAGGAACTCCCGGCCGTCCTCGTCGAAGGCGTCGTCGTAGCGCTTCTCGAGCAGCGTCAGGTAGCTCGTGACCATCCGGAGCGGTTCCTGCAGGTCGTGGGAGGCCGCGTACGCGAACTGCTCGAGTCGCTCGTTCGATTCCTCGAGCTTTCGCTGATACTCCCGGCGCTCCGTGACGTCCTGCACCACGACCATGCCCGCGAAGATCTCGTCCTCGCCGTTCCTGACGGGGAGCGTGTGGGCGTACAGGTGACGGTCGTACCGTTCGACTTCGAAGGAGTTCGTCTCTCCGTCGAGGGCCGCGTGAAAGTACTGCTCGATCTCGTCGACCAAGTGGTCCGGATGGAGCTCGTCTATGCTGCTCCCGACGCGGTCTTCCGTGGCAACGCCGATCTCATCGAGGAGTTGCCCGCCCACGGCCGTGTACGTGAGGTCCTCGTCGAACAGGCCGACCGCGCCTTCGGGGAAGTTCTCGACGAGGGTCCGGTAGCGGCGCTCGGACTCCTCGAGCCGCCGTTCCCGGGCCTTTCGATCGTTGACGTCCCGGACGATGCCGACCCGGTGCCACCGACTGTCGTCTTCGGGCAGCATCGCGAAGGTCCCCTCGACTGGAAGCGTATCGCCGTCCGCCGTCCGAAGGTCGGCTTCGACGGAGGGCCACTCGACGTCCGTATCCGCGGTGGCGATTTCCAGTTCCCGGACCGTCTCGGCCACCGCGTCGTCGACGACCGCGGACGCGTCCGTGCCGACGAGTTCGTCGGGGGTGTAGCCGAGCATCTCGGCGTACGTGTCGTTGACCATGGTGAACCGTCCGTCCTCGTCGACGACGTAGACGCCGTCGTTGACGACCTCGACGATCGTTTCGTACCGCTCGAGGTCGTTCTCGCGCTCGACCTGTTCGGTCACGTCCTGGGCGAAACTCAGCCCGGCGAAGATGTCACCGTCGCCGTCGCGGAGCGGTGTCGCCCAGACGCGCCAGTTTCGGCCGCCGAACGCCGTTTCCGTGCTACCGGTTTCGCCGTCCTCGACGGCCGCCCGGAACAGCGGATCGAGGTCTGCGACCGCCTCCTCGGGGAACACATCGGGCATTCGGCTCCCTTCGAGTCGGTCCGCGGACGGGAGCACCTCGCCGAGTATGGTACCCTCGGTCAGCGTATACTCGAGATCGCGGTCGTAGACGCCGACGGCACCGTTCGGGAAGTGCTGGGCCAGCGCCCGGTAGCGGCGCTCGGACTCTTCGAGGCGGCGCTCGGACTCGCGGCGTTCGGTGATGTCCTGGGACATCCCCAGTGCGCCGAAGACCGCGCCGTCGTCGTCGCGAATCGGGACGATCCGCGCGTCGTAACTGCGATCGTTCGACGTCAGTTCGAACGTACTGGCCTCCCCCTCGAGCGCGGCCTCATAGCGCGGGACGAGTTCGGTAGCCAACGCCGGCGGCAGCACCTCTTCGAGCGGTTTCCCCTCGAGCTCTTCGATCGTGGCATCGGCCGCCTCGAGCGGAGTACCGCCGACCGTCTGATAGCACAACTCCTCGTCGACGAGGGTGACGGCCCCGTTCGGGAAGTGTTCGACGAGCGTTCGGTATCGCTGCTCGGACTCCTCGAGCTCTCGTTCTCGCGTGCGTCGTTCGGTAACGTCGCGGAAATAGACGGAGAGACCGGTCGCCGACGGATAGGCGCGAACCTCGAACCACGCGTCGAGCGGGTCGGGGTAGTACTCCTCGAACGTGACGGTCTCCTGTTCAGACATCGCCCGTTCGTATTCCGATTTGAACGCCCGTTCGCTGGCTTCGGGGAACGCCGCCCAGATGTTCGCGCCGACCAGCTCACGCCCCTCGGGGTTGATCAGTTCGTGTGCGCGCTCGTTGAAGTAGGTGAACCGCCACTCCTCGTCGAGCGCGAAGAAGGCGTCCGAGATCCGACCGAACAGCTCCTCGCGTTCGGCGTGTGCCCGCTCGTTCTCGACGGCCGAGGCGAGGACGTCCGCGATGCGTCCCACGAAATCGGCGTCGGATTCGGTGAACGCTCGCCGTTCGGTCGCGTACGTCTCGAGGATGCCCCACGGCTCGCCGCCCGAGCCGATCGGGACGCTGATACCGCTCACGGTGTCGAGATCGGTGAGCGACGCCGGGCCGCTCGTCCCCTCGTCCGCGCGCAGGTGGTCGACGACGATGGGCTCCTCGGCGGGGCTGGACTCCGCCGACCGCGAGTCTCGATTCAACACGACGGTCGCATTCCCGACGGCCCCCGCCGTGCAGCCGATGCCCGCTCTGCAGACGCCCTTCTTCCCGTCCGGTAAGCGCTCGAGGACGACACAGTACTCGGTATCTAACGTCTCGGCGACGGCGGCCGTCGCATCGCGGCAGAGCCCATCGAAATCGGCCCCCGCCAGCGCCTGCTGGCTCAATTCGGTGATGACCTCTTGTCGGCGAAGACGCGCGTGGAGATCCGCATCAGTCGGCGAAGACGTACCCATTCGACAGCACATAGTCGCGCAGGTGATAAAACGTCTCGGTCACTCGCGGCGTCGATACGGGCCGTCACGTCGCTCGAACGCCACGTCGAAGAAACGGCGGTTCGCGCCTCGATGGTGTCGCCCGTCTCGGGATCGATCCACGCGCGCTCACCCGTCGCGAGGCCGACAAAATTCTCGACGGTCTGCGGTGCGCGCTCGTCGTAGAGTTCGATGTCGATATCGCCCTCGCTCGTGCGTATCGTCGCCGTCATCCCCCGCTCGTAGCCCCAGCTTCGGACGACCCACTCGCGTCGGGTCCCGTTGCTTCCGTCTCATCCGAATCATCCCCCGCACAGCCGGCGAGCGGCAGGGCGAGACTCGAGGCGGTTCCGGCCAGTAGCGTTCGTCGATGACAAGTGATACCGTTCGTGGATTCGGCACCGAAGTAACGATATCGGCTCTGCTGCCGGTGACGTGTACCGCATCCCGCTCGAGCCGAGCGCCGAACCGCCAGAAAAACGTCCGTGACCGGTCGATCGACGCGTTACTCGTAGTCGACGGAGACGGACTCGAGGACGACATCTTCTTTCGGCTGGTCGTTGGCGTTCGTGTTGACGTCGCCGATCTCGCGAACGACGTCCATGCCGTCGGTGACCTTGCCGAACACGGAGTGGCGGTCGTCGAGGTGGGGCTGGGGACCGAGCGTGATGAAGAACTGCGAGCCGTTGGTGTCGGGGCCGGAGTTGGCCATGCTCAGGACGCCCTCGTCGTCGTGGCGGAGCTCGTCGTGGAACTCGTCGTCGAACTGGTAGCCGGGGCCGCCGCGACCGGTCTCGGTCGGGTCGCCGCCCTGAATCATGAAGTCCTCGATGACGCGGTGGAAGGCCACGTCGTCGTACAGCGGCTCGCCGTCGACTTCCTCGCCCGTTTCGGGGTCTTCCCAGGTCTTGCCGCCAGTCGCGAGCCCGACGAAGTTGTCGACGGTCCGGGGCGCGCGCTCGTCGTACAGTTCGACCTCGATGTCGCCCTCGTTCGTGTGTAGCGTCGCAGTAACGTCTCCCATATCCTCAGGGACGGCGGGACGAGTGAAAACGCTAGTGGTCTCGAGTCGGCGACCACTGAGCCCGCATCCACCGATCCATCGGACGACGGGACGGACACGTCTGCCGGCGGCCGGCCGCAGGTACATACCGCGGGACGTGGAACGTCCGGGCATGAGCGAGGGTACGCACACGGCTGAACAGGTAACGCTCGCACGGTTGCCGTCGGGAGTCGAACTGACGACGACGGTCCACACCTATCGCGGCGGCGAATCGGGCCCGACGCTGTACGTGCAGGCGGCCCAGCACGGCCGCGAGATCAACGGGACCGAGGTGCTGCGACGGTTCCACGAGCGACTCCCCCTCGAGTCGCTGTCGGGGACCGTGATCGCCGTCCCCATCGCGAATCCGCTGACGTTCGATCGCGTCTCCTACACGACGCCGGAACAGCTCGATAGCGTCAACCCGAACATGAACCGGATCTGGCCGGGTGACAGCGACGGGAGCCTTCACCAGCGCATGGCCGCCCGGCTCTGGGAGTTCGTCACGGCGGCCGACGCCCTCGTCGACCTCCACACGGGGAGCCCCAACATGCTCCCCCACGTCGTCTACCGCGAGGACGACGAACGCTCTCGCAGCCTCGCCGACGCCTTCGGAACCGACCTCCTCCTGTCCGAACAGGCCGACGAAGACGCTCCCGACGAGTGGCACCACCGCGGTTTCGCGGGAAAGCTCCGGGTGGCCGCCGCCGAGAAGGGGATCCCGTCGATCACGCCCGAACTCGCACACAACAAGCAGATTCTCGAGGACGTCGTCGACGAGGGCGTCGACGGCCTGCTCGACGTCTGCCGGTATCTCGGTCTCCTCCCCGGCGACGTTCCCGATCGCGACCCGATCGTCGCCCGGAACCACCTCGGGCAGGTCACCGCCGACGACTCCGGGCTCTTCCGGCCGACTCCGTCGCTCGAGGTCGGCGAGTCGATCTCCGAGGGAACGGCCATCGGGACGGTCTATCATCCGGCGACGTACGAGCCGCTCCACGACGCCCGCGCGGACCGCGACGGGGTGCTCTACGCGCTCACCCGCGAGGCGACCGTGACCGCGGGCGACCAGCTCGCGAGCGTGGCGCTGGTCCGCGAGGAGTGACCGACCGCAGGTCTCGGGGCGAGCAAACGGGCCGGCTCAGGCCGAAAAGCCGCCGTCGACGACGAGTCCGTGGCCGTTGACAAACGAGGACTCCTCGCTGGCCAGGAAGAGGATCGCGTCCGCGATCTCCTCCGGTTCGGCGAGGCGTTTGAGCGGATACTGCTGAATCATTCGCTCGCGAGCCTTCTCGGGATCCTCCTGATCCTCGAGATACTGGTCGAGCAGGGAGGTCTCGGTGAAGCCGGGACAGACCGTGTTCGCGCGGACGCCGTACGGGCCGGCCTCCGAGGCGACCGCTCGCGTCATGTTCAGAACCGCGCCCTTGCTCATCGAGTAGGCGGACTGCTTCGGAAGCCCGAGGATGCTCGCCAGCGAGCCGACGTTGACGATGGCGCCGTGGCCCTGCTCCTTGAGGTGGGGGAGCGCCGCGTGACAGCCGTTCCAGACGCCCTTGACGTTGATGTCGATGACGAAGTCCCGGACGTCGTCCTCGAGGGTCTCGAGGCTACCGGCCGGATGGCCGGTCCCGGCGTTGTTGACCATCACGTCCAGTCCGTCGTCCTCGGCGACCGCGTCGACCACCGCGTGGAACTGATCGCTGTCGGTCACGTCGAGTTCGTGGAACTCGGCGTCGCCGCCGGAGTCCTCGATGGCCTCGGCGACCGCCCGTCCGCCCTCGGTGTCGATGTCGGTCACAATGACGCGTGCCCCTTCTTCGGCGCAGCGCTCGGCCGTCGACCGACCGATCCCCGACGCCGCACCCGTGATAACTACGGTTTTGTCTTCGAGTCGCATACGTCTCGCATCGAACGGCTGATACATGAAATCGTTCATAATTACCGCGTTCGAGAATTATTCTGTCACGTACGTCTGGAAACCATCGAACAGTGGAAACTTCTTCGCCGTGATCGTCGGTCGGTCCCGTCTCCGCGGCCTACCCGTGACGGTCCGCCTCGTGATCGGTGAACGCACCGGCCGGGAATCACACAGTTTCAATCTGATAACTATACTGATGCTACTCACAACGTATCGAAACTCAGATCATACTGGTTGTTCCGTCAGTCTCCTCCCGACTCGAGCAGCGAAAATCGACTAATACTCTCGGTAGATGCCTTGTCGATGATGAATCGGTCGGATCGAACGTACGAGAGTGTATTCTTCTCCGATCGGTGTCTTCACCAGTAGAGACGCCGATAGTGTGCGATTTACACTGTATAGACTGTTATTGGATCGTAATCAGCAACTCACTCGAGCGGACGGATACCTGCGCGTCTATCGCTCACCTATCGATACCACAAACTATATCTGTTTCTGTTAGGATAGTATCGATAATCCCCTCGGCGTTTGCCCGGACCGACACCTTGATTCGGCCGATGGCCGTCGCCGACGGTGTATGGCCGAGCTCAGCGGTTGCGTCCGGACCGTCTGGCGGCGGACCCTCTCGCTCTCGTGGCCACTCGCCGTCCAGCAGACGTTCAACACGCTGATGCGGACGGTCGACATCGTCGTCACCGGCCTGTTCTCGCCGGCGGCCGTCGCCGCGGTCGGGCTAGCCGATCTCTACGCCCAGCTCCCGCTGCGGCTCGGGCTCGGGCTCGGAACCGGCGCGATCGCCCTCTCGAGTCAGGAGACGGGACGGGGTGTGGTATCGACCCGTGACCGGTCGATCACCCAGGCGTTTATCATCGGATTTCTGGCGGGCCTGCCGCTCCTGCTCGTCGGATTGACGCTGTCGGGTCCGCTGATCGCCCTGCTCGGGGCCGAACCCGCGGTGGTCGACATGGGCGGTCAGTACCTCGCGCTCGTCTTCGCGGCTGCGCCGATGCGTATCGTCGGCCTGATCGGCGCGCGGTCGTTACAGGGGACCGGCGACACGCGGACGCCGATGGTGGTCAACGGCGGCGCGAACGTCATCAATATCGCGGCGACGGTCGGCCTGGGGCTCGGACTCGGCCCGTTCCCGAATCTGGGCATCGTCGGCGTCGGGCTGGCCACGGCGGTCAGCCGGACGATCGAGGCCGTCGCGATCACGGCCGCGGTTGCCAGCCCACGGACGACTCCCTCGTTCGCGCGACCGCGTAGCCTAACCATTACGCGCCAGCTCGTGGCGGTCAGCCTGCCGAACGTCGCGGAGGGACTGAGCACGTCGCTCGCGAACTTCCCGTTCAACGCGCTCCTGTTGACCTTCGGGACCGACGTAACGGCCGCCTATCACATCAGTCGGCGGGTCTATCAACAGTTCAGCGGACCGCTATACCGCTCGTACAGCGTCGCCGCGAGCATCATCGTCGGTCAGCTGCTCGGGGAGGGGGACCCCGACGAGGCGCGATTCGCGGGGCTGGCGATCACGGCGCTCAGCGTGCTCACGCTCGGACTCGCCGCCGTGGTCCTGGTCGCCGGCGCGAGACCGATCGCTCGACTGTTCACGGGCGATCCCGCCACGCTCGAGCACGCGGCCGCCTTCACTCGCGCCTTCGGCGTCTCGATGCCGTTCTTCGGGCTGTTCTTTCCGCTGTCGGGCAGTCTCCGCGGCGCGGGCGATACGCGGACGCCGTTTTACGCCCGGTTGACCGGGACCACCCTGTTTCTGCTCGGCTTCTCGTACCTCGCCGGAGTCACGCTCGGCTACGGACTCCTCGGCGTGTACGCCGGCATCGTGCTCAGCTACGCGTGGTGGGCCCTCGTCGTCGGGCTGGGGTTCCTGTGGGGTGACTGGGCGGCCGGTGCGGCGGCGATGATGGCCGAACGAGCGGAGCAACCCGAGTAACTACATTGATTCGGGTCCGACGCGATCGATCGAGTGCCGAACCGTCGCTCTGCTCGTCGCCCGTTTGGCGACTTATATACCATATCATTTCTGCCATGTCTTCAATATTATATTTTTATTGGTATTTTCCCCTCTCCCGTTCTCTCACATCGATCTACTCGAACTGGGTCGCTTCCGACGTATTTCTTTGGAAATATGATCGCGTGGCCGTTTATTAGGCTATATTTGAGGTGGAGATGAACGATACTCAGGCGTTGACTCTCTCCACGCTCTTCGGCGACAAATATCTGACATATTTTACAATGTACTATCGTACCGTCATCTGTGGGAACTGTCGTTCTCGTCCGGTTGGACTCGAGAGCTCGAGTCGTCAGTCGGTTCACGTCACCGTCGCAGCGACGCGGTCGACGAGAAACAGAAAATTACGTTCATAAGGGTGTAATTCTTCGGTGTGGCGGTGGACGGGAACGCGTCGCGAACTCCGCTTGGGGGGTGCGACGAGGCCGATCCGCTCGGCGGTCGTTCACTGTGGGGTTCGGTGCTGTCGTCTCGAGCGACGCCGCAATATCGTGTTCACTCCCATTGAACAACTACGAGAACATCATATTCACTTCGATCGTGTTCGCCGTCGACAGTAGCTGATCCTGGAAGTCGGTCTTTTCCCATTTGTTCTCGAGCTGGTGTTGTGGTCCGGCGACGCTGACGGCCCCGTAGACGGTCCCGTCGGGGTCCAGTATCGGCGCGCCGATCGCATTGATTCCGGGCAGGTACTCCCCGCGAGTGTACGCGACGCCCTCGTCGCGAACCGTTTCGAGTTCCTCGGAGAGCGTCTCTCGGTCGGTGATCGTCTTCTCGGAGAACGCGGGGAGTCCCCACTCGTCGATGATCTCGTCGACGCGTTCCTCGGAGAAGTGTGCGAGCATGGCCTTCCCGCCGGCCGAATTGTGGAGGTAGGTGTGCGTCCCGATGTCGATATCGCTCGTGAACGACCGAGGCCCCTCGCCGATGTTAATGACCGTTCCGAGTCCGTTCTGGTGTGTCGAACAGAGCACTCGTTCCCCCGTTTCGTCCGCGAACTTGTCGATTGGCCCATCGGACGCCGCGTACAGCGGTTCGGCGTGTTTGACGTGTTCGCCGAAGGAAAGAAACCGCAGACTCAACCGGTATTCGTCACCTTTCTGGACCACGTACCCTTTCGAGCGCAGCGTCGTCAGATGGGCGTGGACCGTACTCTTCGCCAGCCCCGTTCGCTCGGTGAGATCCGTCACACCGGCCCCCTCAGCCTGCCACAGCGCCTCGAGCACGTCGAGCGTTTTGACCACCGCTTCGATCCGCGCCCCCCCGTCAGTGCCTGTTGTTGCCATACTTCACGTTCGACGAAGCGAACTAAAACTGTTCCGCTCTGCTGAACGCTACTTCCCCATGAAAAAATCGTGTTATATTCTCATTCCCGGATTTTATCGGCTCAGTCGACCGAACGCGGGCGAATCGGTTCACACACTGTCATTGAAAGACTGTAACACGGTAACGCTTAAGTATCGAGTTATATGAGATATGTTATGGACTTTAGCGAACCGTCCGAAGCCGTACAGATCAGGAAGGCCCTCGACGACTTTATCGACCAGGAAGTCGCGCCGCTCGAGAACGAGTACGATCAGTTCCTCGGCGCGGACTACGAGAAGGAGATCGTCGACGACGACCATCGACAGGTCCCCGAGTACCGAAATATCGTCGAACAGATTCGACAGAAATCGGTCGAAGCGGGCTTCTACGGGATGACGATGCCCGAGGAGGTCGGCGGCGGCGACATCGACATTCTCACGCGCGCCATCGTCGGGGAGCACATGTCGAACCGGCCGCCGGGCTTCCACAGCGCCATCTTCGGCGGGGCCGGCGGACCGACGCCCATCCTGCTCGAGTGCGACGAGGACCAGCGCGAGGAGTACCTCGAGCCGCTTATGGACGGCGAGATCACTACTTGCTTCGCGCTCACCGAGCCGGGTCACGGCAGCGACGCCCACCACATGGATACCAGCGCCGAGAAGGACGGGGACGAGTGGGTCATCAACGGACAAAAGTGTTTCATCACGAACGGCCCCTACGCCGACTTCACGATGGTGTTCGCACGGACGAGCGGCGAGGACGGTGACCTCGAGGGGATCACGTGCTTCCTCGTCGACGACGACAACCCCGGCTTCGAGGTCGGCACGATCCACCGCGCGATGGGGATGACGCCCGGAACCCACTCCGAACTCTACTTCAACGACTGTCGGGTCGGCGAAGACCAGGTACTCGGCGAGGTCGGCCACGGATTCCAGGCGGCGATGAGTTGGATCGGCGGCGGGCGGATCAACATCGCCGCGGGCTCGGTCGGCACCGCGCAGTTCCTGCTCGACATGTCCGTCGAGTACGCGCGCAACCGGGAGACGTTCGACAAACCGATCGGCCACCGGCAGGGGGTCTCCTTCCAGCTCGCCGAACTCGCGACGGACATCGAACAGGTCCGCCAGCTCTACCGGTACGCGGCCTGGAAGATGGATAACGGCGAACGCGCGCGCAAAGAGGAGTCGATGGCGAAGCTCCGGGGCGCGAAACTCGCCAACGACGCGGCCGACATCGCGATGCAGGTCCACGGCGGCGCCGGCTACATGAAGGAGCTCCCGATCGAGCGCAACTATCGCTCGGCCCGCGTCTTCCGCATCTTCGAGGGGACCGACGAGATCCAGAAGCGGACGATCGCTCGGGAACTCATCTAACTCCCGATGGACGACTCGACGGAGCGGGGACCCGAGGCCGCGCCGACCCGCGTCACGCGGCTCGACTTCGACATCGAGTGGCCGCCGAAACACGCCGCGGCGTACCTGCTCGAGGAGCCGGCGCTCACCCTGATCGACACCGGCGATCCGGAGGCGCCTGCAGAAGCGACGATCCGAGAGGAACTGGCCGCAAAGGGGTACGACCCCGCCGACGTCGAGGCGGTCGTCGTCACGCACCCGCACAGCGACCACATCGGCCAGGTCCCGTTGCTGCGCGAGGCCGGTGCGACGGTGTACGCCCCCCGGCCGGTCCTCGAGCAACTCGAGCGCGAACCCGACGATCTCGCGGCGGGTGTTCGCCAGATCGGCCGGTCCGCGGGCTACCACGGCGAAGCGATCGAGCGGGAGGTCGAGCGCGCCAGGTCCTCCCTCGAGCGCAACCGCCGGTTGCTCGCGCCCGAGGAGACCGTCCCGTTCGAATTCGGCGAGCCGTTCGTCGTCGCGGGCCGCGAGTTCGAGGCCGTCCACACGCCCGGCCACCAGATCCACCACGCGAGCCTCGCGACGGAGCTGAACGGCGAGCGCGCCCTGTTCAGCGGCGACGCGCTCATCGAGCCGTTCCGACCCGGCGCGATCCACGTCGGCCTCGATTTCGGGGCCTACGAGGCCGTCGACGCCTTCCACGCCGCGATGGACCGACTCGAGGGGCGGACCGTCGATCGCGTCTTCCCCGGGCACGGCCCGATCTTCACCGAGTACGAGCGCGCGATCGACACCACTCGATCCTCGCTCGAGGAGCTGACGGGGGAGACGTTCGAAGCGGTCGCGGCCGTCGGGCCCGCGACGCCGGTCGAAATTACCCGGAACCGCACTGGTGAGTTCCGCCATCCGGCCCAGTTGCTCGACACGCTCGGCGCGCTCGGCACGCTCGAGACGCGAGACAGGATCGAGTACGAGGACCGCGACGGCGTCCGCTACTACTCGGTCAGAAAGGCCTCGCCGTGATCGAGCGGGAGGACGACCCGATCGGCGATGCCGCCGTAGACGGCCTCGGCCTGAGAGAGTAACTCTTCGGGCGGCGCTTCGATCGCGAACGTCGCCACCATCTCGTCGGTGACGAGGTCGGTCATCTCCTCCCAGCGCTGGTCCCTCGAGAGGTCGTGTAGCTCCTCGCCGACGGAGCGCCAGCCGTGGTGGGCGAGCACGTCGTGGTAGGTCCGGGTGCTGCCGTAGAAGGCGATGCGTCGGCGCACCTCCGCCCGCGATCGCTCGCGTTCCTCCTCGGTGTCGCCCGTCACGACGAACGGGCTCGCGGAGAGCGACACGTCCTCGAGCGAGCGGTCCTCGCGGTCGGCCCCCTCGGCGACGGTCGGTGCGATGACCTCGTCCGTGTAGCCGGGGGTGTTGAACGGGTGCATCGCCAGCCCGTCGCAGAGTTCGCCCGCGAGCCGGATGTTGTACTCGTTGACGCCCGCGATGTAAATCGGGACGTCGGGATGGTCGATCGGTCCCGGATTGAAGTTGTCCGTCATGAGCGAAAACGAGTAGTGCTCGCCGTCGTAGTCCAGTTCGGCCTCGCCCTGGAAGACGTCGAAGATGTGCCGGAGGGACTCGACGACCTCCCGCAGTCGGGGTCCCGGCGACGCCCAGTCCACGCTGAATCGGCGCTCGTTGTGGCCCTTGACCTGCGTGCCGATTCCGAGCGTGAACCGGCCGTCGGTATACTGCGCGAGGTCCCACGCGGCGTACGCGAGCGCCATCGGACTGCGGGTAAACGACAGCGCGATGCGCGTCCCCTGCTGGATCGTGTTCGTCCGATCCGCGATCAGCGGGTGGGGGAGAAAGGCGTCGTTGTCCATCTCGGGCGTCCAGACGCCGTCGAATCCGAGGGTTTCGGCGCGTGCGGCGGCCGCGCCGGAGTCGGTCGACAGTCCGGGCACCATCGCGTCAATGCGAAGATCTGACATACTCGATGCTCGACGTGACGGGGCTTCAATCTATGGCCGCGTTTCGCGACCGTAACGGAAAACGGAGCGCCGATTTTCGGCTCAGACGACGCGGTTCTCGAGGCCCTCGCCCTCGCGGAACCGATCGTAGTTTCGCAGGAAAACGTCGGCGCAGCGCTCCCAGTAGTGGGGGGTACTGCCGGCCATGTGCGGCGTCACCAGCACGTCGTCGCGGTCCCACAGCGGCGACTCCTCGGGCAGGGGCTCCTCCTCGAAGACGTCCAGCGCCGCCCCGCCGAGTTCGTCGGCCTCGAGCGCGTCGACGAGCGCGGACTGGTCGACGACGCCGCCGCGGGCGATGTTGACGAGTACGGCGTCGTCCGAGAGCGCCGCCAGCGCGTCGGCGTCGATCAGCCCCCGCGTTTCGTCGGTCAGCGGACAGGCGAGCACGAGGTAGTCGCTCCGGGCCAGGACCGACTCGAGCCCGTCAGTGCCGTAGATCTCGTCGACGCTGTCGGGCGCGTCGGTCGGATCCCGTTTGGTTCCGATCACGCGGGCGTCGAACGGCCGGCAGTAGTCGGCGACTTTCGAGCCGATCGCGCCGACGCCGACGATGCCGACCGTCCGATCGCCGAGTTCGCCGCCCGTGTACCGGTCCCACTCCCGGCGGTGCTGTTGTGCGACCGCGCGATCGAAGCACCGCTCGAAGTGGAGCAGGTAGCCGAGCACCTGCTGCCCGATCGGTTTCGCGTGGATCCCCGAGACGCTCGTTAGCGCCACGCCGTGGTCGGCCAGCGCGTCGTGGTCGAAGAAATCGGTGCCAGCGCTGAGCGCCTGCACCCACTCGAGATCGGCGGCCGCCTCGAGCACGTCGTCCGGCAGCCGATGCGTGACGAGCACGTCGGCGTCGTCGACGGCCCCGAGCAGTTCGTCCTCGTCTTCGACGTGCTCGAGGTCGATATCGGGCCGGCGCTCGCGGATCTCGTCGGTCAGGATCTTCCCGCCGCCCGAGAGAACGTACGGTGTGACGATGACTCGCACGGGTTACTGATCCTCCGATTCCTCACGGTCTTCGAGCCTGTACTTCTGAATCTTCCCCGAGGTCGTCCGCGGGAGTTCGTCGATGAACTCGACCTCGCGGGGGTGTTTGTAGGAGGCGACGTTGTCGAGGAAGTACTCCTTGATCTCCTCTTCCGTGACGTCGACGCCGGGCTCGACGTTCGGGACGGTGACGACGTAGGCCTTCGGGACCTCGTTCCGGCGCTCGTCGGGGATCCCCACCACCGCGCCCTCGGCGACGGCCTCGTGTTCGGCGAGGAGTTCCTCGAGTTCGCTCGGGTAGATGTTGTAGCCGGCGGAGTTGATCATGTGCTTCTTCCGGTCGACGATCTCGTAGTAGTTGTCCGCGTCCCGGCGGGCGATGTCGCCGGTGCGGAAGAAGCCGTCCTCGGTGAACGCCTCCTCGGTCGCCTCGGGCATGTTGTGATAGCCCTTCATCACCTGCGGGCCGCGGACGAGGAGCTCCCCTTCCTCGCCGATGCCGACGGTCTCGCCGCTGCCGTCGACGATGATCGCCTCGGTCATCCGCGTCGGCTGCCCGATCGTTCCGTGGCGCAGGCCGAACGTCGAACCGCTCTGGGAGTGGGTCGCGCCGTTCGTCTCCGTGAGCCCGTACCCCTCGCTCATCTCGACGCCGGCGGTCTCCTCGAACTCCTCCTGGACCGCGATGGACATCTTCGCACCGCCCTCGCCGGCCGACTCGAGGCTGGTGAGGTCGTACTCGCCGAAGTGCTCGCTGTTGATCATGTCGACGTACATCGCGGTGACGCCGACGTAGTGGGTGATTCCCTCCTCCTCGATCAGTTCCATGGCGGCGTCGCCGTCCCAGTTGGCCGCACTCCGGAGGTAGACGCTGCCGCCGCGAATCAGCGGCTGCCACGCGGTGTGGGTGAAGCCGGTGATGTGGTACAGCGGCAGCCAGACGAGGCTCCTGACGTCTTCGTCCTCGAGCGCCTGCTCCTGGGAGAGGACCGAGAACGTCTGCGCGCGGAAGTTGCGGTGTGTGAGCTGGACCCCCTTCGGTTTCCCCGTCGTCCCCGAGGTGTAGGGCAACAGCGCCACATCGTCGTCGGCGCGCTCGACGAACGTTGCCTCGCCGCGGACGTCGTCGAAGGCGCGGAACTCGTCGGTCTCGGTGCCGACCGAGATGACGACCGGATCCCACTCGATTTCGGCGAGCGCCTCCTCGAGGAAGGGCTCTAACGCCTCGTGGGTGAGTACGGCCGACGCGTCGGTATCCTCGAGCTGATAGGTCAGCTCCCGCTTGCGGTACTGGGGATTGACCGGCGAGACGATCACGCCGGCCTTGAACGCGCCGAGCGCGCCGAGCAGGTACGGCGGGCAGTTCGGCAGGTACTGCAGGAGGACGTCGCCGGGTTCGATCCCGAGGTCGGCCAGTCCACCGGCAAAGCGCGAGCTCTCGGTCTTGAGATCGTCGTGGGTGAGCGTTTGTCCATGATACTCGATCGCCTGCGCGTCACCGTGGAGCCGGGCGGTCTCGTCGTGGAGTCGCGCGACGTTCCCCTCTCTGGAATCCTTGCTAACACTTGCCAAGTCCATGGTGAATGCCACCACGGAATGCTATAAAATAGTATCTATGTCTGGCAAGAGATCGAGTCCCAGTTCACCAGTCCGTTGTCTCACACCGACTCGCCGCTTACCAACGGTGTACGCGTCCGGCACTGTCGCGGCGTCGTCACGTGTCGCGCTTCCAACCGATCACGCGACTCGAGAAACGCGCACTGTGGTACCGTCCACCACAAACTATTTGCGTTCGGTCGAGATATCGGATATCGATGACACGATCCGCCGGACGGAGGAACACCTGTGGCTGAACCGATCCTTGCGGGCGTCGCCGAGAGCGAACTCGGCGAGACGCCCGACCGGAACTGGCTCGATAACGCGGCGATCGCGACCGTTCGCGCGCTCGAGGACGCCGGCTGCTCCCTCGCGGACGTCGACGGCGTCGCGGTCGCGGGCGGTAACGACTACATGCCCGCGCTGGTACTCTCGGAGTACCTCGATCTGGACGAACCCTCGTTCCTCGAGGGGACCGAGATCGGCGGCTCGTCGTTCGAGCACTTCTGCGGGCACGTTCGCGACGCGATGACCCGCGGCGAGGCCGACGTGGTGGTCGTCGCCTACGGCTCGACGGGCAAGACCGGCCCCGGTCGGGATCGGTCGCTCGAGGAGACGCATCCCGTCGACGGCTTCGTCCGCCCGACGGGGCTGTTCCGGCCGCCGGGGGCCTACGCGATGGCCGCTCGCCGGCACATGCACGAGTACGGGACGACCGAAGAGCAGCTCGCGGAGGTCGCCGTCTCGACCCGCGAGTGGGCATCGATGAACCCCAAAGCGGCGCAGCAGGATCCGATTACTGTCGACGACGTCCTCGAGTCTCGACAGATCGCCGAGCCGTTCAACTTGCTGGACTGCTGTCTCGTCTCGGACGGCGGTGGCGCGGTCGTCCTCGTGAGCGAGGAAAAGGCCCGGGAACTCGGCGTGCCGGAAATCGCCGTCGCGGGCGTCGCCTCGACGAGTACCCACCGTCAGGATATCAGCGAGATGCCCGACATGACGACCACCGGTGCGGCGGTAACGGGACCGAACGCGTTCGCGCAAGCGGGAATTACCCACGACGACGTCGACGTCGCCGAAATATACGACTCGTTTACCTACACCGCCTTAGTCACCCTCGAGGATCTGGGCTTCTGCGAGAAGGGAGCGGGCGGCGAGTTCGTCTCGGGCGGGACGACCGCCCCCGGCGGCGAGTTGCCGATGAACACGCAGGGTGGCGGGCTCTCCTACTGCCATCCCGGTCATTTCGGGATCTTCGTCCTCATCGAGGCCGCGCGCCAGCTCCGCGGCGACTACGAGGGCGACCGGCAGGTCGACGACGCCGAAGTGGCGGTCGCCCACGGTACCGGGGGCTTACTTTCCTCGAGCAGCACCGTCGTCTTACGGAGGGAAGCATGAGCGCCCCAGTCGAGGATCGCCGCGAGTCGTGGGACGGACCGGTTCCCGTTCCGACCGGCGCGACGGTCCCCTTCTGGGAGGGGACGCTCGAGGGCGACCTGCGCTATCAGGAATGCGACTGTGGCAACCGCCAGTTGTACCCCCGGGCGGTCTGTACCGACTGCGGGGCCGAGGACCCGCCGTTCGAGGAGAGCGAGGGCGTCGGGACGATCTACACGTACACCGTCTGCCACGTCCCCGGCGAACCGGGCTTCGCCGATCGGACGCCGTACATCGTCGGCGCGATCGAGCTGGCCGAGGGGCCGCGCCTGCTCGCGCTGCTCGACGCCGATCCCGACGTCCTCGAGATCGGCGCGTCGGTCGCGGTCACCTTCTGGCGGCTCTCCGACGAGGCGGCGATGCCGGTGTTCGTGCCGGAGTAGTCGAGTCGACGGAAAACTGGCCGCATCGTTTCGCTTCCCTACTCGAGATCGGCCGTCGCGGTTCCGGTCAGCAGCGTTTCACCCGCCACCGTCCGCGCCTCGAGTTCGGTCTCGATCGTGCCCGCGTTGGGGTTGACCTCGGCCACCTCGCCGGTCGCGACGACGGTGTCGCCGGGGAAGACCCGCGACTGGAACCGAACCCCGAAGCTCGAGACGTCCCGGAGGTCGAACCAGTTCGCGACGACACGGGAGGTGATCCCGGCGGTGAACATCCCCTGCCCGAAGACGCTCTCGTTGCCCGCACCCGTGGCGAACGGCTCGTCGTAGTGAATCGGGTTGAAGTCGCCGCTTGCACCGGCGTACTTGACGAACTGCTGCCGCTCGAGGTCTTCGACGACGACCGTCGGGCCGGTATCGCCGGGCTCGAGGTCGGCGACGGTACGGACGCGATCGAACTCGCCAACGGCCGGGTCGGGAGCCGACCCGGTTTCCGCGGTGCCACCGTCGGCTTCGGTCGGGTCGCCGTCGCTCGCGGTGTCGTCCGCGTCGGCCGCGCTCTCGTCGCCGTCGTCGATCGCTCCCTCGGTTTCGATCGCCGTCGAGCGGTCGGTCAGGACGAGTTCGCCGTCCGGCGTCCGGTACTCGGTCTCGAGGACGGCGAAGGTCATCGTCCCCGCGCGGCCGCCCTCGCGCTGGAAGACGTCCGCGAGGGTGGTCGTCCCCTCGAGGACGTCGCCGACGTAGATGGGGCGTTCGTACTCGTGGGCCTGTTCGCCGTGGATGACGTACTCCGGCTGGAAGGCGAGGTCGAAGCCCTTCCCGTCGACGTCGTCCGGGGTGTATCGCGGGAACCGGGCGACCTGCGTGTAGGTTAGGGGCGCTGGGACGCGGTCGTGGCCCCGTTCGGCGGCGACGGCCTCGTCGCGGAAGACGGGATCCTCGGACGTGATCGCCCGCGCGAACTCCTCGACCTTGCCGGGTTCGATACGGAACTCCTCGGCCGTGACCGTGGTGTCGCCGACCATCGCCTCGAGTTCCTCGATGGGCCTATTCGGCATGGTGGCCCTCCGTGGCTCGAGCGGCGGTCGTGGGCTGTTCGGTCGTCGCGTCGCCGTCCGCGGGTCCGTGGTGGCCGCGTTTCATCGCTGCTACGGTTTGTGCACGACTGTCATAACAGTACCCCTCTCGGTCTTCCTGCGGTGACGCGTTCGCTCGATAGTGGGTTGCCGGCCGATCGACGACCGCTACAACGGTGACCAGTGTCCTGCTATCGCGGTAACACGGAGTAGCCACGCCCTCCCCAGCCGATTCACTCATTCACTTCGTTCATTCGTTCATCCACCGGAAGACGCTCCGCGTCTTCCGAGCCATTCGCTCACTACGTTCGCGACAACCTCGCGCAGTGTCGGCTCGCGTCTCACTCGTCGTTCGCCGCGGGCCAGCGCGCGCCACCGCAACGCCGACTGGTCGAATAGCTTATACCGGCGGTCGATGAACGCGTACACGCTCATGGCAGTGACTATCACACTCGGGTATGGAGAACGGTCAATAGAACGAGCGCACGTCGCGGAGGGTGACCGATGACGGTCGACCAATTCAGCGTCGACGGGCAGACGGCGATCGTCACCGGCTCCTCGAGCGGTATCGGAAAAACGATCGTCGAGCGCTTCGCGGACGACGGCGCGAACGTCGTCGTCACGTCGCGGGAGATGGAGAACGTCGAGCCGGTCGCGGACGCGATCAACGAGAGCGAGCGGCCGGGCGAGGCGATCGCGATCGAGTGCGACGTGACGGATCGCGACGCGGTCCAGGATTTGATCGACGAGACCGTCGACGAGTTCGGCGGCCTCGACATCCTGATCAACAACGCGGGGGCGAGCTTCCAGGCTCCGCTCTCGGAGATCAGCGAGAACGGCTGGAAGACCATCGTCGACATCAATCTCCACGGTACCTTCCACTGCTCGCAGCTCGCCGTCGAGTACATGCGCGACAACGGCGGCGGCCGAATCGTCAACTTCGCCAGCGTCGCGGGTACCCGGGGCTCGAAGACGATGAGCCACTACGGCGCAGCCAAGGCCGGCGTCGTCAACTTCACCACCTCCGCGGCGGCCGACTGGGCCGAGGACGACGTCTGGGTCAACTGTATCGCTCCCGGGCTGGTCGCCACCGAGGGCGTCCGCACTCAGATGGGCGTCGAGGACGACGCCGCGGAGATCGCCCGCACCACTCCCGATCGGACGATCGGCAAACCCGAGGAGGTCGCCGACCTCGCGCAGTTCCTCGCCAGCCCCGCCGCCTCCTACATGGTCGGCGAGACGATCGAGATCAAGGGGATTCCCCGCCTCGGCGAGTAGCGCGACGGGTCCCTCGAGTGCGACCGATCGGGTACGACGCCCGTTTACGCGGGACGGGGACCGAAAGACGAACCCTGTTACCAGTACCCATATACTTTTCCGGTCGAACGACAAACCACGGGCAACATGGAGCTCGATATCGTCTCCGCGGAGACGCTTTTGGAGTCGCCCTACGACGGGAACGTCGCGAACTTGCTCGAGCGAGCGGTGGTGGAACAGCCCGACACGATCGCGATCGAACACGCCGGCGAGACGGTCACCTACCGCGAGTTCGGCGACCGGGTCGCGCGCTTCGCCGACGGGCTTCGGGAACTCGGTCTCGAGGCCGGCGATCGGGTCGGTCTCTACATGCCCAACGGAATCCCCTTCTGTACGGTCGTCTGGGCCTGCTGTCGCGCCGGCGTCGTCGCGAGTCCGCTGAACCCCGAGTATCGCCGTCGCGAGATCGAGTACCAGCTCGAGCACGCCGACGCCGACGCCGTTCTGATCGAGGGCGACGCGGACGACTACGTCCGCGATGCCGTCGCGGACCTCGAGACGGAGATCGTCAGCGCGACGGCCGCGGATGACCACCCCTCGCTGCCGGACCTGGGCGACGACGCCGACGCTGCCGGGGACGCTCCCGTCGCCGATCGCGAGGACGATGACGTCCTCCTTCAGCCCTACACGTCGGGAACGACGGGCCAACCCAAGGGCGTCCTGCTGACCCACCGCAACTTCCGGGTCCAGATCGCACAGAGCGTCTCGAGTTACAGCGCCGGGCCGATCGAGGGCGACGGGATCATCGTCCTGCCGATGTACCACATCACCGGGCTGCTCGGGATGATGGCCTCGCTGTGTGCCGGCCGGACGCTGCACCTGCTCCGGCCCGACCAGTGGGATCCCGAACTGGTGCTCCGAAAACTCGACGAACACGACATCCCGTCCTTCGTCGGCGTCGCCGCCATGTTCGTCGATCTGCTCGAGGCCCACGATCCCGACGAGTACGACCTGTCGACGCTGATCAAGGCGGGTCAGGGCGGAGACAAGCTTCCGAAACCGACGCAGGAGCAGTTCGAGGCGGCGTTCGATGTCCCGCTCACGGAGGGGTACGGCCTCACGGAGACCACCGCGACGAGCCACACGATCCGGTGGTCGTCGCTCGGCAACAGACCCGGAAGCGTCGGCCAGCCGGTCGGCCACACGCGCTCGAAGGTCGTCGACGAGGACGGGAACGAGCTCGGCCCCGGCGAGGAGGGCGAAATCCTCATCGCCGGATCGCAGGTGATGAAGGGCTATTACGAGAACCCCGAGGCGAACGAGGAGGCCTTCACCGAGGACGGCTACTTCCGCACCGGCGACATCGGCATGCGCGACGAGGACAACTACTACTACATCAAGGGTCGCGAGAAGGAGATGATCCTGACCGCGGGTTACAACGTCTACCCGCGCGAGGTCGAGAACCTGCTCTACGAGCACCCCGATATCCACGAGGCCGCGGTGTTCGGCGTTCCCGACGAGCGACGCGGCGAGACCGTCGCCGCCGCGGTCAGGCCGACGGAGAACGCGGCGCTGACCGCGGACGACGTCGAGGAGTACGTCCTCGGCGAACTCGCACCCTACAAACACCCGCGCATCGTCGAGATTCGCCGCGACCTCCCCAAGACGGGCAGCGGGAAGATCCGCAAGACGACCCTGCGCGAGGAGTTCGTCGCGGACCGCGGACTCGAACCGTGAGCTATCTGTACCCGGGCGCTCGAGTCCGTACATATCACGACGATGTCTGAGGATCCAACCTACTCGACGGCGGAGATCAGGACGATCGCGCTCGCGGTTATCGCCGGCGTCTTCTTCGGTGGCGTCGCGACCGGCGTCGCCTTCCCCACGCTCCCGCTGCTCGACGAGAAGCTCGTTATCTCCGCGATCATGCTGAGCCTGATCCTCTCGGCCAATCGGATCGCCCGACTGTTCATGAACACGCCGGCCGGGACGATCATCGACCAGGTCGGCGCGCGGAAACCGATGATCTTCGGGCTGTTCACGCAAGCGCTGGCTCCCTTCGGCTACGTCGTCGGTCTTCACACGCCCCCGACCGATCTCGGAACGCTGCCGATACTCGGCGACGTGTCGCTTCCGGGCGTCGTCTTCGTCCTCTCGCGGCTGTTCTGGGGGATCGGCAGCGCGTTCGTCTTCATCGGCGCGTTCGCCACGATCACGTACGTCACGACGGCTAACAACCGCGGTCGCTGGGTCGGCTACATGCGCGGCGGCCAGTCGCTGGGGTTCCCGACCGGGCTCGTCCTCGGCGGCCTCCTGACCGATCTCGCGAGCATGCAGACGGCGTTTCTCACCGCTGGCGTGCTCGCGCTGCTGGCCGGGATCATCGCGACGCTCGTGTTGCCGGACGTTCACGCCGGTGCGGAGGGCCGGGCGGCGAAACTCCGCGAAGTCCCGTCGTTGCTCGTCAGTAATCCGACCGTCCTCCTGATCGGCTACGGCAACTTCACCGTCCGCTTCCTCTGGGGCGGTATTATCCTCTCGACGCTCGCCCGCTACGCGAGCGACTACGGCCTCGAGCTGTCCGCCCTCGGCGCTGCCGGGATCAGCGGGATGGTGATGGGACTGGGCGTCGTGACGTCGGGATCGCTGACGGTCGTCACCGGCTGGGCGTCGGATCTGGTCAGCGACCGGACGCTACTGACGGTCCCCGCGTTCCTGTCGATGGGCGCGGGATTCCTGATCATCGCCTACGTCCCGACGATCGAGGCGCTACTCGGGGCGATCGTCCTCGTCGGCGGCGGCATGGGCGCGGCCGCGCCCGCCATGCTCGCGATCATGGGCGATCTCACGCCCGGCGACGAACTCGGCCGGATGGGCGGTGCCTATCAGGTGATGGGCGATATCGGACTCAGCCTGGGGCCGTTGATCGCGATCCCGGCCGTCGATAGCTGGTTCGGCTACCAGACGACCTACGTGCTCTGTGCCGCGCTCGTGTTGAGTTGCCTGACGATCGTTTCGCTCCCGCTGTTGCGAAACCCGGAGGTCACGCGAGCGGGAGTGAAAGCGGACTAGGGTGGCAGTCACTGCGTCGATCGACGGCCATCCGGCGCGGTTCGGAGCCGGGACCCCTTCTCACGTGTACGAAGCTTTCATGTTCGGCCGCGGCTATTGTTACGTACTATCATGATAAGGTCTCGCACGGGGGAGGTAGCCGCCCGGGCGCGCCCGTGGCTCCCCGCAGTCGCCGTGGCGCTCGCCGCGGGGCTGGGCGCCGTCGGGGGTTCGTACCTATCCGTCGGCCGACGGCCGGCATTCGTCGTGGGGCCGTTCGATCGACTCGTGTTGCTACTCAGCCCCGACGCGCTCGTGACCTTTGCGATCACCCAACTCGGGACGCTCGGTCACCAACTGGCCTTCCTGACGGCCACCGCAGTGACCTGCGCGGTCTTCGGGCTGGCTGCCCTGCCCGGCGCGGCGTTCCTGCTGGGTCGCGGCCCGGCTCACGGCGCGTTGTCTCGGGGCGGCAGCGCTCTCCTCGGTGTGATCCTCGGGACAGTCCCCCCGGCCGTCGTCGCGTACGGACTGACGCGATCGCAGCCGTCGACGCTCGGCGTCGCCGCCGGGGCGGGATTCGTTCTGCTCGCGACGGCCGGAACGTCCGCGCTGCTCGCCGGTGACGGCCGCTCCCTCGGCTCTCCCGCCCGGCGACGCGTCCTCGGAGCCGTCGGCTCGGCGATCGGCGTGAGCGGGCTCGCCTTCTTCGTTCGGGGTACCGGCGAGGAGTCGTTCCCGTCGCCCCTCGAGATCCCCGAGGACGCCCGTCCCGAGGTCCGAGAGCTGCTCACGCGGGCGAAAGAGCAGTCGTTCGGTGTCGAGGGGCTCGAGCCGCTGGTCAGCACGAATTTCTATCAGGTGGACATCGGTAACGTCGATCCCGACGTCGATCGCAGGGAGTGGTCGCTCTCGATCACGGGGGCCGTCGAGGAGGAGAGAGAGTACGACTTCGCGGACATCGAGGCCATGCCCCTCGAGGATCGCTTCGTCACGCTGCGCTGCGTCGGGGATCAACTGAACGGGCGACAGTTGGACACCGCTCTCTGGAGCGGCGTGCCCGTTCGATCGCTGCTCGAGGCGGCGGGCCCCGAGGGCAACTACGTCGTCCTCCGCGGGGCCGACAGCTACTACAACGAGTTCCCGATCGAGGCGCTGTGGCCGGGACTGTTGGCGTACCGGATGAACGGCCGCCCGCTGCCGCGGGCGCACGGTGCGCCGCTTCGCGCGCTCGTTCCGGGCCACTGGGGCGAGATCAACGTGAAGTGGCTGACCGAGATCGAGGTACGCACTGAAGAGACGATGGGCTACTGGGAACACCGCGGCTGGCACGGCACCGGCCCGGTTCACACCGTGGCCAAACTCTGGCAGGTCAACCACCTCGGCAGCGGCCGCATCGAGGTGGCGGGCCACGCCTACGCCGGTACCAGGGGCATCAGTGCCGTCGAGGTATCGACCGACGGGGGCGACACGTGGGTCGAGGCCGAGTTATCCGACCCGCTTCCGGGCGACGACGTTTGGCGCCAGTGGCGCTACGAGTACGGAGCGGCGGGAAGACACGAGGTGATCGTTCGAGCCCGCGACGGCAACGGGAGCCTCCAGATCCCAGACGAGGACGGCCCGAAGCCCGACGGCGCCACCGGCTGGGTGTCCGAAACCGTACGGCCGGGCTGAGCGCGTCGTTGCCGGCGACGCTCGGTGGTCACCGAGCCCGTCAATCGGGCGACTCACCTCCTTCTCTCGGCCTCCCGCGGATCATCACGCGTTCACGCGGTTCGAGACGACCGTTACTCACGTACGATGGGTAACATAAAGCGAAGGAATATATCGATGTGACTCACAAACGGCGAAAACCGTCTGAAAAAAAAAAAAAACGTGAACGTTTATGTGGCTGTAGTTGGATGGTAGCAATGGACAAGAGTGATTGTGAACAAATGACACGGGATACAATTAACAGGCGACGGGTGCTTACGGGTGCTGGGGCGGGAATTACTGCCGCGATGGCGGGTTGCTTAGGTGGCGGCGGCGACGACGACGGTGTCCACTTCATCACGGACTACTACAACACCTCCTGGGAGAATCTGTGGGACGAAATGGCATCGCAGTTCGAGGAGAACACAGACCACAGCATGAACATCGAAGAGGGCGGGATGTCCGGCACCCAGGAGGGCCGGCTCGCCCAGTTGATTCAGGCGGGCAATCCGCCGGACGCGAACACCTCGACGTTCGACCAGGTTGCCGACATCTGGTCGACCGACCAGCTCAGCTCCGTCGGCGGCGTCGTCTCGTCGATCGAGGAGGTCAACGGGGAACTGAACGTCGGCGGCGCGTTCCTCGGTGGGGACGACATGTTTCAAATCCCCCACGGCGTCTACGTGTCGAACTTCCAGTACCGACAGGACGTCTACGACGAGCTCGGTCTGTCGGAACCGGAGACCTTCCAGGACGTACTGGACAACGCCCAGGCCATCGACGAGGCCGGCGGCGCGTACTCCGACATGGCCGGCTACGGGCTCGCGGGGATGCCGACCGGCAAGAGTCAGGACGAGTTCCAGGTCCTTCTGGCGAGCGCTGGCATGTCCGGGCTCGGAATTCGCTGGAATGACCCAGAAGCGCAGGACGAACTCGAGATGTACTGGCCCGAGGAGGAAGTGACGACGGTGTTGCAGTACATGAAAGACCTCGCCCAGTACTCGCCCGACCCGACCAGCATCGGCTGGGCGGAGTCGCTCGGCGGGTGGGCACAGGGCCAGTACGGCCAGCAGTACCATCTCAACGCCTGGCCGGTCGGCGTCGCCGCGCTCCAGGCCGAGGCCGCGGATAGCGAAGAGGAGGGCCAGTTCCTGAGCAACGTGGCCGAAAACACGCAGGTCATGGCGTACCCGACCTGGGAGGGGATCAGCAAGGACCAGAACTGGCTCTCCGCTCCGGCTCCCGACGGCTACCACGTCTTCTCGGGCGGCGAGAACACGCAAGCTGCCAAGGAGTGGTTCGAGTGGCTCTACGCGGACAGCATGGAGAAGACCGTACAGTTCTACGAGATGGATCCGGGCCGGTTCCTACCGAGCTACGGCGACGTGCTGGGCTCCGAGGCGTTCCAGAACCAGGGCATCATGCAGGCCCACCCCCACCTCTACGAGAAGCTCCAGTACGTCCAGAACGAAATCTGGGGCAACCACTACGGCAGCGTCGACGCGGCCAACGTCTCCTCGCCCGTGGCCCTGTACATGCAGCGCCAGTGGTTCTACGGCGAGATGGTCAACAACGTGGTCACCGACTCGATGAGCGTTCAGGAGGCCTACGAGTACGGCGAAGGCGAACTCGAGTCAGCCCTTTCAGAGGCCAAAGAACAGTTCGGCGGATAGTCGACCATAGCACCGTCGACTTTTCATTTAGCGATGCTCGGTGCAGAACGAGTGGATCACTAACAACCGTGAGATTAACATACGTGGATGAAGAGAATCGCATACGGACAACCATGAGACAAACAGACACGGATGCAGAGGAAACGTAAATATGGCTGGTGAAACTGGAGAATCGGTTCGACCAGGGAGGGCGTTCATCCCGTGGGATGACCTGCCCGTGAGTCGGGAGACAGTCATCGGGATCGGGACCATCCTACCGGTCGCCGTACTGTACCTACTTATCGCGGCGCTACCGATCGCGTTCGCGTTCTGGGCATCGTTACACAACATCCACACGCTCAACCCCGTCTGGGAGTGGGCCGGGTTCTCGAACTACGCTCAGGTCCTCGAACTCAACCGGTTCTGGGGATCGCTGTGGCGAGGGATCGTCTACATGGTCGGCAGCACGCTCCTCCAACTCGCCGTCGGCCTGTGGATGGCACTCGTGCTCAACCGGATCACGTACGGTCAGAAGCTGCTCACCGCAGTCGTCTTCACGGCCTACCTGATCCCGACCATCATCGTCTCGCTGATCGCGCTGCGGGTGTTCGACCCGCAAGGAGGCGTGTTTCAGATGATCGGTGCCGACTATCTCAGCCTGTGGGCAGGCGGAGAGGCGCCGCTCGGGTCGCGTGACTGGGCGATGCCCCTGTTGATCCTCATCGGTAGCTGGAAATTCTCCGTCTTCATTACGATCTTCACGCTCGCGCAGCTGCGCGCGATACCGAACCGGTTCTACGAGGCGGCGAAGGTGTGCGGCGCGAACCGATGGCAGATGTTCCGGGACATCACGCTGCCGCGTCTCATGGGAATCATCCTGGTCGTCGTCCTGCTCCGGTCTGTCTTCATGTTCAACAAGTTCGACATCATCTGGCAGCTCACGCAGGGCGGCCCCGGGAACGCCACGACCACGCTCCCCGTGCTCGCATACAAGACAGTCTACACCGACCAGGCGTACGGGCTTGCAAACGCGATCTCCGTCGTCATGTTCCTCTTCCTACTCGTGGCGGCGGTCGGTTACTTCATGGTCTTCAATCCGAGTGAGGAGGTGGAAACGACAGCATGAGTCAGAACGAACCACCGGGAGGCGTCTTCGGCCTCTCGTACGACGGCGAAACGAAGATATTCGAGGCGTTAAAGCTCGTCAGCACCGCGATCATCGTTCTCGTCGGTGTCTGGCCGATCTACTGGATGACCCAGCTCGCCTTCACCAAGTACAGGGTCGTCTCGAGTGACCACACCTACTTCCCGTGGCCCGACATATTCACGGTCAACAATTTCAACATCTTGACGGATCCGGTGATGTACACCTACATCTTCAACACGACCGTGGTCGCCATCGGGACCATCGTCACGGTCATCATCGTCTCGCTGGTTGCCGGCTACGGGCTCGCGAGGCTGGACTTCCCCTACAAGGAGAACTTCGCGCGGATACTCCTGATCGGGTACCTCTTCAGCCCCATCGTCATCGGTATCCCGCTCTACCAGATCTGGCGGTCCATCGGGCTGCTCGGTACCCGAATCGGGCTCATCATCGCGCTGTCGGCGATCTCCATGCCATTCGCGGTGTGGCTGATGTGGAAGTACATCATGACGATCCCGGAGGCCCACGAGGAGGCCGCCTGGGTCGACGGTGCGTCGCGCTGGCGCGGCTTCCGTGACGTCGTCGTGCCCCAGTGCCGACCGGCGATCATCGCCGCGGCCCTGTTCGCGTTCGCGCTCGCCTGGAACGACTTCACGTTCGCACAGATCCTCCTGCCGGCGACCGACACGACGACGTTCGCCCCCGGCGTCCTCCGGGAGATGAACCAATCGCAGTTCCTGCCGGACGCCTACCTGATGGCGGTCTCGCTGGCCATGACGCTACCGCCGCTGCTGTTCGCCTACTTCATGCAGAGCTACCTGCTGAAGGGGTTCCAGGTCAGAGCTCTCTGAAAATGCACCACCTTTACAACTAACACCACGAGATAACCCAACATATGCCAGACATCGAGATACGGAATCTGACGAAAGTGTACGAAGAATCGGGCAACAAAATCGTCGCCGTCGACGACGTCGACCTCACCATCAAGGACGGCGAGTTCGTGACGCTCGTCGGTCCCTCCGGCTGCGGGAAGACCACGACGCTCCGCTGTGTCGCGGGGCTGAACAAACCCACGAGCGGCACGGTCAAGTTCGGCGACCGCGACGTGACGGATAAGCCGGTCCAGGAGCGCAACATTGCGTTGCTCTTCCAGGACATCGCGCTGTACCCGCACATGAGCGTCAAGGAGAACATCGCCTACGGCCTCAAGATCGCTGGGTTCTCGCGCGAAGAACGCATGGCCCGCGTCGAGGAAGCCGCCGAACTCCTCCAGATCACCGACCAGCTCGAGAAGATGCCCTCGGAGCTCTCCGGCGGCCAACAACAGCGCGTCGCGCTCGGCCGATCGCTCGTGCGCGACCCGGAGATCTTCCTGTTCGACGAGCCGATGTCGGACCTGGACGCCAAGCTCAAGGCCGAACTGCGGCCGGTCATCGAGAAGGTGACCGACGAGATCGGCTGTCCGACGCTGTACGTGACTCACGACCAGGAGGAGGCGATGACCATGTCCGACCGCGTCGCGGTCATCAACGACGGCAAACTGGCTCAGGTCGCCCCGCCGAAAGAGGTCTACGACGAGCCCAATTCGCAGTTCGTCAGTCAGTTCATCGGCCAGCCGTCGACGCAGTTCTTCGAGGGGAACGTCGGATCGGTCAACGGAACCGCCGAACTCGATGTCGGCGGCTACGAGTACCACCTCGCCCGCGACGGGCTCGAGGGATGGTCCGGCGAGGACGTCCGCGTCGGCCTCCGACCCCAGTACATCCGGGTCAGCGAGGATCCCGCGAACGGTATCCCGGCGACGCACCTGCTGGACGAACCGCTGGGCGATGCGACCCACAGCTTCTTCGACACGGAGTTCGGCGAGATCGTCGTCGTCACCGATCCGGACTTCGAGGGCGACGGGAAGGAGTACGGACTCGTCTTCGAGGACGAGTACATCCAGTTGTACGACAACGACTCCGGCGTTCGGATCGCCTGATTCCGCTCAGTTCTTTTCGTCGCCGCTCGCTCGAGCGGCGGCGCTCGTGTCCGTGTCCGCCGAAACAGCCTCGTCACGATCCGTCGGTCGCGTCGAGCGAACGACGACCGTCCCCGCGGCGAGATCGCCGAGGCGACGACCGTCGGTTACGAGGGCCGTCACGAGGCCGACCACGACCGGCGGAACGCCCAGTAGATCGACGTACAGGAGGAGATTCCGCACGGCGCTGGCGCGGTAGGTACACTCACGACCGTCGGCTATGACGACCAGCAGGCCGCGGTTGACCTTGCCCGGCGTCCGGCCGTAGCGCCACTCGAGGACGAACGAGTAAATGGCGAAAATCGGAAAGAGCGCGAGCAGCGAGAGGAGGACGACGCCTCCGCCCAGCGCCTCGTATGTCTCGCCGAACACCACGCTCGCGACGTAGATCACGGGAAACTCGAGTAGCACGTAGCAGATGAACAGGTCGATCGCCGCTGCACCGCCGCGAGCGATCAGCACGTCGCGGTCGTCTGCCGTTTCCAACACTGGTGCTGGTTGCCGCTGTGTCGGCAAGAACCCGTCCAACGTCCGGTCGATCACGGTGCGACCGCCTCGCCGTTCATGGCGGAGACATTCGTAGCGCGGATAAAATACCTACCCCTCTGCTGGTACTGGGAGGAGCTGTCGGCCCGAGTCACTCCATGCTGACGTCCGTCCGAAGCGTCGCGAGGAAGTAGATTAGCAGGAGGATGGTGATTCCCCCGAAGACCTGTGAATCTATCGACAGGTAGCCGTCCATGCGGTACAGCATGACGCTAGCAACCGCCAGCACGACGATGGAACCGACGGTGCGCCACCGTTCTACGATCTTCTCGACGGTTATTTGCGCCGTGGACTTCTCAACTGCGTCTGACGCCTTGCGAATATTTTCCAGACTGGCGTCTTCGGAGGCCTGGCGCGTCGTGTCTCCGCTCATACGTTCCGGGTATTCCCGCCCGAGCGTAAATACCTATGGGTATCAGTGGCATGTGAGTGGAAGACTCCCGGAGTGTGCGATCAGTCCTCGGTCGACGACGATGGATCACCGGACGACGACTCGTCAGTCGTCCCCGTTCGGCTCGCCCTCGAGCCGGCTTCGGCGCGTGCTTGCTCGTACTCGTGAAGTGAGCGCATCCGGGCCGGCAGATCCACGCCCTTCTGTTCCCGGAGCGATCAAACCCGGTATCGGTAGACCGGGTAGCCGAGCGCCATCCAGCCGAGGATGAGCACGAGCACGCCGCATCACTTCGGCACCCTCCTGGGCGAGGGTGCGGCAGTCTTCGCTTCCGATGCGTCCGGCGCCGCCGGTGACGACGGCCGTTCGATCCGCGAGTCCGAGATCCATACCCTCACCGATGGCAGTTCGGCGAAGTTATTTTATTGATGAATATCGGCGGAAAAGGCCGGTAGCGACGCCACCTCGAGCGTCGAACGGCGACTCAAGTCTCTGCTCGAGACACGGTGTCCGAAACGGGCCGCTCAACCGTTATAGAGAAAAGTAGGCCGAGTGCCTTGGGACCAAGCCCCGAGACGATTCACTGCGTTGCTATTCGTCGAGCGCGTCGATTCGGAGGTCTTCGTCGAACTGCAGCGTGTTCTCGATCTCGCTCTCGTCGACGTCCTCGAAGGCCCAGCGGGCGATCGAGCGGCGGTGGACTTCGTCGGCCCCGTCGACGATGCGGAACCGGCGGACGGCCTCGTAGAAGTGCGCGATCGGCAGGTCCTTGCCGATCCCGTTGCCGCCACAACACTGCACGGCGAGGTCGATGGTTTCGTTGGTGACGTTCGCGGCGAACATCTTCGACATCGCGACCTCGATGCGGGCGTCGTTGCGGTCGAGTTCGCGTGCGGCGTGACGAACCATCGTTCGTGCGGCGTGGAGTTGCGTCTCGGCGTCGGCGATGCGGTGACGCAGCGCCTGCTTGTCCTCGAGTTTCGAACCGAAGGCCTCGCGCTCCTGGAGGTAGGCCTTCGCGACGTCCAGCGAGCGTTCGGCCATGCCGGAGTAGCGCATGCAGTGGGTGAGTCGGCCGCCGCCGAGTCGCATCTGGGCGATCTGGAAGCCCTCGCCTTCCTCGCCGATCGTGTTCTCGACGGGGACGCGGACGTTATCGAACTTCACTTCTGCGTGGCCGCCCTCGCGTTCGGTGATGCCGTGTCCGCCGAGGTGGGGGACGTTGCGGACGACGTCGACGCCGTCGGCGTCCCGCGGCACCATGATAATCGATGTGCCCTCGTATGGATGGGCGTCGAGGTCGGTTCGGACCATCGCCAGATAGTAGTCGGCGCCGAGCCCGTCGGAGGTCCACCACTTGTGGCCGTTGATGACCCACTCGTCGCCGTCCTTGACGGCGGTGCTCTGGAGCATCTTCGGGTCGGAGCCGGCACCGACCTTTGGCTCGGTCATCGCGAACGCCGTCTGAATGTCTCCCTGCACGAGCGGGCGGAGCCACTCTTCTTTCTGCTCTTCCGTGCCGACCATCTCCAAGGTGTGCATGTTGCCTTCCTGTGGCGCGTTCGCACGGATCGCGAGCGCGCCGATCAGCGAGCGGCCGACCTGTTCGAAGGATGGTAGCATGTCGCTGAAATCGAGTCCCTGGCCGCCGTACTCCTCGGGCACCTGCGGCGCGAATAGATTCCGTTCTTTGGCCATCTCCCACATCTCGTGGATCTCGTCCATCGTGATCTCCTCGCCCGTGGCCAGCGCTTCGCGCTCGCGCGGAATGACGACCTCGTCCATGAACTCCTCTACGCGACCCGCAACCTCCTTGGCTTTCTCGGAATCGTGGTATTCCATAGTATCTATACTGTATCACACCATTGTAAATCCATAGGTAACAATTCCCATTGATTGGAAGCGATCGCGGGACTATCGACACCTCGAGACCCGTCGCTGCCCGTCTTGATCGCGTCGCGTCCGTCCTGTCGTGGCCTGCTGTGTCGGTCTCCGCTCGAGCGACTCGGACTCGCTCGAGGACGATGTGCCGGTCGTTCCGGGGACCGTCGGACAGGCTTCACGTTCGAGACGGCCGTCGAAAGAGAGAAAGGTGAGTCTCGCGGTCGAACGCGTTAGTCGTCGAGTGCGTCGATGCGCAGCTCCTCGTCGAACTGCAGGGAGTTTTCGATCTCGGCTTCGTCGACGTCCTCGAAGGCCCAGCGGGCAATCGAGCGGCGGTGGACTTCGTCGGCCCCGTCGACGATGCGGAACGCGCGGACGTTCTCGTAGAAGTGCGCGATCGGCAGATCCTTGCCGATCCCGTTGCCGCCACAGCACTGCAGGGCGAGGTCGATCGTCTCGTTGGTGACGTTCGCCGTGAACATCTTCGACATCGCGACCTCGATGCGGGCGTCGTTGCGGTCGAGTTCGCGTGCGGCGTGCCGGACCATCGTCCGTGCGGCGTGGAGTTGCGTCTCGGCGTCGGCGATGCGGTGACGCAGTGCCTGCTTGTCCTCGAGTTTCGAACCGAAGGCCTCGCGCTCCTGGAGGTAGGCCTTTGCGATGTCGAGCGAGCGCTCGGCCATGCCGGAGTAGCGCATGCAGTGAGTAAGCCGACCGCCGCCGAGTCGCATCTGGGCGATCTGGAAGCCCTCACCTTCCTCGCCGATCGTGTTCTCGACGGGGACGCGGACGTTATCGAACTTCATTTCGGCGTGGCCGCCTTCACGCTCGGTGATGCCGTGCCCACCGAGGTGGGGAACGTTACGGACGACTTCGACGCCGTCAGCGTCGCGTGGCACCATGATAATCGATGTGCCCTCGTATGGATGGGCGTCGAGGTCGGTTCGGACCATCGCCAGATAGTAGTCGGCGCCGAGCCCGTCGGAGGTCCACCACTTGTGGCCGTTGATGACCCACTCGTCGCCGTCTTTGACGGCTGTACTCTGGAGCATCTTCGGGTCGGAGCCGGCACCGACCTTTGGCTCGGTCATCGCGAACGCCGTCTGAATGTCGCCCTGCACGAGCGGGCGGAGCCACTCCTCTTTCTGTTCTTCCGTGCCGACCATCTCGAGGGTGTGCATGTTCCCTTCCTGGGGCGCGTTCGCACGGATCGCGAGCGCGCCGATCAGCGAGCGGCCGACCTGCTCGAAGGACGGCAGCATGTCGCTGAAGTCGAGTCCCTGGCCGCCGTACTCCTCTGGCACCTGCGGCGCGAACAGGTCCCGCTCTTTGGCCATCTCCCACATCTCGTGGATCTCGTCCATCGTGATCTGCTCACCCGTGGCCAGCGCTTCGCGCTCGCGCGGAATGACGACCTCGTCCATGAACTCCTCTACGCGACCCGCAACCTCCTTGGCTTTCTCGGAGTCGTGGTACTCCATATCATCCATGATCGCACACAGCACTGTAAAGCTATAGGTAGCGGATCGCATTAATTGGCAACCGTTGGCGATGCTACTCGCTCGTCGAGACCTGTCGTCTCTTTTCCCGATTGCGTCGCACCCGTCTGTCTCGACGCAGTTCGTTGTGCCGGTCCCCGCTCGAGTGGCTTAGACCCGCTCGAGGATCGTCGCGACGCCCTGGCCGAAGCCGATGCACATCGTCGACAGCGCGGTGTCCTGCTCCGTTCGCTCGAGTTCGTGGGCCAGTTTCGTCAGCAACATTGCGCCGGTCGCGCCCAGCGGGTGGCCGTGGGCGATCGCCCCGCCGTTGACGTTGACGTCCTCCCAGGAGGCACCGGTCTCCTCGAGCCAGGCGCCGACGACCGCCGCGAACGCCTCGTTGACCTCGAAGAGATCGACGTCGCCGACCGTCATGTCGGCCTTCTCGAGGACGTTCTCGGTTGCGGGAATCGGTCCCTTCAGCATCGTCACGGGATCGACGCCGACGACTTCGGTCTGGACGATGCGGGCCATCGGCTCCCAGCCGTGTTCCGCGGCGGCTTCCTCGCTCGCGATGAGCAGCGCAGCCGAGCCGTCGACGATACCCGACGAATTGCCGGGGTGGTGGAAGCCCTCGCCTTCCTCGCGGAACGACAGCGGGAGTTCGGAGAGGGTCTCCTCGTCGGTGCCGGGACGGGGGTGTTCGTCTTGTTCGACCACGACCTCCTCACCGTCAAGTTCCGTTTTGACGGGCGCGATCTGGTCGTCGTACCGTCCCTCGTCCCAGGCCTCCTTCCAGCGGCGCTGGGAGTCGGCGGCGATCTCGTCGAGTTCCGTTCGCGTCAGGCCGTACTCCTCGGCGATTCGCTCGGCACCTTCGCCCTGCGTGGTCAGCTCGTCGAAATACTCGAAATAGGTGTCCGTCGGCGCGTCGCCGTCCGATCCCATCGGCACGCGGGTCATGTGCTCGACGCCGCCCGCGATGAGCACGTCGTGCTGGCCGGCCATGACGTTCGCCGCGGCGAAGTTGGCCGCCTGCTGGCCAGAGCCGCACATCCGATTGAGCTGGACGCCCGGAACGATGTCCCCCCAGCCGGCGACCATCGGCGCGAGTCGCCCGATATTCAGGCCCTGCTCGTCGACCGGCGTTACGCAGCCGTAGATGACGTCCTCGATCGTCTCCGGCTCGAATCCGTTGCGCTCCCGGAGCGCCTCGAGCGGCTCGGCGGCCAGGTCCTGCGGATGCGTGTCCCGGAACGAGCCGTCGCGTTTCCCGAACGGCGTTCGGACGGCGTCGACGATGACTGCGGAGTTCATGACGTGCGACTGGCTATTACACGATCGATCATAGAGGTTGTGCATAAATTCGTGATCGACGGTACTGGACTCTTTCTCGGCTAAATCGATTCGTGAAAAACTGTGACCGCTGCTACCGCGTCACAATAATTAAATCAGATAGCGTAGTAGTCGCTCGGACGATGGACTTCGGACTACAGGACCGGACCGCTGTCGTCACCGGCGGGGCCGGACGGATCGGAAGCGCCGACTGTCGAACGCTCGCGGAAGAGGGTGCGAACGTCGTCGTCCTCGACGTGGACGCCGACGGCGCGCGGGAGGTCGCCGACGAGATCGACGAGACAGCTGACAGCGGGGATGCGATGGCCCTCGAGTGCGATCTGACCGATCGCACGGCGGTTGCCGACTCGATGGACGAAGTCCGCGAGACGTTCGGCGGCGTCGACATCCTCGTGAACAACGCCGCGATGGTCGACGCGCGCTCCCGACTGGCCGACTACGACGACGACGTCTGGAACCGCGACGTAGAGATCAACCTCACCGGCACCTACAATATCAGCGCGGAGGTGTTCCCCGAGATGTGCGACCGCGGCTGGGGGCGGGTCGTGAACATGTCCTCGATGGCAGGCTGGTACGGCGGCTTCGGCCAGATCTCCTACTCGGCGACGAAAGCCGCCATGATCGGCTTCGGCCGGACGATGGCGCTCGAGGGAGCCCAGTCGGGGGTCACCTCGAACGTCATCGCACCCAACATCGTCGTCGGCGACTGGGCCGATATGGATCCCGACGAACTCCGGGAGAACGTCGACGAGTACTACGCTCGTATCGCCGAGGCGACGCCGATGCGCCACCTCGGGAAGGAGGAGGACGTGGCCAACATGGTCACGTACCTCTGCTCGGACCAGGCCTCCTACGTCACGGGACAGATCGTCGGCGTCACCGGCGGGATCGACCTCTTTAGCTTCTGATCGCACGCGGAAACGCGTCGGCTGCGTCGTGCCGATCACTCGGGATACGTGTCGCGCCACGGCCGCTGGCGCTCGAACGCGGCGCTTGCGGCGATCACGTCGTCGTCGGCGTGGCGTGGGCCCGCGATTTGCATCCCGACGGGGAGTCCGTCGATGACGCCGGCCGGGACCGAGGCCGCCGGCTGGCCGGTGAGGTTGAACGGCTGCGTGAGCACCCAGCCGCGGTACGGCTCGATCTCGACGCCGTCGATCTCCGTCGGCTCCTCACCGTGGGGGAACGGCGTCGTCCCGCAGGTCGCCGTCGCGAGGAGATCGTACTCGGCGAACAGGTCTCCCAGTCCGTCGAGGACATGGGTTCGAACGACGTCAGCGCGCTTGTACTCCCGCGTGGTCGGCTCCTCGGCGTCCACGACGAGATCGACGAGATACGGCCGAAGGCGATCGCGGTCCTCGCCGAGCGGATCGAACCCCTCGTCCTCGAGGTTCTCGAGCAGCGATCCCCACCGTACGGTCGCCATCGTGTAGTAGGCGTCCAGAATCTCCTCGTTGTCGTGTCCCAGGTCGGGATCGACCGCGTCGACGGTCGCGCCGGCGCGCTCGAGCGCCGAGACGGCGTCCTCGAGTACGTCGCGCACGGCGGGCTCGACGGGATAGATGCCCATACCCGGGCTGTACGCGATTTGCACGTCGTCGATGGGGCGATCGACGGCGGCGCGGTACTCGCCCCCCTTCGGGATCGAGAACGGATCGCGCGGGTGGGTTCCGGCCATCACGTCCAGCGAGAGCGCCGCGTCCTCGACCGTTCGGGCCAGCGGCCCGTTCGTGGAGAAGGGGGTGTGACTGGCGAACGCGTTCGGCCGGCTGACGTTCGGGATCACGCCTTGTGTGGGTTTCAGTCCGTACACGCCACAGAAGCTCGCCGGCACGCGAACCGAGCCGCCGGCGTCGGAACCGGGTGCGAGCGGCACGAGCCGGTCGCCCAGCGCCGCCCCGGCCCCGCCGGAGGACCCGCCCGAGACGCGATCGGGATCGAACGGCGTCCCCGTCGGCCCGGTGACGCGGTTATCGGTCGTGACGCCGAGCCCGAACTCGGGCGTGTTCGTCTTCCCGACAACGATCGCTCCCGCGTCCTTCAGCCGGGCGACGAACGGCGAGTCCGACTCGGCGACCCGGTCCTCGAAGAGCAACGACCCCGAGGTCGTTCGGACTCCCTCGACGTCGTCGAGATCCTTGATCGCGACGGGGACGCCGTGCAGCGGCCCGAGCGGCTCGCCCTCGTCGATCGCGCGGTCGGCCTCGGCGGCCATCTCGCGGGCCAGATCGTCCGTTACCGTCACGAACGCGTTCGTCCGATCGTTTCGGTCGTGGATGCGCTCGAGGGTGGCGTCGACGACCTCGGTCGGTGAGCACTCCCCGTCTCGGATCGCTCTCGCGATCCCCGCGGCGGTCGTGCGCGTGAGTGGTGCGACCATCCGGATCAGTCCGTGATCCCCATCGATTTCGCGATCGTGTTGAGCTGAATTTCGTCGGTCCCCTCGACGATCCGCAGGATGCGCGCCTGGTGGACCAGATCCATGTAGGGGTTCTCCTCGGCCAACCCGTTGGCCCCGTTGACCTGGACGGCCGCGTCGGCGACCTCCCAGAGGACGTTCGTCGCGAACCACTTCAGCACCGACGAGTCCATGATCGTCCGCTCGTCTTCGGCCATCTTCCAGGCGAGTTTCAGCCCCGCGGCGTCGGCCGCGTAGGTCTTCGCCCGCCCCTTCGCGAGCTTCGCGGAGACCTGCTGGAAGTTCCCGATCGGCTCGCCGAAGGCCTCGCGCTCGGTGACGTACTCGCCGGCCTCCTCGAGCAGGTACTCGCTGTACCCCACGGCCTCGGCACCCAACTCGAGCCGTCCGAGCGAGAGAAAGTCCATCGCGGCGTAGAACGCCTCGTCGACCGCGCCGAGCACGCGGTCCTCCGGGACGCGCACGCCGTCCAGAACGATCTCGGCCTGTGACCCCTCCGCGCCGACGGCGTTGTTGTACGACCCGATCTCGTACTCGTCGCGCTCGACGATGAAGCACGTGATGCCGCCGTAGCGGCCGGCTTCCTCCTGGGGCGTCGTCCGCGCGAAGAGCTGGATAAAGTCGGCGTAGGGCGCGTTGGTGATCCACTGCTTGCGGCCGTTGATGAGCCACTCGTCTCCGTCTTTCTCCGCTGTTGTCCCCATATTGGGCGAGTCCGACCCCACGCCGGGCTCGGTCTGGCCGAACGCCGTCGACTTCTCGCCGCGGACCACGGGCTCGAGGTATTTCTCCCGCTGGTCGCCCTCGGCCTGCAACAGCAGCGGCTTCGGCCCCTCGGGGCCGGCGAGGACGTAGCGCTCGAGGCCGCCGCCGTGGCTGGCGACGTGTTTCTTCGCTCGATACCACGTCACCGGAGAGATACCGTCGCCGCCCGCGTCCTCAGGTAGGTTCATCGCGTAGAAGCCCGCCTCGGCCGACTTGCGTCGGATCTCCTCGCGGGCCTCGAGCAGTTCGTCGGTCCAGCGGCCGTTCTCGTGGTGTCCCTTGCGGGGGTTGGTGTAGACGTCTCCCAGCTCTTCGACGATCGGGTCGACCTCTCGTTCGATGAAGTCGTCGATACTGTCGAGGATCAGTTCGGTCTCGTCGTCGGTGTCGAAACTCACGCCGCCTGTGGTGTTAGCTACCATGTCTAAATTTGAACGATATCCGTTGACCGCTTATTGCTGGGGTGTCTGCTCATCGTCTTCCGCCTCGAGAACCACGTCGAACTGGTCTCGAAGCGTCTTCTTGTCGAACTTCCCGGTCGAGGTCTTCGGAATCTCGTCGATGAACTCGTAGACGTCGGGCAGCCACCACGAGGGGAACGTTTCCGCGAGATGGGCCTCGAGGTCGTCCTCGTTGATCGTCGCTCCGTCCCGCGGCACCACGATCGCCATGGGCCGCTCCTGCCAGCGCTCGTGCTCGACCGCGATCACGGTCGCCTCGCTGACGCCCTCGTGACCGATCAGTTCGTTCTCGAGTTGCACCGACGAGATCCACTCGCCGCCGGACTTGATGACGTCCTTGTCGCGGTCGACGATATCGATGTAGCCGAGTCCGTCTCGGGTGGCGATGTCGCCGGTCCGCAGGAAGCCGTCCTCGGTGAACGACTGCTCGTTTTCCTCCGGTCGGTTGTGATAGCCGTCGGCCACCCACGGGCTGCGGACCTGCAGTTCGCCCATCGTTTCGCCGTCGTCGGGCACCTCCTCGCCGTCGTCGTCGAGTATGCGGGTCTGCATACCCGGCACGGGCAGCCCCGCCTTCGCGCGATACTCGTATTGCTCGTCGCTCGGCAGTTCCGCGACCTCCTTGCGGAGCGTGCTGAGCGACCCCAGCGGCGAGGTCTCGGTCATTCCCCACCCCTGGATGATCGGCGCGTCGTACTCCTCGTCGTACTTCCGGATGAGCGATTCGGGCGGCGCGCTCCCACCGACCGTCAGCCGGTCGATGTTCGAGATGTCGACCTCGGGGTTCTCGTCGAGGAACTCGGCCATCTCGAGCCAGATCGTCGGCACGGCCGCCGAGAACGTCACGTCCTCCTCGGCGATCAGCCGGGCGATCGATTCGGGATCAGTGTGGACCGAGGGGAAGACCTGTTTCGCGCCGACGAGCGTCGCGGCGTACGGGATTCCCCAGCCGTTGGCGTGGAACATCGGCACCACCGGCAGGACGACGTCGTCCTCGCCGACCCCGTTGGCGTCCGTGTGGCCGCACATGATGCTGTGGAGGTACATCGCCCGGTGGGAGTAGGCGACGCCCTTCGGCAGCCCCGTCGTCCCCGAGGTGTGGCACATCCCGTACTCCGCGTCCTCGTCGATGTCGGGCCACTCGTACTCCGTCGACTGACCCTCGAGCAGCGACTCGTAGTCGGTCACCGGCTCGAGGTCGGTATCGGGCACCTCGTCGTCGAGGACGACGTACTGCTCGACCGTTTCGAGGTCGTCGGCGTTCGCCTCGACCGTCTCGATGAGGCCGGGATCGACGAAGATCACCCGGTCCTCGGCGTCGTCGATCGTGTGGACGAAGTGGTGATCGGGCAGTCGCATGTTGCACATGTGGATCGACCGCCCCGAACAGGCCGGCCCGAAGTACAGTTCGAAGTGCCGGTAGTGGTTCGTCGCGACGACGCCGACGCGGTCCCCCCGCTCGAGGCCGAGTTCGTCGAGCGCGTGGGCAAGTTGGTTGATCCGTTCGGACGCGTCGGCGTACGTATACCGGTGCACCCTCCCGTCGGGCAGTTTCGTCACCAGTTCCCGCTCGGGGAACAGGTCGATCGCCCGCTCGAGTAACTTGTCAAGTGTTAACTCGACTCTCATCATAGCCGTCGTAGCTATTCTGTCCAGTACCTTATGATTTGGGACGAGTACGCCGTCGTGACAGACGAACGGAGCCGTCAGCGGATTATCCCGGACTCGCGGAGGTCGGCTCGCTCGCTCTCGTCGTACCCCACTGACGCGAGTAGGGCGTCGGTGTGCGCTCCGTGGCCCGGAACCGACTCGTCGTGGCTGTCGGGTACGTTCGACCCCATCGCCGGAAAGCCGACCCGCGGCGGCGCGTCCGCCGGCCGCTCGATCAGTCCGCGCGCCTCGAGCTGGGGGTGCTCGAGGGCTTCGGCCGGCGTACACACCGGCCCGACCATCGTCTCGTCGGAAAGCGTCTCGAGCCACTCGTCCCGTGAGCGGCTCGCGAACAGCGACTCGAGTTCCTCGCGGACCGCCTCGAGTTCGGCCGGGTCGTCGGTGCCGTGGGCGTCGATCAGCTCCTCCCGTCCGGTCTCCTCGCAAAAGGCCTCCCAAAACTTCGGCTCGAGCGCCGCGAGCGTCACGTAGCGCCCGTCGGCCGCCTCGTACACGTCGTACCATGGGTACCGTCCGGTGAGCGCGGTCTCGCCGGGCCGGGGATCGTCGCCGGTGAGCGCCTCGTGGGAAATCGCCTGCGAGAACGAGGCGACCACGTCGGTCATGGCCACGTCGATATACTCGCCGCCGTTGCCGAGTTCGCGAGACAGGAGTCCGCCGACGATGCTGAAGGCCGCGAACAGCCCGCCACCGAGGTCGCCGATCTGGTAGCCGGGGATCTGCGGTGCCATCGTCTCGTCCTCGCGAGTCATCTCGAGCAGCCCCGCGAGCCCGACGTAGTTGAGGTCGTGGCCCGCGCGCTCGGCGTACGGCCCGGTTTGACCGTAGCCCGAGAGCGAGCAATAGACGAGGTCCTCGTTGTACTCGAGCAGCGTTTCGTAGTCGACCCCGAGTCGCTCGGCGACGCCCGGTCGGAACTGCTCGAAGACGACGTCGGCGTCCTCGACGAGCCGGTAGAAGGCCGTCCGGCCCGCGTCCGATTTCAGGTCGACGGCGATGCTACGCTTGCCACGATTGACGCCGTCGAACAGCGCGCCGACGCCGCGGTCCGTCGTCGGCGGCGTGTACCGCGCGTAGTCTCCCGCGTCGGTGTCCTCGACTTTGATCACGTCAGCGCCCGCGTCGGCGAGCAGTTGCGTCGCGTACGGGCCCGGAAGCAGGCGGGACAGGTCGAGTACTCGGACGGAATCGAGCTGCATGGTACCACGTCCCGGTCTTCTCTCAAAAGCCTACTGTCGGTGGTCGTTCGCAGTTCGTGGTGCTCCCGTTCCGTCAGTCGCCGTCCTCCACTGTCAGTCGTCGCCCTCGAGTTGCACTAACTCGTCGACGTCCGGGATATCGGCCGCGGCGTCCGTGATCTGTTGCATCCGGTCGGTGTGCTTGTCGACCGCGTAGGCGGCCAGTCTCCCGTCCTCGAGGCCGACGCGTTCCTCGGGATCGTCCGGCTGGAACCGCTCGTCCTCGGTGATCCCCTGTACGAGCGGAAGGAGTTCCTCGACCGTCTCCTCGATGATCGCGGGGTCGACGCCCTCGGCGATGAGCTTCTTGAGCTGGTTCATCCCGAAACCGACGTGGCGCCCCTCGTCGCTGCGGATCTTCGTAAAGCCCTGGACGAGCCCCGGCAGGTGGGGGAGCTCGTCGAACTCGCCGCCGTAGGAGGTCTGCATCCCGTAGTACCCCGTCTGCGCGAGGATCCCCTCGACCGTGAGGTGGTAGTGGCAGTACGCTCTGGCTCGGTTTTCGGGCGTGTCTTCCTCGAGCAGCCGGAACTGCGCCTTCCGGTTGCGGTCGAACAGTTCGATGTACGGGTCGTTGAACCACCGCTCGTGGCGGGGATCGGACCGTTCCCAGCCCAGTTCGTCCTCGACCGTCCAGACGACCTCCCGCCAGTAGCGGTCGAAGAAGTCCGCGTGCTTGGCCTCCTCGTACAGCTGGGTCGTCAGGAACAGCTGATCGTCGATATTGTCGAGTACCGCCCCCAGCGGCGCGAGATCTTCGGTAACCGCGTCCTCCCCCGCCCCGAACTTCGCGATGCCGTTGAGGGTGCCGTACCACGACTCCCGGTCGTACGACTTCGAGGCTTCGATGAACGCAAGGAGGTTTTCGACGTCTTCCTCGAGGTCGATCTCGCCGGGGTCCCAGTGTCGCTCGACCGCGTTTCGATAGTAGCGGTTCGATCTGGACTCCCGGTCCATCATCGCCGTCGGCGTGTACTCTGTTGCCATATCCCACATATGTCGACTCGACTATTAAATGTGCGGTCGCTGTCGGTTGTGCTCGACCCGCGAGGACTCCGTTCGGACCGTCTCTGGCTGATAGCCGACACGGGGACGGGGGTGTAGTCCGTCGGTCAGCCGCCGCTCTCGTCGGCGTTCGCTCGCGGGGTGTCCCCGCTCGCGTCACCCGAGGCGCGTTGCGCCTCGCTCTCCTCGACGCGCTCGTGGACGTCGAGCGTGGTCATCGCTCGGTAGGTTTCGATTCGGTCGGTCTTGGCGAGTCGATATCGATAATAGACGTACGCGACGCCGAACCAGCCGATGAGGACCACGCCCACGACGGGTCGCTGGAGGAGCGTGACCAGCCAGAACGCGCCGGTTGCGACTCCCCCGCCCAGCACCGCGAGGAGGAGCCCGCGGTATCGGCGGAGTCGAAACGGGGCGTTGGCGTAGTGTGCCGGGAACTCCCGCGGCAGATTCCAGAGGCCGATCGCACAGAAGAAGTACGCCGTGAGACTGGCCAGGCCGATGAACACGGAAAGACCGACAATTTCGTCCGCGAGGGGGACGAGCACGAACGGCGGGACGCCGAGCACGGCGATCGCGTAATGGGGCGTGTCGAACCGGGGGTGAATCCGGGAGAGCGACGCCGGGAGAATGCCGTCACGGCTCGCGCGCATGAGCGTTCGGGAGAAGACGAGCAGCGTCGTATTCACCGTGGTGACGACCGCGAAGATCGCGCCGGCGGCGACGACGTACTCGCCCCACCAGGGGAGATATCTCGAGGCGGCGAGCGCGAGATCGGCTTCGTTCCCCAGTTCCGCGTACGGAACGACTCCGACGAGGACGGCGATCAACCCCACGTAAAACAGTACGACGATACCGATACCGAGCCCCAGTACGAGCGGGATCGTCCGTCCGGGGTCCTCTATCTCCTCCCCGAGTTCGATCAGTAACCCGAATCCGAGGAACGGGTAGAACAGTGCCACGATTGCGAGCCCGAACCCGCCGTAATCCGGGAAAAACGGGGTGTAATTGGCGGTATCGATCGCGGCCGCTCCGGGGACGATAAACGTCAGGAGTGCGGCGACGAGACCGACGAAAAAGACGATCTGCACCTGCGCGACGACTCTGAGCCCGACGACGTTGACGAGCAAGACGAATCCGAGCAGGACGTAGATGAGCCACATCGACGGCACGTCGAAGAAGATTCGGGTGTACTCGGCGAAGCCGGTCGCCGTAATGAGCAGCGACGCCCACGCGACGAGGGGGATCGTGAACGGGACCAGGAACCCCCAGTAGGGGGCCGTGAGCCGAGAAATGTAGACGTACAGGCCGCCGGCGACCGGCATCGCCGAGCCGAGCAAGGCGTTGTACAGGACGACGAATCCGGCCGGGATCGCTGCGAGCATGATCGCCAGGACGAGCGCCGGCCCCGCGGTTCCCGCCAGCGGCCCCGGCAAGACGAATATCGGGACCGAAATCGCGTTTCCGACCAGGAGCGCCAGCACCCCGAGGATGCCGATGCTCGAGGAAAGCGTCTCCCCGTCGTCGTCGGTAATCGTGCTCATTCCGTCGCCGACCGGTCCCTGCGGCGGCGACGAATCGCGTAGTCGCGGAACCGTCGTCCGAGGACGAACCCGACGACACCGCCGAGGAAGGGTGTGACGACGAGCAGCGCCTGAACCGTCAGTACGGGGAGTACGATCCCGATGCCGAGACCGACCACGAGCCCGCCCTCGGGATACTGCGCCGCGGCTACCTCGCGCTCGATGTCGTCCATCTCCGTCGGATCATCGCGGTACTGTCCGATGGCCATGCCATGACCTACCACACTGCGGCTAAAGTATTTTAGGGAGGCTGATACCAGGTGCGAGAGTCCGTGATCCTCCCGATCGCGGTCGGTACGCAACGGGCCCGCGATCGAACCGGCGTCTACGAGGGTTGATAAGAACTAAGTCGATACCCGTGAAGGTTGCTGCCATGGCACAAAAGAGTGCTGCCGTCGTCGGAGGCGGCATCATGGGCGCTGGCATCGCACAGGTACTGGCACGGAACGGCTACGACGTGGCCGTCCGCGAGATCAACGAGGAGCTGGCCGACGAGGCTCGCGAACGCGTAATCTCGGGCAACTACGGACTCGAGGACGCCGTCGAAGGCGGCTATCTCTCCGAGGACGAGATGGACGAGGTTCTCGAGCGGATGACGTTCACGACGGACCTCGACGCGGCGACCGACGGGACCGACTTCACGATCGAGGCGGTCACGGAAAATCTGGCGATCAAGGGGCAGGTCTTCCGCGATCTGGACGAGGTCACGGACGAGCAGCCGCTGTACTCGAATACGAGCGGCTTCGCCGTCACGTCGATCGCCAACGCCGTCTCCGACCCCTCGCGGGTCGCGGTGACGCACTTTTTCAATCCCGTCGCGGTCATGGACATGGTCGAGATCGTGCAAGCGCCCGAAACCGACGAGGCCGTCGTCGAGCGCGCCGAGGAACTGGTCGACGAACTCGGGAAAACGCGCGTCACCATCGACGACGATCCCGGCTCCTACGGCTTCCTCGCCAACCGCTGTCACGCGGCCATGCGCGAGGAGGCCAAGAAGATCGTCGACGAGGGCATCGCCACGAAGGATCAGGTCGACAAGGCCCTCGAGGACGGATACAACCTCCCCGTCGGCCCGTTCTCGCTGGCCGGCCTCGGCGAGGAGTGGGACTGAGGTCAGTTTTTCCACAGCGATGCGGACTCGTTTTCGCTTCGGACCGACGAACCGACATGCGGTGGCGCGCGCTGAACCGCAGTGAGCGACGAGCGAACTGCGGTTTGATATTGCGCGAGGGATGAGCGAAGGAACGGAGTGACTGAGCGTTAGCGCGGAACCGACGGTTCCGCGAACCATACGAACGGCGGCTCCGCCGCCGTGAGTAGAAATCGGCTGGGAAGGATGTGGAATCCCTAGTTGTCACGATAGCAGGACACCCTTATTCGCCAGTTCTAAACAGCGCTCAACGTGTATCGTTGACCAAGATAGTTGCGCTGCTATCGTGGCAACACGAGGGGCCACGACCTCCCCAGCCGATTCGCTCGCGCCTTACGGCGCTCACTCATCCCTCGCGCAGTATCATCGATCGCCCTTCGCTACCGCTCTGGCCGATCGACAGCGCGCGCCACCGCAGGTCGAAAACCGGACGGGAGTGAGACGGCGGTCGCCCGCCTTGTCCCGTTACTTCCCTTCGAACTCGGGGTCGCGGTCCTCGGCGAACGCCGCCGCACCCTCCGCGTGATCCTCCGTCTTGAGCAGTTCCTGGAAGAGCGAGCTGTCGTACGCTAGCCCCTCCTCGAGCCCGGAGTGAACGGCCATATCCGCGGACTTCTTGATCCCCTGGATCGCCAGCGGTGCCTGTCCGGCGAGGTCGGTCACGAACTCGTCGACCGCCTCGTCGAACTCGTCGGCGGCGTGGACGTGGGTGACGATCCCCTCCTCGCCCGCTCGCTCCGCCGAGATGTGTTTCCCGGTCATCGCGAGCTCCTTCGCGACGGCGGGCCCGGCCAGTTTCTCGACGTACTGAACGCCGCCGGCACCGGGGAGAATGCCGAGATTCACTTCGGGGAAGCCGAACGTGCTCCCCTCGCTGGCCAGTCGGAAGTCACACGCCAGCGCGGTCTCGAGGCCGCCGCCCAGACAGTAGCCGTCAATCTTCGCGATGACCGGGGTCGGGAAGTCCCTGATGACGTCGTAGTGCGAGCGGGCCGAGGTGCCGCCGGCCGACTCGTCGGAGAAGCCGCCGATGTCCGCCCCCGCACAGAAAGCCTTCTCGCCGGCACCCTCGAGCACCACGGCGCGCAGCGCGACGCCGTCGGCGTCCTCGTTCCGTTCCTCGAGGGACTCGAGCCCCGCGATGATGTCATCTCTGAGCTGGCCGTTCAGCGCGTTCAACGCGTCCGGCCGGTTCATCGTGATCGTGCCGACGCCGCGCTCGTCGTCGTACTCCACCAGGACAGTGTCGAATGAGTGGTCCATGCACGGTGGTCACGGCCAACAGTCAAAAAGGTACACTGTTCGTCGTTTCAGGCGTCGCGAATTCGTTCTCCCGACGACCGTCCCGGACACCGATCACAGACCTTGCGAGGCGAACGCCACCCGTTTGCTCGTCGTCGGACGGATCGGTCGGGAGCGAGCCGACGCTGCGATCGCTCGCTCGAGTCGCGTTCAGGGCCGCCGGCGACGGCGGTCGAGATAGTAGTGTAGAATACACTGAATCTGACACCAATGAATAATCATTCTATTTATTACTCTTTGGTAAGTCCCGTTCCAAAAATCTATCTCGGCAGATAGAACGTCTAAAGCGGATGATTGTGGATTATACGTCAGTTTGGAAACGTCCGGATCGTGTTCGGGGCGAGAGACGTCGAACCCTCTAACTTGGTCGCGAATGATCGTCTCACACCTCTCGATGGTGTTACTGGCCCACCTGTATTGTACTGGATGTGTTATATATCTATGATAGTCAGAAGAGAGGCAAATCATCTCCCGCTTCGACGGACGGCCGACGATACTGCGTGCCGGCTCGAATGCCGCTCGAGCACCGGTCCGATCGTGTTCGACCGCTTCGAACGCCGACTCCGAACGCCCGACTCAGACCGCTCGGCTCAGAAGGCCCGGAGGTCTTCGAGCACGGCTTCCGCGCTGCCGTCGGCAATGACCTCGCGCGCCCGCTCGAGTCCGTCCTCGAGGCTGTCGACGTCCTGACGGGCGTGCATCCGGAACGCGCCGTTGAGGGCGATGGCGTCGGCGAAGTGTCCCTCGCGGTCACCAGTGAGGACGGCCTCGGTGATCGACGCGGAGTCGGCCGTCACGTCGTCGACCTCGAGGTCCTCGGCCTCCATCGCCATGCCGTAGTTCGCGGTTTCGATCTCGTAATCCTCGAAGGAATCCGCACCGTCGTCGCCGTCTCGATCCCACTCCGCGACCTTCGTATATCCGGGCCGGATATCGTCGTATCCCTCCATCCCCTGGAAGAAGATGGCCCGCGAGTACCCGAGTCGCTCGCTCTCGGTGATCGTGTCGGTCAGCTTCTTCGCGAACGCGAGGTGGTAGAACGAGCCCAAGTGGACGTCGGCGTTCGCCGGATTCGCGATCGTTTCGATCGTGTTGACGAACGTGCGGACGCCCATCTGATCGCGCCGGTCGTAGAGGTCATGGATTCCGGGGTTGAAATTCGGCTGGTAGTAGAAGCCGAAGCGGGTCTCGTCGACCATGTCCGCGCTTTCGTCGGGCTCGAGTTCGGTTCGGACGCCGAGCTCGTCGAGGACGTGTTTGTACGCCGTCGCCTTCTGCGTCGGGACCCGATCGCCGGAGTGGACGACGATGGGGGTGCCCGCGGCCGCGGCGACGACGCCGGCTCCGACGCCGAGGACGGCGGAGCTGTGCTTGCCGTCGTAGTTCGCCCCGCAGTCGACCGGATCGCACTCCGGCTCGGCGGTGACGACCGACTCCTCGCGCATCACGTCGGTGTAGGCCGCCAGCTCCGTCGGGATGTTTCGCTTCCAGCGGTTTGCCAGCCAGAACGCGCCGAGCGTCGTTTCGTCCGGTTCGCCCGCCAGAATACGCTGGAACGCCTCTCGAGCCTGTTCGCGGGTCATGTCGTCGGCCGACTTCGGGCCGGAGCCGACGACCTCGGTCATGAGCCGCGTGAGCGGCCAGTCGCCGAATTCCTGGGTTGCGTGCGCCATGTTGTGCACCCGTTGGGTCGGATCGCGCAAAAGTCTCCCGCTTCCGGCGCTCGTTCGGCCGTCAATTGACGGGTTTCACACCGATAATCGGGTGAACCCCAAGAACGGCACCGCCGCACGCGGTTCGAGTCGGACCCGAAAACGATACGGTCCCCTTCTCCCTAGGGCAACCAATGAGTAGCCTGTCGGGGGACTGGCGCGAGGCCATCGACGACGTGGACGCGGCGCTGATCGACGGCTATCAGAGCGGCTTTCCGATCGAAGCGCGCCCGTTCCGCCGCGTCGCCGCCGACATCGGGATCGAAGAATCGGCGGCGGTCGACCGCGTCCGCGCACTCCGGGAGGCGGGGATCGTCCGCCGGTTCGGTGCCGTCCTCAACCCGCCCGTGATCGGCTCGTCGACGCTCGCCGCGGTGCGGGCACCCGCGGACCGCTTCGACGAGATTGCGACCGTCATCAACGAGTATCGGCAAGTCAACCACAACTACGCCCGCGATCACGAGTGGAACATGTGGTTCGTCGTCACCGCCGGTTCGCGCGAGGCCCGCGACGAGATCCTCGCCGATATCGAGGCCCGAACCGGCTGTGACGTGCTGAACCTGCCGATGCTGACCGACTACTACATCGACCTCGAGTTTCCCGTCGTCAACAGCGATCGGTTCGCGCGCGAATCGCTGGCACGGCGCACCGACTCCTCGGCCACCCGGATCAGCGAGGAGGCCACGGGCGATCTCTCCGCGCTCGAGGCCGAACTCCTCCTCGAGATCCAGGACGGGTTCCCGCTGTCGGCGACGCCGTATCGCGATATCGCCGCGAACGCGGGATACGCGGTCGAGGACGTGCTCGCGGCTATCGAACGCCTGCTCGAGAGCGGGTGTCTCAAGCGGATCGGTTGCGTGATCAACCACGTCGTGACGGGGTTCGACGCCAACTGCATGGTCGTCTGGGACGTCCCCGACGATGATCTCGACGAGTGGGGCGAGCAGGCGGGCGAACTCTCCTACGTGACGCTCTGTTACCACCGACCGCGCCAGCCCGAGCGGGAGTGGCCGTACAACCTGTTCACGATGATCCACGGTCGCGACCCCGAGGCCGTCGACGCGAAGATCGACGAACTCGCCGCCGACTACCTCCCCGTCGACCACGAGCGTCTCTACTCGACCGAGACGCTGAAACAGACGGGTGCGCGCTACGACGAGCTGGTGGGACTGTAGGGCTGTTCGCGCGTCGCTGCCGCGCTACTCGTCGAACTCCCAGCGCGTCGCGTCCGTCGGGAAGTCGCTCCACGCGAAGACGACCGTCGGTTGAACGGCGAAGAAGGGCGTCCCGTGCGGGGCGTCGTACTTCGCTTCGTAGGCCGCGTCCAGTTCGTCGATCAGTTCGGACGAAGCGGTTTCGTGATCGATCCGTTCGGCCTCTCCCTCGAGGATGACGACCTCCGTCGCGCTCTCGCCATGGACGACGATCTCGGGATTCCGAGCGAGATTCCGCACCCACCGCGTCCCCTCGCCGCCGCCACAGTGGAACGTCCCGTCGACCCAGACGCCCCACGTCGGGCGAACGTGCGGGCTCCCGTCGGGTCGGTTCGTCGTCACCCAGTAGTTCCGTGCGTCTCGCATCTGTTCAGCGACGAACGCCCACGGGAGCATACCGTCTGCACGCTCGGGGATCCCGTAGCGCGCTTCGGTTTGCGGTCGACCGCGATTCGTACCGCGTTCAGCACCCCGATCGCCGTTCGACGTCATTACGAAAGGGAGGACTCGAGTGAGGATAAAACGTCCGTCGCGCGTCTTTTCTCGGGTGTCGAGGGTTACTTATCGGCGTCCCTCGAGCGCTTCGGCCACGACTTCGATCGGCGTCGGCGGCTCCTCGGGCGCGCCGGGTCCGTTCTCGAGTTGAGTTCGACAGGAGGCGCCGGGAGCGACGACGCGGTCGCCATCGCTCTCGTCGACCTGATCGTACAGGATCGAGGCGATGGCGTCGCTCATCGAGGCGTGTTCGGACTCGTAGCCGAAACTGCCGGCCATGCCGCAACAGCCTGAATCGAGCGGGTCGACGGCGTAGCCCGCTCGCCGGAGCACGCCGACGGCGTGGTGGTCCTTCGCGACCGACTTCTGGTGGCAGTGGCCGTGGTAGACGAGGTCTCGAGTCGTCGCGCGCTCGTCGAAATCGATCTCTTCGTCCAGCCGGAACGCATCGACGTACTCGCAGACGCCGTAGGTGGCATCGGCAAGCGTTCCGGCGGCCTCGGTGGAGAGCAGATCGAGGTAATCCTTCTGGAACATGACCGCGTCGGAGGGCTCGATGACGACCACGTCCCAGCCGTCCGCGACTCGCGGGGCGAGCGCGTTCACGTTCTCGCGGGCGGCGTCTTCCGCCCGTTCGAGGAATCCCTTCGAAAACGCCGGTCGACCCGTATCGCCGAGGTCGTCGGGAACGGCGACGTGGACGCCGGCGGCCTCGAGCACCCGAACGGCCGCCTTCCCGGCGTCGGGGTGACTGTAGTTGGTGTAGGTGTCCGGGTAGAGGACGACTTTGTGGGTGGCGTCGGCCTTCCTGACTCGAGGGCCGCCTCGCTCGTGAAACCAGTCCCGAAACGTCTCCGCGTGGAACGTCGGTAGCGGCCGGTCGGCATCGATCCCGGCGGCGACCTCGAGCGCCTTGCGGGCGCCCGGGAGCTTCGGCAGGGCGTTCGACAGCGGCGCGAATCTGCTCCCCCACTTCGAGAGCGTCGACACGTTGGCGAAGAGCCGATCCCGGAGCGTCGCGCCGTTGCGCTGGTGGTACTCGTGGGTGACTTCGGCCTTGAGCTTCGCCATGTCGACCTCGCTCGGACAGTCGATGGCACAGCCCTTGCAGCCGATACAGAGTCCCATTACCTCCTCGACGAACTCGTCGGAAACGGCTTCCTCGGGCTCGAGGTCTCCGCTCATGGCCTGTCGAAGCGCGTTCGCCCGGCCTCGGGTCGCCGTAATCTCTTCCCGGCTCGCCCGGTATGTCGGACACATCACGCCGCCCGTGGTCTCTTGCTCGCCGCGACAGCCCCCACAGCCGTGACAGAGCTCGATCATGCCCTGCATGCCGTTGTCGTTCTCCCACTCGAGCGCGGGCTCGAAGCCCGCCTCGAACTCGTAGTCGGGGTCGAACCGAAGGTTCTCTCGCAGGTCCGTCGGATCCTCCTCGCGGAAGACGACCTGTCCCGGATTCAAGATCCAGTCGGGGTCGAACGCCGTCTTGAGGTCCTGAAAGGTCGCCCAGAGTTCGTCGCCGTAGCGTTTTTGATTCCACTGGGTGCGGGCGCGGCCGTCGCCGTGCTCGCCCGAAACGGATCCCCCCAGTTCGACCACGAGATCCGTCACGTCGTCCGCGATTCCGTGGAGCTGCTCGAGTCCCACTTCGGTTTTCGTGCTCACGAGCGGCCGGACGTGGAGCACGCCGGGGCCGGCGTGGGCGTAGAAACTGGCGTAAGTGTCGTGTTTCTCGAGGATCTCCTCGAAGCGCTCGACGAACGCCGGCAGCTTCGCGGGCGGGATCGCCGTATCCTCGATGAAGGAGATGTGCTTCTCGTCGGTCGTCCGCGAGAGCAGGATCGGGAGTCCGGACTTGCGGAGCTTCCAGAGCGTGGCGCGCTCGGCGTCGTCGTAGGCCTCGAGCGCCTCGAGTGCGAGCGTCTCGGCGTCGCTTACCGGGGCGTCCGCGGCCGGTTCCCCGGCGGGCGTCGCCGACGGCAGGCGGTCGGCGAGCAGGCCCGCGACCTGTTCTTTGCCGTGATCGTCGTCCTCGGCGTAGAACTCGACGAGGAGGACCGCGTTCGTCCCCTCGGGAAGCATCTCGGTGACGGGTCCGAACTCCGCGGTGTCGCGCGCGAGATCGATCAACACGTCGTCGAGTACCTCGACCGCCGCGGGATCGTGTGCGAGGATCGGCGCGACGTCCCGCATCGCCTCGTGGAGGTCGGGATAGCAGAGCAGCGAGACCGCCTTCGTCTCGGGGATCGGCTCGAGCGAGACGGTCGCCTCGGTGACGACCGCCAGCGTGCCCTCGCTGCCGGCCAGCAGCCGCGCGAGGTTGACCGTTCCGGGCTCACCGGTGTCCTCACCGCCGGGCAGTTCCTCGCCGCGAATCTCGGCGACGAGCCGGTCGAGGTTGTAGCCGGAAACGTTGCGCTTGAGATCCGGGTACGTCTCCGCGATCCGGTCCGCGTCCTCCGCGATAATCCGCTCGACTTCGGCGTAGATCTGGCCCTCGAGGTCGCCGTCGGGATCGGCCCGCTCGCCGATCTCCTCGAGCGTGACCTCGCCGAAGCGGGTGACGGTGCCGTCGGCGAGGACAGCCTCGCACTCCTCGATGTAGGCGTCGGTCTTCCCGTATTTCAGCGAGTGCGACCCGGTCGAGTTGTTGCCGATAGCGCCGCCGATGGCGCTCTTGTCGCCCCACGCGGGGTCGGGGGCAAACTTCAGGTCGTGGGGCTCGAGGGCCTCGTTCAACGTCCCGAGGATCGTCCCGGGCTGGACCGTCGCGATACGACCGTCGGTGTCGATCTCGAGGATCTCGTTCATGTCCCGCGTGAAATCCAGGACGACGGCCCGGTTGACCGTCTGCCCGGCGAGGCTCGTCCCGCCGCCCCGCGGGAGGACCGGAATTTCTCGCTCGGCGCAGTACTCGAGGATGCCCGCGACGTCGGCGGTCGATTCCGGGAAGGCGACGGCGATCGGCGTCAGCTCGTAGGCGCTCGCGTCGGTCGCATACAGCTCGCGGGAGTACGAGTCCGCACGGACCTCGCAGTCGACGAGTTCCTCGAGGTCCGCGACCAGAGCCGGACGATCGACGTCGTCGCTCCGATAGTCGTAGTTCGCTCGCCGGTCGGCGGCCGGGTCAGCGCTCGGCTCGAGAGACATACGTCGCCCTTGCTCAGGCGCGGCTAAAAGTGCCTGCATTAGCGACGATTCGACCGGCTCCGCGATTCTCGGCGCGGGTCGGACTGAGCTGCTCGGTCGGTCGGCCGCTGTCCGCGAGTGGGAAGGGAAGCGGCCGGACGGCGGCTCTCGACCCGTCCGACCAGCACGCGGGTTGACGTACTGGGAGTGGTGACCGAATGGAAAGATGGCCCCGTCGTTTTCCCACGTGCGCCCCCGGGGCCGCCGCCCGTGGTGTCGGGCGGTACCAGCCAGTAACGGGGGAATTGAAACAAGCGATATGCCTAACTAGTAGGGGTCTTCTCGAGCGGCGCGCCTCGCCTCACTCGTCCGTTCCCCACTCGCCGCTCATGCCGACGCGCTCGCCGTCCTCCCAGACGTAGTAGCCCTCGCCGCTTTTCTTGCCGAGATTGCCCGCCCGGACCTTCCGGCGCAGCGACTGTGGTGGTTTGAATCGCTCGCCCAGTTCCTCGCGGAGATGTTCCGCGATGTGCAGGCGCACGTCCAGCCCGACGTGATCGGTCAGCTCGAGGGGCCCCATCGGGTGGCCGTACCCGATCGACATCCCTTCGTCGATGTCGGCCGGGCTGGCGACGCCCTGTTCGACCATCCGGATCGCCTCGAGCCCCAGCGCGAGGCCGAGTCGCGAGGTGGCGAAGCCGGCCGTGTCGCGGACGACGACGTCCTCCTTCTCGATACCCTGCACGTAGTCGATGGCGAACTCCTCGGTGCGCTCGTCCGTCTGTTCGGCGATGACGATCTCCACCAGGTCCATGATGTGGGGCGGATTGAAGAAGTGCAGCCCCACCGCGCGCTCGGGGTGCTCGAGTGCGCTGGCCATCTCCGTCACCGACAGCGAGGAGGTGTTCGAGGCGATGACGGTGTCCTCGTCGGTCGCCGCCTCGATGTCCGCGAACACCTCCTGTTTGAGGTCCATGTCCTCGGGCACCGCCTCGACGACGAGGTCGGCGTCCACGACAGCCTCCTCGAGGTCCGTTGTCCCCTCGATGCGCTCGAGGGCCGCTTCCAGCTCCGACTCGGTGAGCTTGTCCCGATCGACGCCGCCCTGAAGGTTGTTTCGGATCCCCTCGAGGCCATTTTCGACGAACTCCTCTTTGATGTCTCGGAGGACCACGTCGTGGCCCGCCATCGCTGAGACCTGTGCGATTCCGTGTCCCATACTACCGGCTCCGAGGACTGCGATTTGCATATGTGACCCTCTGCGGAAATGCCCAAAAGCGTTCCCTTTCGATCGAATAACGGAGAGCGGAGCTACTTTAGTGTCACGGCGAGAGGTATCCACTACCAATGAGCGACCGCCAGCCAGTTATCGTGCAGGCAGTCAGGACTCCGCAGGGGAAACACGGCGGCGTCTACGCCGAGACCGGGAGCGAAGCGCTCTCGGTGCCGTTAGTAAACGAGATGCTCGAGCGAACGGGACTCTCGGGCGAGGACGTCGACGATATCCGGTGGGGGTGTGCCAAGCAGGTCAACGAGCAGAGCAACAACATTGCGCGGGTCATCGCCCTCCTCTCCGATCTCGGCGAGGGAGTCCCGGGCACCACTATCGACCGCCTCTGTGCCTCCTCGGCGGAGGCGATCATGAGCGCCAGCGACGCGATCCGGGCGGGCCAGCGCGAGGTCATCGTCGCGGGCGGCGTCGAGAACATGTCCCGCAACGAGCGCCGCAAGGGGATCGACTCCTACGCCGGCATCGCCGAGCAGTACGACGCGGCCGGCCTCGCGATGGGCCAGACCGCCGAGAAGGTCGCTCGAGAGTACGACGTCTCCCGCGAGGAACAGGACGCGTACGGCGCCCGGAGCCAGCAGCGCGCGGTCGAGGCGACCGAGGCCGGCAGGTTCGACGACGAAATCGTCCCCATCGAAACGGACGATGGGACTGTCACCGAGGACGAGGGGCTTCGTCCCGGCACGACGGCCGAAAAAATCGCCGGCCTGCCGCCCGCCTTCGCAGAGGACGGTACCGTCACCGCCGCGAACGCCTCGCAGGTCTCCGACGGCGCTGCCGGGGTCCTGATCACGAGCCGTGAGTTTGCCGAGGAGCGAGGCCTCGAGGTCATGGCCGAAATCGAGGATCACAACGTCGCCGGCGTCGACCCTACGGTGATGGGGATCGGCCCGGTGCCCGCGGTGGAGGGAATCTGGGAGCGCAACGGCCGGTCGGCCGACGACTACGACCTCGTGGAACTCAACGAGGCCTTCGCGAGTCAAACGATCTACTGCCGGGACGAGCTCGGCTTCGACGACGACAGCTTCAACGTCAACGGCGGCGCGATCGCCATCGGCCACCCGCTGGGTGCCTCGGGCGCACGGCTCCCCGTCACGCTGATCCACGAACTCCAGCGGCGGGGCGGCGGCCTCGGCCTCTCGACGATGTGCGTCGGCTACGGGCAGGGCGCGGCCGTCGAGTTCACCGTCGACTGAGGCGGTCGAACTAGCCTTTTTGGCCCAGATTTTGCGAGGGAGGAGAGCGCAGTTCGGAGCGAACGAAGTGAGCGAGAACTGCGGGATGCGAACGGGAGGAACGACCGTGAGCGCAAGCGACGACCGAGACAAAAGGTGGACGTGGTAGGGCGCGGCCGTCGAGTTCCGCGTGCCGGAGCAGTAGAGTCGGCTCGAGCAGACCCCGCTTGAGGCTCGAATCCACGCGATGACCGGGGCCTCGAGCCCTGTCACGTCTCCATTCTGATAGCGTTCTCTGCAGAATTCAAATTCGCACTCGAGTACAAATTCAACGGCCGAAATAGGCCTCTGTGGCACTGAGAAATCGTGTAAGCTATCCGATAGCGGACTGCAAAAATACCGAAATGTTCGCGTCCCGGATCCGTCCTCGAGCGGAGCCCGATTACAGGATCTGGTCGGCGATGATGTTCTTCTGGATCTCGCTGGTACCCTCGTAGATCTTCGTGATGCGGGCGTCGCGGTAGTAGCGCTCGGCGGGGTAGTCCGTGACGTAGCCCGAGCCGCCGTGGACCTGAATGCCCTCGTCGGCGACTTCGACCGAAATCTCGCTCGCGAAGTACTTCGCCATGCTCGAGTACTGCGCGGCGATATCCTGATTGTTCTTCTCGACCTGCGAGGCGGCGCGGTAGGTCAGCGAGCGGGCGGCCTCGACTTTGGTGGCCATCTCGGCGATCTTGTGCTGGATGGCCTGGAACTCGGAGATCTTCTGGTCGAACTGCTCGCGCTCGTTGGCGTACTCGATGGCGGCGTCGAGCGCACCCTGGGCGGCACCGACTGCCTGGGCGGCGACGTTCGTCCGGCCGGCGGCGAAGAACTCCATCAGCTGGTAGAAGCCCTTGTCGACTTCGCCGATGACGTTCTCCTCGGGAATGCGAACGTCGTCGATGATGACTTCGGCGAGGTCCGACGCACGGATACCGAGTTTGTTGTCGATCTTCTCGGTCTTGATGCCGTCCCAGCCCATGTCGACGAGGAAGGCGGTGATGCCGCGGTGGCCCTCGCCGGGGTTCGTCTTGGCCATGAGGACGCCGACGTCGGCGACGGTCCCGTTGGTGATCCACATCTTGTTGCCGTTGGCGACGTACTCGTCACCGTCCTTCTCGGCGACGGTCTCCATTCCGGCGACGTTCGAGCCGTGTGCGGGCTCGGAGATCATCGACACCGACGCGCTCTCGCCGTTCGCGATCTTGGGCAGCCACTCCTCTTTCATCCACTCGTCGCCGAACTCGATGATCATGTTCGCCCCGAAGCCGGCGCTACCGATGGCCGAACCGATTCCCGGGTCGGCACGCCAGAGTTCCTCGGTGACGATGGTACTGGCGATCTTGTCCATCCCGGCACCGCCGTACTCGAGCGGAATACTCGGTGCGACGAAGTCGTACTCGGCGGCCTTCTTGCGGAGTTCCTCGGGGTACTTCCCCTCTTGGTCGTGTTCCTCGGCGACCGGTACCATCTCGTTTTCGCCGAACTCGCGGACGGCCTCGCGAATCGCGTTGTGTTCGTCGGACAGCGTGAATGCCATACGTCACCGCTCGTGTGCTGGTACCAAAATAGCTTCGATATATTCAACAGTTGCAAGGTATCGCCGACGACGTTCTAACGTTGTTAAGGACGTTCCGAACCCTCGCTCGTCCCGAGCTGAATAACAGATTCCGTCGCGAACCGCCCGCGGGCCGCTTGTGAGCCGGCTACGACTCGTCGCGGAGCTCGAACTTCTGGACCTTGCCGGTCGTCGTCCGAGGGAGTTCCTCGACGAACTCCACTTCGCGGGGGTGTTTGTACGCCGCGAGGTTGGTCAGACAGTACTGCGTGATGTCCTCGGGCGTGGCCTCGGCGTCGGGCGTCGGCACGACGAACGCTTTCACGGTCTCGCCGCGGCGGTCGTCCGGTACCCCGACGACGGCGGCATCGGCAACGTCCTCGTGTTCGAAGAGCAACTCCTCGACTTCGCGCGGGTAGACGTTGTAGCCGCCGGTGACGATCATGTGCTTCTCGCGGTCGACGACGTAGAAGAAGTCGTCCTCGTCCCAGTAGCCGATGTCGCCGGTGTGGAACCAGCGCTTGCCGTCCTCGTCGGTAAAGGCCTCCTCGTTGGCTTCGGGCAGGCCGTAGTACTCCTTCATCACGTTAGGGCCGTGGATGACGAGCTCGCCCGTGATCTCGTGGAGATCGGCCTCCTCCTCGTCGATCGGCCCTTCTTCGACGCGCGGGACTTCTTCGAACTCCTCGGTGACGATTTTCGATTCGACACCCTCGAGCGGCCGGCCGATACTCCCCTTCCGGCGAGCGTCCCCGCGGTTGGCGTGGGTGACCGGGCTCGTCTCGGTCAGCCCGTACCCCTCGTAGAGCTCGACGCCCCACAGGTCCTCGAAGCGCTCTAGGACCTCGATCGGCAGGCTCGAGCCGCCGGAGTTGACGAAGCGAAGCGCCTCAAATTCGTAGCTCTCGGCGTCGGGCTGGTTGATCATGTCGTTGAACATCGCCGGCACGCCGAACATGATCGTGATGCGTTCCTCCTCGAGGAGGTCCATCACGGTCGGGGCGTCCCACTCGGAGACGGGGTAGTAGGTGCCGCCGCTGTACATCGTGCCGTTCATGACGACGGACATGCCGTAGATGTGAAACAGGGGCAGGGTGCCGACGAGCCGGTCGGCGGCCTGGAACCCGCCCGGCGGGACGTCCGCGTTCGCTCGCGTCGTCCAGCCGATGTTGTGATGCGTGAGGAGGACGCCCTTCGGCGTGCCGGTCGTGCCGGACGTGTAGGGCTGGACCGCAACGTCGTCGTCCGCGCGGTCGACGATATCCTTCGTCTCGTCGGCGAGGAAGTCGTCGAACTCGGTGGCTCCCTCGACGTCCGCACCCACGCTGATCACCTGTTCGACCTCGGTGTCGTCCCGTACCTCGAGGACGTTCGGAACGAGATCGGCCAGCGCGACGACCGCTTTGGCCCCGCTGTCGCCGAGCATGTGGCTGATCTCTCGAGCCTTGTACTGGGGATTCATCGGGACGATGATCCCGCCGGCGCGCAGGGTGCCGTAGAAGGCCGTGACGAACTGCGGCAGGTTCGGCAGGTAGATTCCGACGCGGTCTCCCTCGCCAATTCCGCGATCCTCGAGGGCCTGCGCGAACTGGCCGGCTCGCTCCCAGAACTCCTCGTAGGTCAGTTCCGTCCCCTCATACGCGATCGCGGCCGAGTCCGACTGTTCCTCGACGGTCTCGGCGACGTCCGTCACGAGATTTGTCATACCCTGCGTATGGTTGTCAGGGGGATTCAAAAGGATTGTTACTCGCCAGCCCGATTTACTTCGGTTGTTCGGGAAACGGATTGCGACGCCCCGTCGATGGGGACGTCGTCAGTCCAGCGTCGCGTCGACGCCGGAGTCGCTGCCGGTATCGCCGGGCAAGTCGTAGCCGACGACGAAGCGGGCGTGCAACAGCGTAGCGACGATGGCCGCCGCAGCGACGACCTGGACGGCGGCGTGGGCGATCGAGCCGAACATCGCGACCATTGCGGCGACGACGTAGAGCCCGCGGACCGGCGCGGAGAGATCGCGCGCGCCGTCGAACCCGACCGCCGCGACGATCAGGGCGACGGTGCCGGCCAGCACGACGGGGAACGCGAGCAGCGTCTCGCTCGACCAGTAGATCAGACTCTCGTTCGCGATGAACGCGTAAGGGATAACGAACCCGGGCGCACCGAGCCGGAGCGCCTGCTTACACGACTGGAGGAAGCTCGCGTCCGCGATGCGCGCGCCGATCGCGACCGAGATCGCGACTGGTGGCGTGATCGCCGACAGCATCGCGAAATAAAACACGAACATGTGCGTCGCGATATCTGGGGTCCCCAGTTCGGTGATCGGTTTCGCGACCAGGATGGCCACGAGGATGTACGCCGCGGGCGTCGGCATCCCAAGCCCGAACAGGATGCTCGCGATCATCGCGAGGAATAACACGACGAACAGTCCCCCGCCGAATCCGAGCAGACTCACGTCGCCGAGTCCGACGATCGACGTCGCGACGCGCGCGGTCAGCCCGCTCCCCTCGAGCAGTTCGACGATTATTCCCATGGCTGCGAGGACGCCGACCAGCGGTGCCATATCGACGCCGCCCTGCTTGAATCCATCGAGGGTCTGTTTCGTTGTCGCGACGAGGTTCTCGAGTAGGTCGTCGCCCCGTATTTCCCGTCCGAAGATACTGGCCGTCACTTCGTCGGAGCCGACGCCGACGACGCCGACGACGACGTTCCGAACGAACATCACGCCGATAATTGCGAAGATAGTGTTCATCCCCGACGACAGCGGTGTGTACCGCAGATAGATGAGCGTATACAGGAGGACGCCCATCGGTACCGCGAAGTGGATCCCCTTGAGCAGGAGCCGCCACTTGAACGACGAGAGGTCGCTCGAGATCCAGCCGAACTTGAGGATCGTGAAGTGGATGGCGAGACAGACGCTGAAGTAGAACAGCGCTGCCGGAATGACGCCCGCCTGGACGATATCCAGATACGGGACCTGAATGATGTCGGCCATTAGGAACGCGGCGACGCCCATCACCGGCGGCAGCATCTGGCCGCCTGCGGAGGCGACCGCCTCGATTGAGGCGGCGACGTCGTCGTCGACGCCCTGGTCCTTGATCATTGGGATGGTGAAGCTGCCGGTCGTCGCGGTGTTGGCCGCCGCACTGCCGGTGATCGAACCCATGATCATGCTCGAGATGACGGCGATCTGGACGACGCCGGTCCGGAGGCTCCGTCCGAGTTCCGTCCCGACCTCGCGGACGAACTCCATCAGCCCGAACGCCTTCGCGATCCCGGCGAACATGATGAAGATCGCGACCCACGTCGAGCCGATCCCCATCATCGTTCCATCGTAGACGCCGCTGAGTCCGATCGCGCCGTTCTCGGCGATCTGCTCCCAGCTCTGCCCTGAGTGCTCGAAGACGCCGAACAGTCGCGAGCCGACCGCGGAGTGGGCGTACGCGATCGCCGCGACGGCGACGGCTGCGATCGACGTCCCGAACGCCCGGCGAGTCGTATCGATCGCCAGCGCGATCAGTATCACGCCGACGACGTGGTCGGTGGTGGTGTAGCCGAGGATGTACGCGTCCTCGTCGAGCCGAGTAAAGTTCGTGTAAACGTAGTACATCGTGAGCAGCGCCGCGATGGCGAACGCGAGCGCAACGTACGGATCGATCCTCGACCACGTGCGCCGCGCCCGCTCGAGCGCGCTCCCGGAGGCTTCCTCGGTTGTCGACGAGGACGCTGCCCCGTCGATACCGAATTCGTCGCTCTCGCCGGCGAACTCCTTGCGGGCATAGTCGAGATAATACAGCCCGAGCCCGAGCCCGAGGAAGAGGATCATATACAGCTTGTCCCGCTTCACCCAGCCGGGTTCGGGGACGAGCCCACTGAGGGGCCACCCTCCCACGAGAGACACGGCGTACGTGACGGTGTACAGCGTCAGGGAGAACCCCAACGCGTAGACGACGAACCCGAGGGCTATCTCGGGAAGGTCGCGGTCGGAATATGTTCCGGACATCGGTTTCGTTAGTTACCGCCGTCGGCGATGAAGAACCACGGCAGGTCGTAGAAGTGGACGATCTGTGCCATATCGAAGCCGAGTTCGCTGTAGTTACCGGCGTCTTCCTGCACCTGCTGTGCCGACCAGTTCTGGATGTACACCATCTCGGCGTCCTCCTGGTCGAGCGCACCGAGGTTCGCCTCGGTGCCCTGACTCGTCTGTGCCTCGACGAACAGATCGTCGGTCCCTTCATTGACGGCGCTTGCCATCCCCTGATTCGCGGCGTAGGCCGTCGTCGTCGATGTCGACGTCCGCATCCGGACGTCCGTGTCGCCGGTCGCACCGCCGCTCGTACTGCCGCCGGCGCGCTCGAACTCGTCGCTCCAGACGCCGATCTCTTCGTAGAAGTCGGCCGCGGCGTCGTGGAAGGGGACGCCGTCGTACATGTTCTTGACCCAGAACTCGTCGTCCTCGTAGGTTCCCAGCAGGCCGTGGTACTCCGCTAGCTCCTGTTGCTGTTCGTACATCGTCTCGAGGAACGTATATACCGTGTCGTACTCGAGGTCGGCCCGAGAGACGAAGTTGTACGCGAAGGTCGGCGCGGGAACCTCGTCGGGAGCGTCGACGTTGTCGATCTGACCTGTCTCAGCCGGCCGGATCAGCAGTCGATCGTCGTCGTTCCAGGCCTGCTCGGTCTCGTCGGTCACGTCGAGGACGCGGAGGTTGTCGACGGTACTCGCGGTCTGCTGGAGCCAGCTGGGCGTGATCGAGAAGTTCATCAGCGTCCCGACGCCGACGTTGAGCTGGTTCTCGTTGATCGCGTTGCCCTGTTCGCCGTAACTGGTACTCACGCGGTCGTAGCCGTCGGTCGCGTGATCGAGCGCTCGCTCGAGTGCCGGGGCGGTCCCGGAGCCGCTCGGCGTCGGTGACACCGACGTGTTCTCGGTGATGTCTGACAGGGTCTCGAGGTTCTGATTGCTGCCGCCGCTCGTCTCGCCGCCGATACAACCGGCGATCGCCGCGAGAGAACCGACGCCTGCTGTCGCGAGAATCGATCGTCGAGTGGTACGCCTGTCCGTGGACTTGTCTCTCTTCGCCATGCCAAACATCTTCATAGTTACCTATTATAATCCTTCCGCAATCTGCCGAAATTGCATTCTATTATACAATATTCCAACATGAACGGCCGGGAGAAACGACTCGAAGCGATCGGTGCGGACGACACCCTCTTTTCGGGCGATCGACAGCGAGTGGTCGAAACCGGCCGTCCGCTTCTGCCTCGGCGGCCGCTCATGTGACACCCCGTATCGCAATACCTATTGTGCCATTCCCATAGGTCTAATGTATGCTGGATTTCGTTCAGCTCGAGGAGGACCTCGACCAAGAAGAGCGGATGATCCGGGACACGGCCCGAGAGTTCGTCGAAGAGCACGTCAAACCCGATATCGGGGAGCACTTCGAGAACGGGACGTTCCCGAAAGAGCTCATAACGAAGATGGGCGAACTCGGCTTCTACGCGCCGAATCTCGAGGGGTACGGCTCGCCGAACGTCTCCGAGACGGCCTACGGGCTCCTGATGCAGGAACTCGAGGCCGGCGACTCGGGGCTGCGCTCGATGGCGTCGGTCCAGGGGGCGCTCGTCATGTACCCGATCCGCGCCTACGGGAGCGAGGAGCAGAAAGAGGAGTGGCTGCCCGCGATGGGACAAGGCGAGGCGATCGGCTGCTTCGGCCTCACCGAGCCCGAACACGGCTCGAATCCGTCGGCGATGGAGACCCGCGCGGAGGCGGACGGTGACGGCTACGTGCTCAACGGCTCGAAAACGTGGATCACGAACTCGCCGATCGCCGACGTCGCCATCGTCTGGGCGCGTGACAAGTCGGCCGAGGACGACCCCGTCCGCGGATTTCTGGTCGAGACCGATCGCGACGGCATCACGACGAACAAGATCACCGAGAAGCTCTCGCTTCGCGCGTCGATCACGGGCGAGATCGGTCTGAACGACGTCCACGTCCCCGAGGAGAACGTTCTCCCCGGCGTCTCGGGCATGAAGGGGCCGCTGTCCTGTCTCACGCAGGCCCGCTACGGCATCGCCTGGGGCGCAATCGGCGCCGCTCGAGACTGCTTCGAGGAGGCTCGTCAGTACGCCAAAGACCGCGACCAGTTCGGCGGTCCGATCGGCCGGTTCCAGCTCCAACAGCGCAAGCTCGCGGAGATGGGTACCCAGATCACGCTGGCCCAGCTGCTGGCCCACCGCCTCGCCGAACTCAAAGAGCGCGGCGAGATGCGACCCCAGCACGTCTCGATGGCCAAGCGGAACAACGTGCGCACGGCCCGCGATCAGGCTCGGATCGCCCGCGAGATGATCGGCGGAAACGGCATCACCACCGACTACTCGCCGATGCGCCACATGGCCAACATGGAGACGGTCTACACCTACGAGGGAACCCACGACATCCACACGCTCGTCCTCGGCGAGGAGTTCACCGGTATCCCCGCTTACCAGTAGCGACGCGAATCGACGATTCGCACTACGCTTTTTCTCTCCGATTCGGGTTCGGGGACGTCCGTCCCGCACGATAACACTCCTGTCCCAGTATCCGGAACATTGATTGCGGCGTGCGAACAGTATCGGATATGAACACGGATCGGGACGAGACCGTCGGCGTCTCGACGACGCGAAAGACGTTCGAACTCCTCGAGGCGCTCAAAGCCGAGGAAGGGGTCACGATCGCGGATCTCACGCAGCGGACCGACCTTCCCAAGAGTACCGTCTACCGCCACCTGCAGACGCTCACCGACATGGGCTACGTGATCGAGCGCGACGGGAAGTATTACGTCGGCTTCCGGTTCGTCGAACTCGGCGAGCAGGCCCGTTCCCGGAAAGTGGGTTACACGGCCGCCAAACGAGCGGTGTTCGAACTCGGCCAGGAGACGGATGAACGAGCGGTATTCATCGTCGAAGAGGACAATGAGGCCGTCTACGTCCACCGCTACGGCAGCCTCTCGAACACGATGATCGGCCACCGGCGACCGCTCCACTCGATGGCCTCGGGCAAGGTCATTCTCGCAGAGTGGGACGACGCCGCAGTCGCCCGCTACGTCGAGGAGGTGGGACTCGAGGCGATCACGTCGAACACGATCACCGATCCCGACACGCTGTTCGACGAACTCGAGCGGATCCGTGAGCGGGAATACGCGGTGAACAATCAGGAACACATGGCCGGACTCCGCGGCGTCTCCGTCCCCGTCTACACACCCGACGACGAGTTCCTCGGGTCGCTGGCCGTTTTCGGACCGACCAGCCGATTCACGGACGACTACGTTCACGATGAGCTCCCGGCCCGGCTTCGGGACAAGGCGGGCGAGATCAGGATCACGCTCGCGTACGGCTGACGGCCGCCGCGATCGGCCGACCGACGACTCGACCGGCAAACCCGGCTCTCAATTAGCGTCGATATTTCACTCGACGAAACGCCGATCGGACGGAGCGAAAACGGAGATCGTCCAGCGGCAGGGATGCATCGTCTCTCCCGGTCCCCGGAACGGAAACTTCGATACACAAACAGTTCGTTCCGCACGATGAAACGAAGGCCGTTTGTCACCGAAACGACTTTCCTCGTCTTTCGGAACAGTCCATTCGATGAACGATCAGCCGACGGGTCCCGGACCGGACCCGAAAGTTCTGCGTCTCATTCGGAAATACGACCTCGAGGGCGTCGGCGACGAACTCGAGGCGCGGTGGACCCATCCCGAGAACCGAACGAGTCTGCGAGCGCTCGCCGATTCGTTCAACGAACGAGTTCTCCGGGCCGCACTCGACGACGCCGATGTCGAGACGATCACCGACGATGTCAGCCGCCTGTACGCTCTTCTCGATGGAGCCGAGGGGAGTCGCGGCGAGCAAACCGCGGCCAGACGGCGACTCGAGCGAGCGGGGGTCGACGTCGAGACGGTGCGAGCGGAGTTCGTCTCCTACGGCGCGATCCGATCGTATCTCACGGGTCACCGGGACGCGTCGCTCCCGGAGACCGACGAGGACGCTCGAGCGACGGAGTCCCGAACGATCGAGGGCCTCCGACAGCGGACGGTCGCCGTGACCGAAAGCAAACTCGCCCGACTGCGGGATACCGACCAGTTGCAACTCGGCTCATACCGCGTTCTCGCCGACCTGCAGGTCCTCTGTGAGGACTGTGGCCGACAGTACGACGTCGCTACGCTGCTCGAAACTGGTGCCTGCGAGTGCGGCGATCAGTAGTGCACCCCCGCGAGCCGGTGATCGTTCAGAAACCATAACAATTGTACTCCTGTTATGGGTCTCGCCGCGTTTCCCGTTTCGCGCCGGTATCGCTCGAGTCGATTTCGAATCTGTTTCGAATATCTATCATGTACTAAAATATTATGGTTTTAGAATATGGTAATCTCCCCACTCGTATACTTTGACTCGCTAAGACGCCCTATATCTCACACAATCAGCTTTAATAACCGAGCTCTCTCAATCTCTACGTGAATTAATCGCTTGCGTTTCGCCCTCACTCTTGAGTTCCAGGTAAATGGCGAGAATGCGAGTTTCTGTACGTCTTAGACAGGTACTGTGACAGATCGAAACAGACCGGCTCAAGTATACTATTCCATACTGTTTTATCGAAGTAGTAGGACTTCTATAGATCTACGAACGGCGTACATCATCGACCGACGGGTTCGGTTGACCGGACGAGCGAGACAATCCGACTCAACCGAGGGTTTATCAGACAATCCGCGGCCAACAGGGGCATGTCGGACCAACCCCGACGATCGCGACGGACAGTCCTTCGAACGCTCGGTGCGCTCACGACGGGTGCGATCGCCGCAGTGACGACCGCCGGTGCGAGCACCGGTAAAACGCCTGATCGACCGGATCACCCATCGATTTCCCGGAGACTACGACCGCCGTTCCGCGGTTCGTCCTCGGACGACGTCGCGATCGGCGATGTCCTCGACGGAACCGATCTCTACATCGGCGTCGTCGACCGAATCGTCGACGGAGAACACGTCGTCCTCCTGCTCGAGGACGGCGAGGCTGTCGTCGATCAACTCGTGCTACCGGTCGATCGGTTCGACGAGATCGCACCGGACGATATCCTGCTGAGTGCTGCCACCGATGGCGAATTACACGCTTACCGACGCGTTCCCTCGAAACCGAACGGCTGTCCCGACCCCGATTTCGAACGATTGTCGTCGGACGGCTGAGACGGACTTCTGTCAATCCCGGCGCACCCGCATGGCGGGTCGCGGGTACGTCGGGACACAGTTACAGCAGATCGTACGAAACGACGACCCGTGTAACCCGTCGTCCTCTTCCAGCGCTACGTCCGGGTCCCCGTCGGTCGTTTGCTTGCAGCGCTGTCTCGTTCCCGCAGCAAGTCAACCCATCACACGGCCGGAATCAGCAAGTACAACGCGTAATGCTCGGACAAGCGTTGTCTTCAATACGATGGTGGACACGGCCTCTTTCGGGATCGAGCTGAAGCGACCGGGGACTACCAGACTTCGGGCCGCGTTCTTTAGCGTGTGGTTCGTCGATCTCGTCGCAACCGTACTGTTCTTTACCGTCCCGTACGCGTACGAGATAAATCCCGTGACGGTCTTTCTTCACGACCTCTTCGGTATCGCCGGCGTCGTTTTCGCCGCCCTCATCTATGCCAGTTTCGTGCTTCTGATCGGCTACGTCCTCTCGACGCCGCTGGACATCGCCTTCGTCGCTACTATCGTCGGAATGTACGCCCTCTTCGCGAGCAACAACGTCGTTCTGCTCGTCTCACGCGAGCCGTTACTGGCCCCGATCGTTCCGTGACCGAGTCGACCGTCGCGACGATCCGTCGAGCAGAAGGGGCACGCGAGTCCGTAGTGCTTCGGTGACTCGAGTCGTCCGGTAGGCCGCTGGTTTGCGAAGTGATTCGCCGCGAGAAGCGGCCTCGAATGTGAACCGACGGACGACGATCTCACTCGCTTTGCCTGTGAGCGTGCGACTTGCAGGACTCAAATCCTCGCGGCAGCACATACTCTCGGCCCACGACGTTATTCGCCGAGAATAGTGGGCCAACTCGGATTTGAACCACCGGAAGACGTTCTGGGTCGCTCACTTCGTTCGCTCCCGGGCTGCGACTTCCGTAATTCAAATTCGAGTAGGGTTCCGTATTTGCGGCTCGCGAGGTTGCTCGCCGCAAAAGTATGGGCCAACTCGGATTTGAACCGAGAGCCTCCACCTTATCAGAGTGGCGCTCAACCTAATTGAGCTATTGGCCCGCGCCGTCTCCCTCGCACTCGGTAGTTGCCCGGTGGGACGTTTAAGCGTTTCTTTCTCCCCGACCCGTGAGATTCGCTACCGAGCGAGGGGATCGTCGTCTCTTTCGTCCCCGTCGTCCGTGCGGTCGTCGCCGAACTCGATCGTGTACGAGTCCTCGTTGCCGTCGCCATCAACGGTATAGTCGTCGGTACCGAGATCGTACGTCCCGCCGTCAGTCGGTCCAGTGCGTTCGTCTGCCGCTTCCTGCTCTGGGAAGCCGAACGTCCAGACCCCGCCGCTGGCGAAGCCGCCGGTCTTCTTGTCCGCGTACGGAACGATTACGAAGCGCTTGAGCGCGGCGCGGATCGGGATCCGGGTCAGCGGAACGGCGAGCAGGAAGCCGATGAGATCCGTCACCAGTCCGGGGGTCAGCAGGAACGCGCCGGCGGCGATCAGCAAGCCGCCGTCGAGCAGTTCGTTCGTCGGCGGCTTCCCCTGTGCCATCGAGCGCTGCATCTTCCGGATCGTTCGCCGCCCTTCGGCCCGAACGAGTAGCATGCCGACCAGTCCCGTCAGGACGACGAGCAGCACCATCCCGACCCAGTTGACGAACCCGAACTGGGTGACGATCACCGCGAGTAACACGGCGTCGAGAAACGGGATGAGCAACAGCGCGAGGATCCACCGGAGCATACGCGGATATTGTCGCCGAACGGTGAAAATCTTTTACTCTCGTTCCAGCGACGGAATCGCCGCCCGTGCCCGCTCGAGGTCGCCCGAAACCGCTCGAGACCGCGATCCGGCACCGGACGCGAACGAAGGCCTTACGCCGGGGACTCACGTCGATGCGGTATGAACGAGACGACGCGCGTCGAGTGGCGCGAGTGGGGAGGGGAGGCCTTCGACGAGGCTTCGGACGAAGACGTTCCCGTCTTGCTCTCGCTGACCGCGACGTGGTGCGATCACTGCCACGAGATGGACGCGGAGACCTACGCAGACCCTCGAATCGCGGCCAACGTCAACGATAGCTTCGTTCCCGTGCGAGTCGACGTGGACCGACACCCGCGCGTTCGCGATCGGTACAACATGGGCGGCTTCCCGTCGACGGTCTTCCTCGCACCGAACGGGGAGGTCCTGACCGGTGCCGGCTATCTCGGCCCCGACGGAATGCGACAGGTCCTCGACAGCGTCCGAACGATGTGGCAGACGAAAGGGACCGGCGCGGCGCGCGTTCCCCGTCCGCTCCGCGAGGACAACCCACCCGCGGGCGAGTTGACGGCCGATATCGAGCAGGGAATGCTCGGCCACCTCACCGACACCTACGACGAAACCGCCGGCGGCTGGGGTCAGCAACCGAAGTTCCCGCTACCCGACGCGCTCGAGTTCGCGCTCAAACGCGACCGGGAGATGGCGTTGCGATCCTACGACGCGGTCAGCGCGAACCTGTTCGACGAGTACGAGGGCGGCTTCTACCGCTTTGCGACCGAGCCCGACTGGTCGGGGCTCCAGCGCGAGAAACTCCTCGACTCAAACGGCGCGCTCGTGCGGGCGTTCGCCAACGCCTACCTGCTGACCGGCGCGGACGAGTACCGCGACCCCGCCGAGCGGACGATCGGCTATCTGACGGGCACCCTGTGGAACGGCGAGGCCGCCGCTTTCGCGAACAGCCAGGCTCCCGGCGAGGACGACGCGTACAGCCTCGACGCCACCGATCGGGCGGCCGCCGCGGAGCCGCCGGTCGACGAGGGGGTCTTCGCCGGATCCAACGCGCTGGCGATCGAGGGACTGCTCACCTACTACGCCTACACCGACGACGAGCGCGCCCGTCGGTACGCCGAACGCGCGCTCGAGACCCTCCGCGAGGACCTGCTCGCCGACGGCGTCGTCGTGCACGCGCTCGAGGACGCCCATCGCGACGGCAACGGAGACCCCGTCCCCCTTCTCAGCAATCAGGCGCGCGTTCTCGGCGCGCTGACGACGGCCGCGAGCACGATCGATCCGTCCGTCCTCGCGGACGCGACGGCGATCGCCGACGCGACGATCGAACGCCTTCACGACGAGGACTCGTTCCTCGACGGTCCCGCCGCGGGCGTCGGCCTGTGCGATCGGCCGCTCCGGCCGCTGGACTCCAACGTGGCGTTCGCGGACGGGCTGCTCGAGCTGGCGGCCCTCACCGGTGAGAACCGCTATCGCGAAATCGCACGCGAGACGCTCGAGGCCTTCGCCGGTGCGAGCGACCGCTTCGGCGTCCAGATCGCTCGCTACGCGACCGCGGTTTCCCGACTGCTCGAGGGGCCGCTGGTGATCAGGGTCGCCGGCGAGCCCGGTTCCGATCTGCACCGCGGCGCGCTTCGGCTGGCAGACCACGAGAAGGTCGTCGTCCCCGGCGCCGATGCCCTCGAGGCGGGAACGGCGCGAGCCGAACTGGACGATCGCGTCTCCGATCGCGCCGAAACTCCCTCCGAGTTGAGCGAGCAGGTCCAGCACCTTCTGGACTGACGTTCGGCCTCCTCGGGGCCGAGTCCGCCCTCCCGTCAAACTACCACAGTGTTTATATTTCTTCGGAGGCATCGTCCGGCATGGCCAGTCTCAGGGATCTCGGGCTCTCCGAGTACGAAGCTCGAGCCTACCGATCGCTCCTCACTACCGGCCCCACAACGGCCAAGGAGTTGTCGCGGGCGAGCGACGTGCCGATGGGGCGGATCTACGACGTGCTCAACAGCATCGAACAGTACAACCTGGTCCGCAGCCAGACCGCCAGTCGGCCGAAGAAGTACGTCGCCGTCGAGCCGTCGACGGCGCTCGATCGGCTGCTCGAGGACAAGAAACGCGAACTCGACGAGAAGGCGGATCAGTACGAGTCGATCGTTGACGACCTCGCCGACGAACTCGATGCGGCCGAGCCCGTCGAGGAACAGTTCTGGACCGCCGCCGTCGGTCCCGAGGAGACGATCGACCTCCTCTTAGAGCGCCTCGCGGCCGCTGACCGCAACATCGTGATGGTGTCGTCGCATCCCTCTCCCCAGTGGGACATGCAGGCGGTCAGCGAGGAGATAAACGCTCAACTCGAGGACGCACTCGATCGGGGCGTCTCGGTCGATCTGTTGATGACTCGCGAGATGGTCGCCTCGATGTCGGAGGAAGTGGGCCGGCGGTATCGGGAGACTTTACAGCAACGCGACGACTTCGACGTCCGAACGCACGACGACATCACGGGCTCGTTCAACATCATCGACGGGGTCGAGGTCTGCATTCAGGTGCCCAATCCGCTCTCCTCGGGCGAGGCCTTTGGCATGATCGACCTCAAGGATCCGGAGTTCGCCGCGAACGTCCACGAGGAGTTCGTGCCTCGGTGGGAGGAAGCGGAGCCGCTCGAGTTTTAATTCGCAATCTCGTCGCGAAGCGTCCCCATCTCGACCACGCGCTCGGCGTGGGCGTTGTGCTGGTGGATCGACTCGTCGTTGGACTGACTCATCGTGATCACCGCGTCGTCGGGCAGGTGGTCGAACTCGTCGACGACGCCTTCAGCTAACGCGCGCACACAATCCTCGACGAACTTCGCGTCGGCGTGGGCCTCGTAGGTCATGTGGTCCTCGTCGGGCCGCTTCGCGAGGTTGTAGATCCGCGCGCTCATCGAGTCCCGAGCGATGTCGATGATGTCGTTGAGATCGACCGCGGGATCGCCGTTCGCCTCGACGGTCAGCGTCGCGTGGCCCCGCTGTGAGTGTCCCGGCTGTGGCACCTCGTCCAGGAACTGCGTGATCGTCTCCTCCTCGACGCCGAGGTCCTCGAGGGTCTGCTTCGCGCGGGCCGTGGACATCCCCTGCGAGCAGGGACAGACCGTCATGCCGGTGACGTTCGCGCCGATCTCCTCGCGGGTTCCGTCCTCGGTGGCGGTCGCCGAGGCCACGATATCGACCGTGTGCTGGGTCTCGCGGTCGCTGGCCGGCGTCTGCTCGCGGCGCATGAACTCGGCTTCCATCGAGACCTCCGCTCTCGAGGTGTAGTCGTGTCGCTCGAGCAGGCGTTCGGCGGCCTCGCCACAGACTTCCTCGACGCCGTAGGCCTCCTCGCGGGTCGCGTCCTCGAGGATCTCGTCGATGACCTCCATGTTACGGCTCATGTCCGCGCCCTTGCGCCAGCCCGGGAGGTCGACGAAGACTTCGAATTCCGCAGTGAGGACGATCGGTCGCTTGCCCTCGCGGGCGATCTTGACGAGTTTGTCGACGCCGGTGACGCCGACCTGGCTCAGACCGACGGTGACGTCGGGCGACGTCGCCTGCACGTCCGGCAACTGATGACTCATTGCCCGCATTCAGGGTAGCGGGCGATTCAACCTTTCGGAACCAGTAGTAACTGGCTCGACGTGGGTTCGAAGGGCTTCGATGGGGTACGGCGTTCGTCGTTGACTCGAGCGCCCCATCGTTTCTTTAAGTGCCTCTGGTCACAAGGTAGAGCTATGACGGGACGGCCGCCGTTCTCTGAAACTTCGATTCGACAGTTACGACGCTCCGCCGCTCGATGCCGTTGAGATCGACGGCCGGGACGGTTCGCGTCCCGGAGCGGTCGGTGAAACGACCCCACAGTAACGGCGCTGTCGGGATCGTGCGACGCGGATTCCGACGAACCCGTCGGAACCGGTTTCCGGTCACCTAAGACCCCGGAGTGACAGCAGCGAGTGTGCGAAGTTACACTATCACCGAGATCTGGGATATCCCGATTCGAATCAACACATCATTATTGATCTTCCTCCCGATCCTCGCGTGGCTCATCGGGAGCGGCCAGCAGATCGAACTGTACGCCGGATTCATCGAAGGGGTCACCGGCTCCGAATTCGATCTGTCCCAGCTCCGCGCCGGGACGACACCGTGGCTTATCGGTATCGCGGCGGCGATCGGGCTGTTCGTGAGCGTCACGCTGCACGAACTCGGCCACTCGTGGGTCGCGTTGCGGTACGGTATCGAGATCGACTCGATCACCCTGTGGATCCTCGGCGGCATCGCGTCGCTGAAGACGTTCCCGAAGGAGTGGGACCGCGAGTTCTGGATCGCCATCGCCGGCCCGCTCACGAGCGTCCTCGTCGCCGCCGTCTGTTACGCGGGCGTTCTCATCGCACCGAACTCCTTCCAGGTGTCGCGATTCATCGTCGGCTATCTGGCCCTCACGAACCTGATACTGGCGGGATTCAATCTCCTCCCTGCGTTCCCGATGGACGGTGGACGCATCTTCCGCGCCCTCCTCGCTCGCTCCCGCCCGTACGGGACCGCGACGCGGATCGCGGCACGAGTCGGGGTCCTCTTCGCCTTCCTGTTCGCCATCGTCGGCGTCCTCACCTTTCAGCTCATCCTCCTCCTCCTCGCCTTCTTCATCTACGGCGCCGCGACGACGGAATCGCGGTCCGTCCTCCTCGACGAACTGCTCGAGGGCATTACGGTCGGCGACATCATGACCCGAGATCCCGCGACGATCTCGGCAGACGCGACGCTCGAGGAGTTCGGTGGCCGAATGCTTCGCGAACGCTACCCCCTTTACCTCGTTACGGATGATACCGGGGCGGTCCTCGGCATTATCACGCTCGATGACGTGCAAAAGGCTCGAGGAAAGGAGCGCGGAACGACCCGCGTCGAGGAGGTCATGCGAGTGGTCTCTCGCGTCGAGCCGACCGACGACGCCTTCGATACGTTGGCCGTGCTGAACCAGTCCGGGAGCGTGAACGCACTGGTTGAGGAAAACGGGGAACCCGTCGGTGTGCTCTCCCAATCCGATTACGCACACGCCATGACGGTTCGCCGCGGCTTCCAGAGCGGGATCACCGGGTAATCGGACCTCTCTCCCCAGATTCCGTTTTGGTTTCCAAGTTTTCGCTCGGACCGTTCTTTAAGTACTTCTGGTCACAAGGTGAAGCTACGAAGGGCATTCGTCACCCGGTCTTCTCGCATTTCGTTCCCGCATACTCGAGACACAGCCATGTCTCCCGTTCCAGCACACGTTCCCGAGACCGTCGACGACCACCTGACTGCGATCGAACGCGAGCACGATATCGCGGTGGCGCTGGCGGTCGCTCGCGGGAGCCACGCCTGGGGGGCGGCGAGTCCCGACAGCGACTACGACGTCGGGTTCGTCTTCGCGCCGACGGATCTGCGCCGGTACGCTCACCTCGAGGGCGCTCCCGAGACGGTCGTCGCGGACCGCGGTGAGTTCGAGTATCAGGGGTGGGACGTGCGGACGTTCGCGCGCCTGCTCGCCGACTCGAACGAGGGCGCGATCGACCTGCTGCGGAGTCCGATCCGCTACCGCCTCGCGTACGACCCCGCCGATCTCACGGCGTATATCGAACGAACGTACAACCCGATCGACCTCTATCACACGTGGCGCGGGATCGCAACCAGCAACTATCGCAAATACGTCTCGCACCATCTGGTCAACACCGGCGACGACACGTTTCCGATCCTCGAGGCGGGAGACGAGACATACGTCGTCGAAGCCGACGACGGAACGATGACGGTCCCGGCCGACGACGACCGTTTCAGCGAGACACAGACCAAACCGACCGTGAAGCGAAATCTCACGATCTGTCGGGCGGCCATGTCCGCGTCCTATCTCAAAGAGACCGGCGAGCGCGGCGAACACGAGCTGCCGGCCCTCGAGTTCGAAACCTTCCTCCGCGAGCAGGCACCCGCAGTTTTCGATGCGGATCGAATCGACCGGGCTCGCGAGTTGCTCGAGCGGAAACGAGCGGGCGACGGGGAGACCGATATCGGCGACGCCGTCGGTGCCGAATTCGCACACCCGCCGAAGGAGATCGATCCCGCAATTCACGCACGGGGCGGGCCCGACACCGAACGGCTGAACGGGTTCATCGACGAGATTATCGCGGCCGTCCGGTAGCTCGAGCCGCGTCCCGACCCCGCTTTCGTTTACGTGTCTCTGGTCACAAGGTGAAGATACGACGAGAGCGACGCCCCGATTCTGCCGAGAAATCCGTTCTCGAACAGCCACGGCTCGACCTATCGATCGCTCGACGATACTCGCTGTTCCTTCGCGACTCGAGCGAGCCGTCCATCCTTTAAGTGCTTCTGGTCACAAGGTAGAGCTACGAAGGGCTTCTCGCGGACTCACTCACTCGAGAGCGAAGCGACAGCGATCGACATCATTCGAGCGCCGCTGCTATCGCCCGATACCTGTTAGAAAGGCTGTTAGTCCAGGTAATCGGCCACTAAATGGAGCGAGCCTTTTTCACTCTCCCTCTCCGACCGACAGACGATGCAAGACGACGGTGCCGACCCTGGTCCAGATTCCGAGCGAGCCGCGGCGGTCGCGGACGGCGTCGAGCCCGATCCCGACTCCGAGCGCCGCCTCGAGACCCGGCCCGGCTCCGGGTCGCTCTCCCGGGCGGATGTCCAGCGAGATTCGACGGTCCGCCAGTGGGGCGTCGTCACGCCGAGCGCGACGGTTATCGGCCGCGCCGACTCCCCCGACGCGGACCTCTCCGAGAGCGTTCGTCGCCTCCACGACGAACAGCACGCGGCGACGCCGGGCTACAGCGAACGCGCTCACCACCTCGATCGGCTGCGAACCACCCAGGCGCTGTGCAACGCCCTCGAGGTGACGCCGTGGCAGCGCGATCTGGCACTCGGCGTCATGGACGAGATCGATCTCACCGAGTTCGGCAGCCAGCGAGCGATCGAGAAGGTCGCGCTGGTGGCGATCCGCCACGTCGTCGACGTCGACCGCCAGCAGTACTTCGGGCTGGACGAGATCGACGCCCAGACGCTTTCCGCCGACCGAATGGAGGAGCTGTTCGCCCAGTACCGCGCCCACGATATCACCGATGAGGAATCGTTCAAGCGGCTCGCGGCCGACTACGGACTGGACACGACGAGTCTGAACCGGCTCCGCCGCGTGCTGAAATCCCAGCTCGAGGACGAGTTGCCGGCCTACGGCCGCAACCCGTACCGGGATCCGAACCTGCCGGACGTGAGGGACGCCGAGACGAACGCTGCCGACGCGGCCGCCTCCGGATCGGAGAGCTAACGGGCTGGGCTATCAACTCAGACCGGTGCTACGCCGCAGCCACCTCTCACTGGCCCGTCGTCACCCAACCTCGAGCTATCTCCACCCCTTCTCGAGCCACATGCACTTCGTCTCGAGCCGCCTCCAGCCGACTGCCGGTGACCCGCGACTTTTCCGTGGTGACTGCCTAGCATCGCTATGGCTGACGCTGACACCGAATCGACTTCGGAGACCGCGGATCGTATCACGATTTACGCCGACTACGTCTGCCCGTTCTGTTATCTGGGGACCCGATCGCTCGAGCAGTACCGCGAGGGCCGTGACGAGCCACTGGCCGTCGAGTGGCACCCCTTCGACCTGCGACGCGGGAAGCGGAACCCGGACGGTTCGATCGATCAGGACGTCGACGACGGCAAGGACGACGAGTACTTCGAACAGGCGAAACAGAACGTCCGCCGGCTGCAGGAGGAGTACGGCGTCGAAATGGCCCAAGAGCTGGCGATCGACGTCGACTCGTTCGATGCGCAGGTTGCCTCGTGGTACGTCAAGCAAGAGTACCCCGGGCAGTGGGCGGCGTTCGACGACTCGATCTACACGGCGCTGTGGCAGGACGGCCGCGACATCGGTGATGTCGACGTTCTGGTCGACCTCGCCGAGGCCATCGACCTGCCGGGCGACGAAATTCGCGATGCTGTCTCGGACGAGAGTCTCCGGGCGGAGCTCGAGGACCGGTTCACCGAGGCACAACAGCAGGGTATCACCGGCGTGCCGACGTTCGTTTCGGACGGCCGCGCCGCCCGCGGCTCGGTGCCGCCGGAACATCTCGAGCGGCTCGTCGAGGGCGAGCAGTAGGGCTACTCGAGTTTGTCGAGCCCGTCGAAGAAGTTCGCCTGCGGGCCGACGAGCGTCACGAACTCGTCGGCGATCGAGACCGATACCGTCGCGGGCGGCTCGAGCCGCCGTCGGTTGCGCCCGTCGCTGATCGCGTAGGCGGTGTCGGTCCCGGAGACGGTGAGCGTGAGTTCAGTGTCCGGTTCGACGACCAGCGGCGGCATCGACTCGGTCGCGGCCATCTGCGTGACGACGAGCGCGTCGGCCGACGGGTGAACCAGCGGGCCGCCCTCGCTGAGGTTGTAGGCGGTCGAGCCCGTCGGCGTGGCCACGAGGACGCCGTCCGCGTGGCTCTCGGTGTAGCGCTGGCCGTCGACGGTGATCTCGATGGTTGCCCCGCCGCCGTGGCCCCGCCGATGGCCGTGAACGACGACCTCGTTGAGCGCGGGTTCGAGCGTCCAGTCCTCGTCGACGCCGGTCGCCTGCAGCCGCGCCAGTTCGCGGCCCTCGACGGTGCCCGTCTCCGAGAGTTCGGTGACGAGCGCGGTGACGACCGCGAGCGCGTCGGCGGGGGCGACGGCGTTGAGAAAGCCGACTTCGCCGAGGTTGACCCCGATGATCGGCGCGGGACTGACTTCGCGCGCGACGAACAGCAACGTTCCGTCGCCGCCGATGCTCACGACGAGATCGCGACTCGCCATCCCGGCGACCGGGACGGCGGCCGCCGCGATCGCCCCGCCGGTCGCCTCGTCGACGACGGCGCTCGCGCCCGTCTCCTCGAGGGCGTCGACGAGGCTCGCGGCGAGTTCCTGTGCACGCTCGTTGTCGCGTTGGGCGACGATTCCGACGTCGACGTCCATCGTCCGCGGCTAGCCCCCCCGTCGTCAAAAAGCCACGCTTGTCCCGTCGACGGCAACAAGCTTAATCCGGGTGGAACGAATCCGGTCACGTGAACGCCCGCGACGACCACGTCGCAGTGTCCAGTATGGCAGCCGTCTACTCGAGTACTCCCGTCGCGTCGCCGTCGATCCCAGCGGTCGGCCAGTTTGCGGTCCCCGTCGGCCGCCCCTGCCCGTTCCGGCGACGGCCAGCAGGTGGTCCCCGTGAGTGACGACGTCACGGACTGGTTCGACCGAGCACTCGAGGGCGAGGACGACGGCGACGGATCCGAGTCGGAGCCGGACGCCGCCGATCTCGAGGACGACGACGCAAACGATCGTCTCGACGACACCGATAAGGCCGTCCGTGACGACCGTTCCGAGTCGCTCGCATCGGGCGACGGCGACCGGGCTCGGCCGGAAGACGACCAGCGTGACCCGCAGGGCGACGCATTCTCCGTCGCGGACGAGCCGCCGAGTCCCATCGACGACGATTCGGCCCGGAATCGAACGCCGGATGCGGATGACGCGGCGGACGGCGACTCCCTGTTCGAGGAGGACTTCGGCTCGGCGTTACAGGACATCGAGGCGTCGGAGCCGGCTGCCGTCGGTGACGACGGCGACGCGGCGGCCGATCTCGAGGGATTCGATGATCTCGACTTCGTCCTGGGAAGCGACGAACCGGACTTCGACGAGGAACTCGATTCGGAACTCCCCCGAATCGACCTCGGCATCGACGGGCTCGATCAGATGATTCAGGGCGGCGTTCCCGAGCGCTCGCTCCTCGTTGCGATGGGCGGTGCCGGGACCGGCAAGACGACCTTCGGGCTCCAGTTTATCACCCACGCCCTCGAGCGGGACGAACGGGCCGTGTTCATCACGTTAGAGGAGAGCCGTGACCGGGTCATCAATAGCGCGACCGAGAAGGGGTACGCCTTCGACGAGTACGTCGCCGACGGTCAGCTCGCCGTGGTCGACGTCGACCCCATCGAGATGGCCAACAGCCTGGCGTCGATCCGCAACGAACTCCCCGCGCTCGTCGAGGAGTTCGGCGCCTCGCGGCTCGTTCTGGATTCGGTCTCCTTACTCGAGATGATGTACGAAGACCGGGCGAAACGCCGAAACGAAATATACGATTTCGCCCGAAGCTTGAAGGGGGCGGGGGTCACCGCGTTGTTGACCAGCGAGGCGTCTTCGGAGACCGCCTACGCCTCGCGGTACGGGATCGTCGAGTATCTCACGGATGCCGTCTTCGTCCTGCAGTACATCCGACCGGATGACTTCCGCGAGACGCGAATGGCGATCGAGATTCAGAAGATCCGCGATGCGAATCACTCCCGTGAGAAGAAGCCGTACGAGATCACGAGCGAGGGGATATCGGTCTATCAGCAGGCGAATCTGTTTTAGCGGTCGATTCGGTGTCGGTTTCTCGCAGTGCTATAGTGACCTGTTACAGCGGCGGTCGAGCCGGTAACAGCGAATTAGGACGCCGTTCGATGCCCATACTTTTGCGGACACGACCGCCATATTGGCGCATGGCGCAACGGACGACCGCCGACGAAACACTGCCGCGAGAGGAACTCGCCGCGTACTTCACGGACCTCGCAGCGGAGTTCGAGCAGGGCGACGAGGAGATTACCGTCCCCGTCGGGAACAAGAACGTGTCGCTCGATCCACCACAGAACATCGACCTCTCAGTCGAAGTGGTCGAACGATCGTCGATGCTCCGCGGGAATCGTGAGACGGTCGAGATCGAACTCAGCTGGAAACCCTAATATGGCCGCCGCGGACTCAATCCTGATCTTCGTGCTGAGCTTGCTCGTGGGAACGATCGGTATCCTCGCGGGCGCACGGCTGGTGTTAGACCGAGAGGCGAGCTTCGTGAACGCGGCGGTGACGGCGCTGATCGGCGCGGTCGCGTGGGCCGTCACGAGCTTCTTCGTCGGCTGGGTTCCCCTGCTTGGTATCCTGTTGATGTTGATCGTCTGGGTCGCCGTCATCAACTGGCGCTACCCCGGCGGCTGGGGCTCCGCCGTCGCGATCGGCTTCGTCGCCTGGATCGTCGCGGTCGGAATCGTCTACCTGTTCGCGGTGGTCGGTTTCGTCACTCCCGACGTGCTCGGTATTCCCGGTATCTAGCCCGATCGTTCCCGCCATCGGGGAGGGAGGGAAACCCCTTTTTCCGTCCGCGCGAGAGGGTAGCGCAGAGATCGATGTACGAGACGATTCTGTTCCCCACCGACGGCAGCGACCACGCGGCGACCGTTGCGGCGCACGCGATCGACGTCGCGGCCACGAGAAACGCGACCCTACACGTCCTCTCGGTCGTCGACGACCGCGCCTTTCTCGTCCTCGATGACGAGCGCGTCGCGCACGTCCGCGACGACCTCGAGGCGACGGCCCGCGAGGCGATCGACGACGCCGTGACGCGGGCCACGGCGAGCGACGTCGAGACGGAGACGGCGGTCGATACGGGTAATCCGGCTGAGTGCATCGTCGACTACGCCGCGGCCACCGACGTCGATCTGATCGTGATGGGAACCAGCGGAGACGAGTACGAACAGAACGTCGTCGGGAGCGTCTCACAGCGCGTCGTCCGCGAGGCTCTCGTCCCCGTTACTACCGTCGGTCCCACCGTAGACACCTGATTTCGGCACGGAGACTCACAACAGAACCGGACGGCGGACCTGCGTCCCCTGACGTGGCTCTCGAGCACTGCTGATTCGACTGGAACGGTCGCTCCCCGACACCCCATCGGGTCGATTACATACGGTTTGATATGGGTCCCGTGGCTAGTACCGACGAAATGCGCCGATCGCTCGTGATCGCGGCCGTGTTACTCGCCCTTTCGTTCGTGCTCGTCGGCGGCCCCTCGATGTTGCTGTCGCTGTCGACCGGCCAGCTCACGGCCGAGGATCCGGCCCCGAAGAAGCCGACTCCCGAGGTCGTCTCGTTCGATGACTCCGAGAGCGGGTTCTGGGAGTATCTCAGTCCGCGGGAGGGGTTCCAGAAGCGCAGTCCGATCAACGTGATCGTCCGCGGTGACGTCGACGATATCGAACGAATACTGACCGAATCGGGCGGCGGCGACTGGTCGGAAATCAACGAATCGGAGGAAGAGGCGGTGCCGGATACGTACGCACTGACCGGTGGTGAAAACGTCTCTGAGAACGAGACCGATTCGGCCGCCGACGCGACGAACGATTCGGCCACCAATACGACCGCCGACGCGACGAACGATTCGGCCACCAATACGACCGCCAACGCGACGAACGATTCGGCCACCAATACGACCGCCAACGCGACGAACGATTCGGCCGACAATACGACCGCAGACGAACCGCCAGCGGACGAACGGCGTGGACGAATCCCCTCTCTCAACTGGGGTGAGGCCGACGGCGGCGTCCGCTACGCCTACATCGACCCCGGCCCGAACGAGAGCGGCTACTGGACGACCGAGACGCTCCAGCTCGAGGACGGCAATTACTACGGACAGCGATATCACATCCGGCTCTACGAGAGTCCCAACGAGGACGACGACTGGGTCGCCATGCAGACGCACTCCGAACACTTCGACTGGTTCACGTTGCAACACCGCGTTCACGGGTCCCAGTCCGCCCAGCGAAAAGTCGAGTCCAACTTCATGGCTCACCCGCAAGTAGACGTTCAGGACGACGTCAGCCGCATCTACCTCGATAACGGCAACTCCTCCGACGCAGACGGTTGGGCTACCCTCGTCGAACTCGCCGGATTCCTCGTCATCCCCACGCTGGTCGGCATACGGTCCGGTAGGCGCGCCGCCGACGCTGCGAGCGACGCCGGCCGGTCTGCCGAACAGGTCCGCCAGCGGACGCCCGACGCCATCGACGATCACCTGACCGACGTCGACCGCCGGCGGATCGCCGCCGCCTACGATCGCGTCGAGGTCGGCCATCTCCTCCTCGTCGTCGCCGTCGTCGCGCTGTACCTCGGCGTCCGGGCGGCCGGCATCTTCCTCGAGCACCGCGCCGAGTTCCTCACGCCCCACCAGATCGCCGCGCTGCTCTATCCGGTGATCGGCATTGGCATCCCGGTGGCCACCTACCTGATCGCACGCGGGCTCACGCGCCGACTCGACGCCGCCGTCGTCGCCGCGGGCTCGCTCGCGGTCGCGGTCTGGCTCGACTACGGCATGCTCGGCGTCGACGCGCTCCCCCTCGAGGTCGTCGTCCAGCGCATGCTCGTCGTCGTCGCGCTCGGCCTGATCGCCGGCGGCGCGGCCAAACGCGCGGCTCGCGACTCGAAGTTCAACGACATGCTGCTGGTCGGGACCGCGATGTGGCTGTTGGTACTGGTCGGAACGCTGTTCGGCTACCTCTGAAATCTTTCATCGTTCGGAAACGAGGTATTCGAACCCGAAAACGCGGCTGAAACGCTGCGTAATATCGATTTACCGTCGAAACAGGACCTGATCGACTGACTTCGAGGGTGACTCTATGGTGGCGAGTCCTTAAGTCGTTGCAACATCGTTATCTACACGAAATGGCTAGCCCACCCCGCCAACGCGAACGAGAACCTGAAACGACAGAAAAAGAACAGGAACCGGAGCGTGAGCGGGTGTGTGACGAGTGTAACGGAGGGACACTCGTCAAGAGCGAGGATCAGGGCGAACTCGTCTGCGATCAATGTGGCCTGATCGTCGAAGGAACGAATATCGATCATGGACCGGAGTGGCGCGCGTTCAATCACTCCGAACGGCAGAACAAGTCCCGCGTCGGCGCGCCGACGACCCAGACGATGCACGACAAGGGGCTGACGACCTCGATCGACTGGAAAAATCAGGACGCCTACGGCCGCTCTATTTCTTCGGACAAGCGCAACCAGATGCGCCGCCTGCGCAAGTGGCAGGAACGAATCCGCACCAAAGACGCCGGCGAGCGAAACCTGCAGTTCGCACTCTCCGAAACCGACCGGATGGCCTCCTCGCTGGGGATCCCCCGCTCGGTCCGCGAGGTCGCCTGCGTCATGTACCGGCGCGCGCTCGACGAAGACCTCATCCGCGGGCGCTCGATCGAGGGCGTCGCGACCAGCACGCTCTACGCCGCCTGCCGCATGGAGGGTATCCCACGCTCGCTCGAGGAGGTCGCCGCCGTCTCCCGCGTCGAGCGCAAGGAGATCGGCCGCACCTATCGGTACGTCGCCCAGGAACTCGGCCTCGAGATGGAGCCGGTCAACCCGAAGAAGTACGTGCCGCGCTTTTGCTCCGAACTCGAACTCTCCGAGGAGGTACAGGTGAAAGCCAACGAGATCATCGATACGACGACCGAGAAGGGGCTTCTCTCGGGCAAGTCGCCAACGGGCTACGCCGCCGCCGCGATCTACGCCGCGTCACTGCTCTGTAACGAGAAGAAGACCCAGCGCGAGGTGTCGGACGTCGCGCAGGTGACCGAAGTGACGATCCGAAATCGGTACCAGGAGCAGATCGAAGCGATGGGAATTCACGAGTAAGCCGGTTTCCGGACCCGTTTTAGCTGTCATTTCGGCTGTGAAGCTCGTATGAAGTCCGTATCCACGGAGCCACCGCAAACTGGCATGTAGACAGGGCTGTTCTCCAGTAGATGTGACTCTCCTCCTGATAGCGAGCAGCGGTAGAGGGCGCTCTCGGAGCTTCGGTCGCTCGAGAAATGCGCCGACCGGGAATTGAACCCGATGGCGAGACGTTCCTGCTCGCTCCGCTGTGCGGGCTACGTCTCGCGTGATTCGATTCCCTCGTGGCGCACCGGTCGCTCACAGTTTGCTCGCAACAGGATGCGCCGGCCGGGAATTGAACCCGGGCCGCGAGCTTGGGAAGCTCGAGTCCTACCACTGGACCACCGGCGCACTGCGCTCACTTCGTTCGCTTGTGCGCCGAGGATCGCAAATCCGCAGGATTTGCTCACCACCGGCGCACTTCGTCACTGCGCTCCTCGCGTACCGAGGCTCGGAGTTCCTATGGAACTGCTCATCATCGGCACACTTCATCCGCTTGCGCGCCGTAATTCGACGGACGAAGTCCGTCTCCACATCGGCGCACTACTCACTCAAGCATATCTTCCGGTCGCACTTGAACGTAGCGCTCTCGAACCGGCCCACGTGCCCGCGACGACAAAAACCCGTCCTCGAGTTGCAATCGCTGCGGACTATCAGCACGTATTACGTGTCCACCGTGGTAGCGAGTCGTGTCGAAAGACGCGATGTGTCCGGGTTGGGGTAGTGGCTATCCTTCAGCCCGTCCGGCTGAGACGCGCAGTTCAATTCTCGCACCCGGACCTTCCACTCGGCCGCGTTATTGACTCCGCCTCGAGTCGTGCCGTTCCGTCGAAATCGACTGTTCGGGCACTTTTTCCCCGGAGAGGGCAGCCTATTAGGTCACGCCCGGCATAGGATCCCGTATGATCGACCTTCGCTTTTCGGACAAGGAACTGGAACGGCAGCGCGACCACATCACGGCGTTCATTCGCGAGCGGGTCGACGCCGCGGGAGCCGACGGTGCCGTCCTCGGTCTCTCCGGGGGGATCGACAGCACGCTGACCGGCTATCTGGCCGTCGAAGCCCTCGGAGCCGAGAACGTCCACGGACTCGTCCTGCCGGCGACCGTCAGCAGCGAGGGGAACATGAGCGACGCCGAGCGGGTCGCACGGGACCTCGAGATCAGCTACGACGTGATCGAGATCGAACCGATCGTCGACTCGCTGCTGTCGGTCTACCCCGAAGCGGAAGGCGACCGCGAAGCCATCGGTAACGCCCGCGCTCGCGTTCGGGCAGTCCTGAACTATCTCGTCGCCAATCACGAGAGCCGGCTGGTCCTGGGAACCGGCAACCGCAGCGAGGCCGCCGTGGGCTACTTCACGAAGTACGGCGACGGGGCCGTCGACTGCCACCCGATCGGGACCCTCTACAAGGGGCAGGTCCGCCAGCTCGCGCGCCACGTCGGCGTCCCCGAGGAACTGGCGGCCAAAACCGCGACTGCCGAGCTGTGGGCCGATCAGACCGACGAGGACGAACTGGGGATCAGCTACGAGACGCTCGATGATATCCTCGCAGCCCACGTCGACGGCCCACTCTCCGTCGCCGCGACCGCTCGGTTGCTCGAGGTCGATAAGGAAACGGTCGAGCGGGTCCGCGGGATGTACGAGCGCAGCGAACACAAGCGCAACGCGCCGCCGGCTCCGGACCCGCTCGCGTAACGGCTCGCGGACATCAGGCGCTTCGCCACTCGTCCTCGAGGAGGCCGTACCAGTAGACGTCCTGGTGCTCGCCGTCGACGAACTCGGCGTCGCGATGGACGCCCTCTCGCGTGAATTCCAGCGACTCGAGGAGCCGCTGTGACGGCTCGTTGAACTCGAAGACGTGGGCGGTGATCCGGTGAAGCCCGAGTTGGTCGAAGGCGTACTGGACGATGCGCTCCGCCGCTTCGGTGCCGTACCCCCGTCCGTGGTGGTCGGGTCCGACCCAGTAGCCGATTTCCGCGCTGCGGGCCTCCCAGTCGAATTCGAAGAGGCCGATCGTCCCGACGGGTGTCGAGTCGGCGACGATCAGTAGATCTACGGTGTCGTCACTACAGACGACGTTCTCGAAGAAATCGCGCTCCTGCTCGCCGTTGATGGGTCTGGATCGCCCGATCGCGCGCCAGACCCGTGGATCGTTGACCTGCGCCCGCAGGAACTCGAGATCCGCCTCCTCGATCGGCCGCAGCGTCACGCGATCGGCCTCCAGAAACGCCGGTTCGGGCATATCTCGCTATTCGTGTTCGTGAACAAACTGCTTTCGGTCCAATAGTCGCCTGTAGCTTCCCTCGAGCGGCGACCGCTACTCGAGCAGCGCGTCGATATCGTCGGCGTGAGCGGCGACGAGGTCGGCGAAGGCGGTCGCCTCGCGTCGCTCTTGCGTCGCACGCTCGCCGTCGTCTCGGATCCGGCGCTTCAGGGCGACCAGCGCGTCGTCTGCGTTTTCCGCGATCTCCTCGGCGACCGATCGGGGATCGTCATCGATGCGGGAAATGAGTCCGATCCGCAGGGCTTCCTCGGCGTCGATCGATCGTCCGGAGAGGGCGAACTCGAGGGCGTCGCCCTCGCCCAGCACCCGGGGCAGCCGGACGGTTCCGCCCCAGGCACCGAACAGGCCGAAGCCGACTCCCGGTTCGCCGTAGGTGGAATCCGGAGTCCCCACCCGGACGTCGCAGGCGAGCGCGAGCTCGAGGCCGCCCCCGCGTGCGGGGCCGTCGATGCCCGCGACGACGATCGCAGGGGCGTCCTCGATCGTTCGGGCGACCCGCTGGCCCAGGCGCGCGAAGTCGGCCCCGCGGTCGTGATCCCCCTCGAGTGCCGCGACCTCGTTCAGATCGGCCCCCGCGGAGAAGGCCGGGCCGCGCCCGCGGATGTAGATCACCGGCGCGTCGGCGCCGTCGATCGCCGTCTCGAGGGCCTCGAGACCGTCGACGGTGAGGGCGTTGCGCGCCTCGGGGCGGTCGATCGTGACGGTGCGAACCGATCCGTTCGTGTCAACGTCGAGCATGGTAGCAGTCGACCGGGCGTTTCCAAAGGTCTTTGGCTCCGCCCTCGTAACCCCCCGCTAATGGAAAAGGCCGACAGCTGTCGGCGTGCCGCCGCCGAGGCCGTCGCGGACGTCGAACCACCACGGCTGCACGAGTATCTCGACTCTATCCTCGATCGAGCGTCGATGGTCCCCGCGGTCCTCACCCTCGAGAGCGCCGCGGCGATGCGCACTGAGGGTCGCGTCCTCGAGGACGCGGACGAGCCGTGCCGCGACGGCGAGTCCGAACCCGATCGGAACCGAACGCGAGCCGCCGGCCCCGATCGCGAGCCCGCTCGCATCACGACCCACGCGGCCGGCGTCCAACTCATCTACGAGGGACTGCGACTGACGCGTTCGCTCGCTCACGACGAACCCTGGACGGCGACCGACGCCGACGCCAGCGACGCCGACCTCGGGATCCTCGCCGCCGACATTCTCGTCGCCCGCGGCTTCTACCTGTTGGCGCGCACCGACGCCGCCGACAAAGCCGTCCGAACGGTGCAGTCGTTCGGTCGCGACCAGACCCGCCGCGACGATCTCGAGTCCGGAACTGAAACCAGCGCCGGCACCGCCGTCGGCACCGACGGCGGCGACCCCGCATCGATCGATGCGAACCTCGAGCGAGACGTGCTCGAACTGGCCGTCCGCACCGGCGCCGTCGCCGTCGGCGAAACACCCTCACCCCGACTGCACGCCGTCGTCGCGGAGTTCGCCGCCGACGTTGGCACCTCGTTTCCCCCGGTCGAGGACTGTCTCACCGACCTCCACGCGCGGGCTCGAGAGCTGTCGCTCGAGGATTCCACGACCGATCGAGCGACGTCCGCGACGGATCCCTGATCGACGAACGCAATTCGCGGGATGGGGCTGCGACAACCCGGCGCACGGCCCGTTCGAATCGAAACCCATAAAGACGACTCCGGTCAACGAACAGATGCGTGCCTGGGTAGCTTAGCGGTAAAGCGCGTCCTTGGTAAGGACGAGAGCCCGGGTTCAAATCCCGGCCTAGGCTTGCGCCTGCGGCGCAGACTGTAATTCCTGTAGGGAACCGCTCTAGTATAGTTTTTACGCCGATTATCAGAGGGGATTTCCACCCGTCTTCAGGAGACTTTTGCTGGGATTGAGAAAGAACAAAGGACACCCGCGCGCGCAGTCCCCCCGCTATGTACGGCATTTTTCGAAAAGGCAGGACAGTTAACCAGAATAGGCACTATCTCATTCACAAATTCTCTCCTACAGACCTATTAAATGTATATGTTTAATAGGTATAGATTAGTAAATATGTATATATATAATAAATATTAGTAGAATCTCACAATAGGCAGTCGAGAAGCGGCACTCGAATACGGTTCTATTCCTGCTTACGACAATCTTTCACCAAATGAGCGTGATCACTGGAAAGGGCATTTAGCTCAGCGATTTGGGGAGTTGAAAGCCAAAGTAACAGCGCTGATTGGGACCGGGCCAATGGCTGGAAGTATACTTCGCTTATTTGGACCAGTCTGAATGCTGGATTACACCCTGTGGAAGTCAAGCGAGCAAAGAGAACGTAGGTTGATTTGGAGAAGCAGGTTCTTCGTATCCGAAAAGAGGACGTGAGAAGAGTATCAATAATTAAATAGTTGGTATCACTGATGAACAGCAGAATCCTTAGTTGCTCTATTATATTCCTCTACTCAATTCACTCTGTAATCACCCAAGACACCTCGTTCTATCCTTCTAAATCACCTCGTATAGAAAATATACATTATTATATTCCCATATTGTAGCATATATTTGTTAGGAATTTATATTTAATTCACCTTCTGTCCCCGAACGGTATCTATATCGTCAATTTCCTTCATCTCCTCAATCAATCCGCAAATATCTTTTAGCAAGCTCAATGCATTATTCACCTGACGAATAGCCTCTTCTAAAGTCAAATTCTCATATTCAGTATGAGCCACGTTATTCCGGTAGTCAACTAATATTGAAATCTCATGGTATTGACGTTTGCTTATCATCTTCTTCCCACTATTCGGTTTTTGAATCTTTTTCAGTGCTTCTTTTCTACTGTAGAACTTCGCCTCATCCCAGTCTTTTTCTCTACCAAATGGCTCAATTGTCTCAATTTTCCGTTCTTGGCCTAATTCAAGCAAGGCCTTTTCTACTGCTCTTCCTAATACAAACAAGCCAGTTGAATAGTATCCGATACAAAACATATCTCGTGCCTCATAAACATCATTACGATATTTTTCAGGCACTTCATTCGGATTGATATTTGAACCCATAAATTCGATATAATTGGAGAGTTTTTGAAAAACACCAGCATAAAGAGAGTTAGGCTCATAGTCTAAAATATCCTCCAATCTACTAATTAGTCGGTCTGGTTCCCCCTTAAACCACCCTTCCTCAGCACGCCAGGTTGCAGCTGCAACTGTTTGCCAAAAGTCACCAAACCACTCGTTATGAATTATGTCTGGGAAATTATATATAAACACCTCTAATCCTCTAATGAGTTTAAAAATAAGGGTTTTACCATCCATAACCACAGAACCGCTTGAAATGTCTTCCCGTCGGTATTTTTTCACAATCTCATCTATGCCATTCATGGATTCAAATATATTCTTAAACTCACTATGCAATTGGAAAATCCGCTGAACAATATTCGAATTTTCATAAGGGATCCACGGTGGTTGAAAATAATAATAGAAATCATCATCAGCATCATGGAAAGTTCTGGGGTTCATATACTAAAGTGAACACTCAAAAGTCAAAAACATGTTCATTCCGTCAACAAGAGTTGAGCCAGTATATTCCAACTTTAAGTGGATGAGTAAAATACCATAGAATCACACGAGGGACAGGCTTAACACCTTTCTCTAAAAATTCTAATTTGCTCTTAAATGACCTCAAAACTCGAAATCTGGGATCAATGGGTAGACGAACATATAAACTACAGAGAACCAATATCACTTTTCGATACTAATAGTCAAAAAAAGGTGACGACAAAACAGCATGGGCGAGATAATCGTCCTATTCTTCATCGTAGCCGTCAGATGGAAGAACTACTGCGAATGGAAGGGTGGAAGGTTGTGGAGGATTGGAAAGACACTGATGATACATATGATGGCATTATTTACATTATGTATATTCTTGACGAAGATATGTTTGTACCAATGTATATTGGAAAAGCGGGAAAATATGGTCGGGATGGAAAGCGTCTAAGCGCTAATTTCAAAAATATCCGTACAAATAATACGAAACTTGCTCGATGGGGTGATGGGTATGCTTACCACATTGGTGAACTTAGTGCAGTAGTTTTGGACCATTACGACGATACTAGTGTTAACCGAGATAGACCACCAAAAGGGAAATATCAGAGATGGGCTGATGCACTCTTTGTTTCCGATACAAGGCAACTTAGTGAACCCGTTTATTTCTGGGCAAAGGCTTGGAAGAAGACAGATACAGGTCCATTTTACGACTTTGAGACGAGTCTCGAACCGCTGGAATACAATCTTATTAACTTGGCTTCGGACCTCTACCCAAACCGGTTGTTAAACTCTGAAGGCGCTTAGTCGGAGTGCTATACTTTACAGGCAGGAAGGAGAGTCTGACGTCTGCCCCTATTATAACCAAATTATAGGATCTTCTCGAGCCGGGTTACGTTATCTGCCTTTTTCTCTCGAGCGTTCATGTTCTAACCTCCAAGAATTTCCAACTGCATCTATGTACCAGTCGAACACTCATACCAGAATACTTAGTATGATGTCTAATAGATCAATGGGATGGTATATTCACAAATAATTTTTTAAACGTTTAAATCACATCAGTTGCTAATTTAGAAAACAGACCAGATCTATTTGTGGGGGTTCTGAGGGAGTTTTCTACTCGAGGCGATGGAACCCATTCACAACTTTCTAACGTTGCATAGACGGCGACTCAGATGTCTTAGAATTGATTTCAGCGAGTGAGGTCTGCTTCCATAGTAGAGATGGACTGGTAGTCAAAATCACGCCTCTGCTGTAGTCCCCAACAGTATGCTTTGCTGTAGTACTGTAACAGTAGTACTATAGAAAAGTCGGGAAGCAGAGTACAGCAACTGCACAGCATACAGCACAGCAATACATAATAAGGTAACTTACTTTGTTATTTTATCATTTCTCTATACGAAGACAGTGAGATATTTAGAAGGTTGCTCTCTTCTGAAGAGTACTCATTGGAGTAGTCACAGCTCACTGACCATTAATATAATATTTTATACCATTAATGAAAAGTATAATAAATATTATATATTTGATAGGGCACCTTCCAGACTTTATTTAGTTAGGCCAACTACACAAGTGGCAGTTGTCCGCTCTCGGCTCTTTTTATACCGATAGTGGGCCTATAAGAAATCAGCACTTTCATATTATCTTCCATTTTGGTATAGCTAAATATGGGAGAGGAAAGTAAGTCCCCAACACAGGCAGATTCTCAGACAGAGCTTCTAAGTGTTGATGAGTTTTTATCTGAGAACTACTCTCTATTTGCCGTTGTTGGCGTACTTGCCGCTCTTGCGGTCTATATGCAGAATTTCCAAGAATCTGCTTCACGGGAATTAGTCAATCTTGGCTTAGTTTCTGCTCTGCTTATGTTCCTTGTTACAGCATTGATTCTTCTGTTCAAACTTTTTCAGCAGGCAACCTACGCTGACAAAGTCGATATAGAGAGAGTTGTACCATTTTCAGCCTTAATAATTGGTTTGGGAGGGCTAATTGTTTCTATTTCTGGCGTAGCATTTGAATTTTACACTCAATTCGTACAAGTGATTGATTGGACTATTGGTGTTGTTATCTTTACGTCATATTTAATCTGGTTCCCTTGGGACAAATTCAGTAATGCAGATAATGTTTCAAAATCTACGCAAAAGCGGTTGAAAAAGACACCTGCTGTTGCCATCAACTTCACTGTGTGCGCCATTATAATCTATGCAGATAATTCATACGCGATTCTTCAAGGGTTAGTAAAGGTAGATGGTTATAATAAGATGATTATTTTTCCCGGCTTTATCGGGGCAGTAGTTCTACATCTTATAATTAGTAATCTTATCAAAGAGTATTGTCTGTGGAGAGACGATAATATGGAAGACAAGAACGAAGAAGAGGTAATTCTTTACGAATAGAGCATATGATCAAAATAATGACACTGGGCGTCCCCTCTATACCAAAATAATAGAATTTTTTCGAGCCAGGTTACGTTATTAGCTACTCACCTCTCCTCGTTTATGTTCTAACTCCCTCATGGGGTTCTGGTTTTGATATACTATTACTAACAATAATCAGATTAACTGTTACATCGGAACACGCGAGAAGGGATATATTATGAGACAGTCTCTAATAAGATTGTTCTTAACAGTAAAAGGGGGAACCACGTGGTAGGCACCTTCTTGCCTTCTAAAAAGGGCATCACTGAAAAGTCGGGAAGGCGCATAACACAGGTCATCCCATTAGAGAAGTCACTGTCCCGTTGGGACCAAGAAATCATATTGCGGGCGACTTCCCGACTTAATTCGGGTATCTCGAGACAGTGGCTCTTTCACAGACTTTCTAAACCACTTTTGGTGTCCCTGTAGACGGGATTCTCTTTCGTCAGGAAACAGTTCTTGGGTTCGTTACCTCAACCAAGATAATACACAGGGGTTTAAGTACCCCTCTCCCTCTGACGGAACTTGTGCTCAACTTTTCCGTATAAGCTTGTACACTCTCGTTGAGTCATTCCGAGGCTTATTGCAGCCTCGAGAACCTGTTCATCATAGTTATCATCGGAAGTCTGGGGATGACACTTTCGGCCATTCATCTCACTGCTATGGAGAAGATACGCACAAATCGCCCATGCTACGTATTCTTTCTGAACTCCCCATTTGCTTAGATTCTGAGAGAGAAAGAAACTCTCTGCTTTATCGCACTGCTCATTCGTGAGCCCAAGATTTGAGCCTAAGTTATTGATTATGTCTCTACTAGTTATGTGTCTCAGGTACTTTTCGTTATACCAGAACCCATTCTTCTTGCCAGCATCAATTTCGTCAAGATGTTCATAGTATCTCCCTTTTCTCTCATAGACATAATCAGCAGGCCAATATTGGTTGGCTTCTCGCCTGTTCCAGTTTGCCCATCCGATGTATGTTTCCCTGCTGGTGTCTGATTGAACGATACCTGTCGCTGTAGAACTCTCTGTTTCTGTGCTCATTGGAAATCTGGAATGACGATGACACCGAATGCCGTAGCTCAAAAGTCGGTGTTCAAGAGTATCCCACTATACTAATGATAGCCAGCTACTTATATATTTTGGATAATGTTGCATATCAAGTAAAACTACGATGCTCTGCCTTCCAGCCTGCAGAAAATGACCAGAGGAGAGAAATCAATTGGGAAGTCGCAATCCACCGACCGCAATCCTTCTCATGCAAAGGAATGCGCTGTGTCGGTTTTCAGTTATCTTGGCCTCTCCGGTGGTGAATCGTCAATTGAGGATTGGATAATCAAGTCCCTATTGAGTCCATTTTCCTCTAGAAGATCCCCTACTGCCTCTATAGTACTATCAGTTGTTCCTGGAGCCACATAGACCGATTCAATTAGCTCTTGTAGGTCTACAGAAACTGGAATTCCGTTCGGTTGTTGTTCCCACTTAATCTTGTGCGCATTATCTGGGCCATCCTCTACAGGCTCATCTGTGGTGGGCACTGAGAAAATAATTGCTCGAAGCTCCTTTTCTCCTTTGTATTGTTTCCTTTTATGAACGAAAGGAAGAAGACCATTGCCTTCTGGGATTGAATCCTCAGAAAAATCAATATACCTCACCTTTCCTATAAATACCTCCTGCTCTTTGTGGGGTCTAAATGCATTCTTTAAATTACCGATAGTAGATTTTATAGCAATACCTTTCTTATCGGAATAGCTGTCCCACATGAGATTTGATTCAGCGTCATTTATATGCCAACAATTTAGGAAATGAGATGGTTTCGAAAATTCATAGCTCTCTATTGGTCTTTCTCGGATTTGTTCAACTGCGCTCTCAAGATTTTCCTCTGAATATATTTCCTCTATCTGCTCTCTATCTATCTCTTCATCAGCGAACTCCTCTAGCTGCTCCTCGACAAACTCCAAATCAACATTTTCCCATTGTCTTTTCAAGCTCTCTCGGACTTGTTGAGCCCTCCTTTCTCGATATTCTTCCGAAAAATTCTCACCGGGAATAGCGCCTTCATAGTCATCGTCCATTTCGTCTGACCGTGCAAAATACAGTTGAGAATCCTCGACTATCTGTTCAAACCGTTTGAAAGGCCGGTATCTCCAGATTCTGGTACGGTCAGAAGGCTCTTGTAGAGCACCGTGATCCTTATACATCACTTCCATCAAAAAATTCCAAAGAAAATAAATATGTGGTTAGATGTCTCGTATGTACTCTTGCCGTCGTTCAGCCTTTTCAGCACTTGATCCTTTGTCGTAGTGCTTCTCAAGTACCGTCCCGCTCATATTCACCCGTTCCCCAGTGACGTCCTTTGGTTGTCCAGCGTTCCGGGCGGCGGTCACATAGCCTCGACGCAGGGCGTGGGGGCTTACGCTCCCCGGACACTTGGACGAAGCGTTCCAAGACATAGCCTCGCAAGATTCTGGGTCGCGGTCAAATGGACACTCTCTACCGTTGTAGTAGCAGGGCCGGGTTGCAGTGTAGACGTACCGTTGAATCGTCGTCTCTACCACACGACCGCTCTTGGACGTTAGAAGCGGTTCCCGCCCGTGTTCGTCACCTACCTCGTTCTGATTCATCTCGATGTAGTCCCGGATGATCTCAGCTGTCTCAGCCGTAATCAACACGTCTCTCTCGCTTTTTTCTTTGTTCTTTAGCGGCGTTCCTGTTGTTGGCCTGTGACGAAGCTCCAGTGCAGGCCGTCCGTCGTCAAAGTCTTTGAGGTCGAGCGCCCGGAGTCCAGATATTCGCATACCTGTTTTCCACAGGATTAGCAGGGTGATGTGACGGTTACTCGCGTACTCGAACTTTTCAAGGAAGTCGAGCATTTCAATAGCTTCGTCCCGGGTGAGGAGGTCGTCGCAGATCTCGTCGTCTTTGCTGACCGACGGGATACGGACCATGTCGGCTATGCCCCGAGGGACGGCTTGGATGTGCTCGCAGAACTCGATGAACTGCTTGAGCGTCATCATGTCCTGCCGGGCAGTAATGACCTTCACGTTCGATAGGCGGTGTTCCTTGTACCGCTGGATCAGTTCGCTGTCAAGGTCATTTAGGTCTCTGACGCGCTCGTCTTCCAGCCAGTCACAGAATTGCCGAATAGAGGTTCGATAATTCTTGAGCGTCTTTCGAGTGACACTAGGCTGTTTGTCTTTGAGGAACCGGTTTTTGGCTTCATGCGGTGGGGTTGGTTTGAGTGCCATGTGATTGTCTCCATGTCCAGCCTGCACCGCAGTTCCCGACAACCGGTGAATGTCTTCCTGAGCACCTTAGCGGGTTCAGCGCGTCCTGTTACCTACGCGTCGAGGGCGTGAAACCGCCCGACGGCGCGACGAGAGCCCGGGTTCAAATCCCGGCCTAGGCTTGTTCGGCTTCATCGTTTCTGTCGTGATTCACCTCGTTGAGTGCCGCTATCGTGAGCGGCCTCGCTGACGGGTGCTGCTATTCCCGTATTTTCGTCCGATTTCGAGAACGTGCCGCAACTACTGACGGCCGATATCGGTTCGCCGCCCGACCCAAACTGTTGCCGTGTCAACTGCAAGTAGGCCTCGAGCCCGGCTGCAACTGCAGGCTGGTCGTTCTTGCTCGTCCCGGCGCTGCGTTGGTGTGGTGACCGTAATGCCGATCTGTACTGCCTGTAACGACCCCGTCTCGTACGATTTCGCTACTGCACACGGTGACGGCGACACCGTCGACTGGTGTCCGCGGTGTCGGGGACGCTAGCGCTCTCGAAGACAAGAGAACCGACCGCAAAACACCGCTATTGGGAAGTCGCCGCTCGAGACGCTTACCGATCGGTGAGCAGGCGTCGGAGGATGTCACCGTAGGCGGGACGGGTGATGAGGACCCCGATGAGCACGCCGAGGATGGTGATGATCGCGAATCCCTTGAGGTCACCGAGGCTCAACACGGCGAGCGGGGAGAGGGCGACGATGGTCGTCGCCGCGGCGGCACCGATGACCCAGAAGGCTTTGCGGAACCGCGATTGGAAGACCCGTTCCGAGCTGACGTCGCCTTCGTCCATCACCTCGTCGGCGATGATCACGAGGTCGTCGACCCCAGTCCCCACGACGGCGATGAACCCGGCGACGTGGGAGAGATCTAGCGGCATGCGTATCAGCGCGGCGAACCCGAGCAAGATTACCACCTCCGCGACCGCCGTCACGATCATCGGAAGTGCAACTCGCGCGTCCGTGTATCGGGTGTAGACGACGCCGCTGACGGTGATCACCGAGAGCAGTCCGATCAGCAGCGAGAACTCCTTGAACTGGGCGGCGTGGGCCGGCTCGATCGAGTAGACCTGATCGTTTTCGAAGTCCAGCGGCGCGCGCAGGCTGCCGGCTCGGAGGTTGACCGAGAGCGACTGGGCGTGTTGCTGACTCGGCGCACCCATCTGGAAGGTCGGGTTGTCCGCCCAGTCGTTTCGCATCGTCTCTGCCAGGCCCGGCCCCATGCTGTGTGCGTCGATGACCTCTCCGTCGACTACTGTCAGAAGGCAGTACTGTTCTCCCTCCTGATCGAAGTTGACGGTTCCATCGTCGCCGCGGAGGCCACACCGCCCGACTCCTTCGTTTTGATCGGTGAAGCCGAAGTCGTTCATTTGCTGCTGAAACTGGGATGCGGCCTCGCTTCTGACCTCCACCGGGACCACGTATCCCGACGTTTCCTGCCCCTGACTATTCGTCTTCTGTTGGGGCGGGTCGACATCGGCGATGTCGTCGCCGGTCAACACCGTCTGATTCGTCTGGTTCCCATTATCGGGATAGTAGGCGACGACCTCGACGACCCCGCGCTCGGAGAGCAGTTGGCGGAGTTCGCTCGCGTCCATGTTCGGGACCTCGACGACGATGTAGTGGTCGCCACCCGGTGTCGTTTGCTGGTAGGCCGAGCCGCCGGAGAGCCCCGCCGCGTTGACCTTCGTCTCGATCGTCTGGATTATGTCGTCGCGGGTCTTCTGGGTGACGCCGTCGCGGATGTCGTCCTCCGAGGCGTCGACGTCAGCCGACTGCAGTGCCGCGGCGAACTCGGCCTCCGTCACGTTGTCGGTGAACACCTCCGCGGTGACGGTCCCGTCGTCTTGTACGTCGACGCTGGTGTCCGCCGGCTCGAGGCCGAGTTCGTCGGTCATCGTCGACTCGATCTCGTCGAGCCGTTGGCTCTCCTGTTGGTCGATTCCGCCATCGGCCATGTCGGGCGCGATGTTCTCGGCGGTCATCCCGGTGACCGGGACCCTGATTCGGGTGCCGCCCTCGAGGCCGAGCCCGAACTCGAGGTTGGTGGGGCCGCTGTCGACGGTGCTCTCGGCGTAGCTGCTGTCGGCCACGATGCCACCGGGGATGAAGAGGGCGACGACGGCGAAGGTGACGAACAGGACGAGCAAGAGGAGCCGCCAGTTGGACTTGACGGCAGCGATCGGGTTCATGAGCGGATCCCCTCGAACTTGTACCAGCGAAGCAGACTCAGATTCAACATGTAGGTGTTCATCAGGTCGGCCGCGAGGCCGACGAAGAGGATGATGCCGATCGATGCCAGGAGGCCGATGCCGAAGATGTACGCCGAGATAGCCATGACGAGCATCGCGGCCATCGACGTAACCGTCATCGTGACGCCGGTCCGCATCGCGCGGTGCGTGCTCTCGTAGAAGCTACCGCTCCGGCGCAAAACGTGGTTGTTCAACAGGATGTCGGAGTCGACCGAGTACCCGATCAACATCAGCAAGCCGGCGACCGTCCCGAGCGAGAGTGGGATTCCGGCCAGGCGCATGAACGCCAGCGGGATCACGAGGTCGGAAAACGCCGAGATGACGACCGCGATCGACGGGACGAACGTCCGGAAGAGCAAAAAGACGATGGCGCTCATCCCGACGAACGCGATGGCGAGCCCCAGCATGGCCGTCTGCTGGCTCTGCTGGCCGAAGCTCGCCGACGTCGAGGAGACCGCCTGAACGACCTCGCTATCGCCGTCCGAATTGAGCCCCTCCTCGGCCTGATCGCCCAGGGCCTGCGAGTCGGTCGAGGAGAACTGCACGATGTACTGGTTTTCGCTCCCGGTTCCGGTCACCGATTCGGGCTGTTCGTCGAACGCCGCCGGAATCTCGTCGGCCGGCGTCGTCGTCTGGACGGTCAACTCCGTCCCGCCGGCGAAGTCCATCCCCAGCGGGACCGGCGTGCCGTACGCGAGAAACGATCCGCTGAGGACGATCAGTGCAACCGCGAGAACCGCGAGCGGAACCGCCGCGAGCTGACGGTTGCTGTACCGGGTGTACTCTATCTCCGGTACGTCGAAATACGCCATATACCGGACCACTTGCACCCTCCCGAAGTAAGCCTTCTCAATTCCACCGGCCTCTCGCGGCCGCGAGGCGTCGACTCGAGCCCGGGACTGCGGACAGTCGCCAGTGCTGAGTACGTCTTCGTTGGACGCAGCAGGCGGCGAGCGGATCGTTCGTCGGACGCCACCGATCAGTCCGGCAGGTATCGCACGCTCACCACGCCGTCGTCGGCCGAGCGGCGCACTTCCACGCGGACCGCCTCGAGCCGGGCCGCCCGCGAGATCGTCTCTTCGTCGGTGAGAACGTCCTGAGCCGCGGGTTCGACCTCGTCCTCGGGCACGCGGAACACGTGGATTTCGCCCGTCCCGGCGCGCTCCTCCTGGACGAGGTCGCCGACCTCGCTGTCGGCCGCGAGCTCTTTTTCGTGTTGGGTCGGCTCGAGGTCGCTGTCGACCAGGTCGATCGAGCGTCGGTCTTCGATGTCGATCACCTCCCAGGCGACGTCCAGCGGCGGCTCCGGTGCGACAGTGGCCTCGAGGATGTCGTGAATCTCGAGGCCGGGGTTCGACGCGAGGGTGTGGACCTGTGCGGTCTCGACGTCGCGAACGACCGCCGATTCGTCTTCGGCGTGCGTGACGACGAACGTGCCCGTCTTTTCGCTCATGGCCGACCCTACGCGAACCGTCGGTTTCGGGGTTTCGGCTTTCGACCGCGGTCCGACGGGGTGCGCCGGCAGAGTGCTCGTCGCTCTCCCATCGGCGACCGGTCGACCGTCCCTTCGAAGTCCGCTCGGACAACTCCGGTGCCCACCGGCACCGATCTACGACGGCGCGGGGGGATGCCGCGCCGAGTCGATCCAGAAGTCCTCGATCGCTTGCGCTAACGTGTCGAACTCGTCGGGATCATCCGGCTTCGTGAGGTACGCGTTCGCGGCCCGATCGTAACTCTTGACGATGTCCGCTTTCGCTTCCGAACTCGAGAGGACGAGGATCGGCGGTGGTGGAGAGTCCAGTTCGGTTTCAAGCGTTTCCAGGACCGTGAGCCCGTCTACTCGCGGGAGGTTCAGATCGAGGAGGACGAGATCGGGGTCCGTCCTCACGGTGCTCGTTTCACCGACGTCGAAGTATCTCGTGGCCTCTTTTCCGTCGGTGACCGTGTGGAACTCGATGTCGCTATCGACCGCTTTGAACGCTTCCCGGGTCAGACGAACGTCACCCGGATTATCTTCGACGAGCAAGATGTCGATCGGCTCGTTTGGCGTGTGGCTATTCATAGTGCTCGCTCTCGAGTAACACATACGAGCGCGTAAGAGTGATCCCTACATATGTGGTGGATCGGACTTGCTCGGCGCGATCGGTGACACCGGCGCCGTCGAACCGATCCCGGAGCGCCGTTGAACCGATCACGGAACGATTTTAGGCCCGGCGGTCGCCTCCTCGCGTATGCACGTCGACATCGGAAACGCGCTCGCGTCCGTCGCGTCGCCGGGCGTCTCGAGGGAGTCCCTCGAGCGCCTGGACGAGCAGGTGGCGGCCGCCCACGAGCGCATCGAGCGCGGGATGGCGAACGAGGAGCACGGCTACGAGGCGCTGAATCTCCCCGAACGAACCGATCCGGACGAGATTCGAGCGGCGGTCGAGCCGGTTTCCGACGCCGAGGCGCTGCTCACCGTCGGCATCGGCGGCAGTTCGCTGGGCGCGGCGACGATCACGAACGCGCTCGATTCGGACACCGAAACGGTCTTTCTGGACAACGTCGATCCCGAGTGGGTCTCGAACCGCCTCGAGGGACTCCCCCTCGAGAACGCCGCGATCAACGTGGTCTCGCGATCCGGGACGACGGCGGAGACGCTGGCGAACTTCCTGGTCGTTCGCGAGGCCCTCGAGTCGGCCGGCGTCGACTGGACCGAGCGGACGATCGTCACCACCGGCGAGGCCGGTCCGCTCCGCGACCTCGCGAACCGGCACGATCTGCCGTCGCTGAAGGTCCCCGATGGGGTCCCCGGTCGCTTCTCCGCGCTGTCGGCGGTCGGCATGGTCGCCGCGGCCGTCTGCGGACACGACCTCGAGGCGCTGCTCGCGGGCGCGGACGCCGAGCGCGAGACGCTGTCGGGGTCGCTCTTCGACTGTCCGGCCTACGCCTACGGCGCGACGACCTACGCACTGGACCAGCGAGGTGCGGGAATCAACGCGATGATGCCCTACGCGGAGTCCCTCGAGACCTCGGCCGAGTGGTTCGCACAGCTGTGGGCCGAGAGCCTCGGGAAGGACGATCTCGGCCAGACGCCCGTGCGAGCGCTCGGTGTGACGGACCAGCACTCGCAACTCCAGCTCTATCGCGCAGGCCCGCGGGACAAGCTCGTCACCTTCGTCACCGCTCGAGAGGGAACGGACCGGCCGATTCCTGACACCGACGCCGAGGATCTGGCGTATCTCGGCGACGCGACGCTGGGCGAACTCCTCGAGGCCGAATTCGAGGCCACCGAGGCCAGCCTCGCGGCCGCGGGCCGACCGAACGTCCGCGTCGAACTCGAGCGCGTCGACGAGTACGAACTCGGCGGGCTGCTCTACGGGATGGAAGCCGCCTGCGTGCTCGCGGGCGAACTCTACGGCGTGAACACCTTCGAGCAGCCGGCCGTCGAGTGGGCCAAGAAGGCGACGCGCGGCCTGCTGGGCGGCGGGGACTTCGAGGAGGTCGACGCCGTCGCGGCGAAGACGGAGCTTCGGATCGAACGGTAGCCGACCGCTGGGTCCCGTCCTCGTCGCGCCGTTGATAGTGAATGGAACGGTGTGTTCTGGAGGGATTGGGTGAGACAAAGCGTCCTGCTATCGTGGCAACACGGAATCGCCACGCCCTCCCCAGCCGATTCGCTCGTTCACTCCGTTCTCTCGCTCATCCCTCGCACGGCTTCAGGACGCGGCTCACCTATCGGGTTCGCCGCGGCCCAGCGCGCGCCACCGCGTGCCGGGTGGTCAGTCTGGAGTGATACGTCGTTCGCTGTACTGACCGCAGGGGAGAGGAGACACGGTGCCGCTGCGGAGTGAAACCGGATCCTCCCCGTCGCATCGTCCGTTTGCGGTGCGCCTATCAGCCCTCGCACGAACACCTACGTATGACCGAGACTGCACGGGCCGACGACGCCGGCCCGATCGCCTCAGACGTGATTCCCGGGATCGGGACGGCCCTCGCGGGGATCACCATGGTCGCCATGCTCGTCCCCGTCCGCCAGGGCGTCGACGATCTCGCCGTCTGGGCGGGCGTCGGGTTCGCCCTCGCCGCCGTCCTCGCGTTTCTCGTCCGTCGCCACGGCGGCATCGAGCGGACGATCGCTGGACCGATCGCAGCCGGCTCGAGCGTCGCGGTCGTCTTACTCACCGGCTACGCCCTGAATCAGGGGATTACGGCATCGACGTCGCTACCGTCGGTCTCGCTGTCGATTCCCCTCGTCTTCGTCGCTTTCGTTACTGCGGGACTGACCGCCGGCGTGGGCGTCGCGGAGTCCCTGGGTATCGGACTCGTCGGATTCAAACGCCGGACGCAGCAACTGGCCGTCCTCACCGGCGTCGGGTTCGCCGGTCTCTTCGCTCCCGAAGTCACGACGCCCATCCTCGCGATTCCGATCTTCCCGTTCATCGAGTCGCTCTCGGAGACCGAACTCCTCGTCGTCAGTCAGGTCGTCGGCAATCTCGGTATGGCGCTGGGGACGGCGATCATCGTGGTGGGCTATCTCCAGCTGACCGATCGCGACCGCTCCTTTCTCGATCTCCGATTGCCGACGGCGCGGGAGGTCGGCTGGACCGTCGCCGGACTGATCGTCCTCTTCGGGGCCGTCTTCGCGATCGATTTCGTCATGCGGACGGTCGGCGTCGAGGGCTCGGATCACGCGACGACCCAGCGAGCCCAGGAGCGTCCCGAGCTGATGCTTATAATGATCCCGATCGCGATCCTGATCATCGGTCCCTTCGAGGAGCTGCTGTATCGGAACGTCATTCAGAAATCGCTCTACGACACGTTCTCACGGGCCGGTGCCGTCGTCACGGCGAGCGTCATCTTCGCCGCCGTCCACGTCTCCGCGTACGCCACCGCCGGTCTCGGCGCGGTCATCGCCAGTCTCGGTACCGTCTTCGGACTCTCGCTCGTCCTCGGGACGATTTACGAGCGAACCGAGAACCTCGTGATCCCCGCGCTGGTCCACGGGCTCTATAACGCCGTGCTGTTCGCGAACCTTTACTCACTCTACGGATAAACTGCGCCCAGCTCCCGTCCCGTTACGAGGGGTTCTTTCTGGCCAGTTCCGACCCGCAGATCGGGCACCGGTCTTTTTCCTCGTCGAACTCGCGACCGCAGCCCTGACACTGGTAGCGCCAGTGGCGCTGTTCGTCGATCCCCTCGCGGGCGATCACTTCGACCTCGACGTTGAGTTTCTCCGCGACGTTTTGCATCGCGTAGTCGTCGGTCACGAGGACGGCGTCGAGTTCGAAACTCGCCGCGACGAGGCGAACGTCGGTGCCGGAGAGGACCTCGAGGTCGCCGGACTCTCGGGCCGCGCGCTCGACCTTTTCGGTGGTGTCGTCGTTGGGAATGTGAATGTGCATCCCGGAGCCCTCCATCGCATCGTAGCGATAGGCGCTCTCGTCTTCCAGTTCCTCGCGGACGAGCGGGATAGTTGCAGTCTGTTCTGTCGTGTGGAAATCGTGGATAAAAGCCGAGGAGTCGAGAACGTACATACCGTTAGCGCTGGACGACGATGTAGTCTTTTACCGCCTGAACGCGGTTGACGGGAACGAGGAAGTGGCCGGCGTCGTCGAGATCGAAATCGACGGCGCGCCGGGACAGTTCCTCGTCCGGTTCGATAACGAGATCGTTGAGTTTCCCCGATTTGAGATCCATCGTGATGTTGTAGAGCAATCCGAGCTCGGTGCCGTCGGAACCCATGACGGACTTCCCCGAGAGGTTTTCAGCGAGTATATCGCTCATGCATACCCGTACTTACTAATCGGTATTAAAAACCACGGGGTGAGCGCGGCTCGGCGTCTGACGCCGGGCAGACACGGGCCGAACGCCCGCCCGATCGAACCCCGTTCGGACACGATTGGATCCGTTCGAACGCGCTCGAGTTCGACGCGGACGTTCGGGGCTGGACCCACCCGTCGAACCGGTCCGCGGTCGTCGGGCGGGACGCGATTGCAGCCGTGATCACCGGAACGGCGATGACGATGGGTTTAACTGCGGCGATACGGACGATTTAGACAAGACCTTCCTCGGGTGGTTCACCATGTCGGACACGGATACACGCGACCCCACATCCCTCAGAACGCCGATCGTCGCCGTCCTCGGACACGTCGATCACGGCAAGACAAGTCTCCTCGACAAGATCCGCGGCTCCGCGGTCATCGAGGGCGAAGCAGGCGCGATCACCCAGCACATCGGCGCGACCGCCGTTCCGCTGGACATCATCTCCACGATCGCGGGCGAACTCGTCGACCCGGACGACTTCGACCTCCCCGGCCTCCTCTTCATCGACACGCCGGGTCACCACTCCTTTACCACGCTGCGATCCCGCGGTGGCGCGCTGGCCGATATCGCCATCCTCGTCGTCGACGTCAACGACGGCTTCCAGCCCCAGACGCTCGAGGCCCTGGATATCCTCAAGCGCTCCGAAACGCCGTTCATCGTCGCGGCGAACAAGATCGACACGGTTCCCGGCTGGAATCCGAACGAGGACTCGCCGATCAACGACACCTACGAGTCCCAGTCCGAGCGCGTCCGCCAGCGCCTCGACGAGAGCCTCTACGAGATCATCGGCAACCTCTCGGACGAGGGCTTTTCCGCCGACCTCTACTGGCGCGTCCAGAACTTCCAGCGCAACGTCGGCGTCGTCCCCGTTTCGGCGATGACCGGCGAGGGCGTTCCGGACCTCCTGACCGTTATGATGGGCCTCTCCCAGCGCTACATGAAAGAGGAGATGGAGATCGACGTCGCCGGCCCCGGCGTCGGCACCGTCCTCGAGGTCAAAGAGGAGAAAGGGTTCGGGACGACGATCGACACGGTGCTGTACGACGGGACGATCCGGTCGGACGATCAGCTCGTCGTCGGCGGCCAGAACGAGCCGATCGTTACCGAGGTGCGCGCGCTGCTCCAGCCGCGACCGCTGGCCGAGATCCGAACCGAGAGCCGGTTCGAGAAAGTCGACGAGGTCTCGGCAGCGTCCGGGATCAAAGTCGCCGCGCCCGAACTCGCGGACGCGATGGCCGGCGCACCGGTCCGGGTCGTCCGCGATCGCGACCTCGATGAGGTCGTCGCTGAAGTCCAGGCCGAACTCGCGGACATCGCCGTCGACACCGCCGAAGACGGTGTCGTCGTCAAGGCCGACACGCTCGGCAGCCTCGAGGCCATGGCCGACGCCTTGGGCGACGCGGAGGTGCCGATCGTCCGCGCGGAGGTCGGCGACGTCGCGCCGCGGGACGTCTCGGTCGCCTCGACGGCCGAGGATGGGAAACAGAAGGCCATCCTCGGGTTCAACGTCGACGTGCTCGACGACGCCGAGGACCGGGCCGAGATCGAAGACGTGACGATCTTCACCGACGAGGTCATCTACCAGCTGATCCAGGAGTACGAGGAGTACGTCGAGGGCATCGAGAAGGCCCAGCAAGACACCATTCTCGAGAACATCACGCGCCCCGCTCGATTCCGAATCCTCCCGGACCACACCTTCCGCCAGAACGACCCCGCGGTCGTCGGCGTCGAGGTGAACTCCGGAACGGTCCAGAACAACGCGAACGTCGTCAAGTTCGATGGGAACGAGGCCGACCGCGTCGGCCAGGTCAAGGGGATCCAGGAGCAAGGCGAGGACGTCGACGAAGCCCGCGCGGGCAACCGCGTCTCGGTCGCCATCGACGGCCCCACCGTCGGCCGCCAGATCGAGGAGGACGACGAACTCTGGATCGAGATCCCCGAGAAACACGCGAAGATCCTCGAGCAGGAACTCGCGAGCGATATCCCCGGCGACGAACTCGAGGCGCTGAATATGTACCTCGACAAGCAGCGCAGCCGGGACCCGTTCTGGGGGAAGTAGACGTACCTTTTTCTCGTCGGGTTCGCTCGCGTCGCTCGCTCACCACTCCTCCAAAAATCTACGCTAAAAAGGCCGCTCGCTCCCTGACTCACGGGCTAGCGCGCGTTCGTCTGTCCGCGGCGCAACGCGCCGCGCTGCTGGTCGCTCGCGGGTGCACTCCTTGCAACTCGACCGCAGCGGTAACTCCTTGGGCTGTACTTATCGCTAGAACGCTGCCCGCATCACCACCTGAGCATTAACAAAGCCGTTCGTTTCCGGATCATCCGCATACTCACTCCTCGGACCGCTCGAGGCGAACCCGCGCCCCGCCCTCGAGGTCCGCGAGCGGCTCCGTATCAGTAATCCGCCCGACGACGGTTACCGGGCGCGGCGGCCCGCGGCTCGCCGTCCTCGCTGGCCGGCGTCGGTCCCCAGAACAGACACACCTTCCCGCCGGCCGGCCAGTAGGCGATCGCGCCCTCGGGGACGACCGCGCTGGCGTTCTCGAGCGGTACGTCCAGCGCGAGATCGAAATAGAGTTCGTCGCCCCAGCGCGTCGCCTCGCCCGCGACGGGGAGCGCGTCCTCGAGTGCGGCTCTCGTTTCGGGTGCGTCGTCGGTCCACTCGGCCTCGAGGTTACGGTCGTCGACGGTAACGCGGAGATCGCTCATACGAACACGTCACGAAGCAGGGGTACTTCTCGGTGACGACCGAGTCGCGTCGCGTCTCAGCCCGCGGTTTCGACGGCCCTCGAGTCGCGACGTTCGGCCCGGACGCGAGCGCGCTCGAGCGCCTCGGAGATCGATTCGGGATCGTCGATCGCGGAGCGGTCACAGCGGAGGTCGAACACGCTACTGTCGAACCCGAACCGCCGGCGTTCGACGACGAGTTCGTCGTCGGTCAGTCGGACGCCGTCGATCGTCTCCCACGGGATACATCTCTTCCAGAACGATCGGTCGACGACGAGACCGACCTCGTGGATGCGGATCTCCGGCGGATTCCACCGATCGGTTTCGTCGAGATCGTACCAGCCGTACCGCCGCGAGAGGATCATGACGGCACCGTAGATGATCCAGAACGGGCCCAGGAGCCACTCCCCCTGCCAGACGCTGACGACGCCGGCGAGGATCATCAACGCCATAATCACGGTGTAGGCCGGCTCGCCGGTCCAGCCGCCGCTTCGCTGCCACGTCCACGTCGCGACTGGCTCGTCGGCCGTGAGCGCGTCGACGTACCGGTTTTTCGCCATTCGCTCGAGGCCGAAGCCCGAAACGCCGGCCAGGACGGCGACGACGATCGTGACGACGACGAACCGGCCGGTGGCGTCGATCGGTGTGAATGCGGACCCGACGAGGACCGCGGTAAACGCCACTACCGGCGCGTAGCAGGCGAGGCGTCGCCACCGGGTCCCACCGATCCGCTCGGGGAGGCCGTGGGATCGCTTCGCGAAGATGTGGCCGACGATCGCGACGACAGTCACCGTACTCGGCAGGACGCCCAGCAGCGTCGCCGTGCTCGCCCCGGCCAGCAGGCCCGCGATTGCGACGATCCCGGTGGCGACGATCCCGAGGTAGAAGCCGAAACCGGCCTGAAAGCCGATGTCGGGCTCGTCGATCTCGAGCCGGGCACGTCGTTCGTGCGATGACACAGTGTTCGCGTCTTCCACTGCTGGGCATAAAACAAGTGCGGTGTCATTACTCCCCTTACACGATCCGTGTCGCCGTGCTCCGTGATCTCGGTAGTTCGAGACGGGCCGGCGAGTTCCAGTGTGAGAGTTAACACACCGCTCGTCGTGGACGACGTATGCTCGTCCAGCTTCGCCAGTACAAACACGAGGAGGTCCAGTTCGACGACAATCGGACGACCGGCGAGTCCCAGACCGAGGACACGGTCAACCCGGATGCGGACGACTACTTCGGCACAGACATGGAGGATCTCGATATCGAGACGTGGGACACCGTCGAGCACGAGGACGATCCGATCCAGCGCCGTTCCGTCACGGTCGACGGAGTCACCGCCGTCTCCGTCCCCGAGGATTCGGCCGAGGAAGATCCGGATCTCCCCGGACGGACGGTTCAACTCCGCATGAAAGGGGGCATCGAGTCCCTCGAGCACGCCGAGATCGTCGAAGTCCAGGACGAAAACCCGCAGTAATCCATCTCCATTTTTGGACGAATGTTCGCCCACAGCGCGAAACGCCGAGCGGTGGCCCTCGACGAGGGGGTGACAACCTCTGTCGGAGACAGTGCAGTCCCGAAATCGTTTTCAAGCGGTCGCGCGCACACTCGGTATGCCGACGGAATCGGACACTCATTATGACCCCTCGCTGGGGAACAAGTTCATCTTCGTCACCGGCGGCGTCATGTCGGGACTCGGGAAGGGGATTACGGCCGCGAGCACCGGCCGACTCCTCAAAAACGCCGGGTTCGACGTCACCGCGGTCAAGATCGATCCGTACCTAAACGTCGACGCGGGGACGATGAACCCCTACCAGCACGGGGAGGTCTACGTCCTCGAGGACGGCGGCGAGGTCGACCTCGATCTCGGGAACTACGAGCGGTTCCTCGACATCGACATGACCTCGGACCACAACATCACGACGGGCAAGACCTACCAGCACGTCATCGAAAAGGAACGCGCCGGCGATTACCTGGGAAAGACGGTCCAGATCATTCCGCACATCACCGACGACATCAAGCGCCGCATTCGCGAGGCCGCGGACGGAACGGACGTCTGCATCATCGAAGTCGGCGGCACCGTCGGGGATATCGAGGGGATGCCCTACCTCGAAGCGCTGCGCCAATTCGCCCACGAGGAACCCGAGGAGAACGTCCTCTTTACCCACGTCACCCTCGTTCCGTACTCGAAGAACGGGGAGCAGAAGACGAAGCCGACCCAGCACTCGGTCAAGGAGGTCCGCTCGATCGGCCTCCAGCCCGACGTGATCGTCGGCCGCTGCGAGGACCGCCTCGAGCCGAAGACCAAGGAGAAGATCGCGCTGTTCTGTGACATTCCCACGGACGCGGTGTTCTCCAACCCGGACGTCGAGGACGTCTATCACGTCCCGCTGATGGTCGAAGACGAGGGGCTCGACCAGTACGTCCTCGAGCACTTCGGCCTCGACGACGAGGCGCTGCCGGAGGGCGAGCGAACCAACGCGTGGCGCGAGATCGTCACCACCGAGAAAACCGGCGAGATCGACATCGCGCTGGTCGGCAAGTACGACCTCGAGGACGCGTACATGTCGATCCACGAGTCGCTGAAACACGCCGGCTTCGAGGTCGGCAGTAACGTCACGACCCACTGGGTGTCCGCCGACGAACTGAGCGAGGGCCACGACGGCCAACTCGAGGGGATGGACGGGATCATCGTTCCCGGCGGGTTCGGGATGCGCGGCTCCGAAGGCAAGATCCGAGCCGTCCAGTACGCCCGCGAAAACGACGTTCCCTTCCTCGGACTCTGTCTGGGCTTCCAGATGGCCGTCGTCGAGTACGCCCGAAACGTGCTCGGCCTCGAGGGCGCTCACTCCGCCGAGATGGAAGAAGAGACGCCCCATCCGGTCATCGACATCCTGCCCGAGCAGTACGAGGTCGAAGATATGGGCGGGACGATGCGGTTGGGCGAGCACACGACCGTCATCGAACCCGAGACGCTGGCATACGAGCTCTACGGCGACACGTCCTGTTCCGAACGCCACCGCCACCGCTACGAGGTCAACCCCGAGTACTTCGACCAGTTCGAGGACGAACCGCTGGTCTTCTCGGGCACTGCGGGCAACCGGATGGAGATCCTCGAACTCGAGGACCACCCGTTCTTCCTCGGGACGCAGTTCCACCCCGAGTACACATCCCGCCCCGGGCAGCCGAGCCCGCCGTTTCTGGGACTGATCGAGGCCGTCCTCGAGCAGACCGACGATGCGGCCGAGGCGGAGAGCGAACCCGACGACGCGGACACCGATGCTGAAACCGAGGTAACCCACTGATGGTAGACACCGAGACGTTCGTTCCAGACGCAGTTGCAGAGATCGGCGACGAAATCGGCGACGCGAACGCCGTCATCGCCCTTTCGGGCGGCGTCGACTCGTCGGTCGCCGCCGCACTGGCCTACGAGGCCATCGGCGACCGACTCACACCGGTCTACGTCGACACCGGCCTGATGCGGAAGGGCGAGACCGACCAGATCCGCGAGACGTTCGACTACATGGAGTCGCTGCGAATCGTCGACGCGAAAGACCGCTTCCTCGAGGCGCTCGGGGGAACCACCGATCCCGAGGAGAAGCGCGAGATAATCGGCGAGCAGTTCATTCGAGAATTCGAGCGCGAGGCCAAAGACGCGGACGCGGACTATCTCGTCCAGGGGACGATCTACCCCGACCGCATCGAGAGCGAGGGCGGGATCAAGTCCCACCACAACGTCGGCGGGCTCCCCGAGATCGTCGACTTCGAGGGCATCGTCGAACCGGTCCGTGACCTCTACAAGGACGAAGTCCGCGAGGTCGCTCGCCACCTCGGCCTCGACGAGATCGTCGCCGAGCGGATGCCGTTCCCCGGCCCCGGACTCGCCGTGCGCGTCATCGGCGAAGTCACCGAGGAGAAACTCGCGGTCGCCCGCCACTCGTGTCACGTCGTCGAGGAGGAACTCGAGGAGTACGAGCCCTGGCAAGCGCTCGCAGCCGTCATCGGCAAGGCCACGGGGGTCAAGGGAGACAACAGAGTTCACGGCTGGGTCGTCTCCGTGCGCTCAGTCGACTCGCGAGACGGAATGACCGCCCGCGCCCAGGAAATCGACTGGGAGACCCTCCAGCGCATCCAGTCCCGGATCACCGGCCAGAACGACAACGTCGCCCGCGTCGTCTACGACGTGACCCACAAGCCGCCCGCGACAATCGAGTACGAATGAGTACTACAATCACGACCGCAATCGTCGCCGGCCCCGACGACGACGGTATCGGCGACGCGCTCGAGCACGAGGGCGTCGACGTCACCCGACTCAACGGCGTTATCTCCCGTCCGCACCTCGAGGAGGCCGGCATCGTCGCGGCCGATCTGTACGTCCTGACCGACACCGAGCAGGCGACGACGATCCCGATCGCCTGCGACCTGAACGACGAGCTTCGAACCGTCGTCTACGCTCGGGACTCCGTCCCCGAGTTCGTCAGGGGCCAGCTCGATCTCGCGATCGACCCGCAACTGATGGACGCGAGCATCGTCGCTGACGAACTGGTCGCCTGACGCCGGAACCATCGACCGCGAGTCCGTGCATACGTGCCGATCGGTTTCGCATCGAGGCTCCTGACCGACCTCGAGTCGCACCGCTGAACTGCTCACGAACGGGGCACCGACAGGGTAATTTCGTCGTGTGAACCCCGCTTCGCTACAGCCGCCGTATGAACCGTCTCGAGACGGGTTTCGCCGGTGTAAATTCGTATTGAATTCGGGAGAACTCGGCGTAAGATCGGTATACCATCACCGCCGTTCAAGTAGCAATCGCCAGTAACCACGAGCGGAGGTCGACGGGCAGACCCCACCGATGGCACCCACCACCTGTACCCGCGACTTCCAGCAACCCCACCACAGCACCCTTCCCCACCACTGCCAACCGATTCTCGTCGACGCGGGCCCACCCCACCGGCTCGCGTCACACCCTGCGATTCTGGCACTCGGGCGCGGCGTTTTTCGCCGCGCTCCGGGGATGGACCGCTTCGCGGTCGTTTTGTACTGATCGGTCTCTCTTCTCGATACCGTAGTGGTCGCCACGTTCCGCTCTCCTCGAACCGTCCGTCTGAAACCCGCGTTTCAACGATAGAATCGGTCGATGACGCGTCGATTACGATGATTCGAGCCGGTCGAGGACCGGAATCTCCTCGAGTCGCTCGTCCGTGAGCAGGTCCCAATCGATCCCCTCGGGTTGACCGGTCCCGTCGATTTCGGGTCGCAGCACCCGCTCGGGCGTGACGACGAGGTCCATCGCGACGTCGTGAGCCGCGATCGCGACGGCGTCGTCGATCACCTGCCGTTCGTGGACCGTCGTCGCCACCGGCGTCGACTCGTCGACCAGACCGAGTTCTCGGAGGACGGCGTACTCGAGATCGCTGTAGCCCTCTCCTTTGCCGATTCTGCCACCCGCCTCGGTTACAGCAACGCTGCCAGAGACGATCAGATCGACGCGGTCCACCGCTTCGGGGCCGACCTGCTCGCCGTGTTTCGACGAGCCGGAGACGGTGGTCGCCGCGTCGTAATCCTCGAGGTCGTCGGGATCGAGTTTCAGGAAACACCGCTCGTCGCTGAGTCGCGGCACGGCCATGTAGACCGTCTTCCCCTCGCGCAGCGCCCGCCGTCGAACGGGCAACTGCGGCGCGTCGGGATTGGCCTTGATCGTCGTCGCCTCGTTCCACTCCGGTTGCTCGGCCAGCCGGTCTGCAGCGTCGCTCGCACCGGCGAAGTTCGGAATCCGGCCGTGGGGCGGGAACGGAAACCGGGCCTCGCCGCTTTCTTCAAGGTCGTCCCAGATTCGTTCGCGGACGGACGCCTTGTCGACGGCCTCGGTTTCGGTACCGCCACCGTCGCCGGTGCCCACGTCAGGCACCCCCGTTCGTCGCATCGGTGTCGTTCACTACGTCGGTTTTCATCGTCTCCGCGTCCGGTTCGTCTTCGGTACCCGCATCGTCTTCCACATCCGCTTCGCCATCGGTGTCCGCCTCGTCTCCGTCGTCCGGTTCCTCCTCGCGTGCGAGGTCGACGATCCTGGCCGCTTCCGAGAGGATAATTTCCTCGAGCGCGAGGCGGGTCGCTTCGGGGTGGCCGGGGAGACAGAAGACTGGCGTCCCCTCGGCGATGCCGGCGAGGGTCCGTGCGGTGACGGCTTGCGTGCCGGTCCGCTCGTAGGCCAACGCGGTGAATAGCTCGCTGAACGTGGTCAGTTTCTTCTCCAGGAGCGGGCCGACGGCCTCGACGGTGATATCGTTCGGTTCGACGCCGGTCGCGCCGGCGGTAATCACGACCTCGACGTCGTTCCGGTCGATCAGCCGCGAGACGATCGACTGGACCTTGTCGTAGTCCGAACCGACGTGTTCTCGGACGACGATCTCGTTGCCGTCGTCCTCGAGCGCCTCGTTGATGGTCTCCCCGGCGGCGTCGGCCTCGAGACTGCGATCCGAGGCGATCGTGACGACGCCGGTACAGAGCGTCCCGTCGCCGGGTTCGGTGGCGTCCGAGTCCGTCTCGTTCATACCGCGTCTTCGAAAGCCGGCGGGTAAAAACGTACGTCTCCGGTCATCGTTGCTCGGCGGAAGTCGGCGTCGACGGGCCGTTCGTGTAGTACGTGAAGAGGTCGGTGTAGGTCGGTTCGGCGATCGCGAGCGCCGTTCGACCGATCCCCGATGTGGCCGCGAGTTCGTCGAGTACCCGTCCCGAATCACCCGTAACCGCGTCCTCGTACCGCTCGGGGACGAACCCGCGGATATTTCCGGCCACCGCGAACGGCTCGCCGTCGACGACCGCCCTGAGCGCGCTCGCGTTCGATGCGCCCGTCTCGAGGACGGGGGGAACCGACGCCAGCAGTTCATCAGGCGTTCCGGTGGCGACGATCCGACCGTCCGCGAGGAAGGCGATTCGGTCGGCGATGTCTGCGGTCATCGGTCGGTGGCTTGCGACGACGATCGTCTTTCCCGCGGCCTGTTTCTCGCGGAACAGCTGGTGGACCGCCGGGATCGTCGCGAGATCGAGCGCCGCGGTCGGCTCGTCGAACAGGTACAGCGGGACGTCGATGCTGGCGGCGATGGCGAGTTCGAGTTTCCGTACCATTCCGCCGGAGTAGTCCGCGACGGACTTGTCGAGGTCGCCGGTGAGCCCGAGACGCTCGACGTGCGTGCGCCAGTCGTCCGTGAACGCCGGATGGAGCCGGCGGTAGAAGTGGATGGTTTCCCGACCGGTGAGTTTCTCGAGGGCGAGCGCGTCCTGCAGGAGAAAACTCGTCGTGTCCGCGCGAGCCGCCGCCGGCTCGCCGAAGACGTCGATGCTACCCGCGGAGGGACGCTCGCTGCCGGCGAGACAGGACAGCAACACCGATTTGCCGACCCCGTTCGGCCCCATCAGAACGAGGAGTTCGCCGTCCTCGACCGTGAGATCGACGTCCTCGAGGACGCCCTCCTCGCCGAAGGACTTGCGGACGCCGTCGACGGTCGCGACCGGATCAGTCACGGCCACCACCCCTGGTCGTAGAGCATTCGATTCACGAGCACCGTTCCCGCGACGACTGCGAGGACGGCATAGATGGCCAGCAACGCGAGGAATCCCGGCCCGGTCGGCATCGCAGGCGGTGCGATGCCGAGCCCCGTCCAGCTCTCGGCCGGGACGAGGTGAGCGATAAGCAGTCGAGTCGGGAGCGTATTCGGGAGATAGTTCAGCACCGGGCCGTCGATCACCGATTGCGCCGGAACGGCACCGTTGATCCCGGTCAGGATGAACGTCGTGACGGCGACGAACGTGGTCGCCACCGTCGCGACCTGTTTGTTCCCCGCGGCGATCACGAACGGGATGGCGACGACCATCCAGATCAGGCAGGTCAGCACGCCGGCGACCAGGACGATCGGTATCGATTCGGGACCGCGGAGGCCGTAGGACGCGCCGGTGGCCAGCCCGGCGACCAGCGTCGCGGTGAACGCGCCCGCTGCGAGGACGATCCCGGCGGCCATTCGGCCGGTCAGTTCGGCCGACGACGAGATGGGCATCGATCGATAGGCGACGTAGCGCCGGTCTTCGAGGTCGGTCGCGAGCTGGTTTCCGAAGACGAAGAGACAGACGAACATCGACCCGAGGACACCGATTCCGATGGACGCGCTCGCATCGGCCGTGGCAGTCGTTCCGGCCCCCTGCACCGTCTGGAGCGAGTACATAAACGCGGGGAATGCGAGTACCCACAGCAGCATGATCTCGCTGTTTCGCATCTCCTGTAGACTCCGGCGGGTGAACGCGTCGGCCTGCTCGAGCCAAACGCGCCACCCCGCGTCCGCCTCCCGTTCGGTCTCGGACACGGTCTCCACTTCAGTTGCCATCGGTCTTCCGTTGCCTCTACACATCTCTGACAGATAATAGTTCATAGTGTAACGTCACGTTCCAGTACAGAGCGATTGCGGCGAATACGGCATGCTGGTAGCCCAACTGTTATGGACGCCGTTTCCGTTGGTCCGGGTATATGCAGGCAGTCCAATTCGCGGACCACGGCGACAGGGACGTCATCGAGTACGGCGAGTATCCGGACCCCGAGGTCGACCGGGACGAGGTACTGGTCGACATCAAGGCGGCCGCGCTCAACCACCTGGACATCTGGACCCGACGGGGGATGCCGGGAATCGACCTCGAGATGCCACACATCCCGGGCAGCGACGGGGCCGGCGTCGTCGAGGACGTCGGCGAGGACGTGACCCGCTTCGAGGCGGGCGATCACGTCGCGCTCTCGGCCGGCGTCGGCGACCTGCGGATGGACGATCCGACGCTCGATCCGCGCTTTCACATCATCGGCGAGCACGTCACCGGCGTCCACTCCGAGTACGCGGCGATCCCCGAGGATAACTTGATCCCCGTCCCCGACCACGTCGACTGGTCGGTCGCCGGCTCGAGCTCTCTGGTCTTCCAGACCGCCTGGCGGATGCTCATCGAGCGCGCCGACCTCGAGGCCGGCGAGTCGGTGCTCGTCCTCGGTGCGAGCGGCGGGGTCGGTCACGCCGCCCTCCAGATCGCCGACTACGCTGGCGCGGAGGTGTACGCGACCGGTAGCACCGAGGAGAAACTCGACTACGCCCGCGAGCACGGCGCGGACCACGTCTGCAACTACGAGGAGGAGGACTTCGCGGACTGGATCCTCGAGGAGACGGGTCGCCGCGGCGTCGATGTCGTCGTCGAACACGTCGGCGCGCCGACGTGGCAGAACTCGCTGAAGAGCCTGACCAAGGGCGGGCGACTCGTCACCTGCGGGGGCACCGGCGGCGGCAACCCCGAGACGGACATTCCGCGCATCTTCTGGAACCAGCTGCAGATCATCGGGTCGACGATGGCCACGCCGGATCAGGTCGACGACGTGATGGAACTCGTCTGGGACGGCACGTTCGAGCCCGCGATCCGCGAGGAACTACCGATGAGCGAGACCGCACGCGCCCACGAGATCATCGAGAACCGCGAAGGGTTCGGCAAGGTCGTCGTCCGGCCGGACAGCGAACTCTAGTCGGGAGCGACCGACGCTCGACGAACCGTTCTCGTTTCCGATCGCGTTCGGAGACGGGCGGAGGGGGAACCGTGAGTGCTTTCACTGCGCGCTCGAAACGAATCGGTAGTGAGCTCGAGCGACGACGGCGGCTACGTCCACGATCCAGCGGCGGTCGACGCCGGCGCGAACGGCGAACGGGGAGCCGACGGACCGGCCGATGGCGGGGGAGATCACGAACCGGGACACCCCGCGACGGCCGACCGGGAGTTCGACTGGCGCGGCTGGACCCTCGTCGCCGTCATCGTCTTCGCGTTTCTCGCCGCCCCGACTGCGATTTACCTCGTCCCGCCCGGTGCGGAGGGCTACCGCTTCGCGCTGTTGATCGTGCCGCTGGCACCCGCTATTTTGCTCGCGATTACGGCCGTCTGGGCGACGACGCGGCCCTGAGCACGGCTGACCGTGCGGACTGTTCGACGACGAATCGCGCGACTAGTGAAACGAAAACGGCCTAGACTTCGGCTTCGCGGACGACCTCGAGCCGGTCGAGCACTGTCGAGCCGTCGCTCACGTCCCGGTCGGGCGTCTCCTCGCGGTCGACGTACGTCGCCAGTTCGTCATAGAGGCGGTCGGCCTGTGGGCCGGTGAGTCGCTCCGTGTCGCCGTCGGCCTCGAGCGTCTCGAGCAGCTCGAGGGTCCACTCGGGCGGCAGTTCGTCGATCTCGAGGGCCTCGTCGAGGCGCTTCGAGAGGACGTGGTGGGCGACCCATTGCTCGTCTCGGGTGAGCGTGACTTCGTACGTCTCGGTTTCCGGTGGTGAGGAGCTCATATCGTCAGACGGGACCTGTCTTCGTGGTCCTCAATCTGGGCTACGAACAGGGATGTAATAAGCCTTGTTACCGCATGCCATAGCTGCGACGCGGTCGGGGGTCGTCCCGTTCGATTGAACGGTTCGTTTGCCGATCAAAAGCTACTAACAGAACCGTCTCCAGTCCACAGACAGGTGCAGTGGTAATGGATCTCGAGACGGTCTCCGAGCGGATCGCGACCGGTCGCATCGGACGCGCGGTCTCGCGACTGGTCCCCGCAACCCCCATCTGGGAGCGCGAGTGGGACGTCTGCTGCGTGCTCGACGGCTGCCGTCTCGATCTCATGCGAGAGCTGTCCGCGGCCGGGCACGACGCGCTGCCGGACCCGGACGGGGTGGACTCGCTGTGGTCGGTCGGTTCCCAGTCCGCGGAGTGGATGGACCGAACCTTCGCGCCGCGGTACCGCGAGAAGATGGCCCGGACCGCCTACGTCACCGGCAACCCCTTTTCGTCGCAGCCCTGCGAGCACATCACCGTCACGTCCGGCGACGTCCTGCCGCTCGAGGCCGACGATTTCGGCGTCTTCCACGAGGCCTGGCGCGACGAGTGGGTCGACGACGACATCTCGACGATCCCGCCAGCCCCCCTCACGGACGCCGCGATCGCAATCTGGCGGCGTCGCGAGGAGTTGGGCATCGACCGCGTGCTCGTCCACTACATGCAGCCCCACGCGCCCTTCCGGTCGGAGCCGGGGTGGTTCTTCGGTTCGGCCGACATCGAGCACTGGGGACAGTTCACCGACGGCGAGTCGTCCGCGGCGGACGACGATTTCGACCCCGACGACCTCTCGCCCGCGGAACGCGAGGCCCTCGAGGCGCTCGCCGAAGCCGAGGCCGAGAGCGACGACGGGACGGATTCGATGAACGATCCCTGGATGCGCCTGCGCGACGGCGACTTCTCGTTCGACGCGGTCTGGGCGGCCTACCGGGACAACCTCGAGTGGGTCCTCGACGACGTCTCTCGACTGCTCGCGAACTGCGACGGGCGGGTCGCGATGACCAGCGACCACGGGAACGGACTCGGCGAGTTCGGCGTCTGGTCGCACCCGCCCGGGACGCCGGTCCCCGCGCTCCGACGGGTCCCCTGGGTGGTCCGCGACGGGCAGGATCGGGAGACCTGCGATCCCGCACTTCCCGCGGGAATTCGCGAGGGCGGGGCGAGCGGTGCGGACGATGCGGACGGCGAAGAGGGTGCGGCGATCGAATCGCGCCTCGAGGCGCTGGGCTACCGATAATGGTCCCGAACACGCTCAGAGATGCGATCTACGCCGTTCGGAAGGCCCGACTGGGACTCGAGCGGCGGCGACTCGACTACGGTGAGGAAACCCGCGAGCGAGCCGAGCGGCTGGCCGCCGTGCTCCCCGCCTCGGCGGCCGAACTGCGCGAGTACGAGCGGGAGTACGAGGACCTCGAGTGGTTTCACGACACGTACGCGGACCGCGTGGCGGAGATCCACGAGGCCGGCGTGGCAACCGACACGACCCACTGGCGCGACGGGGTGACGCTGTACGTCGTCTGTCGCGCGCTCGAGGTCGAGACCGTCGTCGAAACGGGGGTGCTGTTCGGCTCGTTCGACGCGCACATTCTGGCGGCGATGTGCGAGAACGGCGGCGGGACGCTACATGCGGTCGACCTGCCCGGCGGCCCGCCGGGGCCGTTCGAGTACGGTCACCTGATCCCGGATCGGTGTCGCGACCGGTGGGAACTCCATCGGGGCGATGCGCGGGAAGTGTTGCCCGGGCTGCTCGAGCGCGTCGGCCCCCTCGATCTCTTCTTGCACGACTCGGATCACCGGCTGCCCCACATGCGATTCGAGTACGAGGCGGCGCTGGGTCACCTCGATCCCGGTGGGGTACTGGCGAGTCACGACGTGCGGCTCTCGAGGCTGTTCGATCGGTTTACCGAGGAAAACGGGTTACAGTCGTGTGTGGTCTGCGATACGGGGCTCGGGCGGCAATCACGATAGCGCTCGCCACGAACTCGTGAGGGCGGCGACGAATCGTTCGATAGACGAACGTGTTTTTTAACTATAGTCTCATAGCTGGCGTATGGACCGGAGGACGCAGACGTTTTTGGTCAGCGTGATCGGATTCATCGGTGCGGTGATTTTCCTCGGACTCTCCGTTTACCCTTTCCAGTATGGGTTCCTGGACAGTGTCCTCTTGGCAGGTGGCTTCGTCGTTCTTTCACTCGTTGCGTTCGTCCTGGACGATACAGCTATCTGATGGTGAGTAGCGCCAGTTACGACTCCCCCATTTCTTCATCCGCGCTGGCCCGGAGGTCACAGAGCACGGCGAGGCGTTCGGCGCGCTGGATGAGCAGCGCGCGTCCGGCACCCGTGAGGCCGTAGGCGGCCACCCGCTCGTCGGGGCCGTCGCGTTCGGCGAGGAGGTCGCGCCCGACGAGCGCGCGCAGGTTCGGCTCGAGTCGGGCGCGGCTGACCGTGGGATACCGGCGCTCGAGGGTCCACGTGATCCCGGAGGGGTAACAGCGCGTGCCGTCGCGCTCGCGCCGGGCGACGGCCTCGAGACAGTCGCGCTGGAAGGCGGTGAGTTCGATCCACGCGCGTCGGCCGTCCTTCGGTGGGTAGTCAGGGGGTGATGCGTCCGCTCGAGCGGGGCTTTCAAGGCCCCGCGAATCGTGGTCGGGCATGGCTTTCTGCGGGTTACGGAAGCCACGCGGGCCGGTGGTAGGGACACCGGGTCCGCATTCTCTCTCGAGGACCGATTTAGGTAGTTGTGGGTCCGTCTGGCCTCCGCAATTCGGTCAATGAGCAGACAGTACTTAGAACTAGTGCATCAAATACAGTACTAGAAAGAGCCAAACAACGCACAAATACTATCGAATCGAGCGTTCTAACACGGTGTTTCGTGTGTTCACGGTCGAATGCGACGGCCACGGGTGGACTGGATGACGCGGGCCGACGACGCGATCCTCGAGTTCCTTCTCAACGAGGGGAACCGACCCCTTATCGCGAATCCGTCCACCGTCGAGGCTAACATCGATTACAAGATCTCGCACGTGAGACGCAGACTGCGGGCACTGCAGGACGGTGGGCTCGTCGAGTACTACGACGAGGATCGTGGTCTGTATCGGATCAGTGAGCGAGGTCGAAAATATCTCGCTGGGGAGCTTGATGCGGATGCCCTCGAGCCATCATAACAAGAAAGCGTCGCAGGTGACCTCCCGCCATCTAATTTACTCGTACACACAACCCTGCTAACCTTATTTTTTGATCTTGCTAAATTGCCGATCTTGGACCTCAAACGCGCACCGCGTAAACTCTTCAGACAAAAAAGATTGGCCAACCGATAGAGTAACTTACGAGATGCACACGGCAAATCACGGTTCGTGTGCATATTCAAGAATCAGACTCTGTCAGCGTGCAACCATAGGAAGTTGAATCAATACGGTACTTCACCGTCTTCTATTCACTCAGAGGTTGGCTGAACACCGCGGTAACCACATGTGCGAATTGACCACTAAGGGTTCTCTCGGGTATGGTTCATATCTGTAGTACCGTGCTGAATAGAGAATGCGTTTACAGCTTGTCAACGAGGTTAGAATTACCTGGCACGTTGTCTCGACGGTCCAACTCGTGTCATTCCGAGTAAGAGGAATGCGGGTGGTCGGAGAGCATCTCGGCGAGTTCGGCCAGTAGTTCCTCGGCCGAATCATGGCCACGGTATCGGACGTGGTGCGTACGAGTATCGTACTCGGCCCACCCGTTCGATTCGAGCTTCGGGAGGTGGGTGTGCATTAGTTCGAGAGAGACTTGTTCGTGATCCATCTCGGGGACGCGCCGGGCAATATGCGTGGCCAAGTCCTCCACGGTGGCTGTATTCTTTGACTCGATATTCTCGAAATAGTGGATGACTTCCCGGCGGAGGTTGTGACACAATGTATTCAGCAATTGATTCATCTTCGGGGCCTTCTCCGGGTAACACCCTGTTTGAGCCATGGTATCTTCACACATGGAAGGGAGAGTAATAGTAGTTGTTCCCGGCGCTTCGAAATCGGCAGTGCCAGTTGCGAACAATTTGCTGCATACATCCTCTGTACTTACCAAAGCTACTCACCACATCGAGGCGGGTTCTCACTATCTGATCTGGAGTGAAACAGCTGCTCAGTAGGTGTGCGTACTGTTCGATGTTCTCCAGTACATGACACTCAGAGTATGCTGTCAGCATAACCGCTTATGGAGCGAGGAGATGTCTCTCCTCTATGACCGATTCGAGTAGCGACGACTTCGACCCAACAGCACCGGACCAACGGGAGATCGGCCGCGAAATGGTTGACGACAGTACGGGACTCGGTTCGGTGATGGCCCACGCCTATCGCGGAGAGATAGACCGAGTGGGAACGTGGCGACAGCGCCTCGACGAGACGACGACGTGGGCGGTGACGCTGATGGCAGCGATCTTAACGTGGGGGTTTTCGAGTACCGATAACCCACACTATATCTTGCTGATCGGGGTCGTCGTCGTCACCGTCTTTCTGGGCATCGAAGCACGGCGGTACCGGGACTACGACGTCTTTCGCTCTCGTGCTCGAGTCATCCAAGAGAACCTGTTCGCAAACGCCCTCGATCCGTCCCAAGGCACTGAAAGTCACGACTGGCGAGCGGAACTGAGCAGGGACTATCGCAGGCCGACGCTGAAAGTCTCGTTTTACGAAGCACTCGCAAACCGGCTCCGGCGTGTGTACCTTGCGCTGCTCAGTGTCCTCTTGGTCGCATGGGTCTTCAGGATTACAGCGTTCGCGCCGCGCCAAGACTGGCTGACAACCGCTGGAATCGCCCGTATCCCCGGGATTGCTGTGGTTGCCGTTGTGGGTGTGTTCTACGTCGTACTGCTGGGCGTCACCTTCTGGCCCCGCGAGCGCCATGCCAAGGGTGAATTCCGTGAAGGGGACCCGGACGACTGGAAAGAGACAGACCGATAAATCCGTTCTCTGTACTTACCGCTCAGTCACAGTCCAATCTCTCCCCTCCAAAGCGGGCCCGACAATACTCGTTATCGAGGTCCCCATCCTCTCCTACTGCTGAAGTAGCACCGTTGTACCGTCTCGAATCGGCCAACCTGACTTTTCGTTAGCGCGGCGCGCGCTCTGCGCGCCACGCAATTGCTCTGTCCCCTTAGGGGCACAGACGTGAATCTGGCACGCAATCCGTGACAATTTCCTGACTGCTCTGTTGTAACTCTACTCTGACTTTTCGCGTATCAGGACGTGCCCACCTCACTTCTCGAGTGAATCATAGACGTTCTCTTCCGCAGGGAATTCGCCGTCTTCGACCTCGGTAGCGTACGTCTCGACGGCATTGCGGATTTCCGAGTCGAGATCCGCATACTGCTTCGAGAGCGTAAACGACTCGCCACCGAGCCCCAGCATGTCGGTGAGTACGAGCACTTGTCCGTCGACGTGCCGTCCGGCACCGATACCGATGGTCGGGATATCGACCGCTTCGGTCACGGCCTTCCCGGTCTCCTCCGTCACTGTTTCGAGGACGACTGCGAACGCACCGTCCTCTTCCAATCGCTCGGCGGTTTCGACGAGCGCATCGACGGCCGCCGAACTCGAGTGATCGCGGCCCTGAACGTACCCGCCGCCGATCTGGTTCATCCGCTGTGGCGTCAGCCCGATGTGGCCTTGCACGGGAATACCGAGTTCGGTCAACCGATCGATGATCTCGATCGTCGTCTCACCACGCGGTGCCGTCTCGAGTTTCACTGCGTCGGCACCGGCCTCCTTCATGAGCCGAACGGCGTTCTCCACGGAGGATTCCATCGACTGGCCATAGCTGCCGAAGGGCATATCGCCGATAACCATCGCGTCCTCGACCGCACGGTCGACTGCCGAGGTGTTCGACAGCGCCTCCTCCATCGTAACCGGAATCGTATCCTAGTATCCGAGGTGATTGTCTCCGGCGGAATCTCCGACCAGGATCATATCGACACCACCACGGTCGACCTGACGAGCGATCGGCGCATCGTACGCGGTCAACATCGTCAGCGACTCTCCGTCACGATACTTCTCGTACAGATCTGGAATCGATGTTCGGCCCATGCTATCTGCCGCGTGCGGGGACCAATTCAAATTGATGGACAAACCACCTCAAAAAGGAGTTACGTGTCGTTCCTTTCAACGAGCTTGAACGGTCACTGGCCCTCGTCGTCGGTCCACTGGAACAGCCGCTCGAGGATCTCACGAGCGCGCTCCGTTCGTCCGACTCTCCCAGGTGCGGTCGAACCGATCGGGCCGCGAGCGGATCGCCTCGCCGAGGCGGGTTCGGGCCTCGACTGCGGAGGGGGTCTCCTATTCGACGACGACCGCTCCCTTCATCCCCTGTTGGCGATGGGGCTCGCAGACGTAGAGGTACGTCCCGGTGTCTTCGAACTGGTGTTCGAACGTGAATCCCTCCTCGTCGGTGATCTCGCTCTCGAAGACGGGTTCGTCCGCGCCGGTCGCGTCCTCGATTTCCAGTTCCTCTTCGTCTTCGGGAACGTGGACGACGTTGTGGCCGCCTCCCTCCCCGGTCCACTCCCAGACGACCGTCGCGTCCTGATCGATGCGAATCGCGGGCGGATCGAACTGGTAGCCGTCGTCTCCGGCCCCGACGTCGACCGTGACCTCGTCCTCGCCGGTCAGGTCCTCGGTCTCTTCGTAATTTTCGACGTCTTCGAACCAGTCGCCGTAATCCGGTTCTTCGTCGTCCTGGGCGCTCGCGGCGGCGCTGAAACCTCCCAGTGCGATGCTCGAGCCGATGAGTTTGATCGCCGTTCGCCGCTTCAGTCGGTCCATACTGGAACCGGCGCCGGCTATCGAGTAAAACCGAGTCCTTACGCTTGCAACGAGGTCCGCCGATCGATAGTCGCGAGGCGTACCGTCTCGACCGACGAATGGGGGACGCGAGCACCGTGTCACGCGTCCGTACTGACCGACCGGTATTCGGCGTCGCCTGGTCGCACTCCGCGAGGAGCGGGAATCGGACCCGATCACCGAGAGCCGTCGGATCGCGGTTACTCCGGTCGCGGAGCGGTGAAGAGATCGGCGGCCGGCGAGAGCCCCGAAACCGCGTCTGCGGCCAGCACCGCCGCCCCGCAGGTCCACGTCGGCCGCTCGCCCGGCCAGAACTCCTCGTCTTCGAACTGATACCCCGTCCAGAAGATCCCCTTGTCGTCCGTCCACTGGAACAGCCACTCGAGGATCTCACGAGCGCGCTCCTGACGACCCACCGCGGCCAGTGAAATCACGAGTTCGCAGGACTCGGCGACCGTCACCCACGGTTCGTCGGAGACGCACCGACAGCCGAGTCCCTCCTCGAGAAAGCGATCCATCCCGTCCTCGAGCCGGTCCCGCGCCGAATCGCCGGTCTCCACGCCACAGAGGACGGGATAGAACCAGTCCATCGCGTAGCGGGATTTGCTCTCCCAGGTGCGGTCGAACCGGTCGGGCCGCGAGCGAATCGCCTCGCCGAGATGGGTTCGGGCCTCGAGCCACCGATCGCGCCGCTCCTCGTGACCGAGTTCGTCGGCCACGGCCGCGCCGCAGGCCAGACTCTTGTAGATCGAGGCGCAGCCGGAGACCAGCGCGTCCTCGTAGACCTCGCCGTCCGCGCCGACGGTCCAGTAGACCTCGCCGGTCGGGGCCTGCCGGTCGCACGCGAATTCCAGCGCGTCCCGGACGGTCGGCCACAGCTCCTCGAGGAACTCCCGATCCTCGGTACAGAGATGGTGGTGCCAGGCGCCGACGGCGACGTAGGCGCTGCGGTGGGTCTCCTTGCGCGGCTCGTCGCCGGCGTGGGCACCGTCGTCGCCGTCGTCGGGCTCGCCGTAGGTCGCCCAGAGCGCGCCGTCGTCGTGCTGGGCGTCGGCCACCCAGCGGTACGCGCGGCGAGCGGCCTCGTGGCGGCCGCCGACGGAGAGCCCCATCGCGCTCTCGACGTGATCCCAGGGGTCGGCCGGGCCGTCGGGATACCAGAGAATGAGCCCGTCCGACCGCTGCACGCGCTCGATGTAGTCCACCGCGGGCTCGAGCCCCCAGTCGGTCAGCGACTCTCCCGACGACACGTTGCTCACGACCGCCCCTCCAGCTCGAAGTAGTAGACGACGCTCTTGCCGAGCACGGGATCGAGCGCCCGCTCGAGCAGCCGGACCGGCCGCGGCGATTCCATGACGTCCCACTCGAGGAAGCGGTCGTAGGCCCGCAGCGGGAGCGGCGGCTCGCCCCGCTCGTCGCGCTCGCGCCAGAGACACTTGAGCCACCAGTAGGGGGCGTGCAGCGCGTGGGCGAAGTGGCCGTCGACGCGCCGGAACCCGCGGCGCTCGATGGCCGCCCGTAGCTCCTCCCGATCGAAGATTCGGACGTGGCCGCCCTCGACCTCGTGGTACTCGTCCGACAGCGCCCAGCAGACCCGCTCGGGACCCGCTCGAGGGACGCTCACCGCGAGCGTCCCGCCCGGCGCGCAAACCCGCCGAAGCTCGTCCACCGCCGCCTCGTAGTCGGGGACGTGCTCGAGCACTTCGGTACAGCAGACGACGTCGAACGCGCCGTCTTCGAAGGGCAGTCTGAGTGCGTCCCCCGAGAGAAAGGTGACCGTCACGTCGGATAGTTCGGCGATGTACTCCTCGTAATCGTCCTGTGCGGCCGCCAGGCTCTCCCGCTCGAGGTCGAGCCCCACGACTTCCGCGACGTTCTCGAGGGCGGCGGCGTGGACGTGTCGACCCTCGCCGCAGCCGACGTCGAGGACGCGCATCCCCGGCGTCATCGTCACGCGGTCGAAATCGATCGTCTCCATCTCAGTCCCCCTGTTCGCGCGCTTCGATAGCGGTGCGGTACGTCTGCACGGTCTCCCGGGCGGCCCGCTCCCAGTCGAACTCCGCGACGATTCGCTCTCGTCCCCGCTCGCCCAGTCGACGGCGGCGGTCGTCGTCCTCGAGCAGGTCGCGAACGGCGTCGGCCAGCGCGTCCGAATCGCCCGGTTCGACGAGGACGCCGGCGTCGCCGACCACTTCGGGGAGCCCCCCGCCGGTGGTCGCGACGACCGGGACGCCACAGGCCAGCGCCTCGCCGGCCGGGAGGCCAAAGCCCTCGTAGATCGAGGGGACCACGGCGACGTCGACGCTCCCGTAGAGTTCGACCATCCGCTCGTAGCTGATCTCGCTGTGGGTTTCGATCGCGTCCGAGAGCCCCAGTTCCGAGACGAGGCGTTCGCAGTCGCCGCCCTCGTCGAACTCGCCGACGACGACGAGTTCGGCGTCGATCGTCTCGCGGACGGCCGCGAACGCCTCGAGCAAGTGCCGAGCCCCCTTCAGGGGAACGTCGGCGCTGACGGTCGTCATCACGCGCGGGCGATCGGGATCGGGAGCGCGGTCGACGGGTTCGAACAGCTCGGTGTCGATGCCGTTGTGGACGACGCGGATCGACTCGGGATCGGCGCCGAAGTCGGTGACGGTGCGGTGCTTGGCCGACTCGGAGACGGTCAGAACGTGGGGGAGCTCCTGAACGACCTCGCGTTGCATCCGGAGGAAGCTGTACCACCGGCGGATCAACAGCCGCTCGGTCCAGTCGTCCGCCGCCTCGAGGGCGGCGTCTCGGTCGACGGTGATCGGGTGGTGGACGGTCGCGACGACGGGGTGGCCCCGCTCGCGGAGCGTGTGGAGTCCGTGACAGAGCGACTGGTTGTCGTGGACGACGTCGTATGCGGGCTGGTGTTCCTCGAAGTAGTCGACGACCTGTCGGCCGAAGACGTAGGGGTCCGGAAAGCCGCCGGTGAGCGCGCTCAGCCACTCGTAGAGCGCGAGCGGATCGCGGAGGTACGACGGCTCGAATTGGCCGAGCCGGTCGAGTTCGTCGACGACGTTCTCGCCGGGCAGTTTCACCAGCCCAACGTCGTCGTCGAGCTCCGGATAGGGCTTGCCCGAGAGCACGTCGACGGAGTGACCGAGATCGGTCAGCGCTCGGCTGAGGTACTTCACGTAGACTCCCTGTCCCCCGGAGTACGGGTTCGAACGGTAGCTCAACAGACAGATCTCGAGCGGTTCGTCGGTCTCGGCGGCCGACTCGAGCGACGGCTCGGAGTCGGTCGTCCCCGCGGCCGTCGCCCCCCCTGCCGATGCGGACGACGTGATAACGCTCCCCCGAAGAAGCCGTCTGAACGTGCCAATGACCATCGCAGTCTATCCTGCATGTATGGGCACTCCCTCATAAACCTCCCGCTCGTGTACTGTTTCTTGACAGTGTTCAGTCCGGAGACGCGACTGCATCGAGGGGTGGTCACCGAGCGGTGACCGGTCGGCCGTGACCTCGAGCGATCGACACGTGGTCCGAACACCGACGGCGTAGAACCGATGTGATCGGGGTGGCTCGATCCCCTATCGAACGTCCCGGCGCATCGCGATCTCGAACCACGGGCAGAGGCGAAGCTGACGGTACCACTCCGGATTCGAGTGGAGTCGCTCGTAGGGAACCCACATCAGGCCGGCGACCTCCTCCTCGTTGGGGTCGAGGCTGCGATCGGACAGCGTCACCTGGAGGACGGCACAGACCTCGTGCTCGACGCCCGCGTTCTCGAAGTACCGTTTGTACTCGAAGCGGTCGGTCAGTCGCAGGTCGTCGTACTGGTCGGGCGAAATCCCCAGCTCCTCCTCGAGGCGTTGGCGGGTCGCTTCCTCCTGGCTCTGGCCCTCGACGGGATGGGAGGCGACGGTGCCGTCCCAGTAGGTGCCCCAGAGGCGTTTGTCCGGCGCTCGCTGGGCGAGCAAGACGTTCCCCTCCCCGTCGAAGACGAGCGAGGTGAACGCTCGGTGTCGAATCCCGTCGCCGGTGTGGGCGTCGAGTCGGTTGACTAGCTCGAGTTCGGTGTCGTCGGCGTCGACGGCGATCACGTCCTGTCCCGCGTTCTCGTGTTGCAGGTCCTCATCCGGCGTGCTCATACCCGCACAATTACGACGGTTCGTGAAACCAGTATCGTCTCGTCTCGGCCGTTTCGAATCGAGACCGTCGGTCACCGATCCGTCCCCGTCTCGAGCGGCCACAACTCTCCCTCGTCCGGATCCGGCCGATACTCGTCCCCGACGGGAATCGTGAGCGCTTTCGGTTCGGTCTCCAGCTGCAGGCGCTCGGTCTCGAGCATCTCGCCGTCGAGACTGTACTCGACGGAGTCCCCGCGGCTATCGATCGCGAGCGACGGGGTTCGTCGCCGAACGATGTGGGTGCTATCGCGTCCGAACAGCTTCTGCATGGCCGCATCGCCGAGCAGATTCACGGCCGCGGCGTCTTCGACGATCGTCACCTCGAGCAGGCCGTCCTCGACGTTCGCCTGTGCCGTTCGCGCGCCGGTGAACCGTCGACAGTTCCCGATGAGGACGAACATGGCCCGACCCTCCCAGGCCTGCGTTCGTTTCCCGTCCGGTCCCGGCGCCGTCTCCACCCGGAGCGGCAGCGAGTCGAACGAACCCATGGTCTCGAACGTGTTCTTCACGTACGCAAGCACGCCCAGTTCCGCCTTGCTCTCCGTCGTCGTCTCGCTGCTCGCTTCGGCGGTGATCCCGCCGACGCAGGAGTTGACGAAGACCCGATCGTTCGCTGTCGCGATGTCGATCGACCGCCGGCGGCCGTCTTCGATCACCGTAAACGCGTTCTCGAGCCCCTGAACGCCGATGTTCGCCGCGAAGTTGTTGCCCGTTCCTGCAGGGACGACGGCGACGGTCGTCGTCTCGAGGGCGTCCGCCGCTGCCACGCCGTTGACGACGGCGTTGAGCGTGCCATCGCCGCCGGCCGCGGCGACGAGGTCGGCGTCGGGCGCGGCGTCGCGAGCGAACCGCGTCGCGTCGCCGGCTTCCTCGGTTTTTCGAATCTCGAAACCGTGGTCGGTCGCGAGTTCGACGACGTCGTCGACGTGCTCCCCCGATCCGCTCACGGGGTTGCAGACGAGAACGCGATCGCTCGCCTCGTCGGATACCATACTGTAGTGCATGCCGGCCGCACGCAAAAGGGTCTACCCGGCGTTTGCCCGAGTATGTACTCGGTCGACCTCCACGCGCATACGCGATTTTTCCACGGCCGGCGATCGCTCGGCGACCGATTCGATCCGCTCGGCGTCCGCCTGCTCGCCGAGATGGCCGAGCGCCGCGGCCTCGACGGCGTCGCGACGACGAATCACGATTACTACACGGCGTTCGATCCGTCCCCTGACGTCGAGACGCTGCCGGGGATCGAGATCACAACGGACCGCGGCCACGTCCTCGTCGTCGGCCCCGACCCGCCCGCGGCGACGAAACCCGGCGCGCTCTCCCCCGAGGAGGCGGTCGGGCTGGCCCACGACCGGGACTGCGCCGCGATCGTGGCCCACCCCTTCCGGAACAGCACCGTGCGGGAACTCGACGATATCCCCTTCGACGCGATCGAAGTGAACGGCAAACACCCGCGCTCGAGGCCGCTCGTCGAGCAGTTAGCGGGCGACCGCGACCTGCCGCTGGTCGGCGGGAGCGACGCCCACTACCCATTCGAGGTGGGCCGGGCGTACACGGTCGTCGAGGCCGATCGGCTCACGCCCGCGTCGATCGTCGACGCGATTCGTGACGGCCGCGTGAGCGCGCGCGTCTCGAGGTCCGGGTTCGACCGCCTACTGCGCAAGGGGTATCGGGCGATCCACAACCGCAAACAGGTGATCGACGCGATCGAGCGGCCGACGCCGGGCGTCGGGACGCCACCGGGAGAGGAGTGATCTGCTTCGAGCCCCGCCGTGACGAGGACAGGACTGCGGTGGCGCGCGCTGTCGATCGGCCGAACGATAGTGAGGCCTGCCGACGACATTGTGCGAGGGACGAGCGAACGAACGGAGTGAGTGAGCGTTAGCGCGGGACCGACGGTCCCGCGAACCATCCGAACGGGCAGAGCGCGGCGCGACGCGCCGCGACCGTCGAGGCGGTTTCACCGCCTCGCAGCGTCCGTGAGGAGAAATCGGCTGGGGAGGGCGTGGCGATCCCTAGTTGCCACGATAGCAGAGCGCTCATTGCTGGCATCGCTACCTCTCGAGTGCCATCACGAAGGACTCGCTAGAATTTCTCCTCGAGATAAATACGCATCGGTAGCCTGCCATTCTACCGAACGGTTCTTTGCGCCGTTACATTGACCGCGTTCTAGCCGAGTTCCTCGTCCAGAATTAGCCGCGTCTTCGTGCTCACGACCTCCTCCTGATCGCGGGCCTTGGTAATGAGATCATTCACTCCGCGCGTGTCCGCGGCGTCGACCACGAGGACGACGTCCTGTTCGCCCGAGACCATCCAGACGAAGTCGACCTCGTCCCACTCGGCCATCCGCTCGGAGACGCCCTTGGTGTCGACGTCGACCGCGACGCTGATCTCGAGCATCGCCTGGACGTTGCCGGTTCGGGTCGAAATCGTGAAGCGTTCGATGACGTCGTCGTCCATCATCCGCTCGACGCGATTGCGGACGGTCCCCTCGCTCGTCCCGACCTCGTCGGCGATCTCGGTGTACGGCGTCCGGGAGTCTCGCCGGAGAATATCGAGGATCTGTCGGTCCAGGTCGTCCATGGAGATGCGTACCTACGTGTGGCCCGCACTTACCGATTACGAAAATCGTAACTGAGCTTCGAAGACAACACTTATGATGGTCCATCCGATACGTAGATCGTAATGACGGAAGCCTACGTCGCACTGGAAGGCGGCCACGTACTCGAGGGTCGTGGTCGTGCGTCAGGAACGGCTCGCGGCGAAATCGTATTTACCACAGCGTACACGGGTTACGAGGAGAGTCTGACCGACCCCTCCTACGAGGAGCAGATCCTCACGTTTTCCTACCCGCTGATCGGCAACTACGGCGTCCGAGAGGAGCGCTTCGAGTCCGACCGCGTCCACCCGCGCGCCGCGCTCGCAAAAGAGTTCACCGAGGACGTCGTCGAGTGGCTCGCGAGCGAGGGTGTCCCCGCGATCGATCACCTCGACACCCGAGAGGTCGTCACCGACATCCGTGACGGCGGTGCGATGAAGTGCGGCATCGCCGTCGGCGAGGACGTTACCGAGGAGGACGCCCTCGAACAGCTCGAGCAGTGCAAGGCCATGAGCGACCACACAGACATCGGCGCACAGGTCAGCGTCGACGAGCCGGTCGTCCACGGAGAAGACAACGACGGCGAGACGGTCGCCCTGATCGACTGCGGCGCGAAGGGCTCGATCATCAGCTCGCTACTCGAGCGCAACGCAACCGTCCACGTGTTCCCCTACGATGCGGACGTCGCCGACGTCGAGGCCGTCGACCCCGACCTGCTCTTTATCTCGAACGGCCCCGGCGACCCGGTCAACTTCGGCCAGGCGATCTCTCTCGTCGAGGCGTTCGTCGAGGACACGCCCGTCGCCGGCATCTGTCTCGGTCAGCAGATCGTCGCCGAGGCGCTCGGCGGTTCCACCGAGAAGATGACTTTCGGCCACCGTGGCGTCAACCAGCCCGTCCTCGACCTCGAGTCCGGGCAGGTCGTCATGACCACGCAGAACCACGGCTACACCGTCGCCGAACCCGGCGAGCACCTCGAGGTCACGCAGATCAACGTCAACGACGACACGCCCGAGGGGATCGACGGCATCGAGTACGACGTGCTCACCCGTCAGTACCACCCCGAAGCGAACCCCGGCCCCGAAGACACCCTCGACTTCTTCGACGACGTGCTCGCCATGGCTTCCGGGCGAGCGGAGACGCAAGCGGTTCCGGCCGACGACTGACTCCTCTCTCGATCAGTTATTTGCGGTCGCTTCACACCGATGAGCTACCGCTCTTTAGCCGTGCCGCCCGTTCAACTATCGAATTTCAGACCATAATCGATACCTATCAGTAACCTGTATTATACTATCGGTTTCCCCGGTAGAATTCTTTACGAGAGTATACGGCGATAAGACTCCTCATAATCGCACATTTGGAATGCACTACAATAGCAACGGATTTGCCGGAACTCAAACACAAAACCGGCGTTACAACGGTTGATGGGGTCTTGAAGGAGAGAATGCTTCGTCACTACCGAAATATATTCTACACACTATGTGAACGGAGGAATGCTATAAAAAAGTTCTGTCACTTTCGGATGCATAATCGCTCGAGGTCGATAATCGATTCATACTCTCTCGACAGATGGCTCGCCTCACGACTGTCCGATTGTACTGGAGGGCCCGTTTCGGCTGGCCACTCCCTCTCGTTGCGCAGAGGAGAACGGAGCCGAGTGCCATTACAAGTGTATGGTTGTAAGAGGAAACGTGCAGACGACGAGTTGCGGGCTGACTGCCGAACTACTTTCGCGAACAGGGGGCACGTTCGACCCTGCCGAACGGTATTAGCTGTAAGTCGTTCGAATCGCGATCACGCGGGCGCTCCGCTGGACCTGTTCAGAGAGATCGCCATCGGACTGTCGGTCTTCGAGCCGCGTCGTCGGGACGGAGACGCTGATCGCACCGAGCACTTCGTCCTGGTCGGTAACGATGGGGGCACCGACCGCTCGCATTCCGATGATCCGTTCCTCTCGGTTCAGGGCGTACCCCTGTTCGCGGATATCCGCGAGCTCTGCTCGGAACGCTTCCGGATCAGTGATCGTATATTCGGTGTTCTCCGTGAGTCCGACGTCCTCGAGATACGCCTCGAGGTCGTCCTCGGGAAGGGAGGCAAGATACGATTTGCCGACCGCGGTGCAGTGGAGGTCGACGGAACTCCCGATGTGTGAATCGGTTTGAACGGCTCGTTCACCGGCGGTCTGATAGATGTAGACGCCCCGGTGACCCTCTGCGACCATGATCTGGCACCGCTCGCCGGTGATGTTGGCGAGCTGGTCGGCTTCCGCCTTCGCCGCCTCGTAGAGGTTGTATCGCGACCGCGCGTTGTGACCGAACTCGAGAAAGCGCAGGCCGACGCGGTACTCGCCGTCGACGGTGACGACGTAGCCGAGCGATTCCAACGTCGACAGGTGGCCGTGTGCGGTACTCTTCGAAACCGACAGCGCGTTGGCGATGTCGGTGACCCCTGCGCCGTCGTTGTGCTGCATGTAATCGAGGATTTCGAACGCCGTTTCGACCGACTGAATCCGCCTCGAGTCGTTTGCCGTCATTAGGTGAGTACTCGTGATCGTCCACCAAAGTTCTTTCTAGAAGAACGCGAGTTCGGCTCGAGCGAACGAACGTCGGCACTTGATACGTGAGTTGTTACCATGCCTGACCGATCCGCCTCGAGATTTTGTAGTGACGAATCGAAGCCGCCCGTCGATCGAACGGTCGCATTCGCCGTGGAGATAGGTTTACGTACGGGTAGGACGGATGCACACGGTATGTCGACTCCCGACTACGGACAGCGGACGATAGAGGACGCGACACCGGAGATCGTCGCGTCAGACGACGTCTCGATCGACGTCGAAACCGACGTTCTCATCGCCGGTGGCGGCGGCACGGGCCTCGTCGCCGCGCTCGCAGCGTCGGAACGGACGAACGGAACGGTAACGGTCCTCGAGAAATCCCGTCGGCTCGGCGGGAACACGTCGCTGTCCACCGGGATGATTCCCGCGGCAGGGACGCGGTTCCAGCGCGAGGCGGGCATCGAGGAGACCGACGACGACATGGCTCGAGACATCCTTGAGAAGAACGACTACGAGGCCGACGAGGAGATGGTGCGACACCTCTGTGCGGAGAGCAAGCACCTGATCCACTGGCTGGTCGACGACTGGGATGTCACGCTCCGACTCGTGGACGATTTCAAGTATCCACAGCACTCGGCCTACCGGATGCACGCGCCGCCCGGACGGAACGGCGAGACCCTGATCGAGGAACTGGCGGCGCGGATCGAGGCCACGGCCGACATCGAACTCCTCACGAACACGCCCGTGCGAAAACTCGTCGCGGACGGCGACGCGGTCGTGGGTGCGGTCGCCGGCGAAACGCACGAGGAGGTGATCGGCGCGGAAGCGGTCATCCTCGCGACCGACGGATTCGCCGGCAACCGACGGATGGTCGAGAACCACTGCGGGGAAATCACGGACGCGCTGTACTTCGGCTCCGACGGGAACACCGGCGACGGCATCCGCTGGGGAGCGGCCCTCGACGCCGAAATCGCCTACATGGACTCGTTTCAGGGGCACGCGACGGTCGTCCAGGGAACGGGCGCGCTCTCGACGTACGCGGTCATCATGAACGGCGGCTTCCTCGTCAACGAGGACGGTGAGCGATTCGGCAACGAGGCGAAAGGCTACTCAGCGCTGGCTATAGACGTCGTCGACCAGCCGAACGGCGTCGGCTACGAAATCTTCGACGAGCGCATCTTCGAGAAGTTGCGCGGAGAGTTCGACGACTTCGACGAGGCGGTCGACCTCGGCTCGTACGTCAGTGCACCCGATATCGAGACGCTCGCCGCGGAACTCGGTTGCGATCCGGCCGCGACCGCCGACGCCCTCGAGTCGTACAACGACGCGGTCCGCGCGGACGAACCCGATGCTGTCGGCCGCGTCGACGGGCGTACCGTCCTCGAGCCCCCGTTTTACGGCGCGACGATCGTCGGCTCGCTGTTCCACACGCAGGGCGGGCTGCGCGTCGACGGACACGGCCGTGTCCTGCAAACCGATGGAGAGGTCGTCGAGAATCTCTACGCGGGCGGCGGCACGGCGGCGGGGATCAGCGGCCACGGAGCAGGCGGCTATCTCAGCGGCAACGGGTTGACCACCGCTCTCGGCCTCGGCCGGCTCGCCGGAGCGCACGCCGGGGAACGACTCGAGGAGTGATTCGATGTCGCACACTGGCGCTACCCCCCACGGATCGCTGTTTCGACACGCGCACGGGCCGCTGCCCCGATACACCCGTTCGTCGCCCCGTATTCGTCGCGGGACCACCCGTCGCCGATCCGTCGGAACGCCTCGGATTCCGGAGGGGAGTGCGCAACTTTATAGTCGTCCGATCACTCGGTTCGAGACATGACGGATCGCATTTGGGAAGACCTGCTTACAGAGCAGGACAAACGTGTCATCGAAAAGGCAGGCTACGATAAGGACGGCGCATCGTCCTGGGAGTCTCGCGGTGCGGGCGAGAATCCGATGGTTCTGGTCATCGACGTTCAGGAGCTGATCGTCGGCGACGACGTCCCGATCCTCGAGGCGGTCGAGGAACACCGGACCGCGATGGGCGAGATCGCGTGGGACGCGGTCGACCGGATCGCCGACTTCCTCGAGTTCGCACGCGAGAGCGACGTTCCCGTCGGGTACACGCGGGTGGTCCCGAGTTCGTACGACGATCCGGACCACGAGGATCTCGCGATCGTCGATCCGGTCGCGCCCGAACCCGGCGAAACGGTCATCGACAAGAGTTACGCGAGCGCGTTTTACGGCACCGATCTGCTCGCCCGACTGAACCGCAACGACGTGGACACGCTGGTCGTCGTCGGCAACTCCACCAGCGGCTGCGTGCGAGCGACGACGGTCGACGCCCAGCAACACGGCTTCGACGTCGTCCTGCCACAGGAGTGCATCTTCGATCGGATCGAGGCCTCCCACAAGATCGGCCTGCTCGATATGTGGATGAAGTACGCGGAAGTGCTCGAGACCGACGAGGTCGAAACGTACCTCGAGGACATGGGTGAGACGGCGTGACGACGCACGATCTCGTGATCGAAAACGGCACCCTCGTCACCGAAGACGGCCTGCTCGAGGCCGACGTCGCCGCCGCTGACGGCGCGATCTCGGCGATCGCTGAGCGCGGTTCGCTCGAGGGCGACGAGACGATCGACGCCGGCGGCAACTACGTGCTGCCGGGAGCGATCGATCCCCACACCCACCACGGAATCTACAACTCGCTGGCCGAGGACGCGAACACCGAGAGTCGTTCGGACCTCGTCGGCGGCGTGACGACGACGGGGAACTTCTTCCGCCGCCCCGGCTCCTACGCGGAGATTATGGACGACTACGTCGAGGCGGCCGAGGCGAACTACCGCCACGACTACTTCTTCTCGCTGGGCCTGCTCTCGTTCGAGCACGTCGAGGAGATCCCGACGATCATCGACGAGTTCGGGATCACGACGTTCAAGTGGTACATGAACTACAAGTACGCCGCCGCGGAGAAGTTCGGCGTCGACTGCGAGATGCTCGACGACTTCGGCGACGCGTTCATCGAGACGCTCGCCGCACAGGACGTGGAGACGACGCTCGGCTACCACTCCGAGAACGTCGAGATCACGAATGCGCTGGCGGGGGGCAACCCCTACATCGAGACCGAGGCGGACGAGAACGCCGACGAGGAGGATTACGAGGTCTTCGTCGAGGAGTTCCCCGACTACGCGGAGACACAGAGCATGGTCGCGGGCGCGAGCCTCGCGAAGCAACACGGCTACGACGACAGCTTCTACGCCGTCCACGTCAGCGCCGGCCGTACGGCGGACGAACTCGCGAACCTGCAAGAGGCGGGTTACGGCGTCACCGGCGAGACCTGCACCCACTACCTGACGCTGACTGCCGAGGAGTGCGACGACCGCATGAAGGTCAATCCGCCCATGCGACACGAGCGCGACAAGGAGACACTCTGGGAGCGCGTCGCCGACGGCACCATCTCCTGTATCGGCACCGACCACTGCGCGAACACGACCGACGAGAAGATCGGCGACACCATCCGCGAGAGCAAACTCGGCTTCCCCTCGAGCGCCACCATGCTCCCGCTGATCCTCTCGGAGGGGGTCAACGAGGGGCGGATCGACCTCGAGCGCGCCGTCGAGATTACGAGCACGAACACCGCGAAGGCGTGGAATCTCTACCCGCAGAAGGGTACGATCCGCGTCGGCAGCGACGCCGACCTCGCCGTCGTCGATCTCGAGGAGACGAAGACGGTGACGCCGGAACTCCTCCAGAGCGTCGCCGACTACTCCATCTACGAGGGTCGAGACGTCACGGGGTGGCCGACCCACACCGTCGTCGGTGGCGAACTCGCCTACGAGGACGGCGAGGTGCTGGCCGAACCGGGATCGGGAACGCACGTCGATCGGCCGGTCTGAGCGCGTCGACCGGTCCGACCGACAGCAGTCGAACGCGAACACGATTACGATACTACGCAATCCAATGGCAGACGAAAATCAGGGTCCGCTCGACGGACTCACGGTAGTAGAGGCTGGATCGATGATCTCCGGGCCGACCGTCGGTCGGTTCCTCGCCGACTTCGGCGCGACGGTGATCAAGGTTGAACACCCCGAACACGGCGATCACATTCGTAATTTCGGGGCCCAGAAGGACGGCATCGGCATGTGGCACAAGTACCTGAGCCGGAACAAACAGTCGGTGACGCTCGACGTCTCCGCCGACCGGGGGCAGGCGGTTTTCACCGACCTCGTCTCGGAGGCCGACGTGCTCATCGAGAACTTCCGACCCGGCACGCTCGAGCGCTGGAACCTCGGCTGGGACGCCCTCTCCGAGGAGAACCCGGGACTCGTCATGTTGCGGATGTCGGGCTACGGCCAGACCGGCCCGTACTCGGAGAAACCGGGATTCGGCACGCTCGCCGAGGCGATGAGCGGTTTCGCCTACGTCAACGGCTTCGAGGACCGGCCGCCCCTGTTGCCGCCGACAGGGTTGGCGGACAACATCGCCGCGCTGTACGCGACGTTCTCGGTGATGTTCGCGCTATACCACCGCGACGTCAACGGCGGCACCGGCCAGTACATCGACGTGAGCCTGATCGAGCCGATCTTCAACCTGATCGGCCCGTTCCCGTTGACCTACGATCAGACCGGCGAGATCGCCAAGCGATCGGGCAACCGGTCGACCTCATCGGCACCGCGGAACGTCTACCGAACCGGCGACGACCGCTGGGTCGCCCTCGCCGCGAGTGCACAACCCCTCGCCATGCGCACGTTCGACGCGATCGGCCGTCCCGACCTGAAGGACGATCCGCGCTTCGCTGACAACGAGCGTCGCCTCGAGAACGTCGAGGAACTCGACGAGATCATCCAAGGGTGGATGGCTGAGCACACGCGCGAGGAGATCCTCGAGACGTTCGAGGACCACGACGCCACGATCGCGCCGGTGTACAACGTCGCGGACATCATGGAAGATGAACACTATCAGGCGCGGGACGCAGTCGTGAGAGTCGACGACGACGACCTCGGCGAGGCCGCCGTCCAGAACGCCATTCCCAAATTCAGCGAGACGCCGGGTCGCGTCGACCACCTCGGATCGGACCTCGGCGAGCACAACGAGGACGTATTCGGCGAGTATCTCGGCTACGACGGCGACGTGCTGGCCGAACTCGAGGCGGAGGGCGTGATCCGATGACTCTCCCCGAGACCGCGACGATCGTCGAGATGCTCCCGCGGGACGGCTTCCAGCGCTATCCGGAGTTCGTCCCCACCGACGAGAAAGTCGAGATCATCGACACGCTCTCGGTGACCGGCGTCGACGAGATCGAGTTCACCTCGTTTACCCATCCGAAAGCGGTCCCCGGACTGCGAGATGCGGACGAGGTCGCCGAGCGAATCGACCGTCGCGACGACGTGACCTACCGGGCGCTCGTGCCGAACGATATCGGGATGGAACGGGCCATCGAGGCGGACGTCGACAAGGTGAACGCGCTGGTCGTCATCAGCGACACCTACCGGGAGAAAAACCAGGGAATGACGCTCGAGGAGAACCTCGAGCAAGTCGAGCGCATCGTCGAGATGGCCGCTGGGACGGACATCGAGGTCGAAGCGGGGCTCGGCACGAGCTTCTTCTGTCCCTACGAGGGACAGATCCCGCTGTCGCGGACGCGCTCCGTCGTCGACCGCGTCCTCGAGGCGGGCGTCGACGAAGTGACACTCGCGACGACGATGGGGATGGCCGACCCGCGCGGGATAACGGAGATGCTTACGTCCCTGTACGACCATCATCCGGATGCGGACCTCGGCGTCCACCTGCACGACACCAACGGGATGAGTCTCGCGAACACGCTCGCGGCCATGCAGTGTGGTGTCTCCCGCTTCGACACCTCAGTGTGTGGCCTCGGCGGCGGAACGATCCTCCCCGGGGAGCTCGGCGACGTCGGCAACACGCCGACGGAGGACCTCGTCAACATGCTCCACGATATGGGGATCGAGACCGGCGTCGACTTCGACCGCCTGCTCGCCGTGGCCCGGGACGTCGCCGAGCGCCTCGAACTCGGAACGCCGAGCCGCGCGCTGATGGGCGGCACCCGTGAACAGGTGCTCGAGACGGCGGGCGAGGGAGCGACGAACGAATAACCGACGGACGATACTGCAATCCAACACAGCCACCACAGCTATGACAGGCAAAACGATAACGGAAAAGATCCTTTCGGAGAAATCGGGCGAGGACGCGACCGCCGGCGACTACGTCGAGGCGACGGTCGACGCGATGGTCACCCACGACGTGACCGGGCCGCTAACCATCGACGTCTTCGAGGACGTGACCGGTGGGGACGGGGCGCTCGCCGCGCCGGACGACGTGGTCTTCACGCTCGACCACCACGCGCCCGCCGACGGCGTCCAGGCCGCGAACAACCACAACATCGTCAGGGAGTTCGCCGCCGAGTACGGCGCGAACCAGTACGAGATCAGCGACGGCATCTGCCACCAGGTGATGATCGAGGAAGGGTTCGTCGAACCAGGCGACCTCGTCATCGGCGCGGATTCGCACTCGACGACCTACGGCGGGCTGGGCGCGCTCGGAACCGGCGTCGGCTCGACCGATCTCGGGACTGCCTTCGCCACGGGCGAGCTGTGGTTCCGCGTCCCCGAGACGATCCGCTTCGAGGTCGAGGGCGACCTTCCCGACGGCGTCTACGCGAAGGACCTCATCCTCCGCTTCATCGGCGACGTCGGCTTCGCCGGCGCGACGTACAAAACGGCCGAGTACGGCGGGAGCGCGATCAGCGACCTGCCGATCCACCAGCGCCTCGTGCTCTCGAACATGGCGATCGAGATGGGCGGCAAAGCCGGCATCGTCGAACCCGACGAGCGAACGGCGACCTACCTCGAGGACCAGGCCGGCCTCGACGTGGGGATCGATCCCGACCTCGCGGCCGACGACGACGCCAGCTACGAGGCCGTCTACACCTACGAGGGGGCGGACCTCGCGCCGCAGGTCTCGAAGCCGTCGAACCCCGAAAACGCGGTCGACGTCGGCGAGACCGTCGGCACGCCGATCGATCAGGTCTTCGTCGGCACCTGTACCAACGGCCGCTACGAGGACATCCGCGTCGTCGCGGACGTCCTCGAGGGCGAGCAGGTCGCCCCCGACACCCGGCTGATCGTCGTCCCAGCCTCCCGGGCGGTTTACCAGAAGTGTCTCGAGACCGGCGTCCTCGAGGCGCTCGTCGACGCGGGTGCGACGTTCCAGAGCGCCGGGTGCGGCCCGTGTTTCGGCACGCACCAGGGTGCGCTCGGCGACGGCGACGTCGCGCTGGCGACGGCCAACCGCAACTTCCCCGGTCGCGAGGGCTCGATGGAGAGCAGCGTCTACCTCGGGAGTCCGGCGACCGCGGCCGCGACGGCGCTGTACGGCGAGATCGCGGATCCGCGAGAGATCGAGACGACGCGGTACGACGATCACGCGGTCTCCGACGTGGGGGTGGTTCGATGAGCGTCGACGACTCCGGGCGCGCCTGGCGCTTCGGCGACGACATCGATACCGACCAGATCATTCCCTCGCGGTTTCTGGTCTCGAGCGACCCCGAGGAACTCGGCGAACACGCCTTCAACGATCTCCGTCCCGAGTTCGCCGACGGCGTCGAGTCAGGCGATTTCGTCGTCGCGGGCGAGAACTTCGGGAGCGGCTCCTCCCGGGAACACGCGCCGCTCTCGCTGGTCGGCGCCGGCGTCGCCGGCGTCGTCGCCCAGTCGTTCGCGCGGATCTTCTTCCGGAACGCGATCAACCTCGGGTTGCCGGTGTTGATCTGTCCGGGCGTCGGCGACATCGACGACGGCACCGAAATCTCGATCGACGTCGACGAGGGGTTCGTCTACGATCACGACGAGGACGTCCGGTACGACGCCGAGCCTCTGCCGCCGTTCCTGCAGGACCTCGTCGACGAGGGCGGGCTCAAACCGTACACGAAGCGAAAACTCGAGTCGGCCGACTGACTGACTGACTCGCGCATCTATTCTCGGTCCGCCGGTCGTCCACCGGCGTACCGCCGCTCTCGTTCGCGCCACGCCTCGAGATCCGTCACGTCGTCGCGGTCTTCCCACGTCGCGAGCCGATCGATGAGGTCGCGTTCGTCGCCCGTCTCGACGAGCCGTGAGTAGACCTCCTCGAGCAGTCGGAGTTTCGCTTTCTGGGCCGTCGTCGCAAAGAGCAACAGATCGTAGCCCATCTCGGCAACCCGCTCCGCGGGGAGCATCGGGCTCTTTCCGCCGTAGGGGAGGTTCACGACCAGGGGGACGTCGGCGAGGCGGTCGCCGATCTCGGCCAGTTGCGCCTCGGTCTCCGGGGCGTCGACGAAGATCCCGTCGGCACCGGCGTCGACGTACGTCCGGGCGCGATCGATCGCTGCGTCGATCCCCTCGACCGCGACCGCATCGGTGCGCGCGACGACGACGAACGAGTCGTCCCCGCGGGCGTCGGTCGCGGCCTCGAGTTTGCCGACCATCTCGTCGGTCGGAACGAGTCGCTTGCCGTCGAAGTGGCCGCACTTCTTCGGCGCGCGCTGGTCTTCGATGTGGAGGCCGGCCGTCCCGGCGCGCTCGAACTCGCGGACCGTTCGGAAGACGTTCAGCGCGTTGCCGTATCCCGTATCCGCGTCGCAGAACACCGGGAGATCGACCGCGCCGGCGATCTCCCGAACGCGGTCGACGGTCTCGGTCATCGTCGTCAGCCCGAGATCGGGGCCGCCGTGGACGGCCGTCGCGAGGGCGTTCCCGCTGACGTAGAGCGCTTCCGCGCCGGCCCGTTCGGCGATCGTCGCCTCGAGCGCGTCCGAGACGCCCGGTGCCAGGAGGACGTCGTCGCGAGTGAACAGATCCCGGAACGTCGCGTCTGAAGCTGTCATAGCCGCCCGTGGGAACCGGCGTGGCTAATCGCTTTTGGGTCCGAAATCGGAGACGGTGGGAACCGACGCGCGGTCGGCATCGCGGCCGAAAATCGATGCGTCCGTTCAGGTCCGAAGCTGCGAGCCGATGTCGCGCGCGTCGTGGTCTCGCGGCGAACGGACGACCGCGAACGCGTCGTCTCCGGCTCCCGGGAGGCCGTACTCGAGCAGCGTCCGGAGCCGGTCATCGAACGCCGCCGGCTCGATGGGATCGCGGTAGTCTCCCGCGGGATACGCGCGCTCGCCCGTTGCGGTACGACCGTCCGTGTACTCGAGGGTGACACGAGCGCCCCAGTTCTCGGGGAAGGCGGCCTCGAATTCGTCGTCTTTCTCAACGACCACTCGGTCGGCGAGGGCGCGCACCGCGTCGTCCGCGAGCCGCTCGGGTTCGAAGTCCTCGAGTCGCAACTCGCCGCCGGTCAGGTACCGTGCGAGGACGTACGGAATCGAGAACTTCGCACCGGTGAGCGTCTCCGGATCGGGGCGTGCCATGTCGGTGGCGTTCGCGTAGGTTTCGACGACGATCCGGTCGATCGCGTCCGAATCGGTCGGTCCGTCGATCTCGCGGAGAGCGTCGATCGGCGCGTGCGTGTATCGACACGACGGATACGGCTTGAAGTAGTTCTCCGTGATCGCCCAGTGGTCGCCGAGGTCCGCGAACAAGTCGGCGAACCCGTCGGGTAGGATCCCCTCGAACGGATCGTAGACGGCCTGCATCACGTCCGGGGAGCCGGGGATCCCCGCTTGCGCGAGTTGGGCCATCGTCACGCCGACGCCCGCGGACGCGCCCGCGGTCAGGTTCCGCGACGGCGGGCCAGCTTCGTAGGGATCGTCCATCGAGACGACGGCACGGTTGGCCGCCAGCCGGAACGCTTCGCGGGCCGCGCCTGGATCGGGCAAGGTACAGAGGACGCCGGCGAGTGCGGGTCCAACGGTCGTCCACGTCGAGTGTGGATCCCTGACGAGCCACGGAACGGACTCGTTGAGCCGCCCTTTCATGACGAAGATCGCTTCCTCGAGTCTGGCACAGATCTCGTAGGCGCGAACGCAGCTCTCGACCAGCGTCTCGCCGTCGGCGTCCGCGCCTTCGGCCATCGCGAGCGCGCCGACGACGATGCCCGCGCCGACGTGGCCGCCGGTGTTGTGGCCTTCCTCGATCTCCTGTGTGATGGCCGCCGTCCCGTTCAGCGTGGCCGCCTGGACCGGCGACGTAGTTCGACTCGAGCCGACGACCGTCGCCGGCCCCTCGGGGAGGTCGACGGCCTCCCACGCCGCCTCGTAGGGCTCGACCGCACTCCCCGCGGCCGTCGCCGCCAGCACGTCGGCGACCGTCATCGCGCCGCGCTCCAAGACCGGGTCGGGGATCGGTCGCTCGAGGAAGTCGAAGATCGACGCTTCCCACGGACTCGCGGGTTCGGGTTGGCTCGCCGTCATACGCCGTCCCTCGTCGCCGGCACGGTGGCGGTCGGACGGTCGTCGGTCGGATGGGGTCCGGTCGATCGGCTCCTGCGGATCGAACCGTGCCTGCGCCGCGCGCTGCTGTGCAGGCGGGTGGTAATTGAAACCATACCGCTCGTTTCGGCGACGCGTACCTAAAGCTGTCTCCTATCGGTTGCGCGCGGTCGAAGATCGATCGCGCGGTCGGCATCGGCGGCGTCGCGGCCCGCTCGACCGGCCGAAACCCGGGCCTCGAGCGGAACGTTAAGTCGTCGCCCCCGAATGAGGACGTGTATGACCGACGCACCACGAGCACTGGTCGAGGAGTTCTTCGAGCGGATGGCCGACGACGAACGCAGGCACGCGGTCGGCGACTGCTTCGCCGACGATGCGGTGATCACGCTGCCGGGCGAGCGGTTCGAGGGGCCGGACGCGGCCGACGCGATGCTCGAGTGGCTCGCTCCGCGCTACGAGCGGGCGGCCAAGGACTTCGGCGAGTGGACCGAAGCGGGTAACGTCGTCGTAAGTCAGGGGACTCTCTTCGGCGTCGACGGTGACGGCGAGCGGTTCGAGGACGTCCGGTACGTCGACGTCTACCGTATCGACGACGGCGAAATCACCCGGTTAGACATCTACAACGACCTCGCGGCCGAGGGGATCGTCGAATGACCGAGCGGACCGGCGTCCTCTTCTCGACGCGGGACGACCTCGAACTCGTACGGACCGCCGAGGAACTGGGCTTCGAGAGCGTCTGGGCCGCCGAGGGACAGGGAAAGACCGCGTTCGGGAAACTCGAGCGATGGGCGACCGCGACGGACGAGATCGGGCTGGCGACGGGCATCGTCAACCCGTTCTCGCGGACGCCCGCCGCGACGGCCCAGGCGATCGCGACTCTCGACGCGCACTCGAACGGGCGCGCGATCCTCGGCCTCGGGGTCGCTCATCCGGGCGTCGTCGAGGATTTCCACGGCGTCGATTTCGACCGCCCGCTCGCGCGGCTAGCGGAGTACGTCGAGTTGGTCCGGCGCTACCTCGCGGGCGAACCCGGCGCGTTCGACGGCGACTTCTTCACGCCCGAACGGACCGCCTTCTGGGACGCCTTCGAGCCCGTCCGGAGCGAGATCCCGATCTACAACGCTGCGCTCGGCCCGGGGAACGTCCGGCTGACCGGCGAACTGGCCGACGGCTGGCTGCCCAACCTGTACCCCGAAGATCGGTTCGCCACCGCCCTCGAGTGGCTCGAGACGGGAGCGGCTCGAGCAGGGCGCTCGGCGGACGACGTCGACGTCGCGATGTACGTCCTGGTGTCGGTCGCCGACGACCCGGTCCGGGCGCGTGCGGCCGCCGCCGAGCACGTCGCGACGTACTTCCGGGACATCCCCGGCTACTACGACCGCGTGGCCGCCGAGGCGGGGTTCGAGGAGATGATCGATGCGATCAGGGCTGCGCCCACGACGACCGAGGCCGCCGCGGCCGTCGACGACGAGTTCCTCGCGCACGTCGCGGTGACCGGCGACGAGGCACGCGTCAGGGACCGCCTCGGGGAGTTGCGGGCCGCCGGCGTCGACCTGCCGATCGTCCGCGCGCCGATCGGTGTCGATCGCGAAGCGGACGAACGACTCCTGCGTGCGACGCGACCGCTGTAAGTCCGCGGCCGTCGATCCGACCGCTAGTCCGCTTCTGCCACGCCGTATCCGTCGGCGGACTGATTCCGGACGGCTGATCGGGAACCGTCCTGCGAACCGTGGGAAACCCTTAAGCGGACACTCTCTGATATACGTTCGTGAGCGAACCGATACTCGAGACTGTGGATTTACGAAAGGAGTTCGGCAATCTGATCGCGAACGACGGGATCTCCCTCCAGGTCGAGGAGGGCGAGGTTCACGGGGTCATCGGGCCGAACGGGAGCGGCAAGTCGACCTTCTTCAACACGGTGACCGGGTTCTACGACGCCGACGGCGGTGCAGTCCGCTTCGACGGGACCGACATCACGGGCGCATCGCCCGACGCGATCGCGCGCCGGGGCCTCGGGCGGACGTTCCAGATCGCGTCGCCGTTCAGGGACCTCACCGTCAGGGAGAACCTGCTGAGCGTCTACACCGCCGGGCTCAGGTCCGGGTTCCGCGTCACCGACGAAAAGCGCGAGCGCGCACGGGAGATCATCGAGCGACTCGAGATCGAACACATCGCCGAGCACGAGGCCAGCGACATCAGCGGCGGTCAACAACAGTTACTCGAACTCGGCCGGATCCTGATGCTCGATCCCGAGTGTATCATGCTCGACGAGCCCACCGCGGGCGTCAACCCGGCCCTTCAGGAGCGAATTCTCGACCACCTGCGCGACCTCAACGAGGAGGGGCGGACCTTCGTCATCATCGAACACGACATGAGCGTTATCTCCGGACTCGCCGACCGCGTCACCGTCTTCAATCAGGGTCGAGTGGTGATGGACGGCGACTTCGAGACGGTGACCAGCGACGAACGGGTCCGAGAGGCGTACCTCGGCGAACAGACGGATCCGGACGCTGGTCTGGGAGAGACCCTCGAGCGGGACAGCGCGCGGACTATCTCTCCGGAGTCGACCGCCGCAGCGTCGAGCGCGGACGAAGCCGACGGCGGGTCGACGGCGGTCTCCGGAACCGGGACGAGCGCGACCACCTCCCAAATCGTCACGACTGGAGCCGACGCGACGGGCGACCGGCAGCGACTCGTGGCGGAGAACCTCGTCACCGGCTACGGCAATCACACGGTAATCGAGGACGTCTCGGTCCGGAGCCACGACGGCGTCACGTGTATCTTCGGTCCGAACGGGAGCGGCAAGTCGACGCTGCTCAAAGCGCTCGTGGGCTCGGTCCCCGTCTGGTCGGGTTCGATTTCGCTCGGCGAGACGGACGTCACCGAGACGACGGCCTACGAGAACCTCGAGCACGGCATGGTGATGCTCCCCCAGGACGGCGGGATCTTCGGTTCGCTGACGGTCCGGGAGAACCTCCTGCTCGGCGGCTTTCGCGTCGATCGAGAGACTCGCGGGGAACGGCTCGATACCGTCCTCGAGGCGTTTCCCGCCCTCGAGGAGAAACTCGACGCAAAGGGGGGATCGCTCTCGGGCGGCCAGCAGATGATGCTGAGTTTCGGTCGCGCGATGATGACTGGCTCGGAACTGTTCTTGCTCGACGAGCCGTCCGCGGGCCTCTCACCGGCACTCGTCGACGACGTCTTCGAGATGACGGAGACGCTCGTCGAGCAGGGGGCGCAGGTCATCCTCGTCGAACAGAACGTCCGCGAGGCGCTACGCATCGCCGATTACGTCTACATTCTCGCCCAGGGCCGCCTCCAGTTCGACGGCGCGGCATCGGAACTGCTCGACGAGGACGAACTCGTCGAACTCTACCTCGGCCTCGAGTAACAGCGGCGAAACCCCGTGCGATTTGCTTATCCCTATTGGATATCGAAGCGGCCGACTCCGTCGTTTCTGAGAAAAATTGGCAAACATATATGTGGCTCCGTTTCAGATACCAGTGTATGCGGAAGGGTAACAACCATTCGGACAGACGATCATTTATCAAGTACATCGGTGCCGCAGGCGCGGTCGGCCTCGCCGGTTGCATCGGACAGGACCCAGCAGAGGATGGGAACGACGGCGGGATCACCATCGGGTCGAACCATCCCCTGAGCGGGAGTCTCGGTGGAACCGGTACGCGGATGGACAACGCGGTGAAGCTGGCCGCGATGATCAAGAACGAAAACGGCGGTATCGAGTCGCTCGACGGGGCAGAACTCGAGGTCATCAGCGAAGACAACCAGGGGGAACAGGAACTCGGCGGCGAGGTGACTGACACCCTCATCGACGACGGTGCGGACGTCGTCACGGGCTGTTTCTCCTCGCCGGTGACGAACGCGGCGACGCGTGCGGCCGAGAGCGCCGGCGTGCCGTTCGTCATCTCCGTGTCGGTCGACGACGCGATTCTCCAGGAGAACGACCGACAGTACATTTACCGCCCCCAGCCGCCGGCGACCCAGATGGCGATCGATCACGCCGAGTTGATGCCCCAGGTCATTCGCGACGCCGGACAGGACGTCGAGACGGCCGGACTGTTCTACATCAACATCGACTTCGGTCAGTCGGTTCGGGACGCCCTTCGCGAAGAGTTACCGAATCAGGGTATCGACGTCGTCGAGGAGGTCAGCATCGACTTCGGCGAGACGGCCGACACGGCGGTTACACAACTATCAGAGGCCGATCCGGACGTCGTCATCGCGACGACCTACGAGGCGGAGACGGTCGAACTCGTCCGGGCGATGGACAATCAGAACTACGCCCCGCCGTTTATCGCCGGCTGTGCGAACGAGGCCCTCAACGACGTCAACGCGCTCCAGGAGATGGGCGACACCGTCGAGGGCGCGCTGCCGACGAACTTCGCGCTCAACCCCACGAAGGACCGCGCACTGGAAGTGCAAGACCGGTACGAAAGCGAGTTCGACGAATCGTTCGACGCGAACGTCGCGATGACCTACGCGGCGACGGAGGTCATCATCGCGGCCATCGAGGAGGCCGGCTCGAGCGATCCCGACGATATCAACGACGCGCTCTCCGGGATCGAAGTGACCGACCACATCGCGGCGATGCCACCGATCACGTTCGACGACAACGGTGAGAACGCGAACGCCCTCGCGCCCCTGTTCCAGGTTCAGGATCTCGACGATCGCGTCGTCTTCCCCGAAGAGTACGCCGAGACAGAAGTCGATCTGTAACCACTCGATGATCTCAACGACGTTCTTCAGTTTCGATCCGACGGCCGGCTTCGAGACGGTCGTCGGTCATGCGAGCGAGTCGGCGGTAGCGGCGTTCATTCAGCCCTCGACGGCGCTCCAGCTGCTGGCGTTCGCCATCCTCCTGGGCGGCATCTACGGACTCGTTGCCCTCGGGCTGACGATGATCTTCGGCGTCATGGACGTGATCAACTTCGCACACGGTGCGATGATGGTCGTCGGCATGTACACGGTCTGGTGGGCCTCGACGGCGCTCGGTCTGAACCCCTTCCTCATGATTCCGGTCGCCGTTCTCGTCCTGTTCGCGATCGGCGTTGTCGTCCATTTCGCGACGATCTCCCCGATCATGGACGCGCCACAGGAAAACCAGTTGATCGTGACGTTCGGCGTCATGCTGATACTGGTCAGCGCGATCGAGATCGCGTTCTCGGCGAACCCGCAGAGCCTCGGGCTCAGGCTCGGTTCGATCAACGTCGGTGGCCTGTTCTTTCCGCTCGGACAGCTGTACGCCCTCCTCATCGCTGTCACGGCGGTCGTCGTCGTCTGGGCGTTCCTCCAGCGGACCCAGCTCGGTCGAGCGATTCGAGGGACGGCGGACAACCGAGACGCAGCGCAGTACGTCGGGATCAACGTTCCCCGGATCGACTACGTTACGTTCGGGCTCGGTGCCGCACTCGCCGGACTCGCGGGCGCGGTGATCCCGTTGTTCCAGGGGATCGATCCGTATCTCGGGGATTCGTACCTGATCAACGCGTTCGTCATCGTCGTGCTCGGGGGTCTCGGTTCGTTCCCCGGCGCACTGTTCGGTGGACTGATCATCGGCTTCGTCCACGTCTTCGGACAGTACTTCCTCCCCGGTTCGGGATATCAGATCGCGATCTTCCTAATATTCATCCTCGTGCTGTTGCTCAAGCCCGAGGGACTGCTCGGAGGTGGTGTCAGTGAGTAACGCCGGCTTCTCGAGTCGCCTCGATCGGATGCGACGAACGTATCGGGCGTTCCAATCGAAGTCCTACGCGATGCCGGCGGTGCTCGCGGCCATCTTCAGCGTGTTGCTCGTCGTCCCGTTGCTTCTCGACCTGTACTTCTTCGGGTTCAGTCTCGGCTCGTGGATCAGCGTCCACATTCTGGTCATCACGCTCGTCTGGGCGACCGCGGCGCAGGGGTGGAACATCATGTCCGGCTACACCGGCCAGTTCTCCTTCGGTCACGCCGCGTTCTTCGGTCTCGGCGCGTACGGCACGATCATGCTCCTGAACACCTCCGGACTGAACCCGTGGCTCGGAATGCTGATCGGGGCGACCGCCGCCAGTCTCTACGGACTGGTCATCGGCGTCCTCTGTTTCCGGTACGATCTTCAGGGGCACTACTTCGCGCTCGCGACGCTCGCGTTCGCCGAACTCCTCCGGCACACGTTCAACACGTTCTCGCGACTCGGGGGTGCGAGCGGCTTCTTCAAGCCGCTTCCCACGTCGTACGGAAGCGAGTTCGGGCTCGCCGCGTTCCAGTTCCGAGAGACGTTGCCGTACTACTACATCATCCTCGGATTCCTCGTCCTCGTGACGGCCGTCTCGTTCGCGATCAAACGCTCGCGACTCGGACTCTACCTGTTCGCCATTCGCGAAGACGAGCGCGCGGCGGCCGCCGTCGGTATCCCGACCTACCGGTACAAGCTCGTCGGGATCACGGTGAGCGCGTTCTTCACCGCCTGGGCCGGCGCGTTCTGGGCGATGTACTTCGATACGATCCGGCCGGATACCGTCTACGACCTGCTCGTCAACGTCGAGATTCTGCTGCCGGCGATCGTCGGCGGCGTCGGGACGGTTCTCGGTCCGATCGTCGGTGCGTTCGTCGTCATTCCGCTCAGCGAAATCGCGCGACAGGCCGTCGACATCAGCGGATTCGACCGGGTCATTTACGGACTGGTACTGATCGGCATCGTCCTCTATAGTCCGAAGGGTGCCGTCTCGTGGCCGCGACGGCTCGTCGAACTGCTGAGCGAGTACGGACCGTACGATAGCCAGCTCTCGACGTCGACCGACGAGGACGAATGACGGCCGAGGCGTCGTTCGCATCGTTCGTCGCCTCCCTTTCACCCGAGGACGTTCCCGCCGACGTGCGCGACCACGTCGGCCTCGTCGTCGCCGACACGATCGGTGCGATCGTCGGCGGTTCGACGACCGATCCCGTCGCATCGCTGCGTAACCGCTACGCCGATCGATACGAGGGCTCCGCGACCGTCCTCGGGACGTCCACGGCGCTTCCCACCCACCAGGCTGCGACGCTCAACGGGACCGCCGGGACCGTTCTCGAGCTCGACGAGGGGCACAAGCTCGCTGCCGGCCATCCGTCGATTCACGTCCTCCCCGCGCTGCTCGCCGTCGCGGAGACCGACGACGGGGACGCCGAGGCGTTCTCGACGGCGTTCGTCGCCGGCTACGAGACGGCCGTTCGCGTCGCACGGGCCTGCCAACCGCTCGCCGACGGCTATCACCCCCACGGCGTCTGGGGCGTCGTCGGCGCGGCGGCCGCGATCGCCAACTACGAGCGACTCGACGAGGAGACGACCGCTGATGCACTTCGCATCGCCGCCAACCACGCCCAGCACACGCGGTTCGAGGCGGCGGTCGAGGGATCCACCGTCAGAGACACGTACGCCGGAATGGTCGCACCCGATGCCATCGCTGCCGTCGATCAGGCCCGGAGCGGGTTCACCGGTCTCGAGGACGGCGTCCGTCGCCACCTCGCGCGGACGAGTGCGGGGCCGATCGAGTTCCCCTCGCCGCTGGCACTTGGCGACCGCTGGGCGGTGACCGAGGGCTACTTCAAAATTCACGCGGCCTGCCGATACACCCATCCCGCGCTCGATGCCGTCGACGCGCTGGACGCGGTCGAACCGCTCGACGTCGATGCGGTCGACGCCGTCGGGGTCGAAACGTATCCGGCCGCAGCCGCGCTCGCCGATCCGGAACCCCGGAATCGACTCGCGGCGAAGTTTTCGCTTCCGTTCGCGATCGCGACGCGGCTCCGAACCGGCCACGCCGGCAAGGACGCGTTCGAACCGGCAGCGCTCGAGGACGCGACCTATCGCCTCGCGCGTCGCGTGTCGGTTGAACAAACTCCCGAGTTCGAGTCCGCCGTGCCCGACTCGCGGGGGGCGCGAGTCATCGTGACCCTCGAGGACGGCCGCGAGCGATCCGAAACGGTCGAACGCGCTCGCGGTGGCGCACACCGTCGCTTCGACGAGGAACGTCTCCGCGAGAAGTTCCGCTCGCTCGTGGCTCCCTCGCTGGGGGACGCGGCGGCCGAGGACGCATGGGTGACGATCCGCGACTGCTGGTCAGGCGAGACCGGTTCGCTCTGCCGAGCCGTCTCCCCATCGTCGAACGGTTGACCGTTGCCGGACACGGCCGGCCGCCTCGCTCAGCCGACCTCTTTATGTAATGTAACTAGTAAATCTATATTCATACCGATATAACAACATATAGTGGCGGTACTCTTTCTCGGAGTACCGTCTCGATATTATTTTCAGTGATTCCTTTGAATTGGCACTTAATAGCCGGAAAAACGGCTTTTCAGAACTCGATCCCCTGCTGGTAGAAGCTGTAACACCACAGGGTATAAAATAGCTGGAATACTGCTATATATGGTGATTTAATGTCTGCTAGTTCAATTATATTGTCGAATTCTACTGGTATTGTTATATTAGTCAGGAATATATGCTCAAAAGCAGTATATATCTATACAATATAAATAACTGGTAGAGAACTATTATACAAAGCTGGTATTTATTCGGGGGGTGGGGCTCTGTCGCTTTCGAGATGCGTTTTCTCCACTACTCGTCTCCCATCACCCGTTCCAGAAGTTGCTTGAACACCCGCATTTGGAGCGAGGTTCGTCAGCCGGGTCACTGGCTGGTCTCCCCGAAGGAAACACACCGCCGCAGCGAGGAGGAACCACGATCGAAGCGCACCGTCTCGAGGGCCGCTCGAGCGAAAAAGACGCCGGCGGAACTGTCCTGTCCCTTCCGACCTATCGTCGCGGTCTCTGTCCGTCTACACGGTATCGTGCTCTTCACTCCCCGTTGTCGCTTCCGCCGGTGACGATGTTCGCGACTCGGTCGCGATCGAACAGCTGCTCGTCCGTCGGAATCTCCGGGTACGGACTGCCTGATTCGTAGCCGGGCCACTCGCCGAATTGGTCGGGGTAGAGCTGCTTGGCGGTCATCTCGAGCTGGAAGAGGTTCATGATGGGGCCCTGATAGCGCATGCCGCTGGCGAGGACCCGGTCGTTTTGTACTGCTCTCAACTCGCTGCCGGCGGAGTGCGATTCCATTCGGTCGCGAACGTCTTCGATGGCATAATTTGGCGTAATTCCCCAGAGGTGGAGGATGATATCCGGATCCGCGTCGAGCATCGTCTCGTAGTTGACGGTCCCCCAGTCGCCCGACCATTCCACGTTGGCGAGCGCGTCGCGGGCACCGAGCGGTCGCGTTTCCGCCTGCCAGAAGCCGGGCGTGTTGAGATTGTACGTGTAGAACACGCCGTCGCCCAGCGTGGCGCGTGCGACCGTCGGCCGATCGCTCTCGGGCGGCAGGTTCGATTCGATCTCCGACATCGTTTCCTCGTAGACGCTTGCGAGCGCCTCGTATCGCTCTCGTTCCTGAAAGACGGCCGCGACCTTCTCGAAGAGTTCCCAGAGGGTGTAGTACTCGTAGCTGTCGGCGTACGCCGGAGCCGGGTCGCTGTGAACGCCGCTGTGATAGCTGCCGACCCACGGGGCGATCGTGTCGGCGATCTCGTCGACGGTCGATTCGTCCCAATCGTCCTGGGTCGTCAGCACGTACGACGGATCGAGGAAGTGAACGTCGCTATCGTAGTCGTAGAGTTCCTCCTCCGTCACACCGTCCTTGAGCGGGTTCTCCAGGCCCTCCCAGTCGAATGAGATGCCCTCGAGTCGCTCGTAGAACTTGTTCATCGTCGATCCCGACATCTCCGGAGCGTGCAGCGAGTTTACGGCGTCACCGTGGCCGAGCGCGACCGCCATGTCGGCGTAGTGCGCGAAGGTGACCATCGCGTCTTCGGGGACGCCGTCGAATTCGATCTCATCCATCGGTGCCATCGACACCGTGTACGAGCCGGATCCGTCCTCCGAATCGCCGTCCCCGCCGAGACAGCCGGCCAGTGCTGCGCTCCCGGCCGCGATCCCCCCCGCCACGAACGCTCGTCGACTTCGGTCGAACTGCTGCGTCGATTCCAATTCCATGTGGTTTAGGGAGGCCTAACAATTGTAAAAAGCGTTCGGTTTTAGGTAAGCCAAAACTCGCTGCTGTGACACGATCGCGTCGCTCAGAATCGAGCTTCATTGAGCCGCCGTCGCGGACGTCGGTGTCGTGCCCTGCCGGTCACCTCGTGAACGCGTACGTGACGGTCACGCTGGCGCTGACGCTGACCGACTCCGCGTCGATCTCCGTCGGCGGTGCCCCGCCGCTGGCCGCATCGTCGGTGGCCGCGGTTTCACGACGGACGGAATGGATCTGCACGTCGCCGGTCGTAACGGCCGTCGCTCCCTCGAGTTCGACGCCGCGGTTGTCGGCGACGTGACCCGCCTCCTCGTCGGCGTTCGCCAGTGCCGCGTCGATCGCGTCCTTTCGGCGTTCGGACCGCGTTTCCTCTTTCAGGGTAAAGCTCACGTACCCCACGTGGTCCGCACCGGCCGCGACCGCACCGTCGATGATCTCGCCGACGCGGTCGACGTCGGCGACGGTCACCTCGAACGAGTGCGTCCCCTCGAACCCGTCGTCCGCTCGGCCGCGCATCTGATGGACCCGGTACTGTCCCTCCTCGACGTTCTCCTCGGGGATCCCGAGGTCGTCGAACGCTGTACGAAGCGCTTCGGCACCGCTCGAGAGCGCGTCGGTGACGCCCTCGGCGCTCTCGCCTGACGCCTCGACGCCGAGGCTGACGACCGCCTGGTCCGGTTCCGTTTCCACGTCCCCGCTGGCGCTAACCGTGATTTCGCCGTCCGCGTCGGTCGCGCCGGATTCCGATTCGGGAGTGGTGTCCGAATTCGATTCGGGTTCGTCGTCCGGCTCCGTTCCGCCGTCGCCGCTACTGAGCGGGCTTCCCGCACAGCCAGCCACCGCTGTCGTCAGGCCGATACTCGAGGCCGCGAGGAACTGTCGTCGATCCATAGGTGATCGACCGCCGGAGACGAGAATAAACCCACCCCAAGCTCAAACGGCCCTTTGAGCCTCGAGCGTCCTCGTCGAGGCCCGAAGACGTTCGGGGGAACTGGCAGCGGGGTGGCTCCGGTCGACTGAACCAATGGACGGAACCGCCGAACCCACAGCTGACATCGATGCCGTTGAGACCGTCGCCGACCTGATCGGCGAGACACCGCTGTTGCGACTGGAGAGCGTCGCCGACAACTGCTTCGGGAAGCTCGAGGCGGCCAACCCCTACTCGGTCAAGGATCGGATCGCGCGAGCGATCCTCGACGCCGCCGAGCGAGCGGGCGCGCTCGAGCAGGGGCTCGCCTACGAACGCAAGCTTGCATACGAGGTCGACGACACCCACGACTACCGGGAAGGGTTCGAAGTTCGACTCGAGGACAGGGAACCGGAATTCCGCGGGGAGTGAGCGACCGCGTCCGGTGCGATCGCCGATCACCGCCAGTCGTAGACCCGGACCGCTCGGTCGTGGCGCTCGGCGATCCCGTTCGGGTTGCGCCGACTCGACCGATCCCGATACCGTGCGCGAACGCCGTCCCAGAGGCCGCGCGTGATGTTCGTGACGACGGCCGTGCCGTCGGATACCCATCCCGTCGGCGTCGCCTCGCCCGCTGCCAGCCGACGGACGCCGGCGGCACCCTCTCCCAGCGCGCTGCCGGCGGTCCGGGCGAGGACGCTCGGTCGCAGCCCGTAGTTCTTCGCCAGTCGGTAGGACAGCGACCGGTAGGTCGCTCCCCAGTCGGGATCGGCCCGGCCGCCGTCGGAACGGAGTTCCGACGCGGATCGCCCCACGTCGATCGCCTCACCGCCGTCGGTCCCGATCTCGCAGCGGGCGGCCATGGCCGCGTCCCACGACACCTCGTACTCGAGGCCGGCCGTTCGGTGTGCGCAATCGCGTTCGCTCGCTTCCTCGAGGTACTCGTCGAAGCCGTTCAGGTCCTCGAGGACGGACCGTTCGAAGGCGACGTTGCCGCCGTGAAAGTGGGTTACCGATCGACCGGCGACCTGCTGTGGTGACTGCCGGTCTCCACTAGCGGGGCCGCCCGTTACGGGGCCGGTGACGACGTCAGTCGCGCCGGCCATCGCCTCGTCGATGGCCGGATACCAGCTGTGATCGATTGCGTACCCGCCGTCGAGGAACGCGACGACCTCGCCCGTCGCGAGTTCGAGGCCGGCGTTTCGGGAGACGCTCGAGTTCCGCTCGGATATTTCGACGAGGACGTCGATGTCCTCGCGGTCGCGGACGACGCCGGTCGTCCCGTCAGAGGATGGCCCGTTGACGACGATGACCTCCGTCGATGACGGCGTTCGTTCCGTGAGGGCGTCGAGACACGACAGCAATCGCTCCCGGTCGTTCAGCGTCGAGACGACTACCGAGAGCTCCATAGCATCCGATAGGGGCTCCTGATAGTAAATAGATGGGATTCAGATCGGTTCGATCAGCGGACGCGCGCGCTCCAGTACGACACCGACGCGAAGTGGTCGGTGACCGGCAGTTCTCCGACGGCGTTATCGAGCGCGCGCAGCGGCGACGCGAGCCCGTTGGGAATCGACCGATACAGTCCGTAGGGGAGGAGGAAGTCGTCCTCGACGTCGACGAGCGTCAGATCCGTCTTCGCGAGCAGGACCGCGACCTCGCTCTTCGAGTAGAGCCGCGACCCCATCGGGAGCGCCCAGTTGTAGATGCTCCGCGACGAAAAGCGGTTGAACGTGTCGAAGACGATCTGATCGCTGGAGACGCGTCGCATCTCCGCCAGGAACGCCTCCGGATCGTCCGCGAGGTGGAAAAACCGCATCGCGATGACGGTATCGAAGTGATCATCCGGGAAGGGGAGCCGTCCCGCGTCACCTCGGAGGAACTCGAGCGTACCCGCGATGTCCGCGTTCCGAGCCTTCCGTCGTCCCTGCTGTAACATCGCCGCCGAGATGTCCAGCCCAACGACGTCGGCTCCCTGATGGGCTAACATGACCGTAAACCGCCCGGTACCACAGGCGATCTCGAGGACCTTCTTGTCCTCGACGGGCATGATGGACTCGAGAACGGCCGCTTTCTCCCGACGGTCGATCAGCTGACCGCCCCGGGAGAATCGCTTGTCGTCGTATTCCTCGGCGATGTCGTCGGCTTGGTACCACTCCTGTCCTTTCACACTGAGCGAATCTACTGTAGCGATGGGATAAAACGATACTGGAGTCCGCTGACGAGTTGCTGACGAAACGAAACCCGTAATAGCCTGGTTCGAACGGGTCTCGATGCCGAAAACCGGCAATCATTCATCTGTGTTAATACCTCATTCATATGCCTTATACAAACTACAGTATTCGTATCCACATATAGGGAAGCTTTACCATCGACGGTTTCGCTGCAGTAGGTATGAGCACGAGTACAGCCGAGGATCGTGGCGCCGCAGCCGAGGAGACCCTGTCAGAGGACGAATACCGCGATCGACTCCGCGACTTACCGCCGAGCGCGAAGCTCGTCGCGAAAGTGCTGGAGGCCGACTCGCCGCTTTCGCAGGGCCAACTCGCCGAGGAATCGCTGCTCCCCGACCGCACCGTTCGCTACGCGCTCAACCGACTCGAGGATGTCGGCCTCGTCGGCTCGCGGTACAGTTTCCGCGACGCGCGCAAGCAGGTTTACTTCCTCAAGAACTGACCGTCTCGTTCCGACCGCCCGCCAATACGGTCTCCACTGTTCGAGGGAATGGGGGACCGGTCGGCGTCGATACGTGCCGATACATCCTTTTTTGCTCGGTCGTACTCTCGAGTCATGCACGTCACTCGCTGTCCCGTCCCGGTCGCGACGCGCGCTCCCGGCGGGAAGACCAACGCCTACCTCGTCGGCGCGACTGGGTCGTCCTCGGCCGACGAGCGGGGGGAACAGGACGCCGACCGCGATCCGGCGATACTCGTCGATCCGGCGGCGAGAACCGACGATATCGATCGCCTGCTCGAGGAGCACACCGTCGAACACCTCTTCGTCACTCACACCCACCCCGACCACGTCGGTGCCGTCGAGACGTACGCGGCCGAAACCGACGCGACGGTCTGGGCTCGCTACGGCCGGACCGACCGCTTTCGCGACGCGACAGGGTGCGATCCCGACCGCACGTTCGCGCCCGGGACAGTGATCCCGCTCGGCGACGAGCGCGTCCGCGTCCTCGACGCACCGGGACACGCTCCCGATCACGTCGCGCTCGAGGCCGGCCGCGGCGGGCCGATCCTGTGTGGCGACTGCGCCGTCCGCGAGGGAAGCGTCGTCGTCGGCGCGCCGGAGGGCGACATGCGCGCGTACGTGACGACGCTGCGTCGGCTCTGGGCGATTGACCCGCCGGTGCTCTATCCCGGTCATGGCCCCGAAATCGACGCTCCCCGGCAAACCCTCGAGCGCCTGCTCTCCCACCGGGCCGAGCGCGAGCAGCGGGTACTCGAGGCGGTCACGTCGGGTGCCCAGTCACTCGAGGAAGTCCTCGAGTCGGCCTACGAGAAGGACCTCTCGGGCGTTCGCGACCTCGCGCGAGCGACGGTCGTCGCCCACCTCGAGAAACTCGCCGTCGAAGACAGCGTGGAGTGGGACGGCCAGCGGGCGACCGCGCTCGCGACCGACGCCGAGGACGACTGACTTTTCCGCGTTGACGCCCTCCGCTCGGGTGTGCAATCGCTCGAGGCCGAACTCGACGACGCCCGCCGACTCGCGGTCGACGACCTCGCGGACGCGATCGAGTCGATCGGCTTCGAGTGTACCCGCTGTGGGGCCTGTTGCAAGGCCGACGCCGAGGACGACCACACGGCAACCGTCTTTCCCGATGAAGTGCGAACTCTCGAGGAGAGCGCGGCGCGTAGCGCCGCGGACAATCGAGCGGTGGAACCGCGAGATAGTGACAGCTACGACGGCGACTACGACTGGCGCGATGTCGCCCGACCGATGCCGTACGGCCTCTCGGAAACGGAGGATGGCGACCTCGAGGGCGAGACCTTCGAGTGGGCGCTCCAGACCGACGGCTGCGGCGACTGTACGTTCTACGAGGAAGATGACTCCGGCACTGGCGCGTGTACCGCTCACGACGACCGCCCGCTGATCTGCCGAACCTACCCGTTCAGCGTCGCGCTCGCGGGGACCAGCCAGCCGATGGGCGAGGCCGTTGACGAAGCGGGGATGGTGCGGGCTCACGAGTGCGAGGGGCTCGGTCGCGATATTTCGCGAGACGATGCCGAAGAACTGGCTCGAGCGCTCAAGGAACGAGCCGTTCGGGAACTCGAGGAGGCCATCGCCGTCCGTGACAACTACGAGCCCGCCGATCGCGACCCGGGCGAGGTCGTCGTTCACGACTCCGAAGGCGCGAAACGGGTCGATGGGACGCCGCTCGAGGAGTGACGTAACTCGAGTAGAAGCGAGTGGTTCGTACAGTTATTATCCACTGTACGGCGCGCGAAGCGCGCCGTTTCCCCGAGCGCGAGCGATGCGAGGGCCGAGCGAAGCCCTCGGAAAAGCGAACGGGGAGGGACGGCCCGTGAGCGGAGCGAGCGCTCGGTCTTTTTTGGTCCAGATTTTTTGCCCGGGTTCGAGCGCGCCTTCGGCGCGCGAGGACCCGGGTAAAAAAGGTGGTTTTTAGAACGTATCCTCGATGATTTCGCCGACGGCGAAGTTCGACTTGACCTCGGTGACTTCGATCTTGACGCGTTCGCCGACGTCGGCACCGGGAACGATGATGACGTAGCCGCGTTCGACGCGGGCGATGCCGTCGCCCTGCTTGCCGATGTCTTCGATCTCGACGTAGCGCGTTTCGCCGACGTCGACCGGCGGCTGCGGCTCCGACGGCGCGCTCTGGGCCGTCGCGGTCGCCGTCCCCTCGTCGGTGCTCGCCTCGTCCTCCCGCGAGATGAGCGCGACGCGGTAGACCTCGCCGGGGTCGATATCGCCGGTCTCGATCTCCTGACGCGGCACCTCGATGACGTATCGATCCTCCTCTTCCGAAACGTCCGTACTGAACAGACACAGCAGCTTTTCAGATATTTCCACAGGGAGACCCCTCTGTTTCACTTCTGATTCCCATCCATAATAGAACTACCGACACCGAGCCGTCGATTAACGGACAAAGCGACCGTTCCGGGATGAATCCGACCGAAATCGAACTCAATCCGCGCGCTCGAGCGGCCGCGTCGTCATGAACTGCGTGAGGTCGAACTCGGTTCCGAGGGACGCGTCGGCGACGGATTCGTAGGGACGGTTGACGACGATATCGCCCGCGGTGCGGTCGCCGATGCCGGGGATGGCGGCGAGTTCGTCCATCGAGGCCGCGTTGAGATCCAGCGGGTAGGGAACGCCGGTCACCGAGCGGTAGCCGTGATCGACGACCGCGACGTCGATGGTCCGCTCGAGTTCGCGTTCGCCCGGGATCCCGACCAGCAGGGGGTAGGTGCCGAGTTGCCGGCCGAAGGTCTTGCCGTCCTGGTGGTACTCGAGGTGGACGTCCGGGAGGACGGTTCCCGGGGGCGCGACGCGCTCGAGCATCGGGTTGTCGATCTCCTCGCGGACCCGCTTCTTGTAGCGTTTGAACAGCTGCTTGTGCTCGTTTGCGATCTCGGCTCCCGTCTCGCTCATGTCGGTGCCGTCGAAGGCCATCACCTGCCGGATGTTGATCCGCCGGAGCATGTAGCCCTCGTCGTACACTCGCTGGAGGAACGCGCGATTGCGCTCGTAGGTCTCCTCGCGCTCGCCCTTGAGCCCGTGCAGGAGGTTGATTCCCGGGAGGAGCTTGGGCAGGCGGCGCGGCGCGTCGTCGCCGAAGGTGGGCGCGGCGTCAGGATCTCCTCCGGGTCTCCATCCGGCCTCCTCGTTGACGATCCGGACCGCTTCGAAACACTCCTCGGCGGTGACGTTCAGGTTGTTCGCCTCCTGAACGACCGGGTCGGCCGACTCGAGGCCAAACGCGGCCGTGTCGCCGGGCGTGTTGTGCTCGGCGATGATCCGGATCCCCTCCCGGCTCTCTTCGGGCCACTCGACGATCGTAATGGGGTTCATGTTGTCGAGGTGGAGCGTCTCGAGGCCGGGCGCGACCTCGCGTATTCCGCTGTAGAGCTGTCGCAGGGCGTCGGGATTGGGCGCTTCGCCGTCGCCGCCGTAGGCGAGGATGTCGGCCTGTCGGCCGAGCCGGAAGTGTTTCACGCCGTGATCCGAGAGCGCGTCGACCTCGCCGACGACCGACGGCGGCGACCGGAAGGACGGGTTGCCGTACAGCGGCTCCGTACAGAACGAACACCGGTAGGCACAGCCGCGGGAGGTCTCGAGTTCCGCAATGAGGTGGTCCGGGTGGTTGGGGTGTTCTTCGACCACGAACGCACCCTCCTGGGCCCACCGCGAGACTTCGTCGACGTCGCGCATTCGGTTGTTGAACCCCTCGAGACCGCTCTCGACGAGGTCGTAGACGGCGGCTTCGACGTCGCCCTTGGCGACGAAATCGAAGTCGAGATCCCGGCGTTCGGTCTCGGTCGCGCCGGCGTTCTCGTCGCCGACGCCGAACTTGACGGGGCCGCCCATCAGGCTCGTGCCGCCGGTCGTCCAGGCGAGCTTTCGGACTTCGTCGGGTTCGGCCGGCGTGCCGCCGACGTACTTCCCGGGGACGGTCATTCCGCCGAGGTAGACCAGCAGGTCGGCCTCGTCGACGTCGCGCCAGTAGTCAGGTTCGTCGCGGAGCCGATCGATCGTGTGGTACGTGATTTGCTCGCGCGGGACGCCCGCGTCGACGAGCGCGCCCGCTGCGTACCGGGGATACGTCGAAATGTACGGCGGCACCCCGAAGTGCGCGGGCTCGTCGACGTAGCCGTCGACGATCGTCACCGCCAGCGTCTCGGGGTCTGTCATGGCTCCCGATAGCGACTCGAGGGGTAAAACGGTGACTACACGAGAGCCCCTGCCGTTCGATCCGCCCACTGCAGTGGTCGTATCGGCCGGCCGAAACGAAGCGGGAGTCGACCGTGTGGCGCGCGCTGGTGGTGCGCCCGAGCAGATGCGAGGGCGTGGCCCACAATTCGTGCGAGGGGCGAGTGAGCGAGTACAGCGAGCGAACGAGTCGGCTGGGGAGGGAGAGGCTGTGGGTGGGACTTTCTGGGTTGCAGTAATATCGATGTAACGGTTGGCCGTAGTAATTGAGACACATCCGTCTGAATGCCGCAACCCCGACGTTGATGGTCGTCGTAACGCTACTATGGAACATGCCACCCACTGAGGAAATCGTCTGTACCGACGAGGACTGCTTTCTCGATATCTTCGAGAATCACTACACCTACGACGTGCCCGACGACTTCGACGTCTCGGAGCTCTCGTGCCCGGTCTGTGGCGGAACCGACTGCCTCGAGCGGGTGGAACTCTGAGCGGAGTTCCCTACCCGTCAGACGTTTCTTTTGTTCCGAGCAAAAGGAATATCAATCCGGCTATCGTACCCCTTCCTACGGTCATGTCTCCCATGCACTGCAAACCCTTTCTCCATGTCCCCGCGACCGCCGCCCGCGTCCCACGCACCGCCCGGGGTGACGCCCCGTGACCCTCAAAGACCTCGGTAAATCGGTCGGTAGCGCGCTGTACCGACAGGTCGGCCGCGCGAACGGCCGCGTCCAGAACCACCGATCGCTGCCCGTCGACGTCCTCGAGAACGACGCCTCCTACCGCGTCGTCTTCGACGCGCCCGGCGCCGAACCGGACGACGTGCAGGTCCGCTATCTCGAGGGGAACGTCAAGATCCGGATCGACCGGTTCCGACAGTTCCACGAGGGGTACGAGATGCGGTTTCCCGGCCGCGGAATGTCGCTGTCCGCAGACGCCGAGTTGCCGACCGACGCGGTCGTCGATCCGGACGCGGGAACGGCGCGACTCTCCGAAACTGGGACGCTGAGCGTCGAAATTCCGAAGGACTCCGCGATCAGCGACGCGTCCGAGGCAGAGTCGGATACGAAAATCGACGCAACTGACGCGACCGACGCGTCCGATTCGGGAGCCGATACCGAGCGAGTCACTATCGACGACTGACTCGGACGGATTTCTCATACGGACTGTTGTCAGACAGTTCCGGAGCGACCGCAAACCGTCCTGCGGTCGCTCCGGGACATCGATACAGTGGATCGTCTCAGTTCGGGTCGAGCGCCATCCCTTCGACGACGTCGAACGCCTCGTCGCCGCGGAACCGCGTCGGATCGAAGGCGTCGATTCCGTCCCCGCCGAGTATTTCTTCCGCGAGCCGTTCTCCGATCGCTGGCGCACGCATGAAACCGTGGCCCTGGAATCCGGTCGCGACGTACAGCCCGTCGCGAACGCGTCCGACGAGCGGATCCCGGTCGGGCGTCGCCGTACAGAGGCCGGCCCACGCCCGCTCGAGTTCGCGATCGCCGTCCGCGACGCCCGGAACCCGGTGGGCAACCCGCTCGAGTAACCCGTCTGCGAACGCGGGATCGGCGTCGCGCTCGTACGCGTCGGGGTCGGCCTCGCGGTCTTCGGTCCCGTCGCCCGCGAGGAGGCCGGTCGCGTGAGGTCGCAGGTAGAAGCCGCCGGTCGCGTCGTAACACATCGGTTCCGCGAGGTCGGCGTTCGCGACCAGCGCCTGCACGCGGTACGGCTTGACGGCAAGGGGAATGCCCGCATCCGCGAGCAGCCCCTTGGTACGCGCGCCGGCGGCGACGAGCACCGCGTCGACCTCGTGGACCTCGCCATCGGGACGAACGACTCGCGCGGGATCGGTTCGGATGTCGACCGCCGTCTCGGTCTCGAGGGTCGCGCCGGCACCGGTGGCCGCGGCCGCGAGGCAGGCGGTGTACGCGGCCGGATCGACGTAGCCCGCCCCGCCGGCGATCCCCGCGACGGCGACGTCGTCCGTCCGAAGGGCGGGAAACCGTTCCGCCAGCGCGTCGCCGTCGATCTCGAGGGCGACGATGCCGTTGTCCTGCATCCGCCGCACCTGGTCGCGGATCGCGTTGGCCCGTTCGGAGTCGCCTTCGCGGGCCAGCCAGACGTAGGGGCACTCGACGAACGGGAACGTATCGTCGCCCGAGAACGCGCGGAACCGCTCGATCGCGTCGCCGGCGATCTCGGCGTCGAGCCCGTCCGCGAAGGCGTCGTAGCAGATTCCTGCGGCCCGCCCGGTCGCTCCGCTGGCGACGCCGCCCCGATCGTAGAGCGTCACGGCCGCGCCCTCGCACGCGAGATCGTAGGCCACGGTCGCACCGACGGCTCCCGCGCCGACGACCGCTACCTCGAGCCCTGCGCCCCGTTCGGTGAGCGCGTCCGCACCGACGGCCAGCGCCGGTTCGTCGGCGTCGCTCATGGGCTATCACTCGCGAGAACTGTTCGGCGGGGTCGGCTCGAATTACGGCCGCCGGTGGGACTCACGTGGTCGGGGTCGCCGCTCATAGCCACTACTCGTTGTGGGGACCACTTATACTGACGGCTATCCGTCAGTACGTCCGCCGGTGGCTGCGACGGCTGGTCCGCGATTGACTCCGGGGAGGAAGGGGTACGACGGCAGGAGGGGCGGAACTCCATGGTTCAGTGCCCTCTCTCCCTGCCGTACGGTAACGTATCAATCGATTACCAATAGAAGTGGCTCCAAAACAGTTTGGTATCTCAGGTGACGTACAACGAACGCGCGATCACGAGAAAGCCGGCGAGGACCAGTAGGCTCTCGAGGAGAATGCCGGTCATCAACGGGACGGCGAGAAGTTCGTACAGCATGCCGGCGAGGACGAGCCCGAGCGTGACAAGCCCGAAGCCGAGTGCGAGATAGCCCAGCGCCGGCTGGCGGGTCCGCTTATAGGCCTTGTACGCGAAAAACGTGATTACGCCGCCGACGATGAGGACGAGCGTCTTGACGACCGCGAGTGCGATCGCAGTCGGCATCGCCGCGGCGTAAAACGACATAGCTGTTCGTACTCGGATATTCCAGAGCCGTACCAAGAACCTTGCCGTTCCCGAAAGCCGTGTTGCGTGTCAGCCACTCTCGTGATCGATCATCGGGGCTTCTCGTACTGTATCCAGCAGAGATCTCTGTCTCACTCAGACTGGCCAACCGACGTGCGGTGGCGCGCGCTGTGTCGCGGCGAACCGATTGGTGAGCCGCGGCCCGACGCTGCGCGAGGGATGAGTGAGCGAAGCGAACGAATCGGTTGGGGAGGGCGTGGCGATTCCCTGGTGCCACGATAGCAGGACGCTTTGTCTCACTTGTTTTCCGCAGAATACACTACTCCATTCACGTGCCACTACTCCATTCATATGCCAACGTTCGGAGAGCGTCCGATCTACTCCCAGGGGACCGACCGTTCCTGAATCTCGCCGGCCAGCGAGGTCCCCATCGCTTCCTCGACGTCGTCCGAATTCGCGAGCGCCCACATCAGCTTAACCGTCGCCGTCCCCGGGAGCGTATCGCCGGCCTCGACCACGCCGGCCTCGAGCAGGTCCCGACCGGTATCGTAGACCCGGTCGCAGACCCGCCCCTCGAGACATTGACTGGTCATGACGACCGTCGTCCCGTCTTCGATCAGTTCTTCGATGCGGGGAATCAGATCGGTGTGGACGTGGCCGAGCCCGGTCCCTTCGATGACGAGTCCCTCGCTTCCCTCGACCACGTCGAGGAACTGAGGATCCATCCCGGGCGTGAACTTGAGCAGTTCGACGTCGTCCTCGAGGTCGTCGGCGAGTTCGAGTTCCGTCTCACCGCGCTCCTGATACTCGCTGTGGAACTCGATTTCCTCGGTCTCGTAGTCGACCGCACCCAGCGGCTCCGCGCCGACGGTCTCGAACGCGTCGCGACGAGAGGTATGGTTCTTCCGGACGCGGGTGCCTCGATGGAGCGCACAGCGGTCGTCCGATTCGGAGGCGTGCATACAAACCATGACCTCGGCACAATCGCTCTTGGCGGCCTCGACGGCCGAGACGGCGTTCATCACGTTATCCGAGGACGGCCGGTCGGCCGAGCGCTGGGAGCCGGTGAAGACGATCGGCACCGGCGTCTCGAGCATGAACGAAAGGACCGACGCGGAGTACTGCATCGTGTCGGTGCCGTGCATGACGACGACGCCGTCGGCACCGGCCGCGATCTCCTCGTGGACCGCCTCGGCGAGGTCCCGCCAGATCGGCGGCTCCATGTTTTCCGAGAGGATGTTGGCGACGACCCGCCCGCGGTAGTTCGCGCGGCCCGCGAGGTCAGGAACGGCCCGCAGGACGTCTTCGGCGTCGAACTGCGCCGTCACCGCGCCCGTCCGGTAATCGATCGTCGAGGCGATCGTCCCGCCGGTCGAGAGCAGCGAAATCGTCGGCAGATCGTCGTCGAACTCGATCTCCGAACTCCCCGCCTCGTCGTCCGTCCCCGCCGAGTCCGTGCCGTCGATCTCGTAGACGTCCTCCGCGAGGACCGACACGTCGGCCGCCTCCCGATCGACGCCGACGTTGTAGCCGCCCTCGAGTTTCACTACGAGCTGCTCGTCCGTGTTCGAGGGGAGCAACACGCCTTCGTACGTGCGATCCGCGCGGTCGACGCGGACGCGGTCGCCTGGGTTCATGGGTTGGCGTTGCGCGGCGGCGGACTTGAAGGCACGCTTTCGGCGGCACGTGCCCGTTCCGTTTTGACCCGAGAGATCCCTATTGAGAAACGGCGACAAACGTAACAAATAAACCCACGACCGTTAACAGACGTGATATGCAAATCGAGCCGCAAGCGTTCGATCGGGTTCTCTCGTCGATGTGTACGGAACCCCATCCTGCGGCGCGCGATGCGGCCGAGCGGTTTCTCGCGACGAACCCCGGTGATCCCGGCACCTATCCGAACGTGTCGGCGCTCGAGGACGACGCCATCGCCTTCTTGAGCGAGATCGCGGGACTGGACGACCCGGCGGGTTACGTTACCAGCGGCGGCACGGAGGCGAACATTCAGGCGGTCCGGATCGCCCGCGAGCGGGCCGAGAGCCGCTCGCCGAACGTGGTCATGCCCGAGTCGGGTCACTTCAGTTTCCAGAAGGCCGCCGACCTGCTCGGCGTCGAACTGCGACTCGTCCCGACCGACGAGCGGCATCGGGCCGACCTCGAGGCCGTCCGCGCGAGCGTCGACGACGACACCGCGCTGGTGGTCGGCGTCGCCGGGACGACCGAGTACGGCCGCGTCGACCCCATCCCGGAACTGGGCGAAATCGCGGCGTCGGTCGACGCCATGCTTCACGTCGACGCCGCCTGGGGCGGCTTCGTCCTTCCCTTTACCGACTACGAGTGGCATTTCGATCACGCCGCGGTCGACACGATGACGATCGACCCCCACAAGATGGGACAGGCCGCCGTTCCCGCGGGGGGACTGCTCGTCCGCTCTCCCGACCTGCTCGACGAACTCGCCGTCGACACGCCGTACCTCGAGTCGACCTCCCAGGCGACGCTGACCGGCACCCGTTCGGGTGCGGGCGTCGCCAGCGCCGTCGCCGCGATGGAGGAGCTGTGGCCCGGCGGCTACCGCCGCCAGTACACCCGCTCGCAGAACAACGCCGAATGGCTCGCCGACGCCCTCGAGAAGCGGGGCTATCGGGTCGCCGAGCCCACGCTCCCGCTGGTCGCGGCCGACGTGCCGCGGTCGACGTTCGACGCGCTGCGGGCCAAGGGCTGGCGCATTTCGCGGACCGCGACGGGCGAGTTGCGGGTCGTCTGCATGCCCCACGTCACCCGCGAGATGTTAGCTTCCTTTATCGGGGATCTGGATCGGCTCGAGGTGCGCGCGAGCGTGCCGGTCGTGAGCAACGATTAGATACGGGGGTGGCTATCGAACCCTCGCTGACCAGTAATTTTGATACCCCCCAGCGATCAGTATAGGTCAAGTAGGTATTGGATCGACGACTGATTTATCTGGGAGATAGCAGAGACTGCGTGCTGAATGCAGAGGTGGAAGTTAGCCTGGAAGGGACATTGAGTTTAGAGTGGAGAACCCGCATCACTCAATAGTCATTTACTCCCTCTTGATACACTCGGCGTATGCAGGACACCATCAACGAAGATTTGTTCCTCGTGGGTCAGAGTGACTTGAGGATCGGAATATTGGAACGTAAAGGTCCAGTCGCCCTTCTCTTGCTCATACACTTTCTCTAATATTTCTGGGTCGATGTACTCGTACAATGAATCGAGTTCCCCTGGTTCTACCTCATCTTGGGCGGCCACCGCTTTGACAACGTTGGTGACAACGTCAGTTCGCATCATCGTTAATTTTCTTCTGTATAATCCTACAGTTGTCAATCAAGGGTTCGGGGATTTCGTCCATCGACTCGAACACGTTCTCAACGATAAATGCCGGTTCCGCAAAGTTGGGGCCACGCTGGACACAGAACCGTTCGGAATCCCAGCGAACGTACCCTTCTTCGGCGAGCTTAGGGAGGTGATGATGGCGCAAGTGAATAGCTAATGACTCAGAGTTCATCGACTGGTTAGGGGATTCTGCAGCCTCAGGTAGCGAGAGCCGTCGCTCTTGTGGCACATCCAGCAACGAATTGATAATCTCTCGCCGCGGCTCGACAGAAAGGATGTCAAATAACTTATTCCACCGCTCAGCCCATTCCTCATCGTTAGACGGACTTGCAGTCATACTCTGGCCAATTGTCTCTACGCACTTCACCCTTGTTGGCGTGCAACTTTTGATAATTTCTACATTTTAACTTTACCACCTCTATCGAGGATCTCCATCTTAGCCGACCTTGCAGCTAATCCAGCGAACTGTACTGCGAGTGTGTGCTGTGTATTCAGCACGGCTCTACAGAAGTCACTAATAGTTGATAGAGGCACCAGCGTTAGATTCGCAGGACACTTTGTTCATCGAATTCACTACTGAGCATCCTGCTCAGTAAACTATCGCACTTGCCATTACCCAATCTATTCACAAGCGAGAATGGCTATTGCGGCCACGAGAGTGAGAACTGTCGATACAAGCCCGAAAATATAGTATGGGTTCTCAAACAGGGGGTTGACGAGGAACAAGAATAAAATAAACGATGAACTAAAAAGGATGATCTTCAACGCCTGCGGGTCAGGATTGTACATCGTCCTTAAATATTCACGAACTTGGCTTTCCATGACAGATGAGATCAGCCGATGCGTAATAAACGCTGGGTGTGATTTAAAGGTCGTGTTTAGTTTGTAGCATTGTGCCAGACGGCGAAGGCTTGGAGCCACGATTCGGCTGTTGATGGTTGTGCGTGACTGAAACAGTTTGAGAATGAGGAGGTACGTCGCTTTATCTCGCGGAAGACACGTTCCGCCGCGTTCCGATTTCCATGTTTTTCGTATCGAAAACGGAGCCCAGATCGACGGAGTGCAGTCTGGAGATGTTTCGCTCCATCAACGAGAAACACGGCATCATCAAGATCATGTTTCTCAGTGAGTTCGTGCAGGAACCGTTCTGTCAACGCAGTCGTAGTCGTCGAATACAGCCGTATATGGAGTATGTTGTTCGTTTCTGGATCGACAGCGGTGTACAGCCAATAGCGATGTTCGTTAAGTTGAATCACCGTCTCGTCAAGTGCGACGTGATTCGGTTCCTCGTCAACTGTCGGCTGTATATCGCATTTGTGAACCCAATCATGGACTGCTTTGCGACTGCGCTCGACACCGAACCTCTCTAATTCTCGAACGGTATTCGAAAGCGATAATCCAGCAAGATGGAGTCGAATACCGAGCTCCATCAGCCGACGCGGTGTCCGTTCTCGCTCCACAAAATCCAAATCAATCCAGTCGCTACTACCGCTGAGGCGTGCGATTTCTGCCATGAACCAGCTGAAAATCAGCACGCCTCACTTTTCACGATTAACTAAACACGGCCGATTTAAACGCAGACGTTTGAGTCGTCTATCACAATTCTGTACACAGAGAGAGGAAACAGCTATCGCTGCCGGTGGTAACGCCGACGAAAGTGTCGTCAACACCACAATTATTATCATATATCGAACTGATAGAGCAATATGGTTCTCACATACGTTCTCGTTGCTGTTCTCGCAATCGCGGGATATGAAGCCGTCCGGGGGATGTACACCGATAGTGAGACGGAAGCTGCAGCGCAGTTCGCTCGTGCCGCTATTGTGATCGCGTTGTTCATCGTAACGATACCGCTCGGTATGCTGCTCGGGATGCTTACGGTTTCAGCGCTGGCCGAAAACCTCGCGATTGGACTTGTTGTCTTAGCTGGCTCGGCCACAGTCGTCGCAGTGATCGGACTTGGTCTCTACATCGTTGCTGAAGGGGAAATGCCTGCAATTCTCAAACGGTATTCGATAGCGCGATAACACTCATACTGGTAGTCGATTGTATCGGCAGGTCGTCCGAGTACCGGCCCTTCTTACTCTAGAACGAGAGTAAGCGCACTACCGAATACCGCTACTAGAACAAACGTCACCGCAACTTGGCTTACTGTGCCGAGTCTAAGCAAATCAGCCGCGAGAACACCGAGCAAGACGGCGACACTCAGTGTGACAGCGGATATCCAGTTCGGGAGGGATCCCGTTACGGTAGATTCGTTCATGTCCACTTCTCGGAAGGGATTCCGTCGTGGCGAGACAAATACCCTTTGCGTGACTGAAACGTTCATCGCTCGGCGGCGTGCCGGCCCACGTCGGGTAGCCGTTCGCTGAAACGAGAACGGTCGCTTGCGGACGATCGAAACCGGCGGGTTTTACGCCCGGCAGCGCAACGTGACGATCATGAGCCACGACGAGTTTCCGACGGACGAACCCGCCGTCGTGACCTGCGGGTTGCCCTACGCCAACGGCGACCTGCACATCGGTCACCTGCGGGGGTACATCGGCGCGGACGCATTTAATCGCGCGCTCGAGACGCTGGGCCAGGAGTCGATCTACGTCTGCGGATCGGACATGCACGGGACCCCGGTTGCCGTCAACGCCGAGCAGCAGGGCGTCGACCCCGAAGATTTCGCCATTGAATGGCACGAACAGTACGAGGAGACGTTCCCGAAGTTCAACGTCGACTTCGACAACTACGGCCACACCCACGACGAGACGAACACCGAACTCACTCAGGAGATCGTCCGCGCGCTGGACGACGAGGGCTACATCTACGAGAAGGAGATTCAGGTCGCCTACGACCCCGAAGCCGACCAGTACCTCCCCGACCGCTACGTCGAAGGGACCTGTCCCTACTGCGGCGCGAAGGCCCGCGGCGACGAGTGCGACGAGGGCTGTCAGCGCCACCTCGAGCCGGGCGAAGTCGAAGACCCGACGAGCACGATCACGGGCAACCCCGCGGAGTACCGCGAGCGGAGCCACAAGTTCTTCGCGGTCTCCGAGTTCGCCGACTTCCTCACCGAGTTTTTGGACGGGCTCGAGGGAACCTCGAACGCGCGCAACCAGCCCCGTCAGTGGATCGAGGACGGTCTGCAGGACTGGTGTATCACGCGGGACATGGACTGGGGGATCGACTACCCGACCGAAGACGGAGAAGACGAGAGCGACCTCGTCCTCTACGTCTGGGTCGACGCCCCGATCGAGTACATCTCGAGTACGAAGCAGTACTCCGAGCGCGTCGGCGCGGACGAGTACGACTGGGAGCAGGTCTGGAAGGGTGACGGCGAGATCATGCACGTCATCGGCCGGGACATCATCCAGCACCACGCGATCTTCTGGCCGGCGATGCTCGAGGGTGCGGGCTACAACAAGCCTCGCGGAATCGCCGCGACCGGCTTCATCACGATCAACGGCAAGGGGCTCTCGACGAGCCGAAATCGCGCGATCTGGGCCAAGGAGTACCTCGAGGAGGGGTTCCACCCCGACCTGCTGCGGTACTACCTGACGACGACCGGCGGCCTCCAGCAGGACGTCGACTTCTCATGGGACGCCTTCCAGGAGAAGGTCAACGGCGAGTTAGTGGGTACCGTCGGCAACTTCTGGTACCGCTCGCTGCTCTTCGCCTACCGCAACTACGAGGGGACGCCAGAGGCCGACGTCTCCGAGGAAGTCCGCGAGCGCATCGAGGGTGCCATCGGCGACGTGCGCGAGAGCGTCAACGACTACTCCATGCGCGGGGTCGGCCAGGCCGCGACGCAACTCGCCCAGTTCGGCAACGAGTACATCCAGCGCAACGAGCCCTGGAAGCTCACCGACGACGAGCCCGAGCGGGCCGCACAGGTCATCCGTGACTGCGTCCAGCTCGCGAAGGCCGTCGGCGTCCTCCTCGAGCCGATCACCCCCGACAAATCGCAGGACCTCTGGGTGCAGATCGGCGAGGACGGCGACGTTGCCGACGCCCACCTCGAGGACGCGCTCGAGGCCCCGCCGCGGAGCTTCGACGAACCGGGCGAACTCTTCGAGAAGATCGAGGACGACCGCGTCGCGGAACTGACCGAAAAGCTCGAAGAGCGCGTCGACGCGGCCGCGGACGACGACGACGATGAGACGGACGACGCAGCCGAAACCGAAAGCGACGACACCGACGGGGACGAATCCGGCGGTATGACTGATACCGACGATCTCGAGGCGCTGGCCGACGAGCGGATCGGGTTCGACGACTTCCAGGAACTCGACATCCGCGTGGGTCGGATCGAAACCGCCGAGGGTATCGAGGGCGCGGACGACCTCGCGCGCCTCGAGGTCGACATCGGCTTCGAGACGCGACAGATCGTCGCGGGAATCAAGCAGCTCCACGACCTCGACGAGTTGCCGGGGACGAAGTGCGTGTTGCTCGCGAACATGGAGAAAGCCGAACTGTTCGGCGTCGAATCCAACGGCATGATCCTCGCGGCCGGCGAGGAGGCGGACCTGTTGACGACCCACGGCGACGCCGCGGTCGGCGAGAAGATCAAATAATCGCGAACCGGCATCGAATCGTGATCGCGTCGTTCCGTTATCGCGTCGTTCTGGTAGCGGGAACGCGTCCAGATGCGTTCGTGGCGTGACCGATGGGAATCCGAAGCACGTCGAGACAGTGAATATGATTCTGTTACTTAACTGACAGCTAATTTTCAGCGTCGATTCGGGACATCGTCCGATTCGTTGTCCGATCCGCTCGGTGCTATTTCCCATCTCACGCCGCGAGTTGTCAATCGGACTCAAATATTCCTATTACGGATGCCGAATAATGCTATTGTATGTCACAGGGTAGCGGCAGCGTATGGGAATCCATCAGGACGGGCGCGCAGTCTCACAGGTTCACCCAGATACCGACAACCCCCGAATCGGCGGAGGTTTCGGCGCTAGTGGTGCTAGCGCTGTCGCTGTTTACCGTCATGGCACTCGGCAATCTCGTCGGCCTCTGGTGAGGAACGCCCGGTCGGCCGACGCCGCACTCTCTTCTCTCGAGTCGAAAGCGACTGCGATTCGACTATCTAGCGCATAGCCGGATACTGTCTCGTCCGCTCTCGAGGTCTCTCGAGAAGTTCGGTATTCCGAGACGGTGGTCGAGACGATCTCGAGATCGATCTCCGTCGACTCGGCAGCCCGCAACAATTCTGATTGTATAGGCACTATTATCATGGCTTACTCGACGAACATGCATCAAAGACCATTTCGAATAGTTATTTGTATAGTGGCGCAGATCATCACCTGTGTTCCCTGATAGCACACCAGATCTCGGGAATCGACCGATCCTGCGGCACACGGTCGCACCGATCGGTGTCTTCGTCGCGTTCGTCGTGGCGGGGGTCCTGGGCTATGCGATGCTCGGGAACGTCGGCCTCGTGGAGGCGGCGTTCTGGATGATCGATCCGACGAGCATCGATCTGCGCTTCGAGGCACACGCCGGTCCCGAACGATCGACGAAGGCCTACTCCGTGGTGGTGACGGTCGGACTCGTCCTCTCGGGGCTGTGGATCGGCGAGACTGTCGTCACCGAACTATTCGGGGGACGGATTTCCACGGAGGTATCACGAGCAACGATGCAACGACGAATTCAGAACAGCGACGATCACGTTATCGTCTGTGGCTACGGCATGTTCGGACGGACGGTCGCAAACCGGCTCGCCGAGGCGGGTCGAGCGGTCGTCGTCATCGAAATAGACGCGGACAACGCGGAACGCGCCCGGGAGGACGGCCACCTCCTCGTGGAGGGCGACGCCAGACGGGAGCAGGTGCTGCGAACCGCCGGGGTCGATCGAGCGACGAAACTCGTCGCAGCGATCGACGACTCGAACGTCAACATCCAGATCGCGATCGTCAGCGGGACGGTCGCGTCTTCGGCCGAGATTCTCGTCCGCGTCGGCGACGAGGTCTACGAGTCGGTCGCGCGAGAGGCCGGAGCCGACGAGGTCGTCATCCCCGAAGTCGTCAGCGGCGAGCGCGTCACTCGGCTGCTCGAGCGGCCCGCGGACTGACTCGAGCGCCGGAACTCGGCGGCACCGTCGTCGACGCGACGTCTCGATCAACCCTCGTCGACGACGGTCGAGATGGCAGACGACGGACTCGACGACGAGCCGCCGAGACGGGGAACTCGGACGCGAGTAAGTGACCATCTTTTAGGCGATGCTGGCAGTATCGTCCGACATGAGAAACGCGAAGATCGTCTGTACGCTCGGGCCGGCGTCGAACGATCGCGAGACGATCCGAGACCTCGCCGCGGCCGGGATGTCCGTCGCGCGGTTGAACGCGAGTCACGGCACCCCCGAGGATCGGGCCGACCTGATCGATCGGGTCCGCGCGGTCGACGAGGAGCGAACGGAACCCGTCGCTGTCATGCTCGACACGAAAGGCCCCGAGATTCGGACCGCGCCGCTGCCCGACGGCGAGACGGTGTCCCTCGAGACCGGAGCCGAAATTCGGTTCGTCGAGGGCGAGGAGGCGACGTCGAACGTGGTCGGGCTTTCGGTGTCGATCGACGCCGTCGAGCCGGGAGACCGGATCCTGCTCGACGACGGCCTGATCGAGACGACCGTCCTCGGGCGCGAGACGCGCGGTGATCACGAGAGCGACGCCGTTCGCGCACGGATCGACACCGGCGGCGAGTTGGGCGGCCGCAAGGGAGTCAACGTTCCCGGCGTCGAACTCGAACTCGACGTCGTCACCGAGAACGATCGGCGGGACCTCGAGCTGGCCGCCGAGAAAGGGGTCGACTTCGTCGCGGCGAGTTTCGTCCGGGACGCCGACGACGTCTACGAGGTCGGCGAGGTCCTCGAGGAGGAGGGTGCGGACATTCCGATCATCGCGAAGATCGAACGCGCCGGCGCGGTCGAAAACCTGGACGAGATCATCGACGCGGCCTACGGCGTGATGGTCGCGCGCGGCGACCTCGGCGTCGAGTGTCCGATGGAGGACGTCCCGATGATCCAGAAGCGGATCATCCGCAAGTGTCGCGAGGCGGGCCGGCCGGTCATCACCGCGACGGAGATGCTCGACTCGATGGTCCACGCTCGACGGCCGACGCGCGCGGAGGCCTCGGACGTGGCCAACGCCGTCCTCGACGGCACCGACGCGGTCATGCTGTCGGCCGAGACGGCGGTCGGCGATCACCCCGTCGCCGTCGTCGACGCGATGGGCAGCATCGTCCGCGAGGTCGAAGGCTCCGGCGAGTACGCGGAGTTGCTCGAGCAGCGCGTGCCCGCTTCGGGCGAGGCTCGGACGGATGCGCTGGCCCGGTCGGCGCGATTCCTGGCGCGTGATATCGGCGCTGACGCGGTCGTCGCCGCGACGGAGTCCGGCTATACGGCGCTGAAGACGGCGAAGTACCGCCCCGGCGTGCCGGTCGTGGCCTCGACGCCGAGCCAGTCGGTGCGCCGCCAGCTCGCGCTGACGTGGGGCGTGACGCCGCTGTACGCGCCCGTCTCGGACCAGGGCGCCGACGCCGTCGTCGAGAAGGCGGTCCAGGCCGCACTGGACGCCGGCGTCGCCGAGAGCGGGGACACCGTCGTCGTTCTCTGCGGGATGATGACCGATCTCGAGGGGGCGAACACGACGAACATGCTGAAGGTCCACATCGCCGCCGACGCGCTGACGACGGGACGGGTCGTCGTCGAGGGCCGAGCGACCGGACCGCTCGTCCGCCTGTCGGACGGCGATCTATCGGACGTGCCAGACGGGGCGATACTCGCCCTCCCCGCAGCGTTCGACGAGGAGTTCGCGGGCGAGACGGGACGGATCGCCGGCATCGTCAACGCCGAGCGGGGAATGACCGGCTATCCGGCGCTGGTCGCACGCGAACTGGGGATCCCGATGATCAGCGATGCCGACATCACGGAGCTACGGGACGGCGAGACGGTCACTGTCGACGCCGAACGCGGCGTCGTTTACGGCGGGAACATCGGTGACCGGCCCGAGCGACCCTGAACCCACTCGGTCGTGACCGACGGTCGGACCGCGGCTTTTTGACGACCGGACCAATACGGACGAGTATGAGAGACGAACCGTCCGGGAGTGGGGACGACGAGTGGGGTGCGTCCGGCGACGACGAATGGGGAGACCCCGATCGGCTCGATCGACCGACCGACGGCGATCAGACGGACCGAAATGATCCCGATGAGGGCTGGGACCGGATCCCCATCGACCTCTCCGGCGGGAACGACGACCGAGAGACCGATGGAGACGACGCGTCCGAGGACGACGAATACGGGCCCGAAGCGAGTTCGACGCCGATCGAGGGCGGCGATCCGGACCTCGAGAACGCGCTGTTCGTGCTGTTGGGTGCAGTTGCGATGATGCTCGTCATCGTCCGACTCGTGTTGATTATCGTCTGACGGTTCCGTTTCGGCGTGTCGTCGCCGGGCCGTGTAAACGCCGATTCGGCTTCGAAATCGTGGTCAGCCTCGGAGTCGCTCCTTGTCGTCTCGATAAAATCACTTGTGAAATGCGGTAAACATTTAATCGGGACAAGCCCCAACCCTCGTACATGGTCGAATCTCTCGTGGGGAACATACCGCTGTTGTTGCTGGTTGCGGGACTCGTGTTGATGGTCCTCGAGGCCCTCTCGCCGGGTGCCCACCTCATCGTTATCGGAATCGCGCTGGTCGGTGCCGGACTCATCGGGCTTCTCTTTCCGCCCGTGGCGAACGTGCTCGTGCTGGCGGGGCTGACGCTCGTGATCGGACTCGCCGCGGCGTACGTCTACCGGGAGTTCGACTTCTACGGCGGGAAGGGGTCCGGTCGGACGACGGATTCGGACTCGCTTTCCGGGCGGACGGGGTACGTCACCGAGACTGTCACGACCCGAAGCGGCGAAGTCAAACTCGACGAGGGTGGGTTCGCCCCCTACTACAGCGCGCGGACGACCGACGGCACGATCGAGGAGGGCGAGGAGGTTATCGTCCTCGACCCGGGTGGTGGAAACGTGCTGACGGTCGAATCCGTCGGCGCGATCGGCGAGGACGAAATTGATCGCGCGCTCGCTCAGGACGCGGCGTCCGACTCCGATGATGGAGCGAGTGCCGACGAGACCGGCAGCGTCGGCGACGAACCGACGGCGGAAACTGGGGTGGACGATATCGATGCGTCGGTGTCTGAACCCGATGCGGACGACACCGACGAGCCGGTCTCCGAAACGGAGACCGAGCAGTCGGGATAACCCGTGCGATGCGGTCGCATATGTTGACGAAATAAGGGAACGCTTTTCTCCCCACCCCCGTAACTCCGAAATATGGTGGTACCACTGGTTCCAATGCAGACCGCCGGCGCTGCCCTGCTGGTCGTCGGTGCCCTCGTCCTCGTCGTCGTTATCGCCGCCTTACTCAGCGCGATCGAGATCGTCAACGCCTACGAGAAACGCGCCCTCACCGTCTTCGGCGAGTACCGCAAGCTGCTCGAGCCGGGGATCAACTTCGTCCCGCCGTTCGTCTCGAACACGTACGCGTTCGATATGCGAACCCAGACGCTGGACGTCCCCCGGCAGGAAGCGATCACGCGCGACAACTCGCCGGTGACGGCCGACGCCGTCGTCTACATCAAGGTGATGGACGCCAAGAAGGCGTTCCTGCAGGTCGACGACTACAAGCGCGCCGTCTCGAACCTTGCCCAGACGACCCTGCGCGCCGTGCTGGGTGACATGGAACTCGACGATACGCTGAACAAACGCCAGGAGATCAACGCCCGCATCCGCACCGAACTCGACGAGCCCACCGACGAGTGGGGGATTCGCGTCGAGTCGGTCGAGGTCCGCGAGGTCAACCCCTCGAAGGACGTCCAGCGCGCGATGGAGCAACAGACCTCCGCCGAGCGGAAACGCCGCGCCATGATCCTCGAGGCCCAGGGTGAACGCCGCAGTGCCGTCGAGAAGGCCGAAGGTGACAAACAGAGCGAGATCATCCGCGCACAGGGTGAAAAGCAGAGCCAGATCCTCGAGGCCCAGGGTGACTCGATCTCGACCGTCCTGCGTGCACGCTCCGCGGAGTCGATGGGCGAACGCGCGATCATCGACAAGGGAATGGAGACGCTCGGCGACATCGGACAGGGCGAGTCGACGACGTTCGTCATGCCCCAGGAACTCACCTCGCTGGTCGGCCGCTACGGCAAGCACCTCTCGGGTAGCGACGTCGAGGAGAACGGCCACGAACTCGAGAGCCGCGAGTTCGACGACGAGACCCGCGAACTGATCGGCCTCGACGACATCGCCGAGATCATCGGCGAGATCGACAAGGAAGCGGACATGGACGTCGAAGCGATGGAACAGGAAGCCCAGGCCATCAAGGAAGGGAAGGATCCGGCGAACATCACGGATCCCGACGAGGTCATCGAGGAGATGGACCAGGACTTCCAGAGCCAGGCCGACGGCGGCACCGAGATGCCGGCCGACGCGGAAGACGACCCGTCGACGAACGACTGAACGGCCACGACCCGCGCGCGTCACGGTCGGTGCAGGATCGGCTCACAGTCGCCGTTCGGGTCGCCTCGCAACGCTCGTTTCGCAGTTCGTGTCGCGAACCCTCGAGCGGTGCTCATACACACGACACACTCGACCCGGTCTCGAGCCATCTCCCGTCTCGAGCCCGGTCGATGACGACGTGAAGTCGTCTCTCCCCGAGTCGCGTCCGTCGGTTCACCCCACGTATTGAATCCCTAACCAGTAATACTCGGAGAACAAAGCGGAGCGAAACCTGTTTTACGGGTCGCGTCCTTGGAGACGGTAGGTAGGTATGACAGGATCCGATGGGGTCGACGACGATAAACGAGCGACCCTGCGCCGATTTGCCGCCCTCGGCGCCGCCTCCCCACTGGTTGGACGATCGGATTCAGCGGCGGCTGATACGGGTGAAAGCGACGCGCGCGACGCGATCGCGGGCTATCTCTCCACGACGCCCGGTGCGCACTTCTCGAAGATCCGCGACGACCTGCAGCTGGGTACCGGCGAGACCCAACACCATCTGCGCCGGCTCGAGGAACTCGACGCCATCGAGCGCTATCGAGACGGCGACTACAAGCGGTTCGTCACCGCCGATCGATTCGACGAGTTCGAGAAAGGCGCACTCGGCTACCTCCGACGGGAGACGCCCCGCGGGATGCTGATCGAACTCCTCCTGAACGCCGACGCGACCGCCGGCGATCTCGCCGACGCGCTCGACGTCTCGGCGCCGACGGTGAGCAAGTACGCCGGCGAGCTCGAGGAGGCCGGACTGCTCTCGCGCGACGACGGCTACGCCGTCGAACGGCCGGAGACGGTGCTGGTGCTCGTCGTCGGCCACGCGGACTCCTTCGGCGACCGCGCGCGCACGCTCGCTCGAGACGCGGATCAGTATCTCGAGTATCAGGGATAACAGACTCTTTTCGCTGGTAACGAGTAGTTACTTGCCTTCGAGCCGACTAGTTGACCAGCGACAGCAACTCGGTTAGCGACTCGATCTCGTCGGTCGCGTTCGGCGGTCGCTCGCGCTCGCGATTGTGCGGCCGTCGGAGGAACGCGGTCTCGAGGCCGGCCGCCCGGCCGGCCGTGACGTCTTTCGGGGAATCGCCGACGTAGACCCCGTCCGTGACGTCGAGTCGATCGAGGGCGTCCTCGATATAGTAGGGATCGGGCTTGCGCCGCTCGTATCCCTCGAACGTCGGATCTCGCCCGCGGACGACATCGAAGTCGAATCCGAAGTGATCGGTGACGAACTCGGCGGTTTCCTGCCGGTTGTTGGTGACGAGACCGATCGTCGTCTGCTCGCCCAACTCGTGGATCGCGTCGATATCGTCGTAGGTGCCGCGCTCCCCCGAGCGTAGTCGGTCGTGGGTGCCCCTCGAGGCGTGGGATTCCTTCAGTTCCCAGAACCGTGCCGGATCGATCTCGAGCGCCTCACAGTGCGTTCGGATCCGCTCGTGGTCGTGATTGCTGAAGTCGCGACGCTGGACTGCCGTCGGCTCGGCACCCAGTTCGGCGAGGGCGGCGTCGGCCGCGTCTGCGTACACTCGTGGATCGGTCCCGGGACCATCGAGGATGACCCCGTCCATGTCGAACAGGACGACCGTCATTCATCGTGGATGGAGGGGCCGCAGGGAAAAGAGCGTTCGGCGTCGCTGCCAGCTATCGCTCGTCGTTCGTAACGATCAGTAAATTACGAACGCGCGGGGTCGAGCCGACGACACGGCGTTATATGTCGACTTTCCAGGTGGTACTCGAGGAATAGCCCCATTTTTCGATCTCGACATCGTAGTCACCCTCCTGGAGTGCGGTGATGTTCGAGCCGACCTCTTTCGCCGTCATACCGAGCTCTTTGCCGATGAGGCGAGATTTGAAGTACGACTTCGTCGCCGCGTTGTTTCGGAGGTACTCCAGAATCTGGCGTTGTTTGCTCGTGAGGTCGGGGGCCATTGCAGTGCTCATACACGGCCGGAAGACAGGAACGGCCTTAGGGGGTTTGGTACGGCAGGTTAACCCACTGCAGTCACGCGGTTTTTCCCTGGGGTAAGGAATTACTAACCGGGTGGAAAGGTTTCGTTGGTACGACCGGTTAATACATTCCAACTTGCAACTGTCATTTGTTCGTGACGGTTTCCGAACGACGGGAGTCGGCGAGGTACCGAACGGAGAGCAACGAACGCGATCGCGTGCCAGGGCGATCGTCAGTCGTCCGCGTCGTAATACGCTGTTACGAACGGGCCGAACGAGGACGCAACCGCCTGGCCGAGCGCTCGCGTCCGATCGGTCAGTCCGTCGGTGAGCGCGCCGGCGGCCCCGTCGGACTCGGCGACGCCCTCGGTCCCGAGCAGGTCGTCCATCACCGGACCCAACTCAGAGCCGTCCGCGACCCGTTCGGCGACGGTGTCGGGGAGACGAAGCGTCGGGCCGCCGCCTCGTTCCGTTCGATCCCCGTCGGTGACGGCACCCCACATGATCAGCGAGAGCCCCGGCACGCCCTCGAGCCGAGCGACGCCGCCCTCGAGGCCGACGCCGAAGTCGGCGTCGGTTGCCGCGAGCGCCCGTCGGGCGCGATTCTCGGCTCCCCTGACGGTTTCCTCGATCGATCGCGGTTGCTCGCTCACCCCGGAGTCGACGGCGACGGCGGTCACGGTCGGTTCGTATCGCTCGAGCGTTCGTTCGACGGCGTCGGTTTTGACCGGGTTCGTGCTGCCGACTGAGAGTTCCATATCGCCCGTTCGAACGGGGCGAAGTTGGAGGCACCGTTTCGGCGTCGCGCTCCGTTTTGCGGAAACGATTCCACATGATCATTCATCGAATTATCCAACTTGACGGGATTTCCGGCCGGGATTTCGAAACTATTAAACCTCGAGTGTCTGAACGTGGAAGGTAACGGATCCGTCCGGGCTTTTGCGATCGGTTCGGCCGGCCAGCAATCGCCATCGTATGACTAACGCACCATCGAACACGAGAGTACGACGTAGCGAACCCGAAACGAACGAACAAGAGACCGAAAGCGAGCAAGAGGATCTGGCCTGCCCCGAGTGTGCGGGCAACCTCGTCGTCGACGACGAGCACGGCGAGACGGTCTGTGAGGATTGTGGACTGGTCGTCGAGGAGGACTCGGTCGACCGCGGCCCCGAGTGGCGGGCCTTCGACGCCGCCGAGAAGAACGAGAAGTCCCGCGTGGGCGCGCCCACGACGAACACGATGCACGACAAGGGGCTCTCGACGAACATCGACTGGCGGAACAAGGACGCCTACGGGAACTCGCTTGGCTCCCGCCAGCGCGAGAAGATGCAGCGCCTGCGCAAGTGGAACGAGCGTTTCCGTACTCGCGACTCGAAGGAGCGCAACCTGAAACAGGCGCTGGGCGAAATCGACCGGATGGCCTCCGCGCTCGGCCTCCCGACGAACGTCCGCGAGACCGCCAGCGTCATCTACCGGCGCGCGCTCGACGAGGACCTCCTCCCCGGCCGATCGATCGAGGGCGTCTCGACGGCCTGCGTCTACGCCGCCGCCCGGCAGGCCGGCGTCCCTCGCAGCCTCGACGAGATCGCGGACGTCTCCCGCGTCGAGAAGAACGAGATCGCGCGCACCTACCGCTACGTGGTCCGCGAACTGGGCCTCGAGGTCCAGCCCGCCGATCCCGAGAGCTACGTTCCCCGCTTCGCCTCGGGACTCGAGCTCTCCGACGAGGCCGAGCACCGCGCGCGCTCGCTGCTCCAGAACGCCAAGGAGAAGGGCGTCCACTCGGGCAAGTCGCCGGTCGGCCTCGCGGCCGCCGCGGTGTACGCCGCCGCGCTCCTGACCAACGAGAAGACCACTCAGGCAGCCGTGAGCGACGTCGCCGACATCTCCGAAGTGACGATTCGAAACCGGTACCACGAGCTCCTCGAGGCCGAGGAGACCATCGGGATGGCCTAACGACGCAGTCTCGAACCGCGACGACATCACGTTTCGTTCACGAGCGTCCCGTCGATAGCGCTGCGTTTTTCGTATCCTGATCGAGCGTCCGCTACGGTCGTACTGCCTCCGCCTTCAGTTGCCGATGAGCGATTGTCTTTCATTCGTCTGTGAAACCGTCGACCCTGCGTGGAATTGTTTCCAATAGAGTTTCCTCGAGGCGGTCGAAAGCACGTGTGAATAATATGTTCGAAATAGGATACGATTACGAACCAGACAAGAAAAATACCAAACTGGGCAAATCCGGATATAATTTGAATATAATGGGATTTATCTGAAACAAGTCATAATATGTGGCTAATGAACCTCACTTTGAGTTGATGTAGTATCCATATGGGTCAAAAAACGTTCTTATGGAGTATTCGTCTGGTAGATTACGGTAGCGCGATTGCTCGATACAGGGATCACCCAAAATCGCTTGTACGCCATTTAGAGCGGATACAGTCCGTATTATATATTTTCTATATTTCGAACGGATAGACGAGTACGCATCCCATTCCTAAACCAATCATATAAAAACATATATACTCAAATTGGTACTAGTGCGTGTTTGGATGTTGATTTCGTCCGTTGTCGTTCACCTGTTTGACGAGGACGACGATCCCGAACGGTCCAGAGACGGCGACTTTCGAGCAGTGGCTGCCGATCGACTCGAAGGAGCTCGTCCCGAATTGAATGTGGATATGGACCGTGACAGGACCGATATTCCCAAGGAAAACGTTGGTGTTTCAATGATGTCGAATTAATTTGCGTGATGGCGGGGCAATTTTCTCATTGAATTACAATCGTATAGGTGTAAATGAGTTGCGGCTATCCGTGGGGTGATCCAACGATGTTGAAAGAGAAATCGCGATTCGCGTCAGGATGGCCAGCCGGTATCAGAACGGCGGGCAATCCCGAACACGTGGGGAAAGTTTAAATACACCTCTTTCATAGTCATCCGTATCAATGGCTAAGCAGCACGTCCTCGTTACGGGTCCGTACGGAGAAGCCGGTGAAGCGATTCTCAATTATCTGCTGGACGACGACCGGTACGAACTCACGTTTCTCAACCGAAGTGACCATCCGGAGTACGAGACGCACGTCGCCGACATCGCCGACTACGAGGCGATTCGTCCGGCGTTCGACGGACAGGACGCTGTCATCCACCTCGCCGCGCAGTCGGACGCCGGCGCTGACTTCCAGGACGTCGTCGATCCGAACATCGTTGGCACGTACAACGTTCTGAAGGCAATGGAAGACGCTGGCGTAGAGAAACTCATCTTCGCCTCTTCACAGCGCGTTATGGGCCTCTACGAGGAGGACCACGCGCCCGAACTCTACGAGGAGGACTATCCGAGCGAGTACGATCCGCTGCGACTCACCCACGAGACGCTGCCGAAACCGGACGGCTACTACGGTGCGACGAAGATGTTCGGCGAGCACATCTGTCGCACCCACGCGCGCCGCGACGGCGCGCCGAACCAGGTGTACTCGCTTCGCATCTCCAGCGTCCGAACGGCGAAGTACGATCATCCCTACGGCGACGCCGAACGCGGCGTCGACCGCAGCGAGGAGCACAAACTCGGTGACGACGACGAGGTCTGGGACCAGTCACAGACCGGCTCGTGGGAGCGGGGTAGCGAGGAGTATCAGGAGATGGTCAAACGGCTCAAAGCTTCCTGGACCTCCCAGCGCGACTTCGCACATCTGCTCGAGTGCTGTCTCGAGGATGAGACGGTGACCTACGACACGTTCTACGCGGTCAGCGACAACGCCGCTCGCTGGTTCGGTATCGAGCACGCGAAGGCAGTCCTCGGGTATGAACCGCAGGACGACGCCTCGGAGTGGGACAGTCCGCCGGCCCGTGACGACGAGTGATCGAATCGGTACGGCACTGGATCGACAATGACTCGCGGCGGTTACGAACCGAGAACGAGTCGACGAAAGTCGGATTGCGTCTTCCTCGCGATCACTTCGATTTCGTTGTTACCGTCACCGGGCCGTCGAACCGGAGCAAGACCGATTGTGCGATGTCGCCGAACAGCGCCTTGCCCGTCGGTGATCGCTTCCGTCCCGAGACGAACACGTGATCGCAGTCCTCCTCGTCCGCGACCGCGATGATCTTCTTCGGCAAACTCCCTGCCGCACCGAGCGTTCTGACGGTCACGTCGTCGCTGAACGCCCGCTCGGCAACCTCCGCCGCGTCGGTCTTCGCCTCCTCCTCGATGATGTCGACGGTCGGTGCCTGATTTCCCTCACGCGCGTCGTTGCGAGCGTCTCGCTGGTACTGGTCCCGGTCGATAAACTTGCAGACGACGAGCTCGGTATCGGTGCCGGTTGCGTACCGGTTCGCGGCGTCTAGCAGCCGCTCATCTACGTCTTCGTCTCCATCTCTGTCGGTTAGCACGACTAATGCGCTGTGCATAGTGGCAGTTCGGCCGCTAGTCACAAAAATCTACGTTTCCGCTCACCGTCGGCCCGACCGACGGATAGCCGGGAACGGGACGCCTCACTCGAATACGTTCCCGCGAACGTTTACGTTGATCCTCGACACAGCAGTCGGTATGAGCACCCGACGCAAGACGGACAGCTGTTCCTCTTGGGACAACGGCGAGTGCGTGGGACCCCCTCACTGTCCTCCTCGGTGTCCACGGTTTACCGACGAACGGGGCGTTCCGTCATTAGTTCGGCCGTACCGGTCGACCGATTTCGAGGCGCTCGCGGCGATGTACGAGGAGTTCGACGAGTCGGTCGCGACGATGGGACTGCCCCCGCTCATCCGGCCCCGGATCGAGGACTGGCTCGCGGCGTTGACGGCCGACGGCTGGAACCTGGTGGCGCTGTCGGGCGATCGGCTCGTCGGCCATCTCGCCGTTACCCCGGCAAGCGCCGTCGAGCCCGAGTTTGTTGTCTTCGTTCACACGGACTTTCAGAACCGGGGTATCGGCACGGAGCTGCTCGAGCAGCTCGTCGCGTACGCCGACGCTGGCGGCCACGAATCGCTCCGGCTCACCGTCGTGATCGACAATCGGCGGGCGATTACCGTCTACGAGAACGTCGGCTTCGAAACGATCGACCGATCGGGACTGAGTACGGAAATGTGTCTTCCCCTCGAGTCACCTCTCGTCGATCGTGTCCGGCGGCCGCCGGCCGATCGCTAACGTCGATTCCACTCGTGGCAGGTGCGTTCTGGCGGTGGAAGAATAAGTGCGGTCGGTCGTTCGTCGTTACGCGCGAACCGCTCGGATCGCCGGCAGGGCGATCGCCGCCGCGCTCAACAGAAGCACGACGACGACGATCGGACTGGTGTAGAAGATGTCGAGCGAGCCGTTGGAGAGCTCGAGCGAGCGACGCAGGTTCGACTCGGCGATCGGTGCGAGGATCAGTCCGAGCACCATCGGTGCGAGCGGATAACCCTGCAATCGCATCACGTATCCCAGGGCGCCGGCAGCGAGCATGATCCACACGTCGAAGACGTTCCCGTTGAGTGCCATCGCACCGACGATACAGAGGATCAAAATCACGGGCCAAAGCAGGGACTGCGGGATCGTGATCAGGCGCGCCCAGTAGTTCGCCCCGAAGAGGCCGAACAACAGAATGAAGACGTAAATGATGAGGAAGCCGACGAAGATCGTGTACAGCAGGGCGGGCTCGTCCTGGTAGAGCGCCGGTCCAGGGTTCACGTCGTGGACGAGCAACGCGCCGATGAGGATCGCCGAGACGGAGTCGCCCGGGATCCCGAGGGTGAACGTCGGGATCAGCGCACCGCCGGTGCTCCCGTTGTTTCCGGCTTCCGCTGCTGCGACGCCCCGAATGTTGCCGTCGCCGAACGCCGGCGTCGCGTTTTTGAGCCACCGCGTGGCCTCGTTGTACGTGATGAAGGCGGCGATGTCGCCGCCGGCACCGGGGATCGCACCGATGAGGGACCCGATAACACCCGATCCGACGGAGACGGGCGCGATCGCCTTCAGATCCCCTATCGACGGGAGATAGCCTTCGATTTCTTGATCGACCTGGTTCTGGTCGTCACTGATGCCCTGCGAGTACTTCCGGAGCCCCTCGGCGATCCCGAATAGGCCGATCATCACGGCGATGAACTCGACGCCGGTGAGCAGTTCCGGAACGTCGAACGTGAACCGCTGGTATCCCGTCACCGAATCGATACCCACGGTCGCGACGAGCATGCCCAACAGTCCGGATATCATCCCCTTCGTGACCGAATCGCCGCTCACGCTGGCGATGACCGTCAGGCCGAAGACGGCCAGCGCGAAGAACTCCGGCGATCGAAACCGAAGTGCCGCGTCCGCGATGATGGGGGAGAAGAACATGAGCATGAAGACGCTGATGACCCCCCCGACGAACGACGCGATCGTACTTACCCGAATCGCTCGCCCGGCATCCCCGTTCTGGGAGAGGGGATAGCCGTCGAAGATCGTCGCCGCGGCCGACGGCGTCCCCGGCGTCCGGATGAGGATTGCCGGAATGGATCCCGCGTAGACCGCGCCCCCGAAGATACCCAGCAGGAGCATCATTCCGTTCGCCGGATCCATCGTATACGTAAACGAGAGCATGACCGCGATGGTCATCGTCGCGGTCATCCCGGGGATCGATCCCATGAGGATCCCCAGCAGGACCCCCGCGATCATGAGGGCCAACGTGACCGGATCCATTACGTTCGCGAACCCCTGAACGATGTGTTCGATCGCCATTATATCACCCCGAGGGGCAGTTGCGGAAGGAGTCTCGAGACGGGGATGATCCCTTCAGGTAACGGAACCATGAAGATTCGGTCGAAGACGTAAAACAACACGATCGGAAAGCCGATCGAGACGGCCGCGATCGTAGGTTTCGAGCGGACGCCCGAGTAATATAGTATGACCGGCAGGAACGCCATCGATCCGACGACGAAACCGGCAACCGATATGACGAATATGTATCCGACCAGGGATACCAAGACGATCGCCGGGGGCGCTAGTTCATAGCCACTGAGATCGAGTTCGCTGTCGTCGTCGACGACGAGATTCACGATCGCGAAGACGATAATTCCCGCGGACAGCATAATGGGGAAGAATCCCGGCCCGAGTTCCCCGCCCTCGGGGAACTGGTTCGCTTGAGCGATAACAGCGAGCGCTAACAGTATAAACACTATCGAAAGCGGATTCGATTTCACGTTACCCACGTCGATTTGTTGAACACGCCGCGTTATTCGTTTTATGACCATCAGTTTTCCGCCCTTGTTATAGCGTAACTCCCACAGATCACTATAAATTTGCTGGTGTCGATCGATGAGGGGTGACAGGGTGGTGACTGCATTCCGATTGCCTCCCCAAAATTCGGATCCCGCGGCCCGCAGATCGAAACGGGCCGGTGGGCTTCGAATCACTCCGCTACTCTCCGAGCGCGGTTTCGGTCGCTCCTCCTCGTCGAACGCCCGCCGAACTCCGCCGGCCGACGGCTTCGGGCCACCGGTACATTTAATTAGAGCTGCGCCGCAAACGGTAACTGACAATGACTTTGAGCAGTGTAACCGACGGCATCGATCAGGTACAGTTCGATCACGTTCGAGTGCTGGTGCTCGAGGACGTCCCGGAGGGGAAGACGACGCTGATCGACACCGCCTTCGAGGAGAACGGTGCGGAACTCGTCGAGACGCTGGAAGCGGAGTACGGCGACGTCGACCGCGTCATCCTCACCCACGGCGACCACGGCCACCACGGCGGCCTCGCGCACGTGATGGATGCGTTCGACCCTGAACTCGTCCTGCCGGCCGACGAGACGAAGCTGTACGACCACCTCGAGGAGTCGGACCTCGACGTCGAACCCGATGTCGCCTACGAGGACGGCGATCTGCTGGCGGGGAATATCCGCGTCATTCAGGTGCCGGGTCACACGGAGGCGACGTCCGCCCTGTTGCTCGAAGATCGGGACATTTTGATCTCCGGCGATACGCTCGACGGAGCCGACCGCGGCGGATTGCCGGCCGGATACCTTCTCCCGCCGCCGGCGCTGTTCAATGATGATCACCGGGCCGCCGAGCTCAACCTCTACAACCTGCTCGAGTACGACTTCGAGACCCTGCTCGTATTCCACGGTTCGCACGTCTTCGAGGATCCGAAGCAGAAACTCGACGATTTCCTCGTCGAGCGAGAGTGGAACGAGTGGGACCCGCGTACCGACGAGTGAGCCGTTCGATCGACGGGCGAACTGCCACATCCCTCGGAATCGATCTCGTCTCGACGGACCGATTTTGAAATCGGAGTTAACGTCCCCTGGTATGGAACGTCCGTCGCGCGTTCGCTCGAGCGGTCGTGAATAGGGACGAGAGCGACCGTCGGTTCGCTCACTCGACGCCGCGACGGAATCGGTGCCACGTTCGAAGCGAGCGACCTCCATTGTCGCGGTTACTCGTCCGGGCCGTCCGGTGGTCGTACTGACGGACTCAGTCGCGCAGCACTGAGACGTCGAAGACCGGTTTGCAGGTCTCTCCCTCGAGGAACGTTTCGAAGGCGTCCTCGGCCTCGAGCAGGCTGAACCGATCGTCGAGGAACGTCTCGTGATCGACGTCGCCCGAACCGATGAGCCTGAGCGCGCGCTCGAAGTCCTCGTACATCGCACTGTAGGTACACTGAAGGTCGATCTCCGATCGAACGAGCGGCGTGAAGTCCATCGTCGCTTCGCCGGTTTGTCCGACCAGAACGATCTGACCGCCTTTTCGGACCTCCTCGGCGGCCATCGGCAGTCCCGAGGGGTGACCCGTCGTATCGAAGACGACATCGTAGCCGACGCCGTCGGTCAGGGTTTCGCGATAGTCCTCGAGGTCATCGTCCTCGATGTTGAGCGCCGGGAAGCCCAACTTCTCGGCGAGGGGCAGGCGATAGGAGGTGTCCCGTCCGACGCCGGCGACGACGACTTCGGCGCCCTGAGCGTCCGCGACCTGTGCCGTCAGAACGCCCATCGGTCCGGGACCGGCGACGAGGACGCGGTCGCCCGGTGCGACTCGCGAGTTACGGATCACCGCTCGAGTCGTGATCGCGGTCGGTTCGACGAGCGCTGCGTGTCGCGGCTCGACGTCGTCGGGAACGGAGTGGAGGGCCGACTCGGGAGCAGTGACGTATCCCGCGTACGCGCCGTTATGGTCGATACCGGTGAGATCCATGTTCTGGCAGACGTTCTCCTGCCCGATTTCGCACTGATAACAGTCGCCACAACCGCGGATCGGACGTTCGACGACGCGGTCACCCGGTGCGAACTTCGTGACCTCGTCGCCGGCCTCGACGACCCGGCCGGTGTACTCGTGTCCGATGATCGTCGGTAACTCCATCCGCTCGAACGCCGATTTGAATCTGTAGATACCGGCGTCGCTTCCACAGAGCCCCGCGTAATCGACTTCGATCAGTACCTCGTCGTACCCTGGTTTCGGTCTCTCGATGTCGATGAGTTCCATATTCCCGGAGCTACGACCGGTCTTGGCTAGTCCGCGCATATTCTCACCACGTCGCCGTCGGTGTATAAACTTACGGATCGTGCGGACCTTCTCGCCCACCGGACGCGACCCGACTCGACCGCGGGGGCTCGGCGGGCGTTTCGGGTCGAAGTGCGTGCGGCGACGGTGGGTCCACTGAGCTACTCGGGCGAACGGAAGAATCGTCGGGATTCGTCGACGATCCGGAACTCGGAGGACGAGCGTCAGTTCTCGACGATCGTCGCGTCTCGACGGCACGCGGCGTCCGAAGCCGATCGGGCGGACGCGGAACACGGTCCGCTTCGAGATATTCGATTCGGATTCCGCTATCTCCCACCGAGCCGACAACGCCGACCAAAAATTATAAATGATAATAGACCCACGACTTGGGTAGAATGGTACCAGATGCCAATGGGTGTAGTAGCGATCGTACCGTGTTGAACCGCCGAAACGCCATCAAGTCCCTCGGTGTGACGGGGGTCGCGCTGACGGCTGGCTGCATCGGTGATCTGAACGAAGACGAAGAGTGGCCGTCGCGACCGGTCGAAATCGTCTCGCCCTGGGCGGCCGGCGGTGGGGCCGACAGAACGAGTCGAGCGGTCGCGGATGCGGCCGAGAACCACACCGAAGTCAGCTGGAACGTTTCGAACCAGACCGGCGGCTCCGGCTCCGTCGGGATGAACGCGGCGGCCAACTCGGAGCCCAACGGCCAGACGATCGGCTGTACCGCGCCCGAAATCGCGCTCTTCGAGCACCTCGGTATCGCCGAGCTCAGCCCCGACGACATCACGCCAATCATGCAGTACACGGAGATGCCGGCGGCGCTGGTCGTCAACGAAGACGCAGAGTACTCCACGTTAGATGAGTGGATCTCGTACGGCGAGAGCAACGAGTTGCAGATGGCGAACTCGGGGAATGGCTCCTCGTGGCACATGGCCGCGGCCGGCATCGCCGACGAGGCGGGAGTTCAGGTCGAACACGTCTCCTACGACGGTGCGGCACCCGCTATGACGGCCGTCGCCAACGGCGAGGCCGACTGTACGGCGGCTGGGGCGGCCGAAGTCGCACCGCAGGTTCAGGACGGTAACCTGCAGGCGCTGGGCGTCGCGTTCGAGGAGCAGGTCGACGCGCTCCCCGACACGCCGACGCTGCAGGAACAGGGACTCGACATTCAGATCGGCTCCTGGCTGGGTCACTTCGCTCCGGCCGGCATCGACGACGAGACGAAATCTGCGATCGTCGACGTCTACGAATCGGTGTACGAGGACGACCAGTTCGTGGAGTTCATGAACAACAACGACTTCATGCGGGTCCAGCGCGGTCCCGACGAGTTCAGTAGCTTCCTCGATGAGCAATACGAGTACTACGGCAACCTCGTCGAGGAACTCGACATTAGCGCGTAGGACGCGTTCGAACGTCGCGCCGCTTCCAATTTTTGTCATCCGCGAGTGCCGCCGTCGGTGTACTGTTCCTCGTCAGTTTACGGAAATTCGGGACGCGCTCTGCCCCGGACTGACCCGCTGCCGAACGTGTACACAATCTCGATCAGCTGACGCGTCACTGACGACGGCAGCCGTCGGAGATCCCTAGTCGTAGGCGAGGGTCCACTCACGATCGAGCAGCCAGTCGGTGAGCTTCCCGAGCGGGTCCTCGTGGACGCTGGTCCCGTGGTGGACCAGTATCGCGTCGATGTCGTAGTCGAACAGTTTGACCAGGTTCCGTTCCGCAGCGGCGTGGCTGTCGTCGTTGAACTGTTCGGCCGGCGGTACGAGGTAGCCCGGCGGCAGACCGCGTCGGTCCGACCCCTCGAGCGCGTCGCCGGCGATCACCGTCTCGTCGTCCTCGAGCAACAGGGCGGTCGTCGCGACCGTATGACCCGGGATTTCGATCGCCCGGATATTTCCGTCCAGCCGGTCCTCGTCGCCGAACTCGACGTCGGGATCGACGTCCAGAGCCTCGTAGAAGTGCTCGGCACCCGCCGGCACGGAGAGTTCCGGCTCGAATCGATCCAGCAGTGCCGGAACGCCGCCGAAGTGTCCCTCGTCCCCGTGCGTGATGATGACGCGATTGAGACCGCCGAACTCCGACTCGACGATCTCGGCCAGCTCCTCGCCGTCGTCGGGGAATGCCGCGTCGACGAGCGTCACGGTGTCGTCGGGTCGGTCCTCGAGGGCGAAGACGCGGATATGGTCGAACTCGATCGCGTGAATCCCGTCGGTGATTTCTTGAACAGATATCCGTACCCGTTCGTTCAGGGGAGACACGAAAATTCCCACCGATCGGTAATTCCCGCTAGTCCAGTTTCGCGTGATCGAGCCGTCCGCTCCCGGCTGATACCGCACCTCGAATGTAACACGGACTCGGAAGTCACCCGACGCTCGCGACCGACTATCGCTGTCCGAGCGACGGTTCGGTGGATCGGCAGATTAAGGTGCGCCGCTCTCGTCGACTCGATCATGCACACGATAGAGCACGACGTAGAGCGACCGGACCGCGATGTCGTATCGGGTTTCGAAGAGATTCCGAGCACCATCGTCTCGGACGTGACCGGAAACATCGGGCTAACCATGGACTCCGGAATCCGACCCGCGTACAGCGGCATCGAGATGGCCGGGACCGCGATCACCGTGAACGCCGCACCCGGCGACAACCTGATCATTCACAAGGCGATCACGATGGCGGAACCGGGCGACGTCCTCGTCATCGACGCCGAGGGATTCACCGAGACCGGCCACGTGGGCGAACTCATGTGTACCTCCTGTCAGGCAAACGATCTCGCCGGCCTCGTCATCGACGGGAGCTACCGCGATAGCAGGGAGATCGGCGAGATGGAGTTCCCCGTCTACGGCCGCGGTACCCATCCCCGCGGGCCGCTCAAGCAAGATCCCGGCTCGATCAACGTCACCGTCTCCTGTGGCGGCGTCACCGTCGAACCCGGCGACGTCGTGGTCGGCGACGACGACGGCCTCGCCGTCGTCCCGAACGAGAGCGCTGAAGACGTTCTCGAGCGTTCATACGAGAAGCTCGAATCCGAAGACGATGTCCGCGAGGACGTCGTGGCGGGCGAGTACCTCTTCGAACGCAACGGCTACGACAAGTTGTTCGAGGACATGGAAGTCGTCGGCCCAGAAGACTCGATTCAGTAACCGCCTCGTCCGACTGTTTTCGCGTAATCTGTCGGTCCAAACTGGTCGCGATGACGAGTTAGCACACCATCCACTGGCTGATCGTGACTCGAGCGGATTCAACATAGTCGAAACGAGCCGCAGCGCTTATTAGACCGTGGGAGAATATCACAGTATGGCCGACGGAGAAACAACGGATACACGGCGGCTGAAGAGCGTTGGTCAGTCGTTCACTATTATCGAATACCTGCGGGAGGGCGAGGGGGCGACACTCTCGGAGCTGGCAGACGATCTCGAGTTGCCACCGAGTACGGCGCACATCCACCTCGCGACGCTCGTCGAGACCGGCTACGTGATCAAAGACGACGGGGAATACCGCTGTAGTTTTCGGTTCCTCGATACCGGGGGTCAAATGCGGGATCGCATGGCGCTCTATCAGGCGGCGAAGCCGGAGATCGACGATCTACGGCGGGATTCGGGCGAACACGCCAATATTACGGTTGAGGAGAACGGCTACTCGGTGCAGCTGTACAAATCCCAGAGCGCAGAGTCGATCGACGACAACGCGGAACTCGGTAAGCACCTCCACCTCCACTCGACCGCGACGGGCAAAGCAATACTCGCACAACTCTCCGATGCGGAGCTCGACGCTATCATCGAGAAACGGGGATTACCAGCAGTCACCGACAGCACGATCGCGGACAGGGGTGCACTGCTGGAGGAGCTAGCGGAGATTCGGGATCGAGGGTACTCGATCAACCGCGGGGAACACTTCCCCGGCGTCTGCGCCGTCGCAACTTCAATAACGTCGAAACCGGACGGTCTCATCGGTGCGATAAGCATCAGCGGCCCCCTTAGCCGGATGGGGAGCGATCGAATCGAAGACGAACTCGCTCCCGCGATTCTGGACAAAAAGAATATAATCGATCTGAAGATTCGGCAGTACGAGTGACCGTTGAATCGTTCGAAAACGGGAAAAGAGACCGTTCTGAGCGATGTCGAAACGTTTCACTGGTCTGATCACGTCCGGAATTCGTCCAGACACGAGCACACTGTCTTACACACATATGACTGTAACCCTTCTGTGTCGCGGGAAACGAAGACAGGTTCACGTATCGACGCCCCTCCGAAGTCGCTTTCAACAAGATTGAAACGACGTCGGCTCGGCCGCTCGAGTCACCGACCGATTCGTCCCACCTTCACCGATCCTCGCCGAAGCAGAGGCCGATACCGAGCTCGGTTCGGAACTCAATCTCGATCGGAGCGTTTTGCCGTGAAATGGACGAAATATGGCTAACTGGCCGAAACTATCATTTAGATATATTAGTTTAAGATTTAATATATCGATAACAACGGAACCCGGTCGAGGATCCACATTATCGGCTGAGCACAATACTCCTCTATAGGCAGTGTATGGTCCTGTTGTGGTGCCTCCTCGAGTCGACAGTGAGCGTCGTTCAAGACCTCGCCCGAACATCGGTACAATATTTAGTCACTTTTCACTCCTTTTATGACCAATATCGGCTGTTTTAGATCTCTATGATCTACAGACAGATTTTCTAACGGAAATATGGGGGCGTTTGACAATAAGTCCGAATATAAGAAATATTATATGATGTTGGAATGGTGATTTCTATAAACTACCTATTTCCATATATTATGTCGAAAGGGTATTTTGAGCTCTACTCGCTGAATCATACATCGCCACCGGACCGCGCGGCCAAGACGAGATCCCGCCGGGGTGAACGACGCGGGGGAACGCCGCTCCAGTCGGTCCGAACTGACGGTAACCGTCGCAAACCGTGGTCCCGGCAGAACGGTTTCTCGAGTCGGCTGAGGCGGGTATGAGTGGATCTATAACCTTTTACGTGGTCGCTACGGAGACGTATAGCATGCTTCCGATGACGATTTATCACGCACCGACGGACGGTGATCCCGATGGGTAACGAACCGAGCGAGCGGAGCGATCTCGGCATCGAAACCGACGGCGGCGTTCGCACGTACACCGTCCGCCTCGAGCTGGTCGACGAGCCCGGCGAGTTGCTCAACGCCCTTGCGCCGATCGCCGAGAACGGCGGCAATCTCATGAGCATTCACCACGAGCGCGGCAACATCACTCCGCGTGGCCACATTCCCGTCGAAGTCGATCTCGGCTGTCCGCCGGATCGGTTCGACGATATCGTCGAAAGTCTACGAAAGACCGGCGTCAACGTCATTCAGGCCGGCGCCGAGCGCTACGGCGAGGAGATCACGCTCGTTCTCATCGGCCATCTTATCGAAACCGATCTCTCGGAGACGATCTTGCAGATCGAGAACAAAGCCAGTGCGGCAGTCCTCGACGTCTCGCTGGCCGCGCCTGAAGGGACCAGAGACATCTCGAGCGCGCGATTCCGGCTCGCGATCGACTCCGGTCGGTCCGACGAAGTCTTCGAGACGATTCGCTCGATCGGGACGGAGAAGGAACTGACCGTCATCGAGCCGTTGATGGGGAGTGACGCGTAATGCGACTCGCTATCCTCGGAGCCGGTGACGTCGGCCGGTCGGTTGCTACCCTCGCCGGCGAGTACGGTCACGAGGTCGTCGCGCTCGCCGACTCGACGAACGCCGCGATCGACCCGAACGGTATCGACGTCGACAGCGCCGTCGGACGAAAGCTCGGTTCCGAACCGATCGGGAGGGACGATCCCGACGCGGTCTTCGAGACCGAGTACGACGCACTGGTCGAGGCCACGCCGACGACGCTCGGCGACGCCGAACCCGGCTTCTCCCACGTCGAGCGCGCGCTCGAGGCCGACCGCCACGCCGTGCTGGCGAACAAGGGGCCGGTCGCCGAACGTTACGAGGAACTGCGTGCGCTCGAGGCCGAGAGTGCCGGCTCGATCCGATTCGAGGCGACCGTCGGCGGCGCGATTCCGGTGGTGTCAACGATCGAAGACGCGGCCCCGAAAAACGTGACGGCGGTCCGAGGCGTGCTCAACGGCACCGTCAACTTCATCCTCAACCGGATGGCCGTCGAGGGGCTCGACTACGAGCACGTTCTCGCGGAAGCACAAGACCTTGGCGTCGTCGAGGCGGATCCCAGCTTCGACGTCGAGGGCACCGACGCCGCGCTCAAGTTCGTCATCCTGGCGAACGTCCTTGCAGACGGTGGGTTCGACCTCGGGGATGCAGCGGTTGACGGTATCGAGGGGATTCCCGGCAGCGCGCTCAACCTCGCCGCGGAGGACGGGCGCACGATTCGGCTCATTGGAGAAGCAACCCGAGAGGGCGTCCGCGTCGGGCCGCGGCTCGTCCCCGAGAACGGTGCGCTCGCGGTCGGCGGCACGCGCAACGTCGTCCAAATCGAGACCCGGAACGCGGGGTCGATACATGCGAGCGGTCGCGGAGCCGGCGGTCCCGAGACCGCGACGGCGATACTCTCAGATGTCGGCCGTCTCCCCTCCCGCTGAGCGATTTTCTCCCACGGAGCCACGTCACCTCCATATCCGAGTGACTGACGGCGGGCATCGAATACGAGACAGCAGTTCTCGAAATGCTTTTACGGAGAGGATTGGTAGTTCGTATCATGACTGCCGACGAGTTCGCCCTTGCCGCCACAACCAACGATCTCACACGGGAACCGAAAGCCCGGGAGAACGCGGATCTTATCGAATTTCGAATGGACAGTGCGGAGGAACCGATCGAACAGCTGCGCGACTACGACGGGGAACTGCCGATTCTCGCGACGAATCGATCGCGATGGTTCGGCGGCGAGGCGGCCGATCGGGGACGACTGGATCAGTTGATGGCGGCCGCCGAGTTCGACGCCGTCGAGCGGGTTGACATCGAACTCGAGACGGCGCGTGGAATGGAGTGGGTACTCAACGAGTTCCGTGAACAGGGCGTGGAACTGGTCATCTCCTTTCACGAATTCGAGGAGACCCCAGACCAGGCGACGCTCGACGCGATCATCGCAGAGTGCGATCGGTACGGCGATATCGCCAAGGTGGCCACGTACGCGGACGACCGATCCGACTGCCTGCGGATCCTCACGGCGATCGATACGGCGACCAGAAACGGAATTCGCGCGGCCGGGATCGCGATGGGCGAACTCGGCAGTCACACGCGAATCATCGGCCCGCTTTACGGCTCGAAACTCGGCTACGCGCCGCTCGAGTCGGACACCAGTGACTACGCGCCGGGTCAGGTCTCGCTGCACCGTCTCGATTCGCTGATCGAGATGGTCCGCGAGAGCGGGAAGAGCACCCGGTTGCTGCGTGAACTGGACGAGGAGTATCCGACTCAGCAGGAAGTCACGCAGACGGAGTGACTGTTCTCCCTCGACTCCGACAATAGACCGGACGAGCTATTCTAACTCGTTGTTCTGTTGCCCTGTGACTTCGGTCTCCGAGAAACCTAGATCCGTGCGCGCCGGCCCCGCGAAAGCCCACGCCGGGCCAGTACGACCGGCAAACTACTCGCGAGACTGGTGGCACGACTCGAGTGAACTGAAAAACAATCGAAATCGGAATGTTAAGGGCGGGGGTCCCCTACCATCCCCACGTACAATGACATGGCTCCGCGCGATCCTCGCTGCCGGCCTCTCGGTGATCATGCCCGGCGCAGGCCACGTCCTCATTCGCGATTGGCTTCGCGCCGCCGCCTTTGCCGGCCTCTTCTTCACGGCGAGCGCGCTCTTTCTCCCGATCGACCAGCTCACGGCGGCCGGGCCGATGACGAGCCTCGACCAGGCTCTCGAGCAGGCGACCGTCATGGCCGAGAACACCGACCCGATGGCCCAGTTCCTCCTCTCGTTTATCGCCCTGTTCGCCGCGATCGACGCGACTTTTCGCGCGCTCGGCTACTCTTCCGGCGGGGACACCGACGCGGACGGACCGACCTGTCCGGAGTGCGGGAAAGAGATCGACGAGGACCTCGAGTTCTGCCACTGGTGTACGACGCGACTCGAGCCCGTCGAGCCGGAGGCGGAGACGAACGACGCCTGAGACGGGCAGAAAACGGTTGCGACGTTACTTTTCGATGATGCTCTCTTCGACGGCCTCGCCGAAGTGACGGGCCGTGTCCTCGGCGTATAGCAGGATTTCGTCACCGGCCTCGAGATCGGTCACCGCCGTTCGCCCCTCCGCGGTGGCGACCTTGATCGTCTCGGCGTTCTGGAGCAGGGTCTCGACGCGGTCGCCGCTCTCGGTTTCGAGGGCGATCCGGAACATGGGTCGCTGCTCGATCTTGGCCCGGCCGACGATGGCCTCGCGGGTGTTGCCCGCGAGGTCGACGACCTGCACCTCGTCGCCGCTCTGGAGTTCGGAGAGGTACTTCGTGCCGCCGTCGGGCGTGCGGACGTAGGCGTGGACCGCACCCGCGTTGACCCGGAACGGGCGGGAGGCGACGTACGGCGATTCGGCGGTTTCGGCGTGGACGAACACCAGCCCGCGGCTCATCGAGCCCACGAGCATTCCCTCGTCGTGCTCGAGCAGGGTGCCGGTGTCGACGCAGACCCGATCCGCGCTGCCGGCCCGCTCGATGGCAAGTACCTCGGCGTACTCGAGGTCGAGACTCTCGCGTTCGGCCTCGTCGCGGACTTCAACCGTCCGTCGGATCTCGTCAGGGTCGTCCGAGTCGAGCAAGACCGCGTCGGATCCGATCTCGAGGGTTTCGAAGGCCGTCTTCGCCTCCTCGGCGCTGGTCACGCCCGCCACGAGGTCGGTCTCCTCGCCGATGCGGGCGATCAGGTTCTCGAGCGGGATGATCGTCCAGTCCTCGCCGACGACGATCGTGTGATCGGCCTCCGCGGCGGCGGTTTCGGCGAAGCGCTCGTACTCCTTGCCCAGAATGCGGACGTACGCGCCCCGATCGAAGTCGCCCTTGCGCCGCAGCGTCGAGAGATCCGCCGAGCCGGAGAAGTCCTCGGGGAGGTCGATCGTCGCGTCGCCCTCGCCGTCCTTGCCGACGACCATCGCGTCCGCCTGCGGGGCCGACACGGCGTCATCGCTTTCGGCGTCCGCTTCGGCGTCGTCGATGTCGTCGACCAGCGTCACGTCGCCGTCGGTCCGGAACGCCGCGACGTTGATGTCGCCGAGTTCGCGAACGCGCGCGACGTCGTCTTCGTCGACCAGTACCCAGTCCGCACCCGCCTCGAGCGCGGCGGTGATCCGCGCTCGGCGGTCGTCCCAGTCGCCGACGGTGTCGTCGGCTTTTACCCAGACAGATCGCGTCATGAATCGACCCTCGAAGGGAACCGGCTTGAACGTGGCGGATCAGGCAGGGGGACGGATCGACCGGCAGCCGTCGACGGGAGCGGCTGTACCACCCCCGCGTCGGCGGCCCGTCATCACAGTTACTGTGACCATGATTGTAACGACACTCACGACAATCTCGATAGTAACGATAGTAACGATACTTTCTTAGAAGTCGATAATACCCGTCCGGCCGAGCGTTCAGTCATGGGTCAGCGCCGCCTCGAGACGAACGTCGAACTGACGATCGACCGTATCGCCCGTCGGCTCGAGGTGGAGTCCGCGGCCGACGTCGCTCGAGCGGTGTTCGAGCACGCGGGCCAGATGGCGACGCTCGAGTACGGCCGATCGGCGGCCGTGCTGGGTGCCGTCCGGCTCGCGTGTCGCCGTACCGGCGTCGGCGAACCCGACCGCGAGCGGGTCGCGGAGACGTTCGACGTCGATCCCGCTCGAGTCGTCGCGGCCGACGAACTGCTGGCACGATACCTGTGCCCGCCCGCCGATGCCGACGAGATCCGGTCGCTTCGCCGGACCCTCGTCGTGGCGCAGGAAGTGCTGGCTGCGGTCGAGCGCGGCCGCAACGCTGGCCCCGAGCTTCCGGGCTCGCGCCTCGCTGACGCCGCGCCCTTCCTGCTCGCTCGCGCGAGCAGCCACCTCGATTCCCGCACCGACCGCGAGGTCCCGGGGCTCGACGCGGCCGCCCTTCGCGATCACATCGAGCGGCTCGAGGCCGACCTCGAGCTCGCTCGGCTGGGCACGAGGCTCTACACCTTGGTCCACCGCGAGGACTGAGCCGTCTCCGTCTTAGTCACAGTCACGGTCCCATCCCGTGTCGCCCTCGCCAGCGGCACTTTCCCCACTGGCGCTCCTCCTCCCCGAGCTGTTCCCCCTCCCCGCTGGCACGTCCTATCGGGGCTCGCTGCCGTCGTCCATAAGCTTGTGATGGAACGCGCGATAGGCGTTCTCGCCCCGCTCGGTCAACTCGACCACGCGCCGGCGACCGACCGACTCGATCGTGACGTAGCCGTCCTCGGCGAGCGGCTCGAGGACGTGGGTATCCAACACCCGAAACGCGCCTTTGTCCTCGCCGGTCCGCTCGTCGGGCGAGCGGCGATCGGCCATGAAGGAGAGTTCGCGCTCGCGGGCGTACTCGATGAGGTCTTTCTTCTTGGGCGGTGCCGTCCGATTGTCGTGGAACCCCTCCCATGCGGCTGGATCGGCAAGGAACTCCATGATCGCGACCTGGTCGCGCGTCGGTGATTCGATCGGATAGATTGGAACCTGCTCCATCTCGTCGAGACCGAAGGAGATGGGCTCGCGGGTCCCGTCGTGTGCGTACTCCGACGGCTCGACGTAGTAGGCGTGGGCGTCGGTCGAGACGTCCATGCACGCGATCGTCGCGCCGATCGCCGGGATCGTGCCCGCTCCGGAGACGTTGACGTACACCTGATCGTCGGCGTGGATGTCGGCGATCGTCGTCACGTCGCCGAGCACCGCGTAGACGTCCGTCAGATCGCACTCCCAGGTCCGGACCTCGGGGACGATCGACTCGAGTTCGGCACGCAACTCGTCGTGATAGTCCGCGTCCGCGGTCGCGTTCCGCGCGGTGGTTCCATTATCTCCCTCGTCCGTTCGTTCAGTACCCGTTCCCGCATCGTCCGCCCCGTCGTCCTCGAGCAGGTAGACCAGATCGGCCCGCTGGTCCCGGATCGGCTCGAGGATCCGATCGAACTCGTAGCCCAGCGGCACGACGTGCACTCGCTTGACGACCTCCATACACCACACGGCGTGTCAACGAGAATAACTGCTGTGGAATCGCCGCTAGGGACTCGAGTCGAGCCCAATCAGCCGGCGGGTTTCTGCTCCCCGATCAAACCACCGGTCGGGTGGGAATGAAAGGGGCGACGCGCTCGTCGAGCGAAGCGACGCAAGAACCGCAACCGAGCGCAGCGAGGTGAGGATCGCAGCGAGCTGTAGCCGACGAGCGCGTCGGGGCTTTCAGGCTGTTCGTAGCGGTACTGATTGGAAGTATAGAACCCTCATCTGGTCGGCGAAACGTTGAGAACACCCCCGCTCATAGAACAGAGCAGATGGCCGCCTACGACGCGATCTGTTTCGATCTCGATTCCACCCTCTGCGAGCCGACCCGGGACGCCGCGACCGTCCTCGAGTCGACGTTCGAGCGCGCCGGCTGCGAGCAGTTCTGTACGCCCGCGGATCTCCGAGCCGCGGTGCCCGAGCTGCCGACGGCCGAGACGGACCGGGAGTTCTACGAACACCTCTTTACCGAAGTCGCAGGGCGCGCCGGGGTCGATTCCGGTATCGCCCCGACGCTCGCCGCGGCACACCTCGAGGTGCAGGACCCGACCGCCGTCGAGTTCCGACCCGGCGCGGAAGCCGCGCTCGAGCGCGCTCGCGATCTGGGTCGGGTCGGCCTCATCACCAACGGCGGGCGACCGACGCAGACGCGGAAACTCGAGGCGCTCGGCATCGCGGACGCCTTCGACGTTCGGGTGTTTACGGAGCCGAGCGCGGGCATCCTTCCGAAGCCGAACGCGGCCCCCTTCGAACGCGCGCTCGCCGAACTCGAGGTCGCGCCCGACGCGGCGATCCACGTCGGCGACTCGCTCCACGCCGATATCGCGGGTGCCAACGCGATGGGACTCGATTCGGCCTGGCTGGATACCGGCCGCGACGAGGGCCCCGACGAGCACGTGCCGACCTACGAACTCGCGTCGCTCGAGGCGTTCGAGACGATCGTCTAGAGAGGCGCGACCGCCGCGCTATTCGTCCGGCAGGAGGTCCGTGTGTACCAGCGCGCGGTACTGGGTATCGGTCCCCTCCTCGAGTCGCTTGAGCAGCGCCGCCGCGTCCGGGAAGGTCTCGGGGAGGTCGAACGGGTCGTCGTCGTCCTCGTCGCGTTGCTTGCAGAACTTGACGAACGCCAGCAGATTCTCGTAGGCACCGATTCGGGCGTAGACGACCCCGATATCTCGCTCGATCGTTTCGTCCCAGGTTTCGATCATTGGTTCGATCGCCTCGCGGGGCCGGCTCATCTGGTCGGCCAGTTCGTCGGCGTCGACGCCACCCTCGCCGACCAGCCCGTCGAAGACCGACTGGAGGTCGCCGCTCGCGTCCGCCAGCGGCGGCGCGTCCGCTTCGGTCGCGAGCAACTCGGCGAACGCCGCCACCTCTTCCCGACGGACCGCGACGGGGTAGACGAAGTCGTGCGTCTCTTTCGGGAGCGCGTAGGACTTGCCCTCGACGCCCTGTTCGCCGGGCTCTGAATTACCCAGCATCAACTCGAGTATTCCCATACTCGAAACAGGTCGTGTGAGGCGAATAAGTGTTCCGCGGTCGACTAGGCGTCGTTGGAAGCAGCCATCCCATCTCGTTACGGATTGACACCATCCTGAAAGCCCCTTCCGCGCTCGACTCCCAGGACTCGCTGTCGTTCGAGAGAGCTTTGCTCTCTCGTGACTGAGCGAATCGGAGCTAAGCGGGAGCGAAGCTCCCGCGAGGTCAGCGGGACTACGGTCCTGCCAGAATTCGCGAGGTCAGCGAGACCGGAGGTCTCGCTTGATGACGAAAGGCGCGGAGCGCCTTTCGAACCATGCTCCTCAGTCACTCGCTGCGCTCGCTCCGTCCGGTGCTTGCGTCGTCCGGGTTCGCCGAGCGCGGAAGCCCCTTTCATCCCCACCCAGCTGTGGGTCGCTACGGATGCTATCGCATAATTCGAGACTAAAATAGTTGTATCCCGGTTCACTACCAGTCGTCGCCGAGCGCCGCTTTCGCGCCGCCGTAGCCGCTCGCGGTCGTCCACGTTCGACCGCTGGCCGCGTGTTCGACCTCGAGGGCCCCGCCGCAGGCACCACAGCGGTACTGATCGGGTGACTTCACCGGCTTCGAAGCGCGGTGGCGCTTCGCTCGCCAGTCGCAGTCGGCCGTGAGACACCGGAGGACGTAGCGGGGCTCGGTGAACGCCTCGCAGTAGCGCGGGGCCTCGAGCGCCGCGGCTCGCTCGCGAAACCGCGAGCCGTGTCCGGACTCGCCGAAGCGCTGGAACTCCCACGCGTGGACGAGTTCGTGGCGGACGATTTCGGCGAACGCAGGCCACTCGTACTCCTCGTAGGCCTTCCGAGCGAGGACGATCGTCGCCACCTCGCGGTCGGCGTGCCAGCGACACGCCCCCGCCCGGCGGCGCGCTCGCGTCGACACCTCCCACTCGAGGGCTCCGAGATCGACCGCCAGTTCGTACTCGGCGACGACTTCGCGGGCGTGAATCCGCGCTCGCGCGACGATCTCGTCAGCGAGCGTGTACTCCTCGCCGTCGGTCACAGGCTCGAGAAGACGGACCGCCGCCGAAATTCTTCCGATTAGACGAACCACGTGTGATGAACCGCGCGGTGCTGCGCGGTAAGTTAATAACTCAATCCGAACCTTTTGTTATGATTGGCATAGGAAACGCCGTTTAATAGCAGCCGAATTAATAGGCCCGACCCGATGAGTTCGACCTACGATGAGTCACAACGAGTCGGCGCACAGCCACGACGACTCGCACGACGGCCACGACCACGGCGGCCACAGTCACGACCATGGCGGCCATAGCCACGGCGGCGGGTCGACGAGCAGCCGCAAGCTCGCCGCCGTATCGCTGATCAACGTCGTCGGCTTCGTCGTCGAGCTCGCGGGCGGGCTGGCCTTCGGCTCGGTCGCGCTCATCAGCGACGCCATCCACATGCTGTTCGACGCGCTCGCGTACGTGATGGCCTTCGCCGCCGCCCACGTCGCCGAACACTACGGCGAGGGGGACCGCTGGTCGTACGGCCTCCACCGCCTCGAGCCGTTCGCCGCCTTCCTGAACGGACTGCTCCTCCTGCCGATGGTCGGCTTCATCCTCTGGGAGTCCTATCAGCGGTTCTTAGAGCCCGTGGCCATCGGTGCCGTCCCGACGATCGCCATCGCCATCGGCGGGCTGCTGGTCAATATCGGCTCGGTCTACGTCCTCCACGGCGACGCGATGAGCCTCAACGAGAAAGGGGCGTTCTACCACCTGCTGGGTGACGCCGGCGGCTCGGTCGCCGTCATCGTCTCCGTCGTCGCCATCGAGGTGACCGGCATCAGCGTCATCGATCCGCTCACCGCAGCGCTCATCGCCGCCGTCGTGGCCTGGTCGGCGATCGCCGTGTTGCGCGGCAGCAGCGAGATCTTCTTCCTCAAGACGCCCCTCGAGAGCGACGACATTCGAGCGCACCTCTGCGAGATAGAGGGCGTCACTCGCGTCGACGACTTCCACGCCTGGCAGATCTGCAGCCAGATCACGGTCGCGACGGTCCACGTCGAAACGGACGTCGAACTGATGGCGGACGCCGAGGCGGTCGTCCGCCGCGTCCACGACGAACTCGCCCATCACGGCGTCGATCACGCCACGGTCGAGTTGTGTCCGCGCTACGCCGACCGCGACGTCCATCTCGATACGCACTGTCACTGAGCGACCCAACAGCTGCCGTGAGCGCTGAGAGTGCCCGCTGCAGAAAAGACGGGAGACGGGCAGATCTAGATCTCGAGCGCCAGTCCCGCTTCGGCCAGCGCCTCGTCGGTCGAGAGATCGTCGTGAACGACGCCGGCGACCGCCCGCGCGATGGCTTCGGGGTCCTCGTGCTGGAAGATCGAGCGTCCCATCGAGACGCCGGCGCCGCCGGCGTCCATCACGCCGCGGACCATTTCGATCGTCTGGCGGTCGGTTCCCTTCGAGCCGCCGGCGATGACCACCGGAAGCCGGGTCGACTCGACGACGTGCTGGAAGCTCTCGGCGTCGCCGCTATATCCCGTTTTGACGATGTCCGCGCCCAGTTCTTCGGCGAGGCGGACCGCGTGGCCCAGCGCCTCGGGGTCCTCGGGATCGACGCCGGGACCGCGAGCGTAGGCCATCGCGAGGACAGGCATGCCGAAGCGCTCGGCCGTCTCGGTGACTTCCGAGAGCTGGGTAAGCTGGTCGGGTTCGCGGTCGGAGCCGACGTTGATGTGGAAGGAGACGGCGTCGGCACCGACCCGGATCGCTTCTTCGACGGTGCCCGTCATGCGCTTGTCCTCCTCGTCGGGCCCGATCGTCGTCGAGCCGTTGAGGTGGACGATGTAGCCCCGTCCGTTCTTGTTGTCGTGGACGCGGGGCGCGACTCCCTTCTGCGTGAGGACCGCGTCGGCCCCCCCGCTCGTCACGCCGTCGATGGTCGATTCGATGTCTTTCAGTCCCTGGACGGCACCCATCGTGATGCCGTGGTCCATTGGGACGATCACGTACGATCCGTCCGTCCCGATTCGCTCGAGTCGTGCGTCAGTTCCGGTGGTCATTGCGGGAGTGTAGCAAGCTTGTAGTTATGGGTGTTCTGTTTCCGGTGGATCTTCCGCCGCGTCGGCCGCGACGTCAGTCGCGCCGCGACGCGCGCCGCGTTTGAGTTCGCGGGCTTTCGCCTCGAGTGCGTCGACCGCCTCCTCGGGCGTCCGGCTCGATGCAATTATGTCGACGAGCGCGCTGCCGACGATGACGCCATCTGCGCCCGCCTCGATGATTTCGGCGGCGTGGTCGCCCTCGCTGACGCCGAAGCCGACCGCCTTGGGTACGTCGTACTCGGACAGCCGCGCGAGGCTGTCGTGGGTCGCACTCGAGACGTTCGCGCGCGCGCCGGTCGTCCCGAGGCGGGCTTGAACGTACGCGAAGCCCGAGACCTGCGACATGATGGTATCGAGACGCTCGCCCTCGGTCGTCGGCGCGATGATGAACACGAGATCGAGCCCGTTGTCGTCACAGGCCTCGCGCAGCGGATCGGCCTCCTCGGCGGGCAGGTCGGGAACGATGATCCCCGAGAGGCCGGCCTCGGCGGCCCGCTCCACGAACGGCCTTACGTCGGGCTCGTCTCCAAATTGGAGAATCATGTTGTAGTACGTCATCACCAGCAGCGGTGCGTCCGTCTCGAGATCGTCGACCAACTCGAAGAAGCCCGCAGGAGTCGTGCCGGCCTCGAGCGCGCGGTTGATCGCGGCCTGGATCGTCGACCCTTCCGCGATCGGTTCCGAAAAGGGGAGTCCGAGTTCGATCAGGTCCGAGCCGCCGCGGTCGAGCGCCTCGACGGACGCCTTGGTGTCCTCGAGCGACGGATCGCCCGCGGTGATGTAGGTGATCAGCGCTGGGTGGTCCCCGCGGATGGCGGCTTCGACGTCGCTGTCGTACTCAACCGAGGCGTCAGTGTCGCTCGCGGGTCGCTTCGCTCCCCGCTCGTCGTTCCGAGGATCTCCTCCCTCCGGTTGTCGATCCTCGTCGCTCATTGGTCGAACACCTCGACTTCGGGTGCGGCCTCGAGATCGCGTTTCTCGGTCTCCTCGAGCACGGTCTCCAAGTCCTTGTCGCCGCGGCCGGAGACGTTGACGACGACGATGTCGCCGAGATTCTCGTGGGCCTCCTCTAGGTATCCCAGCGCGTGACTCGACTCGAGGGCCGGAATGATCCCCTCGAGTCGCGAGAGTCGGTGGAAGCCGTTGAGCGCGTCCTCGTCGTCGACGCTCGCGGGCGTCACGCGGCTCGTCTCGACGAGATGTGACAGTTCGGGGCCGACGCCGGCGTAGTCGAGCCCCGCGCTGACGCTGTGGGATTCCATGATCTGGCCGTCGCCGCTCTGGAGGAGCTTCGTCATCGCGCCGTGGAGGACGCCGTCGGTGCCCGTCGAGAGCGTCGCGGAGTTGGGCGCGAGGCCCTCGTCCTCGTCGATCTCGAGGCTCGAGCCGCCGGCCTCGACGGCGTAGAGGTCGACCTCGTCATCGGGAACGAACGCGTGGAAGGTCCCCATCGTGTTCGAGCCGCCGCCGGCGCAGGCGACGACGCTGTCGGGCAGTCGACCCGCCTTCTCCCGAATCTGTTTCCGAGCCTCGTCGCCGATCACTGCCTGAAAGTCCCGGACCATCTGCGGGAACGGGTGGGGACCGACGACCGAGCCGATCACGTAGTGGGTCCGCTCGACGGTGGTCGCCCAGTCGCGCATCGTCTCGTTGATCGCCTCCTTCAGGGTCCCGCTACCGGCCTCGACCGGGTTCACCTCGGCCCCGTTCATCCGCATCCGGTACACGTTGGGCCGCTGGCGATTGACGTCCGTCCGGCCCATGTAAATCTCGCAGGGCATGTCGAGGTGGGCCGCGGCCATCGCCGTCGCGGTGCCGTGTTGGCCCGCACCGGTCTCGGCGATGATCCGTTCTTTGCCCATGTACTTGGCCAGAAGGACCTGCCCGAGTGCGTTGTTGAGTTTGTGCGCGCCGCCGTGGACGAGATCCTCCCGCTTGAGGTAGATTTCGCGGTCGTAGCGCTCGCTCAGCCGGTCCGCGCGCTGGAGCGGCGTCGGCCGGCCGCCGAAATCGCGCAGCCGCTCGCGGAACTCATCCATGAAGCCGTCCTCGTTCTCGAGGACGTAGCGCTCGTAGGCGTCCTCGAGTTCCTGGAGCGCCGGCATCAGCGCCTCGGGGACGTACTGGCCGCCGTAGTCGCCGAACGTGCCGGTGCGTCCGGGCTCGCTCTCGCCGTCGTGTTCGCGTTCCGTGCTCATGTGTGGGTGTCTCCGTCGTGCTCGCTCATGTCTGGTCCGTCTCCGTCCTCGAGTCCGTTGACGCCGTCGCCTCCGCTGATTCCGCCCGTGTCAGTCGCCGCGTGTTCTCCGTCACGTCGCTGTCGCCCGCGCCGTGGTCCATGATCGCGCTGCCGACCAGCAGGGCGTCGGCACCGGCCGCGCGCATCCGCCGGACGTCGGCCGGCGACGACACCCCGCTCTCGGCGATCAGGGTTACGTCGTTCGGAACCTCGGGCGCGACCGACTCGAAGGTTTCGAGGTCGACCTCGAGGTTCGCGAGATCGCGATTGTTCACGCCGATAATCTCCGCCCCCGCCTCGAGTGCGGTCTCGAGTTCCGCGCGGTCGTGGACCTCAACGAGTGGTTGAAAGCCGCGCTCGCGGGCGGCGGCGACGAGCCCCTCGAGATCGTCCACGAATCTGACGATCAACAACAAGAGATCCGCTGCGACGACGTCGATTCCGTCCTCGTCGAGGACGAAGTCCTTGCGCAGGACGGGGACGTCGACGGCCGCTCGAATGCGGGTCAGCGCTTCGGACGAGCCGCCGAAGTGAGTCGGTTCCGTCAGGACGGAGATCGCCGCCGCGCCGCCCTCGACCATCGCTTCGGCCAGTTCGACGGGATCGTCGGCTCGAGTTCCCTCAGCCGTCGGACTCGTCGGTTTCACCTCCGCGATTACCGGGATTCGCCCGTCGGCCTCGGCGTCGGCCAGCGCATCGGGCAACGAGCGTGCGTCCACGTCGACGACTCCGCCGCCGCCAGCGCGCTCCCGGGCGGCCTCGAGTATCGACTGCACCGCGGGAGCGAGCTCCGTATCGGAGTTCATTATTGTACATCGACGTACTCATATGTACATAAGACTTGCGCCATCGCGATGCGTCGGTCGACGAGCAGCGACGAACGGGCTCGGATCCTGTCCTCCTTCTAGAGGAACAGCGTCCGAGGGACCCAATACACCGGCGGCGAAACGGACACGGAACACGAAAACAAAACGGAGTATCGGGAGCGTGCGAGACCGCACCGGTTCGGTCGCTCGCGGGTGTGCAGTCTCAGTCGGAGAAGAGACCTCGTACGGCCCGCCATCGAACCGGCCGCGGGCGCTTACCGCACCTCGTCGCACCGTTTGCGCCGCCGTTCTCGCCGACGTAGCGCTACCCGAGTTGGTAGGGTTCGTCTTCATCCTCGTCGTCTAACTCGTCGAGTAGCAGCACTTCCTCTTCCTCGTCCTCGAGGCGGTCCTGCAGGTCGTTGACGTACCCCTTGTACTCGTCGAGTTGCTCCCGGAGGTGCTCGGCCTCGAGTTCCAGTCGCTCGTGTTCGCGGATGAAGCGCTTCGGGACTTCGACGGTCGGCGGGAACGAGACGTCCTCCTCGTCGCCCGCTGCGGCGGTCCGAGCCTGTAGCTCGGTTTCGGGAACGACCTCGACCTGACCGTCGTGTTCGACGAGCTGGTCGACGTAATCCCGGAAGACGGCGGACAGCGAGATATCGCGCTCCTCGGCGATCGCCTGGAGCGCCTCGAACGCGTCCTCGTTGACCCGAAACGAGATGGTCTTGTTCTTGTTCCCCATGATACCCCTAGTCGTCCGTCACGACACTTAACCATTTGTCAGACGAGGGGATCGGTTCCGCTCGCTCGAACCGCCGGCTGACCCGGCAGGCTATTCACCTCGAGCGCGTACGGACGCCCCATGCTGTCCGACACGCCGGGACTCCACCACGTGACCGGGATCGTCGGGGACGCCCAGACGGCGATCGACTTCTACAGCGGCGTGCTCGGCCTCCGGCTCGTCACGCAGACCGTGAACTTCGAGGACATCCTCCAGCACCACCTCTACTTCGGCGACGCGAACGGGATGCCGGGAACGGTGCTGACGCACTTCCCGGATCCCCACGGCGATCCCGGTCGGCCCGGGACCCCCCAGATCGAATCGGTCTCGTTCGGGATCCCGGCCGACTCTCTCGAGTACTGGAAAACGAGACTCGAGGACCGCGACATCGCGGTGGAGGGGCCGCTCGACCGATTCGACGACCGGGTCCTGCGATTCGAAGACCCCGCGGGAACGCGACTCGAACTCGTGGCCGGGCCGCAGCTATCGAGCGATGTCGAGCCCTGGACTGCGGGGCCGGTACCGGTCGAACACGCGATCCGCGGCCTCCACGGCGTCGCGACGCTGTCGGTCAACCCGTACGCGACCGCGGGCACGCTCGAGACGCTGGGGTTCGAGCACGACGCGGAAGCCGGCGATCGGATTCGGTATCGAGCCTCCGGATCGCGAGCCACCGTCGTGGACGTGCTCGACCGGGACGCGCCCTTCGGCCGCGAAGGGCAGGGGACGCTCCACCACGTCGCGGTCCGCGTCGAGTCCGAAGCCGACCTCCACGAGTGGCGGGAGCTCTTCGACGACCGCGGCTACGACGTTTCTCGCGTCAAGGATCGCCACGTCTTCCACTCGCTGTACGTCCGCGAACCGGGCGGGATCCTCTTCGAACTGGCGACCGAGACGGACGGCGTCGCGGCGAGCGAAGGCAGTGAAGAACCCGGGGAATCGCTGTACTTGCCCGAGTGGTTCGAGGCGGACCGCGACCTGATCGAGAGCCAACTGCCGGAACTGACGGTTCCGACGGACCGAGCGCCGACCGGACGGGGTGAGAACCGATGACGAGGGCGGAGTCGGGCCGGCCGATGGACGCCGTCTCGGGGCCCCACGCCGGCCAGCCGCTGCTCACCGCCGGTGCGCCCGCGCTGGCCGCGGACGCGGCGCTCGTGCTCTGTCACGGCCGCGGCGCGACCGCTCAAGGCGTCGTCAACCTCGTGGAACCGGTCCACCGACACGGCGTCGCAATCCTCGCGCCGCAGGCCGAGCGGAGCCGCTGGTATCCGCGGCCGTCGACGGCCCCCCGAGCCGACAACGAACCGTGGCTCTCCTCGAGCGTCGAGTGCGTGGCGGCCGCACTCGAGAGCGCGCGAGCGATCGACGTGCCGCCCGAGCGGACCGTCATCGCCGGCTTCTCGCAGGGTGCGTGCGTCGCCGCGGCGTTCGTCCGCCGAAACCCGGCCCGCTACGGCGGCCTCGCCGTCCTCTCGGGTTCGCTCCCCGGCACGGTCGAGGAGATCGCTTCGAGCGCCATCGACGGCTCGCTCGAGAAAACGCCGATCCTCGTCGGCTACGGCGAAGACGACCCGCACATGGCTCCAGAGCGCGTTACCGAGACGGTCCGGCTGTTCGAGCGGGCGGACGCCGCGGTCGACGAGCGATGCTATCCCGAGACGGGCCACGAAGTCACCGACGACGAGTTCGCGGCAATCGGTGCGATGCTCGAGGAAATCCTCTAGCTCACCGTGGCAGCTGCTATCGGCGTAAAAACAAAGAATTGAGCTGGCCGCGCTCAGTGCTTAGACCGTCGCTTCCGGGTCGTCAGCGTCCGCTTCATCGACGGTCTCGAGGCTCTCGAGCGCCTGGATCACGTCGTTACGGTAGTTGACGACGGGAGAGTCGTATCGCTCGCGGGCCATCTCGGCGTACTCGTTCGTCGGTGCGGTCGAGCCGCTTTCCGGCGCTTCCTGCTCGGCCTCCCACTCCTCGAACGCCTCGATGCGATCGAGCGTGAGTTCGGCGGCTTCGACGACCCAGCGGTCGCGGGTCGCGTCGTCGACGATCGAGATGGACTCGGGCCGCAGGGAGACGTTGACGGTGCCGTCGTCGGTCTCGTAGGTGCGGGGTTTGCCGACGATGGAGACGTAGGCCGGCGGCTCCGTGTCCCGGAGGACCGAGGCGGCCTCGGGCTGGTACTGCCCGGCGTAGACGAAGAACGTCCCGGTCGGATCGACGACCCGGCCGCGCCAGTACTCGCTCTCGTCGCCGACGTCCTCGGTCTCGGTGAGGGTGCCGACGACGAACACGCGGTTCGCGCGGTCGCCCGTCGGGAGCAGCGCGTAGTTGGGCGCGCGCTCGTCGTCGCTCTCTTTGAAGGTGTACGTCGAGTCGTTGAATTCGGAGGCGAAGACGCGGCGGGCGACTTCGCGGGTGAGTTCTGACTGGCTCATATCACATCGACCTCGCTTTGATCAGCAGTTCCTCTGCATCCACCGGCCCGTCGAGTTCCTCGACGTCGTCGGCCAGGACGTAGCGGCCGAACGTCGGCCCCTCGATGCGGTAGTAGGTGCCGACGATATCGTCCCTGATCTCGTCGGCGACGACGGTCGTGTCGAGCGCGTCCATCGCCATGTCCTTTGCCTCCTCGAGGCTCAGCCCCGTCAGGTCCTCGGTGGCGTCCTTGTCGAAGATGACCTCGTGAGCGTCGATGCCGTCGTCGACGACGGCCTTGATGCGGAGGTCGAACTCGCCTTCGCCCTCGCCGTGTTCGTTACAGCGGCCGTTCTGGAGGACGCGCGTGCAGTCCTCCTCCGGGCAGCGCTTGATGAGGCCGCTGCCGCTTTGCATGTCGACCAGTGCGCCTTCGATTTCGCTGGTGTCGTTGCCGACCTCGAGGTCGTCGTCGAGCTCCTCGATCACCGTCGTCGAGTTGAGTTTGACCGAGTACCGGCCCTGGTACTCGTCGGTGACGACGTTGCGAAGTTCGTAGACGCCGCCCTCCTCAAGCGCGGGGAGGTCGGACTTGGCCCACTTGGTGAACTTGATCGTCCCCGTCGGGTCGCCGAGCAGGCCGACCTGCGCGACCGAGTCGCTGCGGGGATCCCAGAGTTCGATGACCTTGGCCGTCAGGTCGATCCATTCCTCGGGTTCGTCGACGTCCTCGACGTTGGCTTTCTCGCTGTCGCCACTCGAGATGTCCTCGCGCTCGAGGCCGGCCTCCTCGAGGTAGTGGTTGGTGACGCTCCGGCGCGCCTCGTCGATCGGGACTTTGTATTCGTCGACGAGCGTGGTCAGGCGCTCTTCGACGTCCTCGACGCTCACGTCGTCGAGGTGGTCCGAAAACTGCTCGTGTATGTCGTCCGCGTGTTGTCGTACGTCGCTCATTGTTTCTCGCCTCCTCTTTGGTTTCACTGGGAGGCATACGTCCGTTCGCGCCCGATAGTATTTAAAGTACCGCCACCGGAGCGGAAGTGAACGTCGGCGAAAGAAACCGCAAGCGGGCGTCGACGGAGCACCGTCGGTCTGGCGATCAGGTGTGGATCGGTCCAATTGGTACTGTTGTCAGGGTGTCATAGAACTCGTCGTACACCACCACTCCTTTGCATGCCGTGAAATTTTCCGTCTCTATACCCGCAGTATCATCTATGTCTGGATTGATTCAGCGAACGGCACGGGCGATCGATGATATGTGGCAGTCGATATGGCACGGGTCGAGTCGCGCCGAGAAAGTCGTGATCGCCATCGTGCTTCTGGTCACCGGATTGGCCATCCCAGTGATCCCGATCGTCTGGATCGCCCGGATTATTGCCAACTAATCGATGGAGCAACGGGGCGAGAGACGCGCTGTGTATCCCGCACGACTCGACGAACCTGCCTAGTATCTGCCAGAATTTTCCGTGTTCGACTGGCAGGTTATGCTGCCGTAATTTTCGGAGTGAATATATTGGGTATCTCTCACACGCGGTTCTGTATCTCCCATACCCTCATTCGCTACGTGCAGATGAGATCGTGACCGCGAACTTATCAAGTAGAGTGGCGTATAGTTCATTATCTTTCGTGACGTATAATCTGTGATCAGCGCTGATGCAAGTACAAGAAACTCGAGAAGTCGCGTGTCCACGATGCGGAGAGAACAGTCGCGTCCCAGTCCCAGAACGAGACGTCGAACTGAAAATCAGCCCGTACGTCGCCGCGTTCGGTGATCACACGGAGCTCGAGTGTTCGAATGAGCACACCTTCTGGGTCTACTACTGCTAATCGTACGCTTTCTTTCCCGGCCGCGCAGTTCTCTGACACACCCACTCTTGCTACTGCTCGCCGACCGCGAGCGCGGCCTCGAGCGCGCCACTGATCGCTTCGGTGCCCGCGTCGTCGACGGCGACCAGCGGCGGGCGGACTTCGTCGGTGGGGATAATGCCGCGTTCGGTCAGCGCCGTCTTCGTCGCCGGGGCGAAACCGTGGGTCGTACACGCCTCGAATAGCGGCGAGATCGCGTCGCGCTGGAGTTCGCGGCCGCGGTCGTCCTCGGCTCGTTCGAACGCCGCTCGTATGACTTCGGGGACGACGTTCGACAGCGCGTTGATCCCGCCGTCGGCCCCCATCCGCAGGGCGGGGACCAACAGCGCGTCGTACCCCTGCAGACACAGGAACTCGTCGGGCGTCTTCGCGAGCACCGACAGGAAATACTCGAGGTCGCCGCTCGAGTCCTTGATCCCGATCGCTCGCTCGTGGGCCGCGACGGCGGCGACGGTTTCGGGCTCGATGCGTTGACCGGTACACTGGGGAATGTTGTACAGCAAGACGGGGAGCGCCGCGTCCTCGAGGACGGCCTCGAAGAACCGCCGATTGCCCGCGGGGGCGTTCGCGGTGGTGAAGTACGGCGCGACGATCGCGGCGGCGTCGGCTCCCGCGTCGGCGGCGCGGTCGATGGCCGCGACCGTGTCGTCGACGCTCGTCACCGCGGCACCCGCGACGACGGGGACGTCGGCGCGCTCGACGGTCGCCTCGACGACGCGACGCTGCTCGCCGGCCGTCAAACTCGGAAATTCGCCGGTCGTTCCGCAGGGGAAGACGGCGTCGATGCCGCCCGACTGCAGGTGCTCGAGCAGGTCTGCGAGCGCCGCCTCGTCGATCGATCCGTCGTCGAACGGGGTCACCATCGGACAGGTGATCCCCCGGAGTGCGTCGCGGATATCCATGTCCGTACTCGACGGGAGAGTCGGGCAAAATCGTTGTCATCGAATCCGCGCGGCCGACTCCGACGGCTGCCGTCGCCGACGGGCCTATGTGCCCGCCGGTCGAACGGGTGTCCAATGGCGGATCGGCGTCGGCTCGAGCGGATCCTGCGCTCGACGCTGCAGGGCGCGGGCGAACAGTTCGAGGAGCTTCGCAGATCGACCGACGGCCAACTCGAGGAGGCCCGCGAGGCCTACGAGGTGGCGAAAAACGCCCGCGAGTTGCCGTCGGACGATGCGGGGCGAGCGAAAATCGTCTGTCGGCGCTACGCCGAACAGCGGGCGGCGAAGCTCGACGACGAGTACCGGCCGGCCTGTTACGAAGCGGACCACCCCGACTGCGAGGGGTGTGCGGAAGACGTCCGAAAAGGGCGAATCGAGACCTGGTAATATGGATCGGCCAATCGTCGCTTGCGTCCTCGCCGGCGGTATCGGTAGTCGGCTCTACCCCGCGAGCCGGAGCGACCGGCCGAAACAGTTCCTCGCGCTCGGCGGCGAGCGCTCGCTGCTCTCGCGGACGATGGATCGGACCGCGTTCGCCGACGAGCGCTACGTCCTGACGCGCGACTCCTTTGCGGACGATATCCACGAGCACGCGCCCGAAGCGGGCGTACTGGTCGAACCCGACGGGAAGGACACCGGCCCGGCGCTGGTCTACGCCGCCTGGCGGCTCCGCGAGCGGTTCGATCGGGAGCCGGTCCTGCTCTGTCTTCCCAGCGACCACCACGTCGACGACGACGCGGCGTTCGCCGCACGGCTCGAGCGCGCAGCCGAAATAGCGGCCGAAACGGACGGACTCGTCACGCTGGGCGTCGAGCCGACGCGGCCGGCGACGGGCTACGGCTACATCGTTCCCGAACGGAGCGAGTTCGGCGAGCGCGGTGACTTCGGCGTCGTCGATCGTTTCACCGAGAAACCCGACCGCGACGATGCGACGGGCCTCCTCGAGTCCGGCGCGTACTGGAACGCCGGGATCTTCGCCTGGACGCCCGGGGCACTGTTGCGGGAGGCGCGTAACTCGCCGCTCGAACCGTTGGTCGACGCGCTCGAGGACGGCGATCCGGAGCGGGGCTTCGACGCGGTCGATCCGGTTAGCGTGGATTACGCGATCATGGAACGCGCGACTGACGCGTTCGTGACGCCGCTCTCGGTCGAGTGGGACGACCTCGGGACGTGGGACGCCGTCGGCCGAGCGCTCGAGACGAGCACTGACGACGACGCGGGGACCGATACCGTCGCGGGAGACGTCCTCTCGATCGATGCGGCGGACAACGTCGTCGCCGCGCCCGACTCGCACGTCTCACTGCTCGAGGTCGATGAGTTGATCGTCGCCGCGTTCGACGATCGGATCCTCGTCGCGCCGCGGGGAGCGTCCCAGCGGGTCCGTGCTGTGGTCGATCGGCTTCGGAAACGTGACGCGTTCTGAGAGAAGGGATCGTCGCCACCCGGGGCGGTTCGTGATTCTCGACTCGGTCGTGTTTCTCGGTCCTGTCTTCTGAACTGATGAGCTTCTACGATACTCCCGATGCGTAGTAACGTAGTAACCGGAGAATCAAGCGAGAGCGGCGCGAGCCTCAGTTCGAGCTCGAGGGGTCGGTCTCGGCGTCACCGTTCGGCGGCCACGCCGCCCAGAGCACCAGCCCGAGGATGAGCACTGCGCCCAGCCCGAGCGACTCGAGGATGGACAGTTCGATGCCGAACCACGAGAGGGCCGTTCGGAGCTCGACGATGACCGGCACGAGGACGGCGATGACGACCAACAGCGCGCCCTTCGAGATGCGCATCTAGGGGAGCACCTCGCGGACGGACTCGAGGACGAGCGCGCGACCGGTCTCGATACCGAGCTGGAAGCCGTCGATATCGGAGCCGAACAGACCGCCCGAGTCGACGATGCTCGCCAGCGGGAGCGTGTACGCGAAGATCACGAGGACGACGGCGATCGCGGTCCAGAGCGCGAGGTTGTCGAGGATGGCCGGCGAGTCCTCGGGGCCCGAGAGCGTGCCGGCGAAGGTGTTGTCGGGGATCGCGTCGCTGGTCTCGTTGAACGAGGTCATGACCATGTTCAGGAGGAACAGGGCCAGCGACACGGTCAGTATCACCGCGCCGAGGGCGACCTGCGCGTTGATCTCGCCGACGGTGCCCACGGCGGGCTCGAACTCGAAGCCCTGGTACTGCGGTTCGGCGGTCCGGCGGGGCATCCCGAACAGTCCGGATCGGTGCATCGCGTTCGACATGAACGTCATTCCGATAAACCAGAGCAGTACCTGCCCCAGCGCGACCGATCGGTTCCAGAGTTCCTTGCCGGTCAGCTGCGGAATGAACCAGTAGGCGGCCGCCATGAAGGTCAGCGCGACGGCGGTGCCGACGGTCAGGTGGAAGTGGCCGACGACCCACCACGTGTTGTGGACGAGGTAGTTGATGTTCATCCCCGCGTTGATCATGCCGGAGAAGCCGGCCGCGGCGAACATCAGCCCCGCGAGCGCCATGCCGGTGAAGACCGGATCGCGCCAGGGTAGCGCGGTGAGCCAGCCGACGTAGCCCTCGCCGCCGCGCTGGCGCGCGCCGTGTTCCATGCTGGCGACGACGGTAAAGGCGGTGAGCAGGCTCGGCAGGAGGAGGAACATCGTGTTCGTCATCGCGATGAACTTGAACCCTTCAGCGATGCCCGGATCCAGATACTGGTGGTGAATGCCCAGCGGCGTCGAGAGCAACAGGAATAGCACGAAGACGACGCGTGCGAGCGGGTCGCTGAACAGTTTGCCGCCGGAGAACTTCGGCAACATCGTGTACCACAGGATGTACGTCGGCATGAGCCAGAAGTAGACGACGGCGTGGCCGAAGTACCAGAACAGCGTTCTGGTCAACAGCGGATTGACGGAGTCGACGATCCCCAGCGACCACGGCAGCAAGAAGGCGAGGATCGAAATCGCGACGCCGAGCGTACAGATGTACCAGAACAGCGTCGTCGTCAACACCATGAACGTCGGGAGCGGGATCCGTTCGTCGGGGTTCTCGCTCCGCCAGGCCCACCACGTCCGGAACCAGTCGACCCCGGCGAGCCAGGAGCCGACGACGAACAGCACCAGCCCGACGTAGAAGAGGGGATGTGCCTGCAGCGGCGCGTAGAACGTAAAGAGGACGTCCGCGTACAGTTCCGAGCCGAGTACCACGGGCGGCTCCTCGAGGAATCCGGCGAAGATCGTGACGCCGACCAGCACCGTTCCGACCACCATCATGGCGTACCAGCCCCACGTGAAGCGAATGTCCTCGACGCCGCGCTCGAGGCTGGTCGTCACCGCCCAGGTGAAGATCCCCACGAGGAAGAAGATCGTGAACGAAATCGCCAGCAAGACGCCGTGGGCGGTCAGGACGGTGTAGTAGTCCGGCGACTCGAGAAACCGGAAGACGTCCGTCCGGTGGAGCGCCTGCACGAGGCCGAGCGTCCCGCCGATCGCCAGCGCGATGAACGAGCTCCAGAACGCCGCCTTGATCACGCGCGCTTCGGTCGGGAACTGGTCGACGTAGGCGTTACGCATCGCCGTCACCCCCGTCGGAACCGCCGTCACCGCCGGCGGTTGCGTCGGTGACCGAGAGCGTTCCGGTCTCCTCGTAGCCGTCGACGGTGACCGTCCAGTCGTACTCGCCCGGCCCCAGATCGGCGGTGTCGACCGGGAACTCGACGGTCTCGCTACCGTCGCCCGAAACCGTGATTTCGCGCTCATCCGTCTGGTCGCCGATCTCGAGGGTCGCCGTCGTCTCGAGGTCGGTCTGCATCCCGTTTGTCACGGTCGCGTTGATCGTCGTCTCGTTACCCGCCGCGACCTCGTCGGGGGCCTCGACGGACAGCTCGGTCAGGTCGAACTCGTCTTCGGGAACGACGTTCAGTTTGCCCTCCATCGTGTGGTGGAACTCCCCACAGTACTCGTTACAGAGAATGCCGTACTCCCCCGGTTCGTCGAACCGGACGGTCATCTCCGAGACCTGCCCGGGGACGACCATCGTGTTGACGTTCGTCCCGACGACGGAGAAGCTGTGTGTCACGTCTAGGCTCGTAACGTAAAACGTGACCTCGCTGTTGGCCGGCACCTCGATCTCGCTCGGTGAATACGACCACGCCTGCGCGATGACGGCCACTTCGTACTCGTTGCCGCCGACGTGTTCGACGCCGGGCTCGTCGAACCGCTCGTCGTCGCCGACAGCGTCCGGACTGATGTCACCGCCCTCGTCGTTTATCATCGCGATGCCGGGGCCGATCGCGCCGTACGTGATCGTCGCGATGAAGCCGACGATCAACACCATCGACGCGACCAGCCAGACCTTCTCGTAGGTATGAATGTTCACGCCAGTCCCACCACCGTGAGCAGCGCGCCGACCACGGTCGGGCCGTTCCCGAGGAACTCGACGAAGTACATGAACAGCCACAGCAATACCAGTATCACGAAGTAGATCCCGATCAGGACCAGCGTCCCGATCGGATCGTACTCGTCGTGACCGATCGTCCGAACGTGTTCGGGATCCTGTTGCTGCGTTCCAGGATCCTGTTGGTGTGTTTGAGAGCTCATACGGATGAGTAGGGGAAGGTAGTGACTTACCGCCAGCCGTTATTCCCGAACCGTGAAAATAGCTGAGGGCATTAAACGTTAGTCGCTCCCAGTACCGGTATGGCTCTCGAGACAGTTGCGCCCCGACTCGCGGCGACCGCGGGGCTACTCGCTATCGTCCCAGTACTCATCTACGGCGTCACCGACTCGGGACTCGCCGGTGCCGTCAGCGCAGTCAACGTGGTCCTCATCATCGGCTCGCTGTACCTCGCGATGTCGCCGGTCGAGGGAACGCACGCCGACGGCCACGGACAGGACCACGATGGCGACGGAAACGGCACAGCCGGTTGAGCCGCCCCACCAGATGACGCTCGCCGTACTCGAACCGACACCGCTCGTGACCCGCTCGCACGCGTATCGACACCGATCGTGACCGCTCCGCCCGTGACCGTCCATAACCGTTCGTAATTTCATGTCAGTCGCATCGACCGCCTCCGTACTCGGCGCGCCACCCGAATACGGCCGGCTTTCGGCCGCCCCTCCGCTGATCGGAGCCACGGGAACGGGGACCGGACTCGAGGGTGTGAACCTGCTCGTGCTCTTCGTCGTCGGACTCCTCGCCGGCGCGCACTGTCTGGGAATGTGCGGGCCGCTCGTGACGACCTACGCCGACCGAATCGGGGGCGCGAGCGACAAGCGCCGCGACGATACGCTCACCGGGTACGAGGTGCGCCAGCACGCCCTGTTTAACCTCGGTCGAACGGCCAGTTACGCGACCGTCGGCGGCCTGTTCGGCCTGCTGGGCGCGGTCACGATCGCCTCGAGCGAGGCCGTCGCCGCGGTCGGCGACGGCGTCAGGGGCGCGACGGGGATCCTCGTCGGGATCGCGATCATCGCGAGCGGGCTCTATTACGTGCGGGGGCGGACTGCTATTCCTGGCCACGACCTCCCCGTCGTCGGCGCGTTGTTCCGCCGCCTCTCGGGGCTGCTCTCGAGTCGGGTCGATCGACTCGCGACGTCACCGGGGATCGCGGCGCTCGGCGCGGTCCACGGGCTCATGCCGTGTCCGATTATCTACCCGGCCTACCTCTACGCCTTCTCGCTCGGCTCACCGACGCGCGGAGCGCTTTCGCTGGCCGTCCTCGGACTCGGAACGATCCCGACGCTGTTCGCCTACGGCACCGTCATGACCACGATCGGCGCGGAGACGCGCGTGCGGCTCCACCGCGGGCTGGGCGCAGCGTTCATCGTTCTCGGCTACATTCCCCTCTCGCACGGACTGATGCTGTACGGAATCCACCTGCCGCACGTACCACTGCCGTACACCCCACTGTTCTAACGATGGTACGGGACTCACCGCCGACCGAGCGCTCGTCGGCAGCCGCGACGAAGACCGACGGCTCGAGCGCGGCCGGCGAACCGAGCGTCGATACCGACACCTGCGACCTCTGTGACCTGCCGACCCCCGCAGAGCCGATCACCGCCGCCGCCGACGTGACCGGGACCTTTTGCTGCCGGGGCTGTCTCGAGGTCCACCGAACCCTCGAGCGAGCGAACGACGCGCCGGACGAGTCGGCGGTGCAGTCGAGGCTCGACCGGCCAGACCGGGCCGGGGACGACCGCGACCGCGATCGCAATCTCGACGACCTCGACGGCGAGGACGCCTTCCTCGCGGTCGAGGGGATGCACTGCTCGACGTGTGAGGCCTTCCTCGAGACGACCGCCGAGCGCGAACCGGGGGTTCTCGGCGCCACGGCGAGCTACGCGACGGACACGATCCGGCTCGTCTACGATCCCGACCGACTCGCGGCCGACGACCTCCCCGATCTCGTCTCCGGCTACGGCTACGCGGCGTCCGATCGATCGGCCGCCGCCGGCGACGCGGGAGCCGACGACGGCCTCGCCCCGCTCTTGCTGGGTGGCTTCTTCGGGATGATGGTCATGGTGTGGTACGTCCTGTTTCTCTACCCGACCTACTTCGGCCTCGAGCCGGTCGCCGACTTCGGCGGCTACGAGACCGCCTTTCTCTCGGCGAATATCTGGCTGTTCACGTCGTTCATCCTCTTCTACACCGGCTACCCGATCCTTCGGGGTGCGTTCGTCAGCCTTCGGGCGGGACGGCCGAACATGGATCTGCTCGTGGCGACGGCCGCGCTCGGCTCGTACGGCTACAGCGCGGTCGCGGTACTGCTCGGTCACAGCCACCTCTACTTCGATGTCACCGTCGCGATCGTCCTCGTCGTCACCGCGGGCACCCACTACGAGAAGTCGGTCAAGCGCCGCGCGACCGGACTGCTCGCCGAACTGACTGAACAGCAGGTCGACGAGGCCCGCCTCGAGAGCGGCGAGACCGTCCCGATCGAGGCCGTCGCGCCCGGCGACCGGCTCCTCGTTCGGCCCGGCGAGCGGGTTCCCCTCGACGGCGAGATCCGAGAGGGGTCCGCCGCCGTCGACGAGTCGCTGATCACCGGCGAATCACTGCCCGTCGGGAAGGAGCCCGGCGATTTCGTCCGCGGTGGCACCGTCGTCACCGACGCCCCGATCGTCATCGCGGTCGGCGACGAGGCCGAGAGCACCCTCGATCGGCTCGTCTCCCTGCTCTGGTCGATTCAGAGCTCGCGGCCGGGCGTCCAGCGGCTCGCGGACAAACTCGCGACCGTCTTCGTTCCGCTGGTCGTCGTTCTCGCCGTCGGGGCGGCCGCCGTCTCGCTCGCGACCGGCTCGAGCGCGTCGACGGCATTGTTGCTCGGGCTGACGGTCGTGATCGTCTCCTGTCCGTGCGCGCTCGGGCTCGCGACCCCGCTGGCGATCGCCGCGGGCGTCCAGACCGCCGCCGAGCGGGGGATCGTCGTCGCCGCGGAGACGATCTTCGAGGACGCGCCAGACATCGACGTGGTCGTCCTCGACAAGACGGGAACGCTCACGACGGGGACGATGACCGTCGAGGACGTTCACGCGGTCGACGACGGCGACGACATGGTAGGCGAGAGCGACGACGGTAACGAGAGCGTTCACGCGATCGACGACGGCGACGAGGGTGTGAGTAACCGGGACGCCGACGAACTACTTCGGCGCGCCGGTGCGGTCGAAGCGCTCTCCGAGCATCCGATCGCGCAAGCCGTGGCCGACGCCGCGGCCGATCGCGCGGCGGCCGACACCGTCGCGAAACGCGCCGTCGAGGAATTCGAGCACGCCGACCGCGGTGTCAGCGGCCTCGTCGACGGCGAGCGCGTCGTCGTCGGCCACCCCGACTTCCTCCGGGAGCGCGGGCTCGCGGTTCCCGACTCCCTCGAGCCGCGGATCGACGACGCTCGCGCGGCCGGCCGCGTCCCGGCCGTCGTCGGCTGGGACGATCGGGCTCGCGGTCTCATCGTCGTCGGGGACTCGCCCCGCGAGGAACTGGACGACGCGCTCGAGACGCTCGCCGACGGGCGCGAGGTCGTCGTCCTCACCGGCGACGAGGGATCGGCGACCGAGGCGTTTCGCTCGCTCGAGGACGTCGATCAGATCTTCGCCGGCGTGCCGCCGGAAGCGAAGGCCGAAACGGTCGACCGGCTCCGGGCTCGAGGAACGGTCGCGATGGTCGGCGACGGGAGCAACGACGCGCCCGCGCTGGCCGCCGCGGACGTCGGGATCGCGATGGGCGGCGGGACCCAGCTCGCGACCGACGCGGCCGACGCGGTGATCGTCGGCGACGATCTCACGGCCGTCGCGGAGACGTTCGACGTCGCGACGAGCACCCATCGGCGGATCCGTCAGAACCTCGGCTGGGCCTTCGCCTACAACGCGGTCGCGATCCCGCTGGCGGTCGCCGGCCTCCTGAATCCGCTGTTCGCCGCCGTCGCGATGGCCGCGAGCAGCGCGCTGGTCGTCTGTAACTCCGCGCGTTCGATGTGAGAGTCTCGGTTACGCGAGTGACACAGCGGACCCGAGTTCCGACGCGGTGGGTCGATCGTCGCGGGACTACTCGTCGTTGCTATCGACCGTCACGACGCGCTCGACTTCACGGCGCTCGCCGTCCTCGTAGACGTAGGTCGCGTCGTCGTCCTCGTCGCGCGTCGCCCGATGGCTCCCGTCACAGAACGGAAACGAGTCCGACAGTCCGCACTGACAGACCGCGATGTCCCCCTTTTCGTCGTCAATATCGGACGGGTCGAGTCTCCGTGGCCCGCTGTCCTCGAGTTCGACCAGTCGTGTCATCGGGCACGTCTCGGGCCGCCGCGTTCAAAACGCTTCGCTCGAGTCGAGATAACGCTCTCGAGTCCGGTTTAGCCGCTCACTATCTCCTGTGAATGGAACAGTGGGTTCTGCTAGTGACTGAGTGAGATGAAGCGACCTGCTATCGTGGCAACAGGGAATCGCCACGCCCTCCCCAGCCGATTTCTGCTCACGGGCGCGCAGCGCCCGATCGCATGGTTCGCGGAACCGAAGGTTCCGCGCTAACGCTCACGCCTCCGGCGTTCGCTCATCCCTCGCGCAACGTCATCGGCCACCCTCACTGACGTTCGGCCGGCCGACAGCGCGCGCCACCGCATGCCGGTTAGCTGGTATCGAGTGATCCGCGGTTTCCCCGTACTCACCGGTAGTCTCTCATCCACTGCTTTTCAGTGATTCCTCTCGTCTCCGTCACCGAGGCCCTCGAGCGAAAGATCCGTCGCGTCGCCGACCAGCGCGTCCTCGATCGCGGTCCGAACCCTCGCCGGATCGGCGGGGCCGCCCGCGTCGGAGACGGTCCCTATCGACGCCGGCTCGAGGGGCACCCCGAGCGCGTCGTAGACCGGCGCGAGCACGCCCGCGAGTTCCTCTCGGTTCGCGACGAGGACGACGCCGGCGACGAGGGCAGCGCCCTGTCGGACGCGCTGGGCGATGCCGACGACTTTCCGCCGTCGCCGTCCGTCAGCGCTCGCGTCCACTACCGACAGCGAGTGCGTCCCCGGACAGAACGAGTCGTCGGGTTCGCCTCGAGTCGGCTCGAGGCCCAGCGCTTCGAGCGAGCGCTCGAGATCGACTGTCACGCGCTCGTAGCGCTCGGTCGTTCCGGCTCGGATATCCGGGATCGGTTCGACGCGAGCGAACGCCAGCGTCGTCTCCCCGTCGTAGGCGACCGCTCGCCCGCCCACGTCTCGCTCGAGGGGCGGAAACCCTCGCTCGCGGGCGGCTTCGCGGGCGCGATCGTATTCCTCGAGACGGGCGTCCCGACGACCGAAGGCGACCTGCCGGTGTGGCGTCCAGACGCGGACGGCGCGCTCGCCGTCGGCGGCGATCGAGAGCAGCCGCCGACTCGCGTCTCGATCGGCCGCGAGCGTGTCCCTCCGTCCGCGAACGACGCGCATACCGAACCGTTGAACCCGGTGAGACTAAACGCTCCCGCCGCCCAGGTCTCGACGAACGATGGCCGTCACGCTTCCCGAGACCGTCCTGGCGCGCTACGAGCGATTTTCGCTGTACAACTCGCCGTATCCCGCCCACGACGGCGGCTGTGCGATCGATCTGTATCCGGGGACGCTGATCGACGGCCGAACCACCGCCGCGCCGAGCCCGGTCGCCGGCACCGTCCGCGAGACGCGCACCGTTCGCGCGCCGCCGAAACCCTACGCGCCCGAGCACGATCATCTGATTCTGCTCGAGCCTGCGGATTCCAGCCCGCTGTCCGGGCTGACGGTCCGAATCCTCCACGTCGACCCCTCGGTCGAGGTGGGCGACCGGGTCGAACCGGGCGACTCGCTGGGCCGACTCGTCCGGGCGGGCTTCTTCGCGCCGTGGGTCGACAACCACCTCCACGTCGGCGTTCGCGAGCCCGATCAGAACCCCTATCGAGCAACCGGATCGCTCCCGATCGACCTCGGGGTGTCGGTCCGGCCCCTCGAGTGGGACGGCACCGGCCGAGTCGTCTCGACCGGCGACACGTACGCGGTTCTCGACGCGCCCGCACACCCCGACCCGGGAACCGAGTTCGTCGGCGTGCGAGCCGACGGCGGCGGCGTTCTCGACGGCGGACTGCCACACTACGACGGCGGCGGGCTGCTCGAGCGGGACGACTCACCCGCTGAGAACGGAGCCGACCGCGTCGTCTCGCTGAACGGCGACCGGCTCGGTGTGGCCGACGGTCGCACGATCGCGTGGGACGACGTGGCCGTCACGGCGAACGGCGAGGCGATCACCGGGCTGTCGCTGTTCTGCGCTCGAGACGAGGACTTCGGTGCGAAGCTGATCTGTCCGGATCGCGAGTTCGAGCGCGGCGAGCGCGTTCGGGTGCGCGTTCGCTCGAGCGACGACCGGCGAGACGACCGCGTCGGCTGACTCGTCGGGGTTTCGCCGACATCAGTCGGTTCGCTCGCGGTGGCGTGCCTTCGCCCGCTGGTAGGCATCGTCCTCGCGAACCCGTTCCCAGTACTCCGCGAAGACGAGCGCGGCCGCTCGCTTGTCGGGGTCGGCCCACTTTCGGGGCTCGCGCTCGGTTCCGTCGTCGTCGTACTTCCGACCGCCCGGATACGTCGCGTATCGCATCGCCCGGGTGTACCCCATCTGCAGGTACTTGCGAGCCATGTCCATCCCCGGAAACTCGTCGTTCGCCCGATAGCGTTCGTATCGCTCGTAGATCGCTTCGGCGGCCGCCTCGGCGGCCGCTTCGTCGCTGTACGACCACAGCGGGAGCAGTTCGCTCTTGTAGGGTTCGACTTTGAACACCCCTTCCTCGCCGCGACCGATCTCGTACGCGTCGGGATCGGCGCGGAAATCGATATCGTACTCGGGACCGTCGTCGGGGTCGGCGTCGTCGGTCACGTGCGCGGTACGGCGGCGAGGCAAATCAACCCTTGACAACGGGCACGTCGGGAAACGTAGCTGTCAAGAACGTCGCGGGCCCAGAAGTGGCTATGACCGACGACGCGCCGACGATGGACGCGGTCGATGAGTTCGACGACCTCGAGGCGATGCTCCAGTACTTCCTCGAGGAGAATCAGGAGTTCCTCTCGTGGCTCGGCACGACCGTCGACAACGTCGGCGAGGGGACGATGACGATGTCGATCCCCTACGACGAGAAACTGACGAACACGCGGCCGAACGCCGCGCCCGACGAGCAGGCGGATCTCCACGGCGGCGTCGCCGCCACCCTCATCGACACCGTCGGCGGCCTCTCGCTGCGGACGGCGATGGACGATCCCTTCGGGACGCGGATCGCGACGATCAACCTGAACGTCAACTACCTCCGTCCGGCGACGGGGGATCTCGTGGCGACCGCGGACGTGATCCGGGTCGGCGGCAGCGTCGGCGTCAGCGAGATCACCGTCGAGAGTACGGCACCCGACGGCGAGACGAAGGCCGTGGCGATCGGACAGGGCGCGTACCGGGTCTTCCGCGAGAACTCTCCGTAGCCACTGAAACGAGTCACACACTGATCGCAATGCGGTCGTTCGATCAGGAGGACGATGACTGTCAGTGGCTACTGAAACTCCGTTTCTCGTCCCATCTCACCCCGTCGGCTCACTGTCCCGTTCTCAGTTCTTTCGTCCCTTCTCTCAGGTTCGCGAGCGTCGAGACGCTCGGCAGTCAGGAGTCGACGGTCAGCACCCGAAGGCGAGCGATGGAGAACACGACCACGAGCGCGAAGGGGCTGGCGTACAGATAGTCGCCGAGCGAGGCGAAGTACCAGAACGCGTACGCGCTGATCCCGACGCTGGCCAGATACGCCGGTCGTAACCGCCGTTCGTTCATTCGAACCCCCTCTTCGCTCCGGTCTCGAGTCGCAGTTCGGTCACCGGTTCGACAGGCTGCGATCGACGCGATCTCATACGCCCCCGTTCGATCGGCGGCGTTGAAAAGGGACGCATTCGCGGCAGGGACGGCGTGACGCGCCGCACTCCCGATCGAACGACGGGAGCGCGGTTCTCGCTCACTGCGTTCGCTCCGAACCGCGGATCGTTCGATCGGTGCGTAACTCGGCTCACCTGTCGCTGTCGGGATCGGGCGTAACCATCCGAAGGCGAACCACCAGGTACACGGCGACGAACGCGAACGCGCCGGCGAACAGCCACGATCCGTTCATGACGGCGTTCGCGAACGCGATCGCGTTGAGCGCGATTCCCACGACGTACACCGATTTCCACCGTCGTTCGCTCATCGATCCTCACCGTCCGCCCGCGGCTCGAGGCGCGGTCGTTCCGGCGGTCTCGAGCGTCGGCGAAAGCTCGTTTTCATAGCCGTGCTTCGGGCCCGCTCCGATAAAACTCTGCAGTTCGAGATCCGCGGACTGCCTCGATACCGAGTACGACTCCGACCCGGGCGATGGGAGACGGGCATAGCGCGAGCAGCGAACTATAGAGACGGACGACGCGCGGCTCATACGGTCTGCTGCAACGATTTACCGGAGCAACCGCAGGACGGTTTGCGGTTGCGCCGGAAATGACTGACAGCGGTCCGTATCAGGCGAATTCGAGATCGTCGCTCGGTTCGACCTCGCCGAAGAGCCACGCGGCGTGATCGAGGGCGTACTCTCGGTGGCCCTCCTCGATCGCACCGATGCAGTCCTCGAGCATGATCGGCCGGAAGTCCCGCAGCCCCGCGCTGCCGCCGGTGTGGAGCACGCAGACGTTCGCGAGGGTGCCACAGATCACCAGATCGTCGATGTTGCGGGCGTTCAGCCACCCCTCGAGTTCGGTGTTGTAGAACGCGTCGTAGGTGTGTTTCTCGACGACGTGATCCCCGTCCTCGACGGAGAGTTCGTCGACGATCTCGGCCTCCCACGATCCCTCGACGACGTGCTCGCCCCACTGTTCGAACTCGTCGTAATAGTGAGCGTCGTCGAACTGTTCTGGGGGGTGGACGTCGCGGGTGAAGATCACCTGCGTCCCGGTCTCGCGAGCCCGCTCGAGGAGGTCGGTGATCGGTTCGATCACCGACTCGCTGCCCGGCGCGTACAGCGAGCCGTTCGGGTGACAGAACCCGTTTTGCATGTCGACGACCACCACTGCCGTCTCGGCTGGCTCGAGGCGCATGTCTGCCGGGTCGTACGGACGGGATCGTAAAAACGTTCGCGGCGTGCTCGAGCGTATCGTGGATCCCGTTCGTCGGTCGCGTGGTGTGCACGGTCCCCCGTCGCTCTCCCGCCCACCGTGGAAGCGCAGTCAGTATCGATGTGGATGGAACGGTGTGTTCTGGAGGGAATTGGTTGAGACGAAGCGTCCTGCTATCGTGGTAACAGGGAATAGCCACGCCCTCCCCAGCCGATTGCTACTCACGGGCCGAAGGCCCGTTCACGGGTCACTCCGTTCCCCGTTCACCTCGCGGTTCTCGCTCCCGACGATCGCTCCGAACCGCGCACCGTTCGTATGGTTCGCGGAACCTCCGGTTCCGCGCTAACGCTCGCTCCTATCGTCGCTCACTCATCCACTGGAAGACGCAAAGCGTCTTCCAAGCAGTCACTCGCTACACTCGTGACGACCTCGCACGGCTTCGGGCCGCGGCTCACTCGTTAGTTCGCAGTTCCCTCCGGTCACCGCTCACACTACCGAGGCCGTCACTCCGTTCAGGCCTCGCAGTTCGCCGCGGCACAGCGCGCGCCACCGCACGCTGGTTGACCAGTCCGAGGTGATACCTAGATCTCCTGTACCGAACGATTCGATCTCGAGCGAGCCGGGTGCGGACGGTCGGGTCAGCGAGGGACACCCGATTCGTCCCCGTCGGTCACCGTTGGCTCGAGTTGCGACTCGCCCCGGAGGTTCCCCTCGCCGCGTCGCGTCAGCCGGTACTTCCCCCCGACCGATTCTACACGTCGCCGACAGCGCGGTTCCCCTTCAAATGACTGCCCAATAGGAAAGGTCGTCCGACGAGTACGGACGTGCCGTCCGCTGGAATTGCCATCGGATCCGCAGTACCCATGCACTACAAACGCCTCGAGGAGTACGGCGCGATCGGCGACGGGAACACGGTCGCCCTCGTCGGTCGCGACGGCTCGATCGACTGGTGTCCGTTCCCGCACGTCGAGTCGCCGAGCGTCTTCGCCGCCGTTCTCGACGCCGACCGCGGCGGCCACTTCGCCGTCCGACCGAGCCAATCGTTCGAGTCCGTCCAGCGCTACCGCGATCGGACGAACGTCCTCGAGACGACGTTCCGGACCGCCGGCGGGAGCGCGACGGTGACGGACTTCATGCCCGTCCCGGAGGCGATCGGATCCGCGGATCGGGCGATCGGGCCCGACGACTGGCCGCCCGCGATCTATCGGAAACTCGAGTGCGAGGACGGCCCGCTCGAGCTTGCGATCGAGTTCGAGCCCCGATTCGACTACGCGCGTGACGCGCCCGAAATCGAGTCCGTTGCCGACGGCGTCGTCGCGACCGGCGACGACGAGCGTGCCGTCCTCTCGAGTGATCTGCCGCTCGAGCCGTCGGCCGACGGACGCGGGGCGCGCGCAACGGTGACGCTCGATGCCGGCGAGACGCGCTGGCTGGTGCTGGGCTACGGCGAGGAAATTCCCCTCGAGCCCTCACACCATCAGGAGACGCTCCGAGAGACCATCGAGTACTGGCGGGAGTGGGCCCACGACTGCGACGGGACGGACTGTCCCGTCGGCGGCCCGTGGCACGACCTCGCCGTCCGCTCGTCGCTCGTCCTCAAGCTCCTCATTCACCGGGAGACCGGCGCGGTGTGTGCGGCACCGACGGCCTCGCTGCCCGAGGACCTCGGTGGCGTCCGCAACTGGGACTACCGGTACAACTGGATCCGCGACTCGGCCTTCACCGTTCGGGCGCTGGCCGAACTGGGCCACCTCGAGGAAGCCCGGTCCTACTTCGAGCTGTGTCTCGACCACTGCAGCCAGCACGAGCCGGCGGAGATGCCGCCGGTCTACGGCCTCCACGGCGAGAGCGACCTCGAAGAGCGCGTCCTCGACCATCTCGAGGGATACCGCGGCTCCGCTCCCGTTCGCATCGGCAACGCGGCACAGAACCAACGCCAGCTCGATATCTACGGCGAACTGGTGCTCGCGCTCTACGAGAGCGTTCGCTACGGCGAGCCGATGCGGTCCGACGACTGGACGGTAGTGCGCGACCTCGTCGATTACGTCTCCGAGGGCTGGGACGAGCCGGACGCCGGTATCTGGGAGATGCGGACCGACCACCAAGGATTCGTCTACTCGAAGGTCATGTGCTGGACCGCGCTCGACCGCGGCATCAGGCTCGCCGAGGCGGCCGACAGCGTCGAGGCACCGCTCGAGCGCTGGCGGGCGGCCCGAGACGATGTCCGCGAGGCGATCCTCGAGCGCGGATTCAGCGAGTCCGCGAATAGCTTCGTACGAGCCTTCGGCGACGACGACACGCTCGACGCGGCGAACCTGCTCATCCCGGTCGTCGGCTTCCTCCCGGCCGACGACGATCGCGTGCGGGGGACGATCGATGCGACGATCGACCGGCTGGTGACCGACGACGGCCTCGTCCGCCGGTACGAGGGCGAGGACGGGCTCCCCGGCGAGGACAGCCCGTTCCTCGTCTGCTCGTTCTGGCTCGTCACCGCGCTCGCGCTCGCGGGACGAACCGAGGAGGCCCGCGATCGCTTCGAGTCCGTCCTCGAGTACGCCAGCCCGCTCGGATTGCTGGCCGAGGCGGTCGACCCCGAGAGCGGCGAACAGCGGGGTAACTACCCGCAGGCGTACAGCCACATCGGCCTGCTCAACAGCGCGCTCTCGCTGGCCGATTCGAACGGCTCGAGCGACGTGGGTTCCAGCGCCGCGGCGTCGCCGGTACCCCTGGGCCGTGACGAGTCGCTCGAGGACGTCGCCTCGAGCGGAGAGATCGTCCGCGGAACGAACGACACCGAGTAAGAGATACCGATGACAGAAGACAGCACTCACGACGCGACCGACGAAGGTACCGCCGTCACGACCGACGAAGGTACCGCCGTCACGACCGACGCTCGAGAGCGACGCTCGCGGGCCGACGACGGCGGTGGGAACGGAAACGGCGATCCCAGCGGCGGAGACGGAAACGGCGATCCCAGCGGCGGAGACGGGGATGGCGGCGACTCGATGCGTCCGGGTGACATGATGCTCAACCATCCGACGGAGGAGATCTGGCCCCAGTACGCCGTCATTTCGCTGGGGATCTGGCTCCTCGCGAGTACGCCGGCACTGGACTACGGGAGCGCGCTGATGGTCTGGAACAGTGTCGTCAGCGGACTCGTCCTGATCGCACTCGCGGGGATCACGATCTACCGCGAGAACGGCTACGCCAACTACGCCAACGGATTCGTGGGCCTCTGGCTGGTGTTCGCCCCGATCGCGTTCTGGGCCCCGACGGCCGCGGCCTACGCCAACAACGCGCTCGTAGGGACCATGGTGATCACGTTCTCGGTGCTGATCGTGATGCGCTCGGAGATGGACGGGCCGACCGTCCCGCCGGGCTGGTCGTACAACCCCTCGACGGGGGCCCAGCGCGCGCCGCTGATCGCGCTCGGGATCTTCGGCTTCTTCGCCTCGTGGTACATGGCCGCCTTCCAGCTGGGCTACATCGAGCGCGTCTGGGACCCGCTGTACGATCCGGGAACCCAGGCGATACTGACCTCGAGCATTTCGGAGGCGTTCCCGGTCTCGGACGCCGGCCTCGGCGCGGTGGCCTACTCGGTCGAGGCCCTGATGGGATTCATGGGCGACCGGCGGCGCTGGCGCACGATGCCGTGGATGGTCGCCTTCTTCGGCGTCGTCGTCATCCCGCTCGGCTTCGCGCAGGTGCTGCTGGTCATCATGCAGCCGATCATGGTCGGGACGTGGTGTACCCTCTGCCTCCTCTCGGCCTTCGGCATGCTGTGGATGATCTCGCTGACCGTCGACGAGGTCGTCGCGATGGGCCAGTTCGTCGCCCGACTGATGCGCCAGGGCGACAGCCTCTGGACGGCCTTCTGGATGGGCGGAACGTTCCCCGAGGACGAGGCTGGCATCGACGAGACCTCGGAGCGACAGATCGGCGACTCCCCTGTCAGCGAGCCCTTCTGGGGCGTCTCGATTCCCTGGACCCTGCTGGGCGCGATGGCGCTCGGCGTCTGGCTCATGCTCTCGCCGACCGTCTTCGAGACGACAGGGCTGATGGCCGACAGCAGCCATCTGGCCGGCTCGCTGGTCGTCTCCGTCACCGTCATCGCGACCGCCGAACCAGCCCGCGCGACCCGGTTCCTGAACGTCCCACTGGCCGCGTGGGTCGCCGTCGCTCCTTGGCTGTTCGACGGCGTCCCGACGCTCGCCGCGATCAATGCCGTCGCCGCCGCCGCGCTCATCGTGGTGCTCAGCGCCCCGCGCGGTTCGTTCGAGGACCGCTACGGCGGCTGGGAGGAGTACGCCACCCTCCAGACGGTCGATCGACTCAACCCCCTCAGTAGCTAACCATGTCCGAACCCATTGACTCCGAAGTCGTCGTCGTCACGGGCGCATCGGCCGGCGTCGGGCGAGCCACCGCTCGCGCGTTCGCCGAACGCGGCGCGAAGATCGGGCTGCTCGCAAGGGGCGAGGACGGCCTCGAGGGTGCGCGCAAGGATGTCGAGAGAGCGGGCGGCGAGGCGATCGTCGTCCCGACGGACGTCTCCGATTTCGACGCGGTCGACGCCGCGGCCGAGACCGTCGAGAACGCGTTCGGGCCGATCGATATCTGGGTGAACAACGCGATGGTGTCGGTGTTCTCGCCGGCCGCGGAGATGACCGCCGAGGACTACCGGCGGGTCACCGAGGTCACGTATCTGGGTTACGTTCACGGCACGCAGGTCGCTCTCGAGCGGATGCGCCCCCGCGACGAGGGGACGATCGTGCAGGTCGGCTCGGCGCTGGCGTATCGGGGTATCCCACTTCAGTCGGCTTACTGCGGCGCGAAACACGCGATCCAGGGGTTCACCGAGTCCGTCCGGACGGAACTCATCCACGACGACTGCGACGTCCAGCTCTCGATGGTACAGATGCCCGCGATGAACACCCCGCAGTTCGAGTGGTCGAAGAGCCGAATGCCGAAGAAACCCCAGCCGGTGCCGCCGATCTACCAGCCCGAGGTCGCCGCTCGAGCGATCACGTGGACCGTCGACCGCGGCAAGGACGAACTGTGGGTCGGCCGATCGACGGTGAAGGCGATTCTGGGCAACCGTCTGATTCCGCGGCGGCTCGACAACATGCTCGCGAGCGGCGGCTACGACTCCCAGCTGACCGGCGAGCCGACCGATCCGGACCGCGAAAACAACCTCCACGAGCCGCTGTCCGGGGACTTCGGCGCCCACGGGCCGTTCGACGACCGGGCTCGTGATCGGAGCTACCAGCTACAGGCGTCGATGCACCGGCGAGCGATCGCCCTGCTCGCCGCCCTCGCGGCCGTGATCGTGAGCGCGTTTCTCGGTCGATGGGCCGCATCGGCCGAATCCGGGTGAGCCGCTCGCACGACGCTACGGACATCCGCTCTCGCCGTCCGTCGCCGATCACCGTTCGTCGCGGTTTCCGAGCGGTACAACCGTCGTGCTTTTTGCACTGCCATTCTAACGGATAGCTACTCACTTCAGATGCAACCGACGCGCACACGCTCGTCCGTCGCTTTGCTCGCGGCCGTCCTCGCTGTGATGACGGTGGCGGGCGGGCTCGCCGGCCCGCTGGTGGCGACCAGTTCGGCCGCGGCGTCCGATAGCGCGTCCGCCACGACTTTCGACGGAGTAACCACTACGACTCCCGATGGGCCGGCCGCCGCGATGACCGATCGGACGGCAGTCCTCGAGTCGGCCACGGCATCGAGCGCGATGGCTGCGACACAGGATTCCCGTCCCGAGAACCCCTCGACCGAGGACACCGTCGGCTACGTCGAGGGCTACTGGTACGACGACGAGTTGGCCGTCGACGACCAGTCGAACGCGGTCGTCGACGAGGACGAACTCGATCCCGTTATCTATCGAGCGATGGCCCGCGTCGAGACGATCCGTAACGTGACCTTCGCGGACGAAGTCGCCGTCGACGTCGTCTCTCGGGAGACCTACCGGCAGACCAACGAGGAGCGCTTCGCGAACTACACCGCGGCCGAACGGCTCGAGCAGAACGTCGGCTACGAGGCGCTGTTCACGGTCGATCGGGAGACGGCGGCGTCCGACGCCACGGAGACGGTGTACGGCGGTGCCGTGAAGGGCTACTACGATCCTGCAACGGACGAGATCGTCATCGTCTCCGAGAACCCCGAGACGCCCGAACTGGACGAGCTGACGCTCGGCCACGAGCTCGTCCACGCGCTGCAGGATCAGCGCTTCAACCTGTCGCGGCTCCACGGCTCGACGCAGGACGCGGAACTGGCCGTCAACGGGCTGGCCGAAGGCGACGCCAGCTGGGTCGAGCGCGAGTACGAGGCGCGGTGTGGCTCCGAGTGGGACTGTCTCAGCCCGAGCGGCGGGGAGCAGGTCGGCAACTTCGACGTCAACTGGGGCATCTATTTCGCCGTCTATCAGCCCTACAACGACGGCCCCGACTACGTCGACTACCTGCGCAAGCAGGGCGAGGGCTGGTCGGCGGTCAACGCGGCCTACGACCACCCGCCCGCGACGACGTCTGCCGTGATCCACCCCGGCTCCGAGCGCGAGCCGACCGACGTCTCGGTCCCCGACCGCTCGAGCGACGGCTGGCGACAACTCACCGTCGACGGCGAGGTGGCGAACGACACCGTCGGCGAAGCAGGAATGGTCGCGATGTTCGCCGCCGACGCGATGGACGGGAGCCAGTCGTCGGTGATCAGCGCCGGCGAACTCTTCGGCAGCGAGGAAGGAAGCTACGACTACGACCACTCCGCTACCGACGGCTGGGCCGGCGACAAGCTGGTCATCTACACTACTGATGAGATCGATAACGAGAGCGACCCCGCCGCGGCCGGCGAGGCCGGCTACGTCTGGCGAACGGAGTGGCAGTCGGCCGGGGACTCCGAGGAGTTCCTCGACGGTTACCGCCAGCTACTCGACAACCACGGTGCCGAGGCGGTCGACGGACATCAGGACACCTTCGTGATCGACGATGGCGGCTACGCCGGCGCGTACTACCTCGAGCAGAACGGGACGGCGGCGACGATCGTTCGCGCCCCGTCGGTCGCGGAGCTGTCGAACGTCGAGACCGGTGCGGCACCCGAAGCCGCTCCCATTCCTGGTTTCAGTGTGACGGCCACAGTGGGCGCAATCGCGATCGCACTGCTCGGATCGGCGACCTGGTTCGCCGTCGGCCGCCACCGAACGTGACCGGGCTCCAAATCGATCGACGCGCCGTTCTCACAACTGGGCGACACCACCTTCTCGCGGTCGGCCGATCGACGGCGCTTTCACGATCTCGCCGAACGATGAGTCAATGAGCCGAGGCCGACTGTTCGCCGTCGTCGTGCTGGTCGTACTCTCGGGCTGTGCGCTTCCCGGCTCCCCCGGCGGGTTCGACGCGGACCGCGAACTCGGGCACGTCGGCGACTACGCCCACGACGACGTCTTCGAATTCGATGCGAGCGACGGCATCACCGAGGCGCAACTCGAGGCCGTGAAGTACCGCTCGATGGCCCGGATCGAGGTCGTCCGCGGACTGAAATACGACCGCGACGTCGACCTCGAGGTGATGAGCCGCGCCGAGTACCGCTCCCGACGGGCGTCCAACACCGAGAATGCGTCGGCGTTTAGCAACGAGGTCTGGCGCGGGGCATTCCTTGTCGACGGCGAGACGGACGTCAATCGGGCGTTCGACGATCTCTACGGTGATTCTATTCAGGGTTACTACGTAAACGACCGGATCGTCATAATTATTGACGACACTGACGAGATCCGGATCGACCGGCGGATCCTGGTCCACGAGCTGACCCACGCGCTGCAGGATCAACGGTTCGGTATCGCTCGCGAGAGCGAGACGATCGACGGGGTCCGCGCTGAAAACGGCCTGCTCGAGGGCGAGGCGAGCGTCGTCCCCGATCGGTACGACCGCCGGTGCGGGGGCGAGTGGCAGTGTCTGCCGGCCGTACAGCCGCCGACGATCGGGGGTGAGACGCTCGCCGATCGCCCGTTCAACGCCGGGCTCTTCCTCTCGATCTACGTGCCCTACGCCGAGGGGCCGCCGTTCGTCACCGATCTCACCGAGCGCGGCGGCTGGGACGCTGTCGACGCCGCCCACGAGGCGCCGCCCCGGAGCACCGCCCAGCTGATCCACCCGGAGCGCTATCCGGATACTGACCCGGTCGACATCGCGATCCCGGACCGCTCGAGCGACGAGTGGCGACCGATCACGGACGGCGGAGACGGCAACGACAGCGAGAGCCGGACGGAGACGATCGGCGAAGCCACGCTGTTCGCGACGCTCTGGGCCAACGGCGTCATCGAGCGCCCGCTCACTGAAGGGGCAACCGAGCGCTCGCAGTACAACTACTCGCATCCCGCGACGGCCGGCTGGGCCGGGGATAGCATCCACGTGTACCAGCGGACGGACGAGCCCGGCCAGACCGGCCACGTCTGGCGGGTCGCCTGGGAGAGTCGCGCCGACGCGACTGAATTCGCCGATGCGTACCGGCAACTCCTCGCGAACCGCGGGGCCGAGCGGGTCGACACTGCTGGAAACGGCATCTACCGGATCTCCGACGGCGAGGCCTTCGAGGGCGCGTATCGCGTCTCCGTCACCGGCGAGACGGTCGAGATCGTCGGCGCGCCGACTGTCGGGGATCTCGAGGCGATTCACCCCACCGAATCGGGCTCGAACCAAGGTGGGTCCGGGGCAGCGCTCGAGCCTGCGACTTCCCTCGAGCGAACGGCCACCGCCGAACCGACCGCCACCGCCGCGTCGTCACGGCTCGCAGCGCCGTTTCCGATCGAGCCGCCGAAGACGCCGCGAGCGCCGGCAGACGGGTAGTTTTTTTGTCTTCGACGGGAAACCGACGATATGTCAAATCCGTTCGAAACCGTCCCCGCAGCGGCGATTCTCGAGGGGGACGCAACTGACGCCTACTTCGAGCGCACGCGGACCACGCTCGAGCACGCGGGCAAGAACCCCCGCGTCGTCGCCGAAGTAACCGCCGACCAGTTCCCGACGGGGGAGTTCGACGTGTTTACCGGCGTGAAAGACGTGGCGACGCTGTTCGAGGGCCGCGCCGTCGACGTCGACGCGCTCCCCGACGGCCAGCTGTTCGACGGCGGCCCCGTCCTCCGGGTCGAGGGCCCCTACCTCGAGTTCGCCGAACTCGAGACCTCGCTGCTCGGCTTCCTGTCCCAGCCCAGCGGGTTCGCGACGGCCGCGCTCGAGGCCAGACTGGCGGCCCCGGACTCGATCGTCCTCTCCTTCGGCGCGCGCCACGTCCATCCCTCGATCGCGACGACGGTCGAGCGGGCCGCGTTGCTCGCGGGTCTCGACGGCTTCTCCCACGTCGCGGCGGGCGAGATTCTGGGGCGAGAGGCGGGCGGAACGATGCCCCACGCGCTCATGTTCTGCTTCGGCGAGGGGAACCAGGCCGCGGCGTGGACGGCGTTCGACGAGGCCGTCAGCGAGGATGTCCCCCGGATCGCGCTGGTCGACACCTTCTGGGACGAGAAGAGCGAGAGCCTGCTGGCCGCCGAGACGCTCGGCGACGATCTCGACGGCGTTCGCATCGACACCACGAGTTCCCGTCGCGGCGACTTCCGGCACATCATCCGCGAAGTCCGCTGGGAACTCGACGCACGCGGTCACGAGGGCGTCGACATCTTCTGTAGCGGCGGCCTCGAGCCCGAAACCATCCGCACGCTGCGCGACGTCGCCGACGGCTTCGGCGTCGGCAGCCACATCACCGGCGCCGACTCGGTCGACTTCAGCCTCGATATCGTCGAAATCGAGGACGAGCCGATCTCCAAGCGGGGCAAACTATCGGGGGTCAAGGATGTCTACCGGACGCCCGACGGCGGCCACCACGTCGCACTGGCCGACCGCGACGGCCCCGACGAGGGCGAGGCGCTGTTCGAGCCGCTGATCCGGGACGGCGAGGTCGTCCGGGAGTTCGACCTCGAGGCGGCCAGCGAGCGGTGTCTGGCCGACGCCGGTCGGGTCGACTTCACAACTCAATAAGCTAAAGTTTCCGGGCCGAAACAACCGCGCTATGAGTTCAACCGACGGTACCGGGTCGCATACTCACGCCGACATCGCGAACCGGTTGGCCGTTCAGCTCGCGTTCATCATCGGCGCCGCTGCGGCCATCAATCTCCCGCTCTCGGTTCTCACGCACCGGACCGGGCTTACCGGGGGCGCCGATCAGGTCCTCGTGAACCTGTTCGTACTCTGGCTCGCCGTCCGCGTCGTCTTCGCCGCGCTCGATGCCCTGCTCGAGGCGAAGCTCACGACGGTCGCTGCCGGAGACGGAGCCTAGCCGGCCGACGTCGGTTCCGTTGCCCCGTTCGAACGGCTGGATCGTCTGAAGGCCGTTGCGTTCATCTACGGACTCGACATACGGTCGGTACTGTCGGTCGAGAAATAGCCCCAAAACCTCGCGGTCCGCGCTTTCGACGCGCGACTCGAGCCGTCCCCCCGTTCCCTTCTCAGAGTTCCTCGATGCTGCCGTCGGCCTTTCGCTCGCGGAAGACCTGGCCTTCGAACAGCGTGACGATAACGTCGTCGTTCTGCCAGGCACCCGGCGCGAGCTTCGCCTTCCGGCAGGTTCGGTCGAGGTACTCGCGGGCGCTCCAGTCGTTCTCGACCGGCACCGTCGGATACATCCAGCCGCCCTCGCCGCCGTCGATGGCGACGCCGTGGGTGCCGAGCTCGAGATCGGCCAGCGGGTCGTCCGTTAGCAGCACGTTCCTGACGGTACAGACCGAAACCGTCAGGTTCGGGAGCTCCGAGGGGCTCACCTCCGAGCCACAGGAGTCCTCGCTGGCGGCCTCGATCGCCGCGTCCACGATGACGTGGCCGAGCTGATCGTCCGAGTGGTAGCCACCCGCACAGCCCCGCAGGCTCCCCCGGCCGCGGGTCGACTCGAGGCGGACGAACGCACCGGTCCGCTCGTAGAAGGCCTCGCGCATGCTGCCTGGTTGTTCTCGCTGCCCGTGTCGTACGTAGGAGTCGACGGATTCACGCGCGAGTTCGACCGCGCGCGCACCGTCCTCGTAGGAAAGGTCGACGCCCTGTCCCTGGGACATACAGATGGACAAGGGGATAGTCGTCCTAAAACGCTTCCATTCGTGACGGTGCTCTTTTTGTATCTCCGATCGGGGGACTTATTCGACCGACGCTCCAAGAAACGGTGGGAGAGAGAGCCTGGCTGCCGCGATGGTCTCGCCGGCAACGGTGGGACCACCTGGCGTGGTTCATCCCTTCGGGATGCATCACGCCACTACCGTTGCCCGTCCCTTCGGGACGCGCAACGCTCATACCGTGGACCGACTCTTCGAGTCGCTCCACGCTCGTAACGTGGGCCGTCCCTCCGGGACGCCCCACGCCCGCGAGGAAAGTCCCCCCACCCGTTCGGGCGGGTGACCGGACGCAAGTCCGGAGCGGGAGACCGCTGGCTCTGGAACAGAAACGACACGTCTCGGCCAGACCGATGATGCGTGCGAACCCGACCGAGAGGAAGGGGAGTTGACCCGCAGAGGGAACGCGTGGCCGCATATCGCTCGCGGTTTGAATCCGCGGATCACGCTCGGCGTGATCGACCACCACTGCTGGCCGAGGATCGATGGAACGGCGAATCCTCACCGGTGCAAGTCCGCGCCGTGGTAGCCCGAACACCCCGCGGCCCCGCCGCGGACGGCGCGGACGCTCAGCCGAATGCCGGGTCGAACAGAAGGGGGCTTACTCCTCTCACCCAGTTTCACCCTCGAGAGCGATCGCGCCGACTCAAGGCGGCCTCGAGTATTCTATCGGCGCGTGTGGACCCCCGTCATTCCTCACCGTCGACTACTGCGGATCGCTTCCTGAAGCGTAGGCGCGATAGGCGCGGCTTCGGCTCCGCCGGATTCGCCGAGGCGAACTCTCTCGCTACGATATCCAGCGCTACTACGACACCCAGCGTCGCTACGCTATCACGCTCCACATCGTCCGTAGCATGTACCGGGTTCGCTGTTTGCCGTCGGTTTCTGGGTCGTCACTCTCGTTCTGGACGTCGGTCTCTCCGCCCTCCTCGGTTTCGTCCGATCCGGCCTGCACCTCATCCGTGGCGTTCGAATCCGGGCCGTCGGTTTCGTCGACTTCACCGCGTTCGTCGTCTCCCGTATCTCCCTCCGCTTCCTCGTCTCCTTCGTCGCGTTCGCCCTCGTTTGCGCGAATCACAGTCAGTCCGCCGTCGTCGATGTAGATCGCTCGATCGGCGACCACGCATCGCCCTCCCACGTACGCGCTCTCCGTTCGCGAAAAGACCCACTGTTCGCCGCCATCGTCGAGATCGAACGCGACGAGCGAGTTTTCGTACTCGCCGCCCTGTAATCCGAAGCTGACGAGGACCGCGTTGCAGGCGATCACGGGATCGCCGATACAGTGCGAGTACTTCCCCACGGACCACCGCTCGTCGCCGCTCTCGAGGTCGATCGCGACGAGTTCGTACCGCGTGACGAAGACCAGCGTCTCCCCGCGGACGGCGAGTCGGCGAATCCCGCCGCCCCATCCCTCCTCGCGCTCACCGGTCGCCGAATCGTAGGCGATGACTTCCTCTGAACCGGTTCGAACGAATACCCGCTCGTCGGTCGCCACGAGGTCATACAGGTAGTAGTAATACGTGTCGGCCGTCAGCCGCTGCTCGCCCGTCAGCGGATCGAGACCGACGATCGTTCCAGCTTCGGCGAGCACGAAGACGCGCTCGTCGGTGGCCGCCACTCCCCCCTCGATCGTTCGGTCGACCTCGTTCTGTTCCTCCCAGGGATCGCCGACGGTCACGGTGGCCGAGTCGCAACGCCAGTCGATCTCGCCGGTCTCACAGTCGATCGCGGACAGCCCGCCGTCGGCGCAGACGTACACCCGCTCGAACGCGACCGTCGGCGGCGAGACGGCGGGTTCGTCAGCGTCGGAATCGGTGGCGGCGTCGGAGACCGAGGTTTGCCATCGAACGTCCCCGTTCGCGGCATCGAGCGCGGTGACGCCCCGATCGCCGCTCACGAAGACGGTCCCGTACGCGACCGTCGGCGATTCGCTGGCACCGACGTCCTCGCTTTGCCACTCGAGCGACCCGTCGGCGGCATCGAGCGCGTGCACCGCTCCCTCCACCGGCAGATAGACCATACTGTCGTCGACGACCGGCAATCCCCCGACGTCGGCCGTCCAGTCGACCTCGAGAGCGTCGAAATCGAACCCGTCGCCGAACCCGTGGTCGGAGCCGACCGCGGCCGTATTTCCGTATCCGCCTCGAGCGGCGGACCAGCCCGCCACAGCCTCCGGCGGCTGCGGCGGAAGCTCATCTCCCGCGTCGGTTGTCGACGCTGCGCTCCCTGACCCCGCTAGCACGCCACTGGCTGCGATAGTCGTTGCACATCCCGTCAAGAATCGTCGCCTTGTGTTTCTGTGCACACATTTCTACGGTGCGGTAGCCATACTATATATTCTACAATTAAACCGATTCATATGGGAAACATACCATTTTATTCTGTTTCATATCTGCAACAGTCACCGATCGTCGTCTGCGGGCGGCAACGCGTGCATTTAGCGAGTTGCCGGAATGACTCCGAACTCATCGTCGTCACTTGTGTTCATCCCCACGTGTGTTCATGCGCGCGGGGTGGAAGGCGAACGTGCTCGCGAAGAAGCGCAGGATACTTTCGTCACCGCCGGTGGGCGCTCTCAGTTCGTTACTGCGGCTATCTTACGAATCTTCGGCGAGAACGTCCCCGGACCGATTTTCGCAACGAACTGATAGCCCGTGTTCTTCGGTAGTCCTGACGGAGTCCAACGCGAACGAAGTGAGCGTCCTGACGGAGATTTGAACACGGGAAGACGGTCGCTCCCTTCGGTCGCGCTGTCGTTCGAGAGAGCTCCGCTCTCTCGTGACTGAGCGAATCGAAGATTCGCGAGGTCAGCGAGACCGGAGGTCTCGCTTGATGACGAAAGACGCTTCGCGTCTTTCGAACCACGACTTCCCTGCTCAAATCTCCGTATCCGTTTTCGCGCGACGGATACTCGCACCGTTACGCGGTGCTCGTGAGTTTGTCGCGCGAAAAACGTCCTGACGGAGATTTGAACTCCGGTCCCTGGCTCCGCAAGCCAAGAGGATAGTCCACTACCCTACCAGGACTCATCTCTTCGTAACTGCGTGGACATTAAAGCCCTTTCGAAAGGCTCCCGTTGCCGCCCCGGACTTTCGTGGCCGTTGCGGCGTCAATGATGGTCCCTTGAGTTTGGTCACCAGTCTCAACCATCGTCCTTTCTCGGCGGTTCGCCGTCGTATCGGCGTTCTGAGCGATCCCCCGCTTGCGCACGGCCACACTGACGTTTATATAACAGGGCGCGGCCAGTGAGACGCATGACCTCCTGTGCGAACCCCGTCGTCGCGCGGTCCGGACGAGCCGTTTCCGACGGATCGAAACTACCGGGTACGACACGGATACTCCCCATCTCTGTCGGATGGCGCGACACGCTGAGATACCGAATGGATAACGCTTATGCGCGGGCTACCCATGCACGAGCATAGAATGAGCGACATCGAGGGCGTATATGAGGACCTCGAGGCCGACGTTTCTCTCGAGGAGTTTCGCGAGGCCGTCGAGGCGAAAGTCGAGCAGATGGGGGGACTCGCAGATGAGGAGACGGCGGCGATGCTCGTCGCTCACGAAGTCGGCGAGAGCGAGGTCGGCGGAATCGCCGACATCGAACCCGGGATGGAGGAGGCGAAGTTCGTCGCCAAAGTGCTCTCGATCGGCGAGGTGCGCACCTTCGAGCGCGATGGCGAGGACGAAGACGGGCAGGTCGTCAACGTCGAGGTGGCAGACGAGACCGGTTCCGTGCGAGCGGCGTTCTGGGACGATCACGCCCAGGCCGCCATCGAGGAACTCGAGGAGGGCCAGGTCCTGCGGATCAAGGGCCGACCCAAGGAGGGCTTTTCCGGCGTCGAAATCAGCGTGGACGACGTCCAACCCGACGATGATACCGAGATCGACGTGCAGGTCTCCGATACGTACACCGTCGAGGACCTCTCGCTCGGTCTCTCGAACGTCAACCTCGTCGGCCTGCTTCTGGACACCGACAGCGTGCGGACGTTCGACCGCGACGACGGCTCGGAGGGGAAGGTCTCGAACCTCGTCCTCGGCGACTCGACCGGTCGCATTCGCGTGACCCTGTGGGACGAGCAGGCCGATCTCGCAACTGAACTCGAGGCCGGGACGACCGTCGAAGTGATCGACGGCTACGTCAAGGACCGCGACGGCAGCCTCGAGCTTCACGTCGGTAACCGCGGTGCCGTCGAGGAAGTCGACGAGGAGGTCGAGTACGTCCCCGAGAGCACGCCGATCGAGGACCTCGAGATCGATCAGATGGTCGACATCGCTGGCGTCGTTCGCTCGGCCGATCCCAAGCGAACGTTCGATCGCGACGACGGCTCGGAGGGACAGGTCCGGAACATCCGCGTCCAGGACGCGACCGACGACATCCGCGTCGCCCTCTGGGGCGACAAAGCCGACATCGATATCGGTCCGGGCGACGAGGTCGTACTCGGCGACGTCGAGATTCAGGACGGCTGGCAGGACGATCTCGAGGCCTCCGCGGGCTGGCAGTCGACGATCACAGTTCTCGAGTCCGACTCGTCCGGCACCGGTGAGTCCGAGGGCGATACGAGCGGCTCGAGTGACGAGAACGCCGGCCTGTCTGCCTTTGCCAGTGACGACGGTGGCTCAGGCGAGAACGGCGCCGGTGAGAGCACCTCCTCGAGTGCCTCGACCGACGCTACCGACGATAGCGCCAGTGCTGACGTCGAGACCGACTCGGACGAACCATCCGACGGCGAGGAACGCGAATTCACCGGCGTCGTCGTGCAGGCGGGCGACCCGATCGTGCTCGACGACGGCGAAACGACCATGAGTATCGCGACCGACGCCGACGTCGGTCTCGGCGAGGAGGTAACCGCCCGAGGGGTCGTCCGCGACGGCCGTCTCGACGCAAACGACGTGTTCTGACGCGGCGAGCAACCTCATCGGCCGCCTAGGAAAAGCGTTAAGGGAGTTAGCTTCGCCTATCATGATATGAACGTCGAACTCCCGTTCGCCCCGGTGGATACGATCATCCGGCGGAACGCAGGCAATCTTCGGGTGAGTGCTGACGCGTCGAAGCAACTCGCAACGCGGATTCAGGAACACGGGAGCGAACTCGCAATCGACGCCGCCGAAGAGGCGACGGCTGACGGCCGGAAGACGCTGATGGCGCAGGATTTCGGCGTCGAAGCGGTCGTCGACAAGGATGGCCTCGAGCTCCCGGTCGCGCCGGTCGATCGCATCGCCAGGCTGGAAATCGACGATCGCTATCGCGTCTCGATGGACGCCCGCGTCGCCCTCGCCGATATCCTCGAGGACTACGCGGATAACGTCGCCCGGGCGGCCGCGACTCTCGCACACCACGCCGACCGGCGGACGATCACCGACGACGACATCGAGACGTACTTCTCGCTGTTCGAGTGAGCAGATGCAGTTCGGCTACAGCGAGCTCTGTCTCGCACACGATCCCGGTTCGCGCCACCCGGAGTCGCCGGACCGGTTACGGGCGATCCGGGAACGGCTGAAGAAGAAACACGGCGTCACGTACGTCGAGAGCGATCCGTGCGAACTCGACACGATGGCGGCCGTCCACGACCGCGAGTACCTCGAGTCCGTTCGGGAGTTCTGTACCGACGGTGGCGGGAGCTGGGACCCCGACACCGCCGCCGTCGAGGAAACCTGGGACGCGGCCTGCCAGAGCGCCGGGCTCGCCTGCTGGGCCGCCGAGGCGGCGCTCGAGGGTGATACGGGCCGTGACACACCTTTCTCGATCGGTCGGCCGCCGGGCCACCACGCGGTCTACGACGACGCGATGGGGTTTTGCTTCGTCAATAACGCAGCCGTGGCCGCCCAGTACGCCCTCGATCACGACGCGTACGACGTCGACCGGGTGGCGATCCTCGACTGGGACGTCCACCACGGCAACGGAACGCAGGACATCTTCTACGACAGGGGCGACGTGTTCTTCGCCTCGATCCACGAGCAGGGGCTCTACCCCGGCACCGGCGACGTCGACGAGACCGGCGAGGGAGACGGCGACGGGACGACGATGAACGTTCCGATGCCGGCCGGCACCGACGACCGCGAGTATCTGGCCGCCGTCGACGGGCCGATCACCGCCGCCTTCACCGCGTTCGATCCCGATCTCCTCCTCATCAGCGCGGGTTTCGACGCCCATCGTCACGATCCCATCTCGCGGATCCGACTCTCGACCGAGGCCTACGCGCTGATGAGCGACCGCATGCGGTCCCTCGCCGACGACACCGACGCCGCGCTGGCGTTCGTCCTCGAGGGCGGCTACGGATTGGACGTGCTCGCCGACAGCGTGGCACTCGTCCACGAGACCTTCGACGGTCGCGAACCGATCGAGCCCGACGACGAACCCGGCGACAACGCCGAATCGGCCCTCGAGGACGTGCTCGAGGCCCACGATCTCGACGTGGACCTGAACGATCTCTGACGAAACGGATCGCGGCAGTGACGAGGCGCTGCGCTCCTCATACGGTCTGCTGTAACGATGTACCGGTGCGACCGCAGGCTGGATCGCGGTCGCGCCGGAAACGACTGACAGCAGTCCGTATCAGGGTCGCGGTTCGAAGTACGTTCTCAGCTCCGTGCCGAACTCGGCGAGCAACGTCGTGATCTCCGATCCGACCAGTACTTCGTACTCGTCCTCGAGCGCCGTTTCGACGTGTGCACCCAGTCCGACGTCGAAGAGGCGGTCGCTCTCGAGGAACGATCGGGCGGAGGTGAACGCCCGCTCGCGCTCGGTGACGTAGCGGTCGCCCGCGATGAAGGGGCCGTAGGCGTCGGGGTCATCCGCGTAGGACTCGTAAAAGCCGGTCGCGTGGTCGCGGACGTGGACCGGTGGTCCGTCGTGGCGCTCGACTGCCGGTCGCTCGTCGACCGCGAGTTCGGCGAAGACGACGGCAGTCTCGTCGGCGATAGCCGTCGCCCGGAAGACGTCGAACCCGCGATCGTCCAGCCCCTTTGTGATGCCCGCCAGCGATTTCCGAAGCTGCGGATAGAGCTGATCCTCGACGAGACCGGGGGCGTCGAACCGGACGGCGACGGGCGTAGTGACCCGGCGCTCGAGGTGTTCGCGCAGCTCCGACTCGGACAGCGGTTCCGGATCGTCGGGTTCGAAGTGGTCGATCCGCGGGGACGCGAGGAATTCCCGGGCGTAGTGTTGAAAGCGAGCGACGTTCTCGGCCGAGCAGACCGCGGCGACGTTGCGTTCGGGATCCGTCGGATCGATGACGATCAGCGGATCGTCGAACGGGCGGTCGGCGTCGCCGGCCGTCTCATTCTGAGACGACTTTGCCGCCTCGTGTGCACGGCCGTGCGCTTCTGGGTCGAGTTCGACCGGCGGCCGCCAGTCGGCCGCGGCCTCGAGCAGCGGTCGAAACCCGTCGTACTCGCAGACGAGGAGTTCGGTGAGATAGCCGCTGAATCCCCGGGTTCGGAGGTCGCTGCCGTAGACGCCGATCCCCTTGAGGAACTGCTTGGTGACGCGGACGGCCGCGGCGAGCTCGTCGTCCAGTCGTCGCTGGAGGTACCGGGTGTGAAACGGCGTCCGATCGACCGCCGAACGGATCTCGGTCGCCGACTCGAGTCTGAAACAGGGGACGACGTCGACGTCGAACCCCTCGACCTCGCCTTTGACGTAGGGATGTTCGGCGTACTCCTCGTGGCCCTCGGGCAGCGTCGCGTGGCCGACCTCGAGGCCGTACTCCTCGAGCGTTTCGCGGTCGAGCTCCGGCGGAAACCGGACGAAGATATCGATATCGCGGTCGCCGCTGATCCAGGTATCTCTGGCGGTGGAGCCGACCTGTAAGACGTCGGCGTCGGTGCACAGGTCGGTCGCCGCGGACTCGGCCCGATCCATGAGCCGGTCGGCCACCTCGCGGAGACGCGCGCGTTCGCCGTCGTCGGGAGTAACTCGCGCTCGGACCTCGGCGACGACCTGCTCGAGATCGCGATCCGCCTCTCGATTGTCCGGCTCGTCACCGTCGTCAGCGCGGTTTCCGCACTGGCCGCCGGAACCGCGGTCCGCGCTGTCGGCATCCTCCTCGCTCATTGGGAACGCGTACTCGAGCGGTGCGTGAAAGAGTATCGAACCCGGAGCAGGGAAAACGAAAGCCCTATCAAATGCACCCGACTACCAGATGATGAGCCGAAGTAGCTCAGATGGTAGAGCACCTCGCTGTTACGGCGACTCAGGTATTCCCTGTTCGCCGCAGATACGAGGTTGTCCCAGGTTCGAGTCCTGGCTTCGGCGCTTCTCTATTCGTCGCGACTGGTCGGTTTGTAATCGACGATCGAATTATCACCCTCTCACCTGCGAGTTCGACCACCGGTTTTCGGGAGAGGGATTATCGTCCTTCGCCAGTGACGTAGACGTATGACCGGCGAAACCGACGACCGACGGAGTACCGACCACCACGGACACGATATCATCGATCCGCTCTCCGTTGGGATCGTCACCGTCTCGAGTTCGCGCGCGGGCACGGCGGATCCCGACGATCCGGGCGGGGACACCATTCAGGACTGTTTCGAAGCCGATGGCCACGAGGTCCGAGAACGGCTCCTGGTCCGGGACGACTACTCGGCGATCCGAACCGCCGTCCGCGGCCTCGTTGCACGTCGGGATATCGACGTGGTGTGTACCACGGGCGGCACCGGTGTCACCGTCGACGACGTCTCTCCGGAGGCGACCGCATCGCTGTTCGAGCGCGAGTTGCCGGGCTTCGGCGAACTGTTTCGCTCGCTCTCGTGGGACGAAGTTGGAACGCGAGCGATGGCCTCGCGCGCGACGGCGGGAATCGCCGTCGACACGCCCGTCTTCTGCCTCCCCGGGAGCCGGAGCGCCTGCGAAACCGCCTGTGAGGAACTGATCGTCCCCGAATCGCCCCACCTCGCGGGACTGGCGACGCGTCACCGCGCCGAGACGACCGATCAGACGCTCGCGGAGTATCAGGACGAGTAGGCGAACTGCGTTTCCGGTGTCCAGACGCGACTCTCGACCACGGCTCCGGCACTCGAGTGGCGATTTTCTCCTCGAGACGCAGACTGCCTGTAACTGCGGATTGTGAAGCGCGACCATCCGTGGGCGTTCGTCCTGAGATAGCGAGACGAACAGTCAACTCTCCTGTAACAGCCTTTATTGAGTGCGAGCGCGTGCATTCGATTGCTATGTGTCACCACTTCGAATCCGTGACCGACCTCGACGCCGAGGAGCGCGAGGACGTCCTCGAGTCCCACAGCGAGGCGGAGCTCGAGGCCGAGCTGAGTGACGACGAACTCGAGGCGCTGACTGCGTAAGAACAGGTCCGTTTCCCTCGAGCGAACCGGACAGCAAACGTTAATTACCGCGCACGGTTTTTCCCGATTGAAGGGCCCTTAGCTCAGTCTGGTTAGAGCGCTCGGCTCATAACCGAGTGGTCGATGGTTCGAATCCGTCAGGGCCCATCCGCATACATAGCGTCTCAGATTCGCTGTAAGGCGGCGGGTTCCTTTTAAGCAAACTCTTGATTGGGTTCAAGAGTCCATCTGGTTAATGGACGCCCTCTCTGCCGTATGGTGATTAGAGAAGAATCGAAATAGAAGTACCGATTATAGTGAGCGCTTTAGAATCCATCTTCATCATGGCTTTCAATTCAGTTGCATTTTTAACATGATCGCCAATCTATTCGACCGCGCCCGAGGTCACTACTCGTCTGCGCGTGAGTTACTTCTCATCCAATCTTCAAATTCTTCCATACTACCTTCGTATTCATTTCCATCCTTCACAGATTCTTCATCCGAGTAGGTTACTTCTTGACCTACCTCATCAGCTTCATCTGAATATATTATCACGAATGGGACGCAGTGGGTGATTGCAAATATAATTGAGTTCTGTAGAATCCCAAACCCAACCGTGTCAATAAAGAGGTCAGGATATTTTGAACCGAAGACTACGAAGAATGCTGTTAGATATGATGATAGTGCTAAGTATTTTAGACCTTGTACAGTTCGATAGTCACGGCTATAGATTATTAGGAAAATATGAATCCAGACGAGTAATACTGAGATGGTGAAGACGTGGTAGAGAGTTGCGTCTAACTGCTCCAGTGGAAATTGGAACACAAAACTCCAAAACATGGCTGAAGGCAGAAATACGATTGATACCAAAACCGTCGATAGCCACAGCTGGACGTAAAAAAACAGACTTCGGAGAATCATTATAGGAACCCTCCTTTCCGTGATTCTATATCCACTTTTAATCTCTCGATGTGCTCCTCAAGCTCCCTATGGCCACCTCTGGCTAAGTGGCGGTATTCGACTGGGATGGAATTCACCAGTGAAGGGTTGTGGCCTAAATTCTCACCGCCTGTTTCTAAGACTACGAGGGCTTCTTGAGCATACTTTAGCTCTCGCTCAAGCCGTTGGATTTCTTCGTCAGTCATGTTATTTACGCCAGGTCGAATGCTATCACTAGCATTCAACATTCCGATTTTCATCTGGTGCGCAAATCTCTTGACAGGAGGTGAGCTGATAAAGTCAAAATATGCACCAACCTTGAGGAGAGCGGTTAATCGCTAATTGACGCTGGTGGGTGTTTCTTTCCACACGAACAGGAATAGCCTCCCTTGTCTTCCTCTCTAAGAATCACATTGTGAGATATCTTTCCACCTTCTGGACAGCGATAATAGAGCTTTCGAAGACACCATTCTTGCTTGCCATTCCAAGGGTCTGTACCATTCACTTCCTCATAGTGGTCTGCACAGAGCTTCCATTCCTTATGCGGATGTCCATTACTACTGTTGACCACCCGAGAGGCACGGTCTTCACAATTTTTTGCTTGACAAATTGGATAAGTTGCCACTGCATCACTAGACCTCATTTATCTCACCACCAAGTGTCATAGCTTCTTCTGCGAGGTCATCATGGCCATGATTAAGTGCAATACTCGCTGCAAGGCCCATACTCTTCTTGAACTGTTCTTCCATCCAGTTTGAGCCAACATGTTCACTTGCACGGGCGAGATAGCTTCTCACCTCATTCATTCGTACAGAAACATTATTATCTTCGTCATCTTCGATGCGCTCATTAAGTCGTAATACTATATCAAGACCCGAACTAAGCCTTTCAAAATTATCTAAATTCCTCATATGCAGTTATACATTCATGCTAGAAGATATTAAATATATCGATGAAATTGAGCTAGTGTAGAATAGATGCTTTGAATCAATTTCGAATTGCCTCCTATTTGTGAAGAAGAAATGGAAAAGAAGGCTAAAGGGAAGGCTCTGGAAGGATCTTTTCCATATACTAGAATAGGTTCTGAATAGTAGCTGCTTGAGATAGAAGACTACTTTAGAGAGATTGTTGAATGTGGAGTTGTAATTATGGGATTCGAAAAGATTAGTGGTTCCAGCAGAGGTAGCGGCCAACCAAAAATCAGCCTGCGTAAATCAAATAGTATCGGAATCAACAATGCAGCTTTGGATGAATACTTCGATGAAAACGTTGAATACGTTGAATTCTATTACGACCGTGACGCAGACACACTAGGCATCCGACCGCTTAAGGAAGAATCAGATGACAGTTACTCACTGAGCCGAACGGACAGTGGTGGAACTACAGCTCCCACGAGTTTCCTTAAGGTTGAAGGTCTAGTACCCGACGTGACCACGCAATACGAGCCACGCACGCAGCAGCTTAATAACGACGTTGAGCTTGTCGTCATTGATTTAGACGATGAAATCGGCACCTATGGTCATCCTGATACGGAAGACTCTGAGGAAGATTCTGAAGAGATTGAAGAGGAAGCTACGGGAGAAGACGAGAGTTAGATAGTATCTCGTGTTCTCTAGGTTAGAAACATACCTCTGAAAGGGCGTGTGGTGTCCCAGGGAAGGAGCACACACCCAGTTCGCAGATTTAATAGATAGGTTATCAATCTATTGTAATTCACTAACTTTGCAGTGTTTGATTGTTCCACACGAAGGAAAGGGGGTTGTTCTACTGAATATCCACACGGTTTGACAAACGGTTGAGATTGAATAACAGATTGAGGTATCTTGCTTCTAAGGCGGTGTTTTACTACAAAACCGTAGTAAAAATTCCCACACGGTCAACCGTGTGTACCGTGTTAAAATGACATTTTCCTTACCGTGTTATAACCGTGTTAGACCGTGTGATGAGAAAAGACGATACCTGTCTATGGGACCCCCTTCAATAATATGGCTCTGTTGAAACCCTCCGCATTTGATAGGGTTTTTGACCGTATTGACAGATAAATTCGGTAAGCCAATTCTGGACGTCTTTCGATCCCATGAGGGGAAATTTACTTATTGAATTGAATAATAGTTGTGTGGGACAGACGAACAGGGTATCGAACCTCGCCATTCCTCTATTACCAAATAGGATGATAACTTTAGACGATGCCCGATAATACCGTCTCAACGATCATCCGGCCCGACGGCGGACAGTACCGTGTGATGGTTCCCCTGTCCAATCCTGAACACGAACAGGATCTTATTGAACTTGCCTCGGCTATCGCTAAACACCGTGGGGGCGTAGTTGAAGCAGTTCACATCGTAACTGTGCCCGATCAAACGGCCCTCGAGCAAGCCGCCAGTCACGTCAATGAGATAGACGCTGAATCAGCGGACCTTCTCGCAAGTGCGCGTTCGGACGCAAATACCTTCGGCATCGACGTCGAGACTCATACTACCTTCGCACACAGGGGTTTCGAGCAAATTTTCGATACTGCCCGTAACCACGGGGCTGACATAGTGGTGATGGGTTGGGGTGAGCACGGCCAAGTCCGCGTCGAGACACGCCTTGAGGAACCCACAGGAAACCCACCATGCGACTTCCTCGTGTTGCGAGATGGGGGTTCGATCCGGAACACGTTCTGGTACCAACCGCAGGCGGTCCCGACTCGGATCTGAGTGCGGAGGTCGCGTCCCTGCTCCGGCAGGAGCATGGCTCGGAGGTGACGTTACTACACGTCCCGACGATTTGGACGAGGGCGAATCGATCCTCCGAGAGTGGGCCGCTAAGCACGACCTAGAGGATGCGACCCTTCAGGTTGAGTCCGGCGATGTAGAGGTGGCTATCGAACGGGCCGCCCGAGATGCAACGATGGTCGTAATCGGAGCGACTGAGCGAGGACTGTTGGCCCGTTTGGTGACTGGGTCATTGGTATTGAGTGTCGTTGACGAACTGGAATGTTCGGTGCTACTGGCCAGCGTCCGACGAGACGGTTCTTTCGGGAGCGGCTATTCGGGTTTGGAAAGTAGACGCTTTCAGGTTGGGAAGTCGCCCCGGTAAGGTAGAATGAAGCGACTATTGTATGAACTCGCAGTAAGAGGCACGTCTGCCTGCTCACCGTCTCCAATATGAGGGCGTAAGCAGAACTAAGACAGGAATGATTTCAATACGTCCAATCCACATCAGGAAGATCATCACCACCTTTGTACTCATTGGGAACACCTCGTAGGTTTCGAATGGTCCGACAATCCCGAACCCGGGACCGATATTGAAGAATGTCGCTGCAGCTGCACTCATCGCCTCGAACTCGCCAATTTGAAGTCCGACTCGTGAGGTATCAAACACGAGAAATACTGTCGCTGTAATAAAGAAGACGATGCTCACGAGTGTATATGCATAAACATCTCTGATCGTCTCTTCATCGATGACTTCACCGGATAATCGAACTGGACGAACCGCTTGTGGGTGACCCGCGATAAAGAGATCACGCCTAAAGGACTTTAATACGACGAGCCAGCGAAGTGCTTTAATCGAACATGTCGTACTGCCTGCCATTCCGCCAATGAACATGCAAATGAATAACAAATTCTTCGTAGAGGCAGACCAGATGTTGAAATCTGCACTTGCATATCCGGTTGTTGTGGTTATCGAGACTACTTGAAATATCGCGTGGCGAACCGTCGCTTCTATACTTTCAGGGTATATTGCATCAAAGCTAAGAATCGTGGCAACGCCAATACTGAAAAAGAGCAAAATACCAATATAGAATCGGAATTCCTCACTCTCGTAAAGTCGTTTGTGTTGTCCTTGGAGGGCGAGATAGATTAGAATGAAATTCGTTGCGCCGATAGCCATGAATGCAATCACAACCCATTGGACTGCAGGCGAGAACGCTGCCAGACTCTCGGGCTGGGGCGAAAACCCACTTGTCGAAATGGTTGTGAAAGGGTGAGCAATCGCATCGTAGAGCGTCATATTTGGTGCGAGACCGGCAAGATGAAGGAGATACAAGATTACCATTTGTGAGATAGTAAGACCAGCATATAGAGTCCAAAGAAGGCGTGCAGTTTCCGTGATTCGGGGGGTTAGTTTCGTAACATTCCTCGTTTGTGTTTCCGTTTCCATTAGCTGAGCACCCGCAACTCCCAAATGTGAGAAGATTGCTGTCGCGAGAACAAGGATCCCTAATCCTCCAAGCCATTGGATGAGTTGCCGCCACATGAGGATTGACTGGGAATGGACAGAGAAGTCAACGATAGCTGTTGCGCCTGTTGTTGTGATTCCGCTCATACTCTCGAACAATGCATTGATTGGATGTGCAAGAGACCCCTCACCAGCAACCACAAACGGAATTGCACCAATTACGGCGACAGCAAGCCAAGTGAGTGCAACCATGAGGAATGCTTCTCTGGTATCGAGATCACGATCCTCTGTAAGACGTTCTAATGAAATCCCTACAATTACTGTAACAATGATTGTGATTACGAATGGAGAAAGATCCTCTCTATAAGCAATCGCGACCACAACTGGCAATAATAGTGGTGCTGAGAGCCATTTTAACACAGTTCCGACAAGGCTACAGCTCGCACGCCAATTCACACGCATACTCATAAGAAAACACCTCTAGTATGACACACACTCTCTCTTGTAGATAAAGAAGCGGAAAACAGTATGTACATTTTCTCTGTATCTACTGATGAGGTTATTATAGTCCCTCCTACAAGGCAGAACCGGATTTATTCATCTATCCCTGTATCCTTTGTATGTGGGATACGGATATGTGCCAAACAGTGGACTCTGATCAACAAAGCTCGAATATCATGATAATGATTATCGGCCTCCAAATTTCAATACTTGGTATTAGATTTTCTGATGGATTGCTATTAATTGGAGCTGGTCTTACATTCTCTGTAGTTGTGAATCAAATCAGACCTTAATTAGCATAAAAATGCAGCATCACCATAAGAACCTGGCAGAAGTATTCCCCAAAGGTAAAGCCTTTTCCTAACCATTTAACAATTGTAATGAGATATCCCAGCTTCCGCAACCCAGAAGGATTTGGAGATATATTTCCAATCCTCCTTGGATATATTATTCTATTTTGGATTTCCATCGAGACATTCGATAATATACATACTCGTCGTATCTATATGCTTGGAGCAGTCATCATGCTTGGCTGGACAAGTTGGGCAATATTGTCGATACTCGAAGCTGGTATAGAGGAGAGAGACAAACAGAATTGATTCTGCTTTGGTTTATCTGAAAGGCAAGCCGACTCTGTGTCCCCGTGTAGCGCTCGAAATTCACATCGGCCCTTTTTGACGACTGGCGGTGGCTGGCGAATTTGCTATTATTACTGCGAAAACTGTGGTCAGCGATACAATCCATATACAAATTTGTTCGAATTATTGACTGATCCTGTGTAGGATAAATTCTTTTCCAGAGACACGCGATTGCATGGTGTTCGCTTTTACCTGTCGTTACAGAACAGTAACTCATGTATGACGATATTCTGGTTCCGACCGATGGGAGTGAATCGAGTATGGCGGCGGTTGACCAAGCTATCACGATAGCAGAGGGTAAAGCGACGACAGTTCACTTCCTGAATGTAGTGGACGTGGGTACGGAGATGTCCGCAAGCGCGTCCGGTAGCATCGCACCCCAACTTACGGAGACGCTTGAGAAGGAAGCCGAGTCAGCCCTCAATGACGCTGTAAATCGAGCCGACGAGGCAGGCGTGCAGTACGATCGAACTATCCGCGAAGGCGATCCCCACGAAGTAATTGTGGAGAATAGTGTTGAACACAACATCAACCTCATCGTCATGGGCGCAAGCGGCCGATCAGGTCTGAAAGAACACCTCCTCGGTAGTACATCCGACCGTGTCATTCGCACAGTAGAGACATCTGTCCTACTGGCACGAGCCTAAGTAGCTGTCGGTCGATGGCATTCAGTTCGTTTACGTACTAACCAGATGGTTCGCCACTAGATATGTTAAAATAATTATTGAGCAATCCTATACTATACCGAGAGCGAATCAACGGAAGGAGTACTCGCAAGTGGTCGAAGGACAGGCCATTTATTAGCATGTCTTTGCTTTTGTGACGTATGGCCGTCTACGAGAGCGATCTCCCCGGTGTCGGGAAGAAGTTCGAGGTCGAATTCGATGACGGCGAATTGCTGGTCATCGTGACACACAACACGGGGAAGCGGGAAGTATACCTGAAAGCGGACACGGATGCCGACAGCGAGAAGATATTCGAGGCCTCGGATCAGCTCGCTCGGAAGATCGGTACAATTCTGGAAGGGGCGTACTTTCAACCAGTGCAGGCTGAACAGGTAGAAACGATGCTCACCGAGGATACCTACCTCGAGTGGTACAGCGTTGCCGAGGGTGCCGAAATAGCCGGTCAGAGCCTCATTGAGTCGAATATTCGTGATAGGACCGGTGTCTCCATCGTCGCTATTCAGCGTGGTGAGGAACTGATCTCGCCGCCGACGCCTGAGTCGGTCCTCGAGATTGGCGATACGTTAGTCGTTGTCGGTGACCGCGAGGACTGCACCAAGTTCGAAGAACTGCTCGGAGCTGGACTCGAAGAGTGATCGCGACAAATGTTCCTTCCTCAGGTGAGCGATAGTGGCGACTGAAACGGCACTCGTCGACGTCGGCATCCTCTTTACCGCAGTCGCACTAGTTGGTTTCCTCTCGAGTCGGATTGATCAGTCGGTGATCCCGTTTTACATCATCATTGGGGTGTTATTAGGATCGAATGTATTGGGCGAACTCCCCGCCCTCGCAGGCAGTGAGGTCGGAATTGGCGGTATCACAGTCACCGTTCCTGAGGTAACTATTGGCGGGATCGAACTTCTCGCAGCGCTTGGCGGACTCGCACTCAGCGAAACCGACTTTATCGTCGTCGGTGCAGAGATTGGGATCGTCCTTCTATTATTCTTCCTAGGCCTCGAGTTTAACCTGAGTCGATTGATCGCGAGTAAGGACCGTATCGGCAAAGCGGGATCTGTCGATCTTGTCATCAACTTCGGTATCGGGCTAGTCTTTGGCTATCTCATTTTTGGGAGCTTTCTCGCGGCTTTCCTTACAGCAGGAATCGTCTACATCTCCTCGAGTGCAATCATTACGAAGTCACTGATTGATCTGGGCTGGATCGCTAATGACGAGTCCGAACCGATGCTAGGGACGCTCGTCTACGAGGACCTGTTTATCGCGATCTACCTAGCGATTGCATCCGCGCTAGTCTTGGGTGGCGGCGATATCGGGGAGGCCGCGGGCCAGATCGGAATCGCGGTCGGGTTCATTCTTGTGTTGCTCGGGCTCGTTACCTTCGGAACCGATTTCTTTCAGTGCTTTCTCGATGCCGACACGAACGAGTTTCTAGTTGTCCGCGCATTAGGCGTCACAATCCTCGTCGCTGGAATCGCGCTTGCGTTGGGCGTCAGTGAGGCCGTCGCCGCGTTCTTCGTCGGTATGGCCTTTTCGTCGACCGATCACGTCCACGACTTGGAGCAACTGCTTGAGCCGTTGCGAGACGCCTTCGCGGCGATCTTCTTCTTCTGGATCGGCCTCGTGACCGATCCGGGGCTGTTCACGCTCTCAATTCTCGGGATGATCGTCGCCGCCGTCGTCGTGACGACGCCGACAAAAATTGTCAGTGGCTACCTCGGTGGGCGGATATATGGCCTTGATGACCGTCGATCGCTTCGGGTCGGATTTGGAATGGCCACCCGCGGCGAGTTCTCCCTGATCATCTCGAGTCTTGCCCTCTCTGGGGCCGGCAGTAGCATGGCAGCGGAGACGGCGCAGACGATCTATGCCTTTACCGTCGGGTACGTTCTCGTCATGAGCATTCTCGGGACGTCGCTCATGCAGTACTCAAGCCAAATCGAGCCCGTCGCCGTCTCGCTGTTCGAACGGGCCCGCAACGGAACTCCACGGCCGACCGACAATTGAGTGGCCAGCACCAAACTATTCTGCGAATCACTCAACAATACCATTCTCACGTCATCAGAGAAACTTGGATGATAAAATCGCATCTGTAGGTGCCATAGGAGTCAGCCAAGATCAAAGTGAATGAACCATACTGTCGTGATAGGTACAAATGAGACAATTATCGTGGAGCAGTCTGAGAGTTCTGAGAGGTGAACCACCCAAAATGATTACCAAAGAAATAACGGGGCAGGAATTTTTTCAGTTATTAAAGAGTGATCAGTGCTCGTTGTCCCAAATGCGATGACGGGCTTGGAGAACAAATTGATAAATACGTCTCTGGGGGAGAGACAATAGCAGACTTCAAGTGCACAGATTGTGGCCACGATTGGTCACTCCCACTGTAATCCAACCGAATTTGTTTTTGTCCCTTCTACTAAGAGAATGTACAGTATAGGCAAACGATATACTGTATCCAACAGAGACAAGGGCCGGCGACCACCACAGATTTGTATGGACGATTCTGATGATCTGCCGAGTTCTGACTCTGATATGGTCGTTGATCGTGGTGAAACGTACAATCACGCCGAACACGGCCAAGTTGAAGTTACAGGGATTTGGAAGGGTGTCGAGCAAGTTGATAAAGCCCGTCACACCGATGAGAAGGATGTGTTCATCGTCCGGTATTCGGCTGAAATCAACGGCGAGGAGGTTGACGAACTCACAGACACATTGGACGAATTTCTCCAATCGACCGAATGATCAAGGTATATCTCTAACTGTTCTCCCCTCAGAATGTCCCCAGTCAGTTCGCAGGTGTAGTGTGTATTAGATTCGAGAGAGTAAGGGTCTAAAACATATTTCGACAGAGTCGAAAAAGCGGCGTACTGGAGGCGTGTCAACCCATAGTCGGAGCCAAGGAACTCTGGTGCAATCAGCCTCCCATCCTTAATGCGGAGGTCGCCACTCCCCTCGAGAATTACACATTATCGCCGATAGTTGACTCTTCTCTATCCGAAGGAAGTTCTGGTACTGGAAGAGCAGTCATTGTTTTTCACCAATTTGCAGCTTTCTTTCCACTTTACCAATTGCCGCATTAAGGCTCTCCCACGTACCTAACGCATCAAAACCGTACTCGTGGGATATACAAACTTTCCACTCTGAATTAGTATCAATACGGAGGTGAATTTTTGGACGGCGATTGTTGCTACTGAAGGCGACCTCTTTAGTTTCCACATCAACCTCAACAACGTATTCTATCAGTCCGCAATCCTTGAGATGTGTTCCGAGTTCTGGATTGACCTCCTCAATCAGCCACTCTGGATATGTAGGTGTGCCACCACTCTTCGGGTCAGTTGCAGGGTGATGCTGTCTAACAGCACCACTAGCGCCGTAGGCGTTCTCGAACTGACCGAGGATTGTTTGGTGCATCCCTGGAATCTCGCGGATAACTATCCAACTCTGACCCACCGTGTGAGCAATCGTGAACAGGGTCTCCTCATCGCTCTGCTGTTCTTGTAGACCACACCCGATCTCGACGTATCCCAATACAGTATCTCCCAGAAGAGGTCTTCCGTATTCCGTGTTGGCTTCGATAATGAATTCCTCCAATTGCAATTCGACTAGTGCATCTGCGAATTCGCTATCAAATTCTGCAATTTTATTACTAGTTTCATCTATTTCTTTTTCTTCCATATTTATTACAATAGTATTGTAGTAGTATTAACGTATAAAACACTGGGTCGATTTATATTAGAAGATATACATTAGATGGGGTTTTAGAAGATTATGGTAGTGGGAGTCGTTGAATTAGGCCACCTGAATTCACGCGGTCTGCAACTGCCTGTGGACAGCCCAGCACCTCAATTTCTATTTGAGTTTTTGCTCGCATCGCAAATCGTCTAGAGTTTCGTGTTATAGCGAATAATATCTGTTCTCTAGCTATCACAGAACTTGCTAAGAAGAACCGAATGCCTCGTTCAGAACGTCTTCTCTGTACTAAACCAGTGGCTCGTGAGCGTTCTTTTGTGGCGAGGCACTCTACCATTTCACGAAAACGACGGATTATTCATAACGATGAGAAATGAGGTCTGTACGACCTCTAATTTCTTTTTCCAGTAGTCTATAGAAATTGGACCGACAGAAACTGTGTCCAGAAATACTGTATAGTGGTTAAAACGCCTCAAAGTAAAAAACTCTCCAACAAAGACTGTATACACATAACCTTAACAAGAATTAGTATAAAGGAGACCGATTAAGGTATACTCATTCAGCATAATTGGATTTAGTAGTCGTATTAATTATACTCCTGAATATATACTATGTATCTCCCCTAATCAGCCATATAAATAAACAAATGCTTGTTATAAGTACACCTATTCAATATACCTTGCTGTGTCTATATTCTCTTCAGCCTTTTCTATAATCGACAATTCCTCCTAGTATAATTCCTGTAACTGGTAGAGAAAGGTTTTATTCCCGATCTGGGTCTAATGGGTTTCCATACGCTTCCGAGACCTATCTTGTGAGCCTCTGAAAAAAGAAACTCCACTTCTTAGTTGTGCCTTCAGATAGTGTGTGATTTACCAACAATAACTAAATTGTTTAATCATTCATAAACCGATATAGTTCAAAAAATTATCTGTGAGTTTGAGACTTCCTTGAGCTACGAACAGGTAGAAGATTTGGTAGTAGTTATCGACGAAGACACAAACCTGATCGATTGGTGGATCCAATTCTTCCGTAGTCTCGGATTTGACGAGGACTGTCCTTCACGGTTCCTGTAGCAGATGCTTCCGCGATCAGTGGCGGCGAAGTCGAGGAAAGAGAAATCAATGTCGACGTATGGGTACCTCTAACTGGATCCGTCCTACTGGTCTCCGGGTTACTGTATTATCTTAGACGTCCTTAGGGGGGACAAATGCGTTCACAGGTATCTTCGACGTCTAAAAAGATGCTGTAGGAACCCGGTTAATAAGATGAGTTGTATGAAAAGAAGTGTGTACTCAGCCGCTTTGAATGGCTCGTACCAAATTATCTGTATCACCAGAAAAAGAAATATGATCGGCACTGATAGCACTCCAAATTCCCACCAGTACGACTGATATCCGGAATGCTGCTCTCTCAAATAGCTTATGTCTTTCAGCCATCCTGGTAGGATGGAGAAACCTATGAATACGGATATAAGTAGAGTAAGAAAGCGAAATACCTCATAAAGATCTTCACCTCCCTTTGTGAGAAATATCCAACCATAGAAGACAAGTACTATAGTTGCTGCAGTACTGTACACGAAGACACTGTACCAGCGTTCAGATCCACTACTTAGATGATATATCGGGTTTTTATCGTCAGCGGTTTCTATCTGGTTCCGTATCTGATCGTGATCTTCAGCATCAACAGGTTCAATCATCGCTAGTCCACTAAAGAAAACTTCAGTGAAAGCCGCTATACGCGAAATTCCTCTTCTCTGCCGATATATCGTTAGCAAGCGATATACCCGAACCCACTTCGAAGGTAGTAAAGATTGGAAAGTCCATCTCAAATCCTGGTATGTGCTTCTGATCAATCTCCTCCACCCAAAAACATGAATTAACACCCGGGACAGACCATTTATAAAAACACCTGCAACTATCGCATACCAGCCAGCAATGATAGTAAAGACAAAAGATCCCAATAAAAAGTCCATAGAGATCATGTCTGCTTCCAACTCCCTGATCTCAAAATGGCCAATCGAAATTCCATAATATCCCGCATGTAGAAGAAGAATTCCAAATAAGAAATCAGAAGCATGCGCTTCCCCATGAGGATCTGCTCGAGAAATTTTCTGAAAAGTATTAGTCAAGTGAAAAAATAGTGATACAATAACTACAGCACCTCCAACGACAAATGGCATCTCAAATAAACTTAAAATGCCTGTTATCTCCCCGTCAACATTAGAGACAAGTGTAAGGAACAACCAAAACAAACCGACAATCAAAGCAGAGCCAATTAGGTAGAAGCCAGACTCCACGATCTGCGCGGACTTCCGGAAGGTAAACTCAAGAAATCTGAACGGCTTAGATTTAGTATTTACCGAAGTGTCTGTTGACATACTCTGTCCAATGATTTCTTCTCCAAATAAATCAATTCCACCTATACTATGACCGAAGTTAGACTTTGAACGCAGAATATCTCCAAGTGATGAGAGCAAAAAGTGCACCCCAGATGAATCCTGCTGCATGCGCGAAGATGTTTCTGAAGTTCCCGTTCTCAACGATGGCGGTGGGAAACATCGCGAACACGAAGTAGGTGAGTACCAAGACAACAAGACCTCCTAATATAGTTGGTTTGAAAGCCTGAAGCGTAACAGAGTCAATGTTGGATTTGATATCATGTTCCCAAAGATAGAATACCACCATCAAGACGACTCCAAACAGAGAGAGACCGACAATCAACGGATCAATCCTACCGGTGTAGATGAAACTGATTTCTATAAGGAGTAAAAAGACGACTGCTGCACCGATGATGTTTCCGAGAGCTGGATTGTAGTGCTTCCGCAGGTAGATGACCAATGCGACCAAGAGAAATCCTCCGAATCCGGAGGCAACACCAGAGAATCCTCGTTCCGGTGGTAGTGTCCCTGAGAAGGAGATCTTCAAGATGAGGTAGCTTGTGAATGTGATTAGAGGCGGAAGCACTACTAGAAGTGCGGCGAAAGTACGGCGGAACCATTGACGGGTATTCACTGCGGAACAGAGCCAATAAGTGTAGGCGGCGGCCATGGAATAGGCCGTGAGGTTGTTCAGCAGGTGGGTGAAATTAGTGTGGATGTACGCAGCGGTGTAGAGACCCCAGATATTGAATTCTGAATGATTGAAGGCCAGTACTGCTTTAGCTGATTCAGGTACGAATAATTGGATGGCTGTGAGTAGGAGTCCGACGCTGACCATGAGTGCGGCGTCGAATATTGTGATTGTCTGGCTTTGCAGCGTCTGGATGATGTCTTTCTGTTCAGGCATCCGGTTAGGTCCGTGTTCCTATAGGTTCATAACCATAGAATGTCATTGAACGGTTGGTGACTGACAATTGGTGGTCAACAAACCCTCTGATAGGGAGTTTGTGATCATCAATTGGAGTGTATGACTGAAATTCCTGACTGGATTGAAGAGAAAATCAGTTTCGATAAGACACGAGATGTACAGGATAGTCATATTGTAGAGGTGTTTCTGGAGTCTGACCGGCCTTACTTGTCAAATCGGAAGGTTGCCTCAGAGATCGGGCTTACAAAGCAGGGAACAACACCTCGGCTTGAGGAATTAGTGGATATTGATATTCTAGATGGGGATAGTGCTGCGGGAGGTCGGATCTTCTGGATCCATGATGACAGGTCGGAATGGCCGATACCGCCGGATGTTGAGGTTGAGCCGGTTCAAGAGGAGATGACGGTGAACGAATACTTCAACCAGCTACACGTAAAATACGGCCTTCTTGCTATAGGAGGGACAATGATCGGTGCATTGCTTATGATGGCATTCACACTTTTCGTGGGCTATGAGATACAGATGCCTTTGATCAATGCAAGCGGTTTGCTTCTTGGCGGTGTTATTTTCACTGTTCTCGGGTACTCGTTTGTCTTTCTTGCTCTAGGATTCGGTGCTTGGGACCGTTTCAGCTCACAAAATATCTAATCGAGATCTACGTATTGGTTTTCCCAGTCTCGGCGGGCTTCAAGTTCCCGAGTACCACGAGAAGTGATTGAGTAGATATTGGTACGCTGGTCTCTTTCACCTTTCTCGACGAGTCCTTTGTCGACGACTTCGTCTAGGTTTGGGTAGAGTCGTCCATGATGGATTTCTTTCTCGTAGTAGTTCTCGAGTTCGTCTTTGATGGCGAGGCCGTGTGGTTTCTCTTGGCCGGCGATGACGTACAGTAGGTCGCGTTGGAATCCCGTGAGGTCGTACATACTATTGGATTCTCTGACTGTACCTATAAAATCCCGTCTATGTGTTACAAGGTTTTTAGGGAATGATAAGGATCAAAGCTGAGAAGTTTATTGAAACTCAGTAGCTGACGATATCTCGGACGAACTCTATCTCCCGATCTCGAGGAAGATAGCCAACGTCGATCCTGCGATCAAACTCATCTATTCTATCCTTCAGCTGGCGGATATCCTTCTCAAGAGTCAAGTTGTCATAACCATCTCGCGGCCACCAATCCATGAATAAGAAATACCGCCTGCCGACCTTTCCAGGGAATTCAGCTAATGCCTTGATATCTGTCTCACCGCCACTTCGAAATCTCCCACTCATATTCATCGAATGCTTGATCTCACACAGCACCGAGACCTCTGATCGATTCAGGTCTATAAAATTCCCTATCCCCTCCTTTTTCCCCTGCATCGTGATGTCGGACTTCGCGGGAAAAACTGCTAAATCGAAGTCGGTTTTAGCTCCTCCCCATATCCCGTTGTCGTAGAATCTGACCTCCGGACGAACTCTAGGAATCTTGTGTCCTTCCTTGTCTAACCGGTTGAACATCTCCCTGTTCCGCCAGTCGTCCATGTTACTGTGATCTTGGAGATATTGGACTGGAACTGTTTCTGGACTGAGTTTCGTTCTGAGTCTACGGTATAGCTCTGGCATTATCGGATTTTCATTTCCGTAGTGGAAAGGGTGGTCCAGAAAATCCTGGTGCAGCTGCTGTAGAGTATCTTCAAATAATCTGATGTCGGCGCTTTCAGAAGTCATGGAACAAAGGCATACTCGGAGACCATATTAATCTCTGGGAGTTCGATGCTTGGGGATGAGAACAGGGATAATCCGTTGACAACTGAAGAAGACAAACGGGAATGTATTATTCAGCAGAAAAGAGAAGCAGCTCTATTTAGAGTAATAGCAGTCATTGGGCAGGACAGGCATAGCTGCATAGTATTCCAGTGTATCCTCTAACTGCTGATATTGCTCTGAGATCAACTCATTAAATGCTTCACCAGCGTTTACGATATGATTGTTATAGGCTTGTAACCCAAAATCGAATTCAGCATACTTCTTGTACTCGTGAAGCAACTTCTCAACCTGGATTTCAGGTACTCTATTCTGAGTCGTAATGATCGGTGCATTAGTTACTTGATGTCGATCTCTCTTCTTTTCAGTTAGAGTGTAGTAGTGATATTCACCATCCCGCTCAACCACTTTCAAACCATTTTCAATCGTCTCAGGACTCCACCATAGAATTTCCTCCTGAAAGTGGCCTCCTGTATACTCCGCTACCAAAACCTCTCTAAGCCAGATTGCCAACTGCTGTTGATCGACCTCAGCCCAGTCCTTACTTACCTCAGAAAGCATTTCTTCCATCTTCTCTGACTCAATGACTTCCTCTTGGTATGCTCTTTTTTCAGACCGGATCTCTTCGACATTCTCCATCATCTCCTCGAGAAGCTCATCTAAATCGGTTGGCGCTTCTTCATCTAAATGATGTTCTAAAAAATGCTTCTTCAGCGCTTCTGAAATCTTATCTGGGTACAGCTTGAATCCATTACCAGTGAGATTGGCGATTACGGATTCTGAACCGCCGTCTGAACCTATAGGAGAAGATGCACGGTATGAAGGAAGGTTTTCGATCCAAGGCTCTAGTACCTGTCTGCGGATATCATTTGTATGTCGGATCCTCAGCCTGGTACGGATATCTTTTCTTACCGTCCAATAAGTCGCAGCGGCAATTGAGAGGGTAGCTAAAATCCCGACAAGACTAACTACAGTTTCAACGCTTGCCATTATACGAGAAAATCATCACAATCTGCTAAAACTATCGGTCGCTCTTCTTAGTAGACCTGGGAGCCTTGTCTATTAAGTGCAGAAGTGCCTTCGAGCTCAATCACTAACACAAGTATATTTATAGTCTCTTCCAGAGGATCTCTATTCTGATGGCGGTACTCAAACGGTATGCTGATTCAACCCCGAAGGACGGCTACTTTGTTCATGCCCCTTTTTCCGATCTTCCTCATCCGTTGCCGCTTCAAACGCCGAAAATAACTGAAGAGATTTACAAGGAACTTGGATACGGACATGGCGATAACGTCCCTAATGAGCTTACTTGGAAGCTCTACGATGTCGGTCTTCACTGGACGGAGTTCTACTTAGTTGCTTGACTCATCTGTGGGTGGTTTTGTCTCCTCCTCATCGTATACTCGTTCCACCGGTTGTTGTGGAGGGGCTTCTTGTTCCGAATCAAGGAAGCTAATTTCCCGCTGCGGGAAGGGAATGACGATGTCTGCGTCGTCGAATTCGTCGTAGACCAGCCGATTAATCTGGTCAATCGCTCGCTGCTCGCTAAATGGATGGGCAACGAAGGCCCAGAGTTCGAAGATGAGCGCAGAATCACCAAATTCGCGGAACATCACCCGTGGAGAGGGTGAGTCAAGGATAAGTTGTATTTCGTCGCAGACCCCAAGGAGAATCTCTTCGACATCTCGGTAGTCCGTTCCATATGCGGCTGTGATTGGAACACGGATTCGCTTTCGTCGTTGTGGTGCTGACTCGTTAACGACCGATGCGGAGTTCAAAACCGCGTTTGGGACTGTAACCAGAATATTGTCGCGTGTGAGGACCGTCGTACTTCGGATACCGATGTCAGTGACTGTCCCTCGCTGGCCGTTCTCCAAGATAATCACGTCTCCGGTTTTATAGGTATCGTCGAAATATAACGAAACGCCGCCGATCAAATTACCGATAGCTTCCTGTGCAGCCAACCCAAGGATAATCCCGATGATCCCTGCCGAAGCGAGAAACGGAGTGATATCAATCTCCCAAATGACGAGAAGACTGATTCCAGTTCCGAGTATGATGAGGATTGTCCAGAAGTTCTTGAAGATTGGCGAGAATTCATAGTCACTCTCAGTCGCATTCACGGCCTCGATCCACTGTCCCCCGAAGCGTTTTGCTGCTCGCATCCACAGCACGACGAGTACCGATAGGATGGTGCCGACGAGGAAGTAACTCGATTCGACGACCCCGAAAATGCTTAGACTAAGGTAAATTCCACTGAGAGCCACCGAAATGTACAGGGGCATGTGTATCTCCTGGAAAAAAGCGCGGTTGATCGAGTTGTCGGGCCAGCGGTCAGATTGGTCTAAGAGTTTCTGCCCGCTCCACTCGATAAGCCGTGAGAGAAGGTACGAGATGACGAGGATAGCGATGACGAGTAACCACGGCCGATCACTGAGAGGGATATCGCTAGCGGTTTGGAGTATAAATTCTGGACTGTGTGAGATATCGATCATCGTCAATGTCCTGTCCATAGTCGATTCCGAGTATAAGTGTGTAGTGAGTGGCTCTCGAACTCATTTCGGAGTTCCGATTTCCGCTAACGTTAGAAACGAAGTATTTCGCGTCGGAGGCGCGAGGTGAGCCTTGCCAGGCGGGAGGGGAGATTTCGGTGCTCTTTAACCATCAGCACCGAGCTAGCTGATTGTCGCCCCACCTGTTCTGGAAGTGTCCCGATAATAGAACGACCGAAGAGGTCTTCGGAAGTCGCCCCGAGAACAACGAGATTTACGTCTTCCGATTGATTGACTATTGTATCACCAACAGAGTCGCTCTCCACAATTTCCTGAGTGATCACTGGAACACCAGTGAACCCGGCGATAACACGCGCTAACATCGTTTCTTTCTCGTCACGTGCTGTTGCTGTCTCGTTGGGTGAGTTGACGACGATGACATGGACCTCCGCATCGTGAACGCGAGCGAGGGAGCCTGCTACGGTTGCTGCTAGCTCGGTGTTCGGACCTCCAGCGACGGGAAGTAGAATCCGCTGTAGCTCCTCGTCGCCGTCCATTCGTTTAACGAGTACGTCACACGGTGCTTTTCGGAGCACTTGATCGAGATGGGATCCTAAGATGATGTCCCGTCGACGTGGACGCCCTCGCCATCCCATAAGAATTGTCTCAATGTCCCCTTCCTCTGCTATGCTGAGGATTCCGCTCGCTATCGAGCGAGCAAATCGGATGCGGCTCGTTACCTCGATAGCCTGATCGTTGACGATATCAGCAGCATAGTCGATAACCTCACGCTCATCGTCGACGAGTCGCTCACCTTCAGAAAGCGGTACCTGTTCGGGAACTCTGATTACCGTCAGTAGTTCGAGTGGACGCCCGGTATCAGTCGCGATATCTGCAGCTGTCGAGATGAGTTGGTCAGCCGTCTCTGGATTCGCGATCGGAACGAGAATCGAGCCCCGCGTGGTCTGATTAGTCATTACGTATTGAATGTTCCACACCGGATTTAGGAGTTCGGTCCGAACGATATGTAATCGGAGTGAACGAGTTTACAGTGGTGTCGGATTGGCTCGACTTCAATGTCCTGCCCATCACTATCGAAATTCTAGGTCCTCGTGTAAGCGGCGTTTGTTCCGTGATCCCAACTCTTCGAGCGACACGTCTTCGGTGAGTACCATTCGGATCTTTTCTAGGAGCTGTTCTGAGGCAAGGAAGTCGGGAACGATAACGTAATCTGCACCAGCTTCCAGCAAGTCCCCTGCTTCATCGACGCGGTCCGATCGAAGGATGACATCCGCATCCGTCTCTAACCCGAGAATTTGGCTAGAGACCTGTCGGTCGGATACTGTCGAGAGAATCAATTGCGCTTCATCGGCGTTCGCTCGCTCCCAAGTTTCGCTGCTAACTGCATCGCCGAAGATGTGATTCTCGTGGGTTGTAGCCAATTCGTGCCGGTCCGGATCGTGTTCGACCACGATAACGGGTTGATCTTCATCTTCACACGTCTGCGCAGCAAGCGTTCCGAGTCGGCCGTATCCGATGATAATGACGTGGTCTTTCAGGGATGAGTCGACGGAACTTCGACTATTCAGCTTGGAGTGCGTCGATTCAAGCGGGAGGACCCGCATCAGAACTCGGTATAGTGGCTCGCTGTACTGGCGAGTCGCGGTTGACGTGATCATCGTGAGTGCTGCAACGAGGATGATCGCCTCGAAGACGTCCGGTTGAATCCGCTCTAGGATCAACGCCTGGATCGCGATGATGAGGGCGAACTCGCTCACTTGGTCGAGCCCGAAGCTCGTCAATGATGCTGTTCTGGTTTCGTATCCCTGATAGAGAAGCGCGTAGATCGTCACCAGAGGCTTGAGTACGACGATTACGAACAATAGTACCCCCGCGAACAACAGTGCACGCGGTGTGGGAACCGTGATCAGACTGCCGACGGTGACAAAGAAGACGGCAGCGAAGAAATCATCGAACGACTCGAGACCCGCTTCAAGCGCCAATTTGTCCGGGAACTCCCGTGTAATCGCTAACCCGGCAGCGAACGCCCCGACGACGATCGAGATGCCGGTCAACTCTGCGAGGCTGATGAACCCGAGGAGGAGTGCGACTCCGGTTAAAATGATGAGCTCGTCGGAGTCTCCCGACAGCGAGACAAGTATACCGAACAAGTACACTCGAACGAGCGCTGCGACGAGGAGGATGACGACGCCGTATCCGAGTTTGAGTACAATACCGTCTGGAGTGAACACGTCCGCGCTCAACACGAGTATGAGCACGACTGCGAACAGGTCCTGTGCGAAATGAATCGACGAGATGAGGCGTCCCTGAATGAGATTTCGACGGATGTCATGTACGGCGAGTTCTCGTCCGACGAGTGAGGAACTGAGTGCAGCTGCACTCGCGAAGTAGATTGCGTTCAGCGTGTCGAGTTCGAATACGAGTCCTAGACCGAATACGAGACTTCCGACAAGCAGGACTTGTAGGGCAGCGACGTGCTCGCTGTCCCGTGCGACAGCCCGGAACCGTCCTGGTTCGACCTCGACACCGAAGGTGAACACGAGGAATGCGACTCCCCATTGTGCGAGCTCAAGCGTCGTCCCTTGCGGGATAAACGGCGCCAGTATCACTCCGACGATGATATAGATCGGCACTGCGGGTATCCCCAGTCGCGTCGCAAACACGAGGAAGATGCCGGCGATGATGAAGATCGCTCCGAGGGGCGTCAGGAGCTCAACCATCAAACTCACCTCGGATCCAACGGAGGTGGCCAATGTCGCTGTCTACCACCGCCCAGAACTCCTCGGATTCGTTGAAATACAGACGCAGGTGGTCGGTCAACTTTTCGCTCGTGAGGGCAGTACTGAGGATGACGTAGTGGGCACCGCGGTCGTACAGGTCAGCTGCATCCTCCGTTGATTCGGCCTCGGCGAAGACGACTGTATCGTCCCCAATTTCTTCAAGGAGAATTCGGTTAATATCCGGCTCAACCGTCGAACTCAACACGAACGCTGCTCGCTTGAGTCCGGCACCGCTACGAATCTCACCGTGTTTGAAATCGCCGTAGATGTACTCGTAGTCGGCGGATTGATGGACCTCTGCGTGGGCGGGATTCCGATCGACGACGACGACGTCGCCGAAGTGCTCCTGGAGTAACGGTAACGCGGTGCGAATGATTTCGTCGTACCCAACGACGACGGCATGATCTTGATAGACGTGGAGATCGACGTCCCGTTTTTCCTCACTCTCAAAACGTGCCAGATAGGGTTTCACTCGCTCGTAAATCTGGTAGTTGTAGTTAATGAGGTACGTCGAGAGACTCATCGTCACTATCGCCATCAGGCTGAGATACCCCAGTATCGACGCGTCGATGAAGCCCCGGGTAACCGCAAGAGCGCCGACCACGAGCGAGAACTCGCTCACCTGGGCCATGTTGAGGCTCCCGATGAACGACGTTTCAGGCGTGAACTGCTCCCGGTCGATGAGGTAGAAGATGATCAGGAAGTTCCCGACCATAAGCGCGGCCGAGGCGATCAACGCTTCGACCCAGTAGGCCAGAAGGCTATCCGCAGCCAGCTGAAGGCCGATACTGGTGAAGAACACGACCATAAAGAAGTCGGTGATCGGCCGAACTCGTTCTGTGAGTTCGCTCGTATACGGTACCTGTGCGAGACTTAGTCCCGCGAGGAACGCACCGACTTCGAGTGAGAGGTTGAGCTGTTCGGTTCCGAGGATGAAGACGAATGCCCACGCAATACCGACGATGAAAAACGCCCGTCTGTCCTCAGCAACAGCCCTGAACAGCGATGGCAAGAGATACCGTGCGGAGAGATAGGAGATGATGCCAACGCCACCCATCAACAGCAGTATCGTTCCGACACTGACGGCGATTTCTTGAGGGTTCGAGAGTGACTCAGCGCTCAGGACCGCAAGCAGAATAACGAGATAGATGTCCTGGATGATGAGTACGCCGACGTCGATCTTCCCCGGGAGCGTTGCCAGTTCGTCCTTGTCGGAAAGCAGTTTCACGATAATCGGTGTCGCCCCGAAGACGGTCGCGAGTGCGATGACTGTCGTTTCGAGTAACGTGAAACCCAGCGCGAAGGCGACCACAAAGGCGAGTGCGGTCTGCAGAATCGTCTGCCAGATTGCGATATTGATGATGGGGCGGAGGATCTCACGAATATCGTCGATACGCATCTTCATTCCGATGAGGAAGAGGAGAAATCCAAGCCCGAGTTCGCTCATCAAGACCACCAGTTCGGACTGGGAAACGACGTCAAGGAAGACCGGACCGAGGACTAAGCCTGTGAAGATGTATGCGACGATCGTCGGTTGCCCCGTTAACCGAGCGAGATAACTAAGAAGAACAGCTGTAATAATGATAACCGCAAAATCTGTCGCAAAAGGGAGCGATCCGGTCTGCAGAAGTCCAATCATACATACCGTTCCCGTCTCAACTCCAATGAGTATACTGATTTGAGTAGCCAACCGCTCCTTGATTCACCGTGGAGTATTCTTGTTCTTGGATGACGATACGTGAACTATGGCGCGTACACGTCGGTATTGGTACATTCGTATTGGTATTCTCACACTATGCGGTTTACTGGCAGAAGCGAGTGTCTGGGTTAGTGTTGGCCGAATTGTTTTCTCAGGGGTTGGTGTGATCGTGATGGTGCTGTTGGCTCTCACTTGGGGGATCGTTCAATTTGAAAATATCTGACCAAATCGCATACTTGTGATATCATCACATCAATTATCGCCCTCTAAGAGTTATATCTTCTTTCGGACAAAACATCCGGAAGCTCGAACAGGCTGGGGCTGATCGGGTGCTCAGTCCAGCCGTCATCGGCGCCCAGCTCCTTGTTGAGTCCGCTCTCGAGGGAACCAATCCGAATAATCTACTAAAGAACGTAGAACTGGATAATGTTGAGTCTGGGAGTAGAAACTGAGAGTCGTTATTCCTCACTGAGCCTATGTCATTATTTGTGACTCGTTGATCAGCCATGGAGCGATGTTGGTTCAATACTCCGCATATCGCTGTGTCTTTAATGGATTGATGAGTGGTATGCCCTATGGAGTTCGACGTTTCAGAACCGGAACCCTTCAGGTACGATGCGGAGGTCGACCCCGGCGAGAAGCGGCAGATTCGTTATGAAGTGGGCGAGAATTATCTTGGGGATTCGGTTGAAATCCCGGTTACGATAATCAACGGTGCGTATGGTGGACCGACCGTATTTCTGACCGCAGCCATTCATGGTGACGAACTCAACGGGGTGAAGGTCCTTCAAGAGGTTGCCGACCGGTATCGCCCGGGAGAACTCCACGGAACGATTGTGTGTCTCCACGTAGTGAACGTGCCGGCCTATCACGCTCAGCAGCGATACATCCCGATCTACGATCAGGACCTCAATCGAGCATTCCCTGGCCGAGAGCGAAGCAATACCGCCGAACGGATGGCCCACCAGATCTACAGCCGCTTCATCAGTAACTGCGATCTGGGAATCGATTTCCATACGTCGACGCGTAACCGAACCACGATGTTCCACGTGCGAGCAGACCTCGACAACGAAGACGTCGAACCGCTCGCTCGGTCTTTTGGGGCGAACGTAATCCTGTATGGGGCAGGCGAATCGAAGTCGTTGCGGTCGGTCGCAACGTCGAGTGGAATTCCAACCATCACTGTCGAGATGGGGCGCGCACAGCGGTTCCAACCGGCGTTGATCGAGAAGGCGATAGACGGCGTCGAGAGCGTCTTAGCGCAGTACAGAGCCCTCCCAGATGTCCCAGTCCATTGGCCCGGCTGGTACAAGGTCACAGCGGCCGACAGTGAGAAGCAGTGGCTTCGAGCCGACACGGGTGGTCTCGTTGATATGGAATGGGGCCCGTATCCGCTTGTACATGAAGGTGATACGATTTGCACGATTACGGATCATTTCAAAACCGAGGAACACGTCGTAACCGCGCCCTTCACGGGATTGATTGTTGGTGTACTCGAGAATCCGATCGCACTACCGGGGCACCCGCTTTGTCATCTCGTTCGACTTGATACTGAGACGCGTGATGAGATCGAGCGCGAGATCCGACGTGGCGAATTCGATGGATATCGCAAGTATAATGGTGATTTCAGCGTCGACGCGTAAAGATTAAGTACGGAGGGCCTGCGTGAAGGCGTCGGTCTGTCTTGATGTCTGCCTCCTACTATCATATCAGGGTAAGCCCCAGAAGAACGCGACGGTGAGCTACCCTACTCGCCACGGCTGACGCCGTTCGCTCCTTGAGGGTAGGGCTTCCTGTTTCCACGACGCGCTTTGCAGATACAGACGTATCTATAGGGAGCGCAGTCTCCACAGGCGTTGATTCGGAGTATCGAATCTTCGTGTGAGTGATTTGTTGTCAAAGACTGGTCCCTCGTGATATCGGTCGCTATTCTGATCGTACTGGAAACAGTGAACGAACAGTATGTCTATACTGCTCCAGTTACTGTGAGCAATATATGGTTCTGGCACCGATAACTGAGGGTATATTTGGAATTTATCTTGGATTATTAGCAGCTATTTTCCCAGCATTCATCGCGTTTTCTATCGGATTCATATTTAAGTATTTCACCACAGTTACTATCCCGGGACTCGGCGTCGTTGCCCTGGGTGGCACGCTTGCGGGGGTATCAGGCGGATTGATGGGTTTGATGGATCCGACGCTCTCCGAGAGCTGGACAGGCATCAGCGCTGTCTTAGTAATCCTGATGGCCTGTCTATGGGCGCATAGTCAAGGGGACAAACTTGCGGTTGCCACCCCTCGGAGACTGACGTTGAAATCAATTCGAGAAACGAAACTCTCTGTAGATCTCACTGAGCGCGTTGATTCCTACGGTCAGGTGCGTATCCGCCCTATCGGAGAGATTCACGACATTGAGGGGTATCCACAGTTATCCGAAGACCTGCGAGAACAACTCAGCAACAGCTCTTGGAAGTTTCCCGCCGACCTCTCGCTACCTGAACTCGAATCGCGTCTTGAGGAGCGTCTGTCGACTGACTACGAACTCGCCGAAGTGAACGCTACTATCGACAAACAGGGGCGGGCCCAGATTGCTGCGGCACCGACCGCCGCGGGACTGTCTCGGCGCATCCCATCGGGGAAGCGGGCTGTTACAATTCAAACCGTCCTTCCAACCGGTGTCGCACGTGGCGACCACGTGACGCTCCAGTTCCCTGACGGAAACGTTACGGGTCCCGTGGTTAGCGCACGGACGACGGGAGTCGAGGCGAAGAGCGAACCCGCCCCAGCGGAGGAGATAGACGGTGAGGAAGGCAGTGTGAAACAGATCGTCCCGAAGATGACAACGACTGGCGGAGAGGGCGCTGTTACCATCGCTGTCTCACTTGACGACGGGAAGCGAATCGTCCGCGATGATTTCGCACCGATGACGGTCAACTCACGAGGGAAACAGCGAGAGTACGAAACGATTGCCGTTCTCAAACAACACGGCAACCGGTTTCGAAAACTGGTTGTGAACGAACGGGGTCCACTCGCGGGCACCACCATCGGTGCTTCACAGGTGCGTGACGCCTACGGGGTAGCGGTTCTGGCGGTTCGGCGTGCATCGGAGTTAATCATCGCACCGCGAGGGGCTACCGAACTCCTTGCTGGTGACGAACTAATCGTCGTCGGAAAACCCTCCCAACTCCGTGCGTTCGAGGAGGCGACAACATGAGTTTGGTTTCGACAGTTCTCACGAATCCGTTTGTCGAAGGATTGGTCAGGATACTTGGTCTCTCGTTATTGGCGTTTACAGTAACGACAGTCGTCACGTTCGTGTTCCGGGTTCGGGTTCGCCAACAATTCCCGGAAGGTGCGACACTCATCGTCGGGCTGGGTGTCGTTGCAATCTACCTCAACTCCCGTTCGGCGCTCATCCAATTCATCAGTAACACGGGTGATCCCGTCACTGCAGAGGAAGCGATTCTCAATGTGTCAGCATTCGTCGTAGCTGGGATCGTGTCGTATGCAGGCCGATACGTGGGCGATAGAGCGGGGGCATCAGAGCGAGTTCGATGGCGGAACACCGCGCCGGATTTCAGCCCGTTGGTTCGAGCTACTGGTCGATTCATTACAGTTACCTTACCGGAAACCGTCGAGGATATTGACGGCTACGACGCCGTCGATGCGGAAATGAAGAAAATAGTTTCCGGAAAGACAATGGATTTCCCCCGCGGGTTAACAATCGAAGAATTGGAGTCCCAGATTACAGCTCGGTTGAAGGACGAACACGATATCGGCTACGTCGATGCCGACCTTGACGCGGATGGGGTCGTCCAGTACCTCGCTATCGGTCAACGTGCGGCGGGGCTCGGACAGACGCTCCCGCAGAAATCCGCGGCTGTAGCAGTTCGTGCAGATCCCCCTTATAGTGCAACTGCGGGAGACACAGTGCAGGTGTGGCAGACAAACGACGACGGCGTCAAAACACGCCTCGGGGAGGCAGAACTCCGGGGGAGTGTTGGGACGTTTGCGACGCTCGCGATGGATTCGGCCTCAGCTACTGAAATCGATCCTACAGAGGAATATCGGCTGATGACGCTATCCGCTGATTCGAACCCTGAGCGAGAGTTCGCTGCGATGCTCAGGCGTGAAGACGAGACGATGAGCACCGTCGAAATCACAGCCGATAGCCCGCTTATCGGGTGCACCATCGGAGCATTAGACGTGACTGTCATCGCCATTCGAAGCAACGACGGAGAGCTCGAAACCATTCCCCAACGAGAGCACACCATTCAGTCGGGAGATCTTCTCTTTTCAATCGGTCGTCCGGAAGTGCTCCGGAAGTTAGAGTCCGAGGTAGGCGCACGTATCACTCCCGTCGAAGACGTCCTCGAAGACACCGATCAACTCTCGTTCCAACAGACACCATCCGACGATCAACTGGAGACTTCAACTGTCGATAACAAGCCGTCTTGATCCACCGTTTCGAGGCGGAAGTTCGCCCCCTCAGCGAGCGAGCGGATCTAAAGACCTCCAAACGAAGTAGGCAGGGACGTTTCCTTTTGACTGTTGCACATTACCACATCCTATATACGGGTCGTTTACTGAGAACTGACGTATGATTCCGTTCTACATCGGTGAGGTGATGCGAAAGCGAGCTGAGGAACTCGAAAAAGAGCGAAAGGCTGCCAGAGCTATCGAAAAACTCGAAGACCCAGAAGTAGACCTCGTTGTCGTTACTGATCGTGGTAACCCAGTTGGAGTCTTTACCGACGCTGAAGTGGTTACCCTAATTGCCGAGAAAAAAGACATGGCTGAAACCACCCTTGCTGAGTGTCAACTCTCCCCTGTCGTGACGATTAATGAACTTGAGGAGGTTGAAACTGCAGCGACATTGATGAATGAACATGGGATGCGCCATCTCCTCGTTACGAAAGCAAATCAGATCATCGGATATTTGATGGATAAGGATGTGAGAGGCGCAGTTACAAAAGACCCGAAATAAATCTCACTCAAATAATTTTTTATAAGCATACCACATATTTTGAATAATAAATACGAAAAGTAAAAGAAGAAATGAAAGTGTTGCGTACCAGTGGGAACTTGTACCCCAAAAGACCACTGTAATGAGTGAGATTAAAATCACAAGTGGATTGAAATTATATCTGACAAGATCTTTTATCGTATCTTTCTCCGGCAGGTTAGTCATGTATGGGTTCTGAATTGGGTGTTTGAATACTCTACTCCTTTGCAACGGCCATCACTCTGTTCCAGCTTCGGTTTCAGTATCAGTATGGTTTTCGGGCGGTCTGTTAGTAAGTTCATCTACCTCCCCGCCGCAATGGGGACAGTATTGCGTCCCCTGACGTCGACGGTCCAGTTCCTCCGCAAAGCCGGAGGCAATGATACCGGCCGGCAGCGCGAACAGCGCGATACCCAGCAACGCGATCATCGCCCCGAGCGCCCGCCCAAGCGGTGTGATTGGTACAACATCACCGTACCCAACAGTTGTCAAGGTAACAATTCCCCACCAGAGAGCGGCCGGAATACTGGAGTACACCTCTGGTTGGGCGCCCCGTTCGGCGTAGTACATGAGACTAGAAACAAAGACGAGCCAAATACTCATCACGAGGACGGTAATCAGCAACTCTTCCGCTTTCCGGCGAAACACGTTCGTAATCAGTGTCAGCGAATTCGAGTAGCGCGCAATCTTCAGCAGACGGAACAGGCGGAAGATCCGGAGCACCCGTTCTGCGCCCTTTTCACCAAGGACTATCGGTAGATAGAATGGGAAGATGGCGATCAGGTCGATGAGCGCATAAGGTGAGAGCATGAACCGAATGCGACCACGAACGGGACTCGAGTACCGCTTGTTGACGGTACACGACCAAACACGGAGCACGTACTCGACGGTGAACACACTGACACAGAACACGTCAAAGGCGTCGAAGAGTTGTCCATACTGTGCGCTGACCCACGGCACCGTTCCCGCGATATACGTGGCGACGTTGAGGACGATGAGCGCCATAATGAAGAGGTTCGTCCCGAAGGAGATCCAACTCTCTCTGTGTGATCCGTCAAGAAGGAAGTAGACGCGTTCTTTGAGGGGCCGAGACGAGTCCATCGCCATTTGATGTTTACTCAGTCGAACGACGATATAAGAGCCCTGTTATAAGTTTGTGCTGGGATGAAATACAATAGCTTCGCGGTAAGAGAGGCCGAACAGTAATTACCCCGCCCGGTCCATTACGACTATGCAGGTTTTTGAGACACAGTTACCGGGCATCGGACGGCGATACCAAGTCTCGTTCCCCGACGGAGGAACGTTCACGATCGTCATTCACAACGACGGATTACGGCGGGTGTTCTGGCGAGACGATCCGGACGGCGACAGCGAGGAACTGTTCACGACAACCGAACGCGACGCACAGAAACTCGCAGAGATCTTCGAAGGAGTGTTCTTCGAACCCGTTTCTGACGACCTCGACGATGCACTCTCCGAGTCCCGCGTCAAATGGGTGGTTATTCCGGACGAATCATCAGTTGTCGGACAGACAATTGGCGAAGTTGGTATCCGGGCGCGGACGGGAATCTCGATTCTTGCCATCGAACGCGGTGACCAAACAATAGCAAATCCGCCGCCAGATGCACAGTTACAGGCAGATGATATCCTCGTCGTCGTCGGTGAAGACGATGCATATCAGGCACTCGATACCCTGCTCTCTCAACCCTGAAGGTATGCAAAGATGGCACTGTCTAGTTCTGCACCTCCTCGGCTGGTGTTTTTCCGTCGAGAGCTTGATTCGGTCTTTGCTGGTTGTAGTAATTCGAGAGACTATACGACGGACTATCTACAATAATGAAACACGTGAGCTGTATGGCCTTTCACCCGCTTAAGTTTAAGTTAATAATTTCTTTTTTCAGCTATATTTGAAGAAGAACTTAGGAATACTTCGAAACATGAGGATCGATACGACGATTAGATGCGTTATCGAGCATATAATCTGGCTATAACTACAAGTGGATTAAAGTGCTAACCACTTTCAAACCATCTCTGGTATCTTGGGTATGCTTGAGTAGCCTAATTAGAGTTGTTAGTCGTATTAATTATACTCCTGAATATATAGAAGTCGATCTTTGACAATCAGCGATATAATAATGTATAATTCTTAGATTCAGTATATGGGTTTGGGGTACCTCGATCTTGTTCATACTCTACCCAGTCAGCAGTCAAACTCAATATTCCAAGACAAGTATTTTCCAAAGTTGCTTTACAGGTCATATCCTCTCGGTTTAGAATCTATCACCATAACACATCGCAGAAGTCTTTCTCTCCAATTGGTTGAAAAAGAAATACTGCGACTGTACAATCTACGTTTGCTTCATCCTAATTATCCCCGAAACATTTAATTATGGCCAAAACATAGTTAATTGTGTATATGAAAAGGACTGAAAATTTATGTGATATTAGACCTGTGAATATGACAATATTGGATGGGAATGATGCGACGAATAAACAAGTCTCCATGCCTGTATGGGTCCATCAGTTACTCTCTGATACTGCTAAAGATGGGAATAGACGTATGTCGCAGGGAGTCGTAGCATATGAATCGCTACTCTTCACTATAGGAAGTTTCCATGATTTAATAACTGAATATGAAAGTACAATTGATAAACAATTGGTAGAACAGGATATTGAACCCTGTACACTAAATTCTATCAAATCAAATTCTAAATCAGAGATAGAGGAAGCATTTGTCTCTCGTGTATATGAGGAAAATGAGAAACGTGATGATGGTAATAAGAAAGACCCATATGGAACTCAAGAAAGGGTGAAAATATGGATTCCACCCACAGTTGAAGAACAAGCTGAATTCCAACGTGGTTGGGGCGCTAAGGTAGAAGAAGCCTTATTGAATATTACAACTAGTAGCTACCGAGACCGACAAGACCGTATTGAATGTAAGAGACAGCTTTTGAAATACCTAAAAGATAGACAATCAATAGTGGACCATCCTGTTGCTGATGCCATCATTAGCAAAAACACTACGGATTATAATATACCCAGAAGTCTCATGATTAGGTTCTCAGGCGATGGGCTCCGTTGGCACGAACGGGAAGACCTATCGATAGATGACATAATCAAAATGCAAGATACAGAGCAGAGGCTAAAACAATCAGAATGGAATAAACGGCTTGCTGCCTTCCGAACTGCACACTTAAATCATTCTACTCGACTTGTGAAACATGGTGCCAAGAAGTTGTTCGTTGATTGTTGGGGTCTTCAAAGTGAGAAGCAACAAAACAAGCGATTTAAGGACTATATTGAGAAATACAGTGTCGAATTCAAACATCCAATTGCAGTCGATGGCTTTCACGGTTTCAATGTGTCAGAGCTAGCAGAGGAGATTTATATTGATGAAGATGAGGTGGTATTCATGAATGAGATGTTCAAGTATTTCGAAGAAGAAAATTCAACGTCGAAGATTTCAGTTAGTGACATTTCTAAGACCATGTATGAAGCAGGCCTCATTAGTACTAACCCAAGAAGCAACTCTTCACAAGCATATCGAAAAGTCACCGAAAAGATAGTTAGCTTAAATAGTAATCATGGGATAGATAGGCTCAAATACATAGACAAAGGTCGGATATACCTCTCATCACACATTGAATAGAGAAAAACCGTTTTGTCCGGTGAAATAAATTATGGCAGACTGTACTCGAACCTCGATACGCTCATGAACAAAAAGCTGGTCAAGAAAGAGAAATTTGATCGAAGGACGAATTTCTACGATATCACAGAGGATGCAAAGGAACTTATTGAGGAAAGAAAAGAGTGGGAGCAGCAGTATATCGACTGAATTTCAACAGATCCTCGCCCCAGATTCGAATCTTCAATAGTACTTCTGCGGTAAGTACAGTAAGTCACAGAGCGATTGTTGTCCATAGGCATCTCCTCAAGATCGACTTGATAGACCAGACCTTGATGAGTTTCTGTTACGCCAATCACGATCTCGTGTCCTGAATGAAAGTGAAAGTCAGGGACACTCCTATCAGGAATGTCGATTAGTGCACAATCTCCGAGCCAATATCGATTCATAGCCTTTCTCGCTGCGTGATCTTATTCGAAATCTCACTACTTTCACTTCGGTTTCCATATATTCATTATCACACTCGGCATATTCTCTATCATGGCAACAATAGACATAGGGGGACTACCGAGTTGGATAATGGTTGTGTTGATAGGCTTCGGTATAGTATTTTTACTGAGCAACCCAGTTGGATGGACAATTATGTTCGCAGGGCTAACGCTCGGTGCAGTCTACTTCTTGTTGGACATCTCGAATAAGCTCTGACGCTATGTCTGGGAGCCCGAGATTGTTTACAGGGTGGAACGCTACTTCTGGCTCAGGATGATGATAAGTGAATCAGATTTATAGCCTCGAACCTTAGACTATAGCGATTAAAAGTAGCTGCTCTCCTACAGAAGGTCTTCAATCATCTCCCCGACACGACCTGCAACTTCCGACTTCTCTCCGTCAGAAAACTCCTTGATTAGCTCCACCTTCTCATGAAGGTCTTCTACATCTTCCACAGGAACGGATTCGTTCACAGGTTCTTCTTCCTCTATTCTGTCCTCTGCTTCCTCTGTTTCCTCTTTCAATTTTTCAACCGACTTAGATTTTGATTCAACAACAGGAACAGGACTTACATCCCCTTCCTCTACGTAATCTATAATAATATTCCTAACAGTATGATACTTCGTATCAACTTCCTTCCTCTCGCACGCTCTATTTATTTCAGCATACGAGGTCGAAGGCGAGGAGAAATATACCTGAAGAATCTTCTCTTGCTTCGTGGTTAATTGTGAAGCGTTCTCTAAGGAAATAGTTCTGAATTCCCCTTCTTCGGTATCATCTGAAGGAGTCTCGCCGTTAGGCCTATATTCACTAATCTCTTCTCCGTCCTCGTCTAATGCAATAACTGTAGATGTCATATTATAACCATTCCGTCCTTTATGATTCGAATCGTCTTCGGTCGTGATGTGCTGTCGAATATCCTGTTCAGTGTCTTCTAAGTGAGAACAATGGGGACACTTCCAAGAAGCAGCTAACTCTTTTCTCTCCGTGATATACTGGTCCGTCCCGTCAAGAGATAATTTAGAACTACTCATTGTCCTACACCTCTCTCGCCGTTCAAAAATTCAACAGGGGATAGAACCTTTTTAACCACGTCTGAAAGCTTTAGAAACCGACCCCACTTATTTTTCTGTCCGTCAAGTCTTGAACTATAATTAATTGTCATTATTTTCATCCTCCATATCTCCATCTATCCTCTTTAGGTTATTTATTAAATACTGTTTAGAGTAATCTTCAATCGTATCTAGTGGAATTGAATGAGATTCGAATTGTTTTCCGTGCATTATCTTACGAAATTCACCTATTTTATTCTGGTCCATTTCAGTAGGATACCATTCAGCGGTTAAATCATGATAGCGCTCAGTCTCTCCGCCAATCTTAACCTGTTCATCTGTGTATAGTAACGATGGTTTTCCTAAGCAGACCGACTTCGAAAGTATTGCAGTTGATGCCAACCCGATTCCGCCTCGAATACTTAATAATCTCACAATCGGGCTACTATTTTCAGAACAATCCACATCTCTATTTCTGAATTCCAAGTCGTATGTGCATTGGTTAATTCCGACGTTGTCTTTTTCCGTGGCTACTATCGTGTCTTTATTATTGATATTGGAATCATTCCTAAATTTTTGAATACCTAGTTTCAATCCTCTTGTCGGGGTATAATCTCCATTCATATTATTCACCTCTAATTGTTGTTCTGCTGTTTGAATCTAGGAGGCTAACGAAAAATGGCTTATAGCTACTTTCTCTATCGATTGCAACTTTATTTTGTATCATTACAAGTAATCAGTTGTGCCATTATGTAATAAAACTTTCTAATTTGGTGTAAGACTTTTCGATATAAATGGGATCGTATGTGATTGGAAACTGCACTTTATAAGTAAATATGAGACATTATGAGATAGGATGAGCGGGTGAAGAAGAGAGAGATTTTGAGTTAGTATATCGAACGATGTTGTTTCTATTTCAGAGCAAATTGAGAGGATCTTCTAAATGAAAATCGGAGTCTTTTCATTCTACTATCTGCTAGGAGTTAGCATGGATAGAGAAAAGCACGTAGACAAGCGTCTGGAGGTCTGTTCTGAGATAGCTGAGCTAAACGATATGACGTTGCGTGAGGTTGCTCTACGAGAGGTTAGTCTGTATCGAGAAGTATTGCACGAGGTGAGCGATGACTACCGTGGGATTGATGATGATGAGAAATTTCACAAGTTGACTGAAATGGAGGTTGATTCATATGAGAGGGAAAATCGATGACGCGGTTGTAACTCAATAAGTGGCTAACTCTATTCCTCAAAGATTGAATCGTCTTCTTTTCGGTTACCTTCCTTGAATTCGTATTTTTGACGCTTTGTGTCTACGTGGACAAGGTATGGTCTCTCAAGTGGCTCCTCGACTTCATCTCCTTCTTTTAGAATAAGGAAACTAAACAGCACATCCGTCAATTCATGGATAATATCTATCGGAATATCCTGGTAAGGTGGACTGAATTCCCATCCGCCTTTTTTATGACCAGCTATGAATAGATGGATATTTGAATTATACGTCACTCCGTTCTCAACATCTCGTATCAGTAGCTCATTCTCATCGAATTTGAAAGCATACGCGATGTCCTTTACTGCTCCCCAGATATAGGGCATACAAATTGATAGGCAGAGCACCCTAAAAGAGAATGTGGCCGAACCTTCCTAGAGGTTATCGAGGAATTCCCTCCGCTGTTCCATCTTCTCTTCTTGGTCTCTCGCGTCATAATGTCTCTCCAGAACTTTTGGACTGACGTTAGCTCGGTCGGCTACTGCTCTGGTAGGCCAATCTCTGTTGAGCCAGTGGGTGATTGCACTCCTACGTATGGCGTGTGGGCTCACGCTCGATGGGCACTCATACGCGTAATCGTAGGAAGTAGCTCGGCACTCATCAGGGTCCACATCCTCGTGCGGGCACTCGTTTGTATACTTACACGGGCGCGTGAGATTGTAGATGACGTTCCTCAATGTCGTCTTGTGCATCCTCCCTTGAGTAGTCGTCACCAAGGGTTCACGTCCGTATTCATCCGTGATATCTGCTCTATGGTGTTCTAACCAGTCATCGAGGACTTCACACGAATCGTCTTTTAACCCTACTACACGTTCTCCCTTCTGACCCTTCTTGAGACGAGTGCCTTCATCTGGACGGTGTTCTATAGTGAGACACTGTTTTTCTCGGTTGTAATCACTTACGTCCAAGGATTGTACAGCACTAATCCTCAGGGAACAACGCCACATCACCATGAAAGCCACATGATGACGTTGAGCGTAATTGAATTTGTTCAGATACCCCAGTATCTCTTCTGCTGTCTCTGAGTCTATGAACACGTCCCTGCTCCTATCCTCATCGGAGAGAGTGGGTGACTGGACTGACTGGTGAAGGTCTCGGGGAACGCCTTCGATGCTCTCCAGGTATTTGATGAATACCCTTAGCGTGTCCATCTGCGTCTTCTCACTAGCAGGGGAAAGGTCACCGTCTTCTCTTCTCCAGTTCCGATACTGCTGTATTTCCCTTCCTGTGAGCCCGTTCAAATTCTTGATTTCCTCTGATTCACACCAACGGATGAAGTGATTGAGTCTGTATTCCTGTGACTGAATAGTGCTTGGAGCAGCCTCCCTCTTCTTGTCTTGCAAGTATAGCGTCTGTGCCTCTTCAGGACTGATGGGTTCCAGTCTATCTCGTGCCATTGTGGGTTCAACCTTGTTGGCAGAGTGGACGCCCCCTAGTTATTTTCAGATGGGATATGGTTCGAATCCGTCAGGGCCCATCCGATTTCTGGATGGTTCAGATCCAAGGGACGGCGTCGGGAGGTGCTCGATGAGATTTTGCGCGACGGTTCGGGCGACCGCTGACCGATTCGTCGATCCGATCCGTATCCGATCGGTTTTCACTCGTCGGTCGACCGCTCGGTCTCGTACTCGCACGCCGCTTCGAACGGACACGACTCGCAGTTCGGATCCCTCGCCGTGCAGACCGCCGCGCCGAAGTCGATGAGCGCGTGGAGGAAATCGTCGCACCGACCCGAGGGTGCCAATCGATCCGAGAGATCCCACATTTCGGGCGATTCGGGTTCCGCCGATTCGCTCCCGAAAGCGCGGGCCAGTACGCGCGCCACGTTCGTGTCCACCGCCGAGGCATCACGTTCGTGCGCGTGTGCGAGCACCGAGGCGGCGGTGTACTCGCCGACCCCGTGCAAATCGAGGAGTTCCGATCGCGAGTCGGGCACGCGACCGTCGTGACGCGCGAGGAGCTGGGCGGAAGCGCGCCTGAAGTACTCCGTCCGTTTTCGTAGCCCCAGCGGCTCGATCGCCTCGCCGATGTCGGTCTCCGCGGCCGCGAGAACGGCGCCGGCCGTCGGGTACTGCTCCACGAATTCGTCGTAGACGCCGGTGACCTGCTCCGCCGAGGTCTGCTGGAGCATGAGCTCGGCGATCAGTATCTCGAAGCGCGAAGCGTCCGGATCGCGCCACGGTAGATCGTGGCGTCCGTTTTCGGCGTACCACTCGAGCAGGGTTTCGACGAATTCGTCACCGTCCTCAACACGCATGCCGGACCGTGGTCCCCTCATCGTACTTAGGGGGTCGGCTGCGGTCACTCGCAGAGGCAGTCCCGAGTCCGGGTCAATTGGACGATCTCGTCGTGGAGCTGCACCGCGAGCCCGTAAATCGTCCGCGCCCGGTACTCGCCGGCGACGCCGGTCCGGTAGTACGACTCCGACCGGTTCTCGATCCAGAGCTCCTCGAGCCGTTCGGCGACGTCCCGCGAGAAGAGCCCCGCTCGCACTCCCAGCTCGTAGACTTCGGTGTGGCGCTGCCCGGCGACGTCGTACCCCTTCTCCTCGACGTAGAACTGGATCGAGCGTTCGATCGCGACGAAAGAACTCTCGATGATGACGGTGAAGTGGCCGTTCCGATCGAGGAGGAAACCGGCGGCGTCGAGGAGGCGACACGACTTCCGCAACTGGAGCACGGCCGGATCGGAGACGTGCTCGAGTCCGACCTCCGGATTCTGGGGTTTCCGCTGGAACGCGTCCTCGGCGTCTCCGAGCGCCGCCTCGAGGTCCTTCGACGTCATTCGTCCACCCCGAAGACGTCGCGCTTCACCCGCCGGAACGTCTCGCTTTCGACGAGGGGAATCCCCTCCTGCAGGATGGGGCGCAAATCCTCGCCGCGCTTGCGGGCGCTCTCGGGCGATTCGACGAAGACCTCGAACTCGTACCGATCGCCGTCGATCGGCTCTTCCTCGAGATCGCGAACGACGTCCGAGACGGTTCGTCGCGCCGAAACCGGATCTTCGTCCTCGTCGACGAGGACGAAGAGGTCGACGTCGCTCGCGCGGTCGGCCTCGCCGCGCGCCACGCTGCCGAAACAGAGGATTCCGGCGATCGAGGGTACTTGGTTGTCCACTCGTTCGACGAATCGTCCGAGCGGCTCGCGAAACTTCGACTGAGGGATTTTGAGAAGCGGGTCGTCGGCGTCGCGAAGTCGACGTTCATCGATCCGGTATAGGGTCCGATTCCCGGCGTCGCGCCTAACGATGAGACCCATCGTCTCGAGGAGGGAGAGCGCCTTCGAGACGCTGGGACCGCCGTAACCGGTCAGTCGCTGGAGATCTCGGTTCGAGAACTCCTCGGTCGGGTTGCGGGCGAGTATCTCGAGCGCCTCGTCCATCGCAGCGTACCGAAAGACCTGCTCTTCCGGGAGTGGTAATCGTACTTCGACGGCCATTCGTTATATGAGATGTAACGGGTTACACCACATATAACGATTTCCGTCTCGGACCCTGCTCAGATGTTCCCCAGATGGTCCCTCCGTTGCTCCATCTTCTCCTTCTCGGTCCGACGGTCATAGTGCATCTCGAGCACTCGCTGGCTTACGTTCGCTCGATCTCCGACAGCAGTTTCCGGCACGTCGCTATTTAGATGGTGCGTGATGCTCCCCCGCCGGATTGCGTGCGGATTCACGTTCGACGGGCACTTCGACAGTTCGTCGGTGTTAGTGGCCTCACAGGCCTCTGGATCGCGGTCGTGTGGACACTCCTGTCCGACGGCGCACGGTCGCGTGTACTGATAGCAGTATCGTCGAACGGTCGACTTGAATGAACGGCCGTACGGCGTTGCCAGGAGCGGCTCCCGATCGTGCTCGTCCGTCACGTCCGGGCGCTGATCACGGAGCCAATCGTCCAGCAGCATGCATAGCTCACCCGACAAAGCAACGTGTCGCTCGCCCTGAGACCCCTTCTTGATCGGCGTCCCGGTCTCAGGCCTGTGTTCGACGGTCAGATACTGTTCCTCCGGCGAGTAGTCGCCAACGTCGAGCGCTCGAACCGCACCGAGCCGCATCATCGTATGCCAGAGGAGCGCGAGCGTCACGTGGGGTAGCGACGCGTATTCGTAGCGCTCGAGGTAGTCCAGGACCGGATCGGCCTGTTCGTGGTCGAGCATCACGTCTCGGACGTCGTCTCCCGGTTTGAGATCGGGCGACCGGACTTTCTGATGCAGGTCGGGGTGGACGCCGTCGATGGTGCCAAGGAAACGAATGAACACGCGGAGCGTGTCCATTTGCGTCTTCAGTGTCGTCTTCTTCAGGTCACCGTCGTTCCGCCGCCAGAGGCGATATTCGTGGAGTTTCCGTCCCGTAAGGTCGTTCAGATTCTCTATCTCGCGCTCCCCACACCAGCGGACGAATTGGTTCAATCGCGCCCCGTGGGAGCGGATCGTCGATTCGGCTGCTTCGGCCTCGCGCTCGGCGAGGTACAGTTCGACTGCGGTTTCTGGATCGATTGGTTCGAGGTTCATGGTTCGCTCAGTTGCGAACCACACGAGAACACGACCCTCGCACCCCGATCGGTGAATCACCAATTATCTCGCCGTCTCGGGTGGACCCGTCAGGGCCCATCCGCAAAAACCCGGAGCGTGGCCGAAGCCGGTTCGGCTGATAACTGGGGCCTGAACCACACGAAGTTCAAATTTTCTGTTTCCGAGTTACCCTCGTCTGAACCTGAACCGAACCAGTCACTGGTTCCGGGTCGTCGCCGTCCTGCGAAATTAGTAACCGAAACGGGGTGGTCAGCGTGACGGTCGTGACGTACCCGTCGGTTGACAATTCGACCTGTAAGCACTGCGGAGCCCACGTCACCGACCACTTCTCTCGGGTTTTCGGTGACAACCGAAACCGAGCCCACTGCTGTGGTGACTGCGATACCTACGCGCGACTGAGCCGCGGCTCCGCTGCTGGCGTCGCCGTTTCGATTCTGGACCCGGAGACATCGCCCGGCCGCCACGGAGGTGAGACCGATGTGTAGCTGGTTCGTTCCGGTGAATCGGCTGTACGATGTCGGGAATCAGATACCCATAGCCCATCTGGCCCATCAAGCGACTGACGAGGACGTTTGGCGGACGCTCGAGAATCGAGTGATTCGCACCGACGGCGGACACTCCTCGAGCGGGGCTGTACAGTCCAGAACGGATGCTGTCAGAACGAACCGCCGACAGCGACATACACGAAAATACCGACTACAGTTGCAATCACATCAAGCACGTACAGAATCACGTAGTCTTTTGCTTCCATACACACATGATTCTTGACTGATTACTAAGTCTCTCTGGGACAGGTACCGCTCACTACAGCCGGGCACTGATCGCGAGGATGATGGTTCGCGATAATCGCCTCGTCGAGTCCGACGAGTGCGAACGGTGGTGACCGCATCGGCGCGTTCGCCGGCTGTGCTCGGCCTGTATGCGCATCCGTTAATGCGCGGGAGGGGCCGTATGAGTCCCTCGAGCCCGGAACTCGAACGTTCGAAGGGCAGCGGCGACGCCCACGAGGCCGAGACCGTCCAGACCGTCGACGCGCTCGAGTCCGTGAGCGATCACACGCGACCTGGCACGACGCGCAGACGATGACCGTCCTCGAGCCGCGCCGGGAGATCGCCGAGACACTCTCGACTCGAGCTGTGGCTTTCGAAGTCACTACTGAGACAGCCGTTGAGACCGACTAATAAGAGATTGAAATTCAGCCCCGGGGCGCAGAGCGGGTCACACTGCCGTTTTATCGGGATCGAAGGCTGCTATGCGTTCCTCGATATCTACATCGCCTGTACTATCGACAGTTACCGTGTAGCCTCTGTAGACGAATTCGACGGTAGACGGAGTCCTCCCGGAATCACTTGCTTGATAGAGCGAGTCGAGTGCGTCCGTGTTAATCGCGTCGTGGATCGGAGGGTGGAGTTCTTCCGGTTCGATCCCTTCTCGTTCGGAAATTTTTTCTACAACTTTCAGACTGAGTGATTGAGTCCGTTGCACAGTCTCCGATGTCAGGAACTGCCACATAAAACCAGACGTTCCTCTAATGACGTGTGTCAGACAACGGCTACTGATACGTTTCCATGACAGACACCGATCCGAGGGAAATAGGTGATTAAGGCGGAGTAGAATCGCTTATTCGGAAGGTAGTGTCGATCGACCTTTTCGCTTGCTCGGTTCCACAGTGATCGCCGCCACCGTGCCACCGGAGCGGTGGGACGTCGCTCGAATGGACCCTTTTATCACGTAGGATCGTACAGCCGGAGTGCCTATGCGCTCGATAGACGACGAAACAGTACCAGTCGTCGTAACGTCTGCGCTTCTCGAAATACTCACGAGACACCCTCCAGTTCCCGGGCTTCTCATCGGCGCGCTCGTGCATTGTCGACTTGATATCGACGGTTGCCGACCCTCGAATCGTGCCAACTGGCCCGCTTGAGATCGAACCGCCGCTTCCCGGCCATTCGTTTTGGCGCGCTGAGGAATGCACCGAGAACCTGAACACACTCACTGGTCGGCCTGTACGCCTATGTGTCCGCCAGTAAGAGCGTGAGCGATACGACGCTCAAACCCGATCGTGTTCTCGAGATTTTTGATTACCTTCAGCGGTGCGAAGACACCTCGAGAAGACACATCATCTTACTTTTGCTCTGACGCACGGGCGCGCGTGCGAGAGGTAGATGATCTTGATCACTCTCACAGGGAGTGAGGAGTATCAGCGAGCGGTCTGTGAGGATAGTGATTTGTCCGGTAATATACACACTGACACTTATCCCATCTGTATTTCTGATAGCATCTTCTCTATTATTATAGTTCAAACATCATTTTGGAGTGGCAATACTGTCCTATCAGTGTGTGCCACTGACTACCTTCGGACCTGCGGTTCGCAGGCCTTAAGTAGTGATCGGCGATTGTGAATATATACGAAGATGTGGCGACGGGGCGTTTGGATACGCCGCATCGTCACGGACGATTTGGAGTCCGAAGGGGTTATGTACCCCAGACGGCTTACAAATACGTCCGAAGGAAATGAGGATCCTACCCCTGCGGTCCGCCGTACAGATGGGATCTGATGTGAGCCTTGGTAGTTCGGTGACGCCCGCTTGGTCGTTCGACCAGCGTCATCGAACGTGGACCATTTAGTGTGAGTGTGTTTGCAACATTCACCGCCAACAGACCCTCCCCTTCACGGGGGAGTATATACATAGCATTCCGGTTGATCCTGCCGGAGGTCATTGCTATTGGAGTCCGATTTAGCCATGCTAGTTGCACGAGTTCAGACTCGTAGCAGATAGCTCAGTAACACGTGGCCAAACTGCCCTATAGACGGCGATAACCTCGGGAAACTGAGGCTAATAGCCGATACCGTTCACTGCCTGGAGTGGCATGAACGCGAAACGTTCAGGCGCTATAGGATGTGGCTGCGGCCGATTAGGTAGACGGTGGGGTAACGGCCCACCGTGCCCATAATCGGTACGGGTTGTGAGAGCAAGAGCCCGGAGACGGTATCTGAGACAAGATACCGGGCCCTACGGGGCGCAGCAGGCGCGAAACCTTTACACTGCACGCGAGTGCGATAAGGGGACTCCGAGTGCGAGGGCATATAGTCCTCGCTTTTCACCACCGTAAGGTGGTGGTGGAATAAGTGCTGGGCAAGACCGGTGCCAGCCGCCGCGGTAATACCGGCAGCACGAGTGATGACCGCTATTATTGGGCCTAAAGCGTCCGTAGCTGGCCAGGCAAGTCTATCGGGAAATCTGCGCGCTTAACGCGCAGGCGTCCGGTGGAAACTGCGTGGCTTGGGACCGGAAGACCAGAGGGGTACGTCCGGGGTAGGAGTGAAATCCCGTAATCCTGGACGGACCACCGGTGGCGAAAGCGCCTCTGGAAGACGGATCCGACGGTGAGGGACGAAAGCTCGGGTCACGAACCGGATTAGATACCCGGGTAGTCCGAGCTGTAAACGATGTCTGCTAGGTGTGGCACAGGCTACGAGCCTGTGCTGTGCCGTAGGGAAGCCGAGAAGCAGACCGCCTGGGAAGTACGTCCGCAAGGATGAAACTTAAAGGAATTGGCGGGGGAGCACTACAACCGGAGGAGCCTGCGGTTTAATTGGACTCAACGCCGGACATCTCACCAGCATCGACAATGTGCAGTGAAGGTCAGATTGATGATCTTACTGGAGCCATTGAGAGGAGGTGCATGGCCGCCGTCAGCTCGTACCGTGAGGCGTCCTGTTAAGTCAGGCAACGAGCGAGACCCGCACTCTTAATTGCCAGCAACACCCTTGCGGTGGTTGGGTACATTAGGAGGACTGCCAGTGCCAAACTGGAGGAAGGAATGGGCAACGGTAGGTCAGTATGCCCCGAATGTGCTGGGCGACACGCGGGCTACAATGGCCGAGACAGTGGGATGCAACCCCGAGAGGGGGCGCTAATCTCCGAAACTCGGTCGTAGTTCGGATTGAGGGCTGAAACTCGCCCTCATGAAGCTGGATTCGGTAGTAATCGCGCTTCAGAAGAGCGCGGTGAATACGTCCCTGCTCCTTGCACACACCGCCCGTCAAAGCACCCGAGTGGGGTCCGGATGAGGCCCTGATTCCAGGGTCGAATCTGGGCTCCGCAAGGGGGCTTAAGTCGTAACAAGGTAGCCGTAGGGGAATCTGCGGCTGGATCACCTCCACAGACCGGGATCGGGGCGTCGCCCCGACCCACCTTAGCGGATTGCGATTGCGGTTCCACGTTCGATCGACCAGCGACCGGCCGATCGGGCACCTTAGAACTACCAAGGTTCACATCCAACTCCGTGCCTGTCTCGATCATGAGACGGGCGTGGGCCCATAGCTCAGTGGTAGAGTGCCTCCTTTGCAAGGAGGATGCCCAGGGTTCGAATCCCTGTGGGTCCATGTCTCGGAGGACAACCGAATCGTGCCCCTTAAGTGGGGCAGACGATTTCGGTTTAATCCGAACAACAACCGATGCACCAGCCCGTGTAAACGTGGCTGGGAAGGGTTAATGCATGCCGCGTCTACGGCGTGCAAATGAGACCGTGTGTACGTGTAGTCCAGGCGTCCACTGGACCCGTTCCCGGGTCACTCTTGAATTACAACTGCAGGTTGCAATTCAGATCCGATGAACGTGGCTACTGTGCCAGCTGGTGGATCGCTCGGCTTGAGAGCTGAAGAAGGACGTGCCAAGCTGCGATAAGCCTGAGGGAGCCGCACGGAGGCGAAGAACTCAGGATCTCCGAATGGGAATCCCCACCGCAATTGCTTCGCGCAATGGGGAACGTCGAGAATTGAAACATCTTAGTATCGACAGGAAAAGAAAGCAAACGCGATGTCGTTAGTAATGGCGAATAAACGCGACACAGTCCAAACCGAAGCCCTCACGGGCAATGTGGTGTTCGGACTGACGATCACTTCCCGACACTCGACGCGAAGTCTCTTGGAATAGAGCACGAGACAGGGTGACAGTCCCGTACCGTCGACGAGTAAGGAACGAGTCAGCTCCAGAGTATCGGGGGTTGGATATCCCTCGTGAATATCGCGGGCATCGACCGCGAAGACTAAACACTCCTCAAGACCGATAGCGAACAAGTAGTGTGAACGAACGCTGAAAAGCACCCCACGAAGGGAGGTGCAATAGGGCGTGAAATCAGTTGGCGATAGAGCGACGGGGCTCACAAGGTCCTCTGTTCAATGAATCAGGTGCGAACCTGTAGTAAGCGACAGAGGAAGCCGGAGTTCCGTCGTACGTTTTGAAAAACGAACCAGAGAGTGTGCCTGTTTGACGAGTCTAACTCGATTATCGAGGAAGGCGTAGGGAAACCGATATGACCGCAGTGCTTTGCACCAGGGTCACCGTGTTCAAGCGCGGGGAGTCAAACGGGCACGACCCGAAACCGGACGATCTAGGCGTGAGCAAGATGAAGCGTGCCGAAAGGCACGTGGAAGTCTGTTAGAGTTGGTGTCCTACAATACCCTCTCGTGACTTACGTCTAGGGGTGAAAGGCCCATCGAGTCCGGAAACAGCTGGTTCCAACCGAAACATGTCGAAGCATGACCTCTGCCGAGGTAGTTTGTGGGGTAGAGCGACGGATTGGGGGATCGCACTCCGAGAGGAGTGCGCCCCCCTGTCCAACTCCGAACCTACAAACGCCGTTTGACGCAGGGAGTCCGGTGCACGGGGTAAGCCTGTGTACCGTGAGGGAGACAACCCAGAGCTGGGTTAAGGTCCCCAAGTGTAGACTAAGTGCGATCGAAGGTGGTCTCAAGCCCTAGACAGCCGGGAGGTGAGCTTAGAAGCAGCTACCCTCTAAGAAAAGCGTAATAGCTTACCGGCCGAGGTTTGAGGCGCCCAAAATGATCGGGGCTCAAGTCTACCACCGAGACCTAGCAGTGCGGTTCATACCGCAATCTTGTAGGTTGGCGTTCTGTTCGGGTGGAAGCACGGTCGAGAGATCGTGTGGACCGTTCAGTAACGAAAATTCTGGTCATAGTAGCAGCGTTAGTCGGGTTAGACCCCCGACGGCCGAACGAGTAAGGGTTCCTCAGCAATGCTGATCAGCTGAGGGTTAGCCGGTCCTAAGTCAATCCGTAAGTCGAAATTGACAACAGGGAAATAGGTTAATATTCCTATGCCAGTGTGCACTCAAAGCCGACGCTTTGGGGCCGCCTCTGCTGGGCTTTCGCCCAGTCTAACAGTCGAAATCCGTGGAAACCGTAATGGTACGAAGCGGACGAATGGCTGGATAGCGCAAGAGAGGCCAACCTAGAGCCCGTGAAAAGGCGAGCACACTGTCCGTACCGAGATCCGACACAGGTACTCATGGCGGCGAAAGCCAAGGTCTGTCGGGAGCAACCGACGTTAGGGAATTCGGCAAGTTAGTCCCGTACGTTCGCAATAAGGGATGCCTGCCTCGCGAAGAGGCAGGTCGCAGTGACTCGGGCGCTCCGACTGTCTAGTAACAACATAGGTGACCGCAAATCCGCAAGGACTCGTACGGTCACTGAATCCTGCCCAGTGCAGGTATCTGAACACCCCGTACAAGGGGACGAAGGACCTGTTAACGGCGGGGGTAACTATGACCCTCTTAAGGTAGCGTAGTACCTTGCCGCTTTAGTAGCGGCTTGCATGAATGGATCAACGAGAGCGCCACTGTCCCAACGTTGGGCCCGGTGAACTGTACGTTCCAGTGCGGAGTCTGGAGACCCCCAAGGGGAAGCGAAGACCCTATAGAGCTTTACTGCAGGCTGTCACTGAGACGTGGTCGCCATTGTGCAGCATAGGTAGGAGGCGTTACACAGGTAGCCGCGCTAGCGGCCCACCGAGCCAGCATTGAAATACTACCCGATGGTGACTGCGACTCTCACTCCTGGCGGAGGACACTGGTAGCCGGGCAGTTTGACTGGGGCGGTACGCGCCTGAAAAGATATCGGGCGCGCCCCAAGATTTCCTCACTCGGGTCGGAGACCCGAGGAAGAGCGCAAGAGCAAACGGAAGTCTGACAGTGTCGAACACAACGATCGACGCTGACGCGAAAGCGTGGTCTAGCGAACCAATTAGGCTGCTTGATGCGGCCAATTGCTGACAGAAAAGCTACCTTAGGGATAACAGAGTCGTCACCCGCAAGAGCACATATCGACCGGGTGGCTTGCTACCTCGATGTCGGTTCCCTCCATCCTGCCCGTGCAGAAGCGGGCAAGGGTGAGGTTGTTCGCCTATTAAAGGAGGTCGTGAGCTGGGTTTAGACCGTCGTGAGACAGGTCGGCTGCTATCTATTGGGGGTGTTACGGTATCTGACGGGAACGTTCGTATAGTACGAGAGGAACTACGAATGGGTGCCACTCGTGTACCAGCTGTCCGAAAGGGCACGTGCTGGGCAGCGACGCACCACGGGGTAAGAGCTGAACGCATCTAAGCTCGAAACCCACCTGGAAAAGAGATACCACTGAGGCCACTCGTAGAAGACGAGATCGATAGACTCGGGATGTACGCACCAAGGCAACGAGGTGTTGAGTCCGCGAGCACTAACCGGCCAAGCCACACATTCATACATTACATCGCATTGGATCCGTGACGCGAGAACGGGTCCGGACGTAAACTGGACTACACATACACACGGTTTGAGACACACCACCGATTACGGTTTCTTGGGCGGAAGTCCAAGGCTCGGAAGACGTGACATAGTCTTCCGTTGGACAACGGTTCGATTCCGTTGGTCGGCGTTAGGGCGGCCACAGCGGCGAGGTTCCTCCCGTACCCATCCCGAACACGGAAGATAAGCTCGCCAGCGTTACGGTGAGTACTGGAGTGCGCGAGCCTCTGGGAAACTCGTTTCGCCGCCTCCACTCATATCGACCAATCCGGTCGAGCGACCGATCGTGGTCTGACGGCGGTTCGATTCCGCCGATCGGCATTACAGCGGCCACAGTGGCGAGGTTCCTCCCGTACCCGTTCCGAACACGGAAGATAAGCTCGCCTACGTTTCGGTCAGTACTGGAGTGCGCGAGCCTCTGGGAAATTCGATTCGCCGCTCCTATTCATACTAAAACCCACACAGCAGTTGCTGTGTGGGTTTTTTTGCGTTATTTACGCACGAGGACGCCGTTACTCGCTATTCGAACTCTGCAACAAAAGAAGATAGCCGCAGCAATGGTCGCTTAGACCAGCTGGATGATGTTTCCGTTCGAGGTAACGTGGAGATCGCGTCCGAGCTTGTATCCGCGATTGGAGGCGAGATCGACGTATCCCGAGAAGCCGCTCATGTTCTGGTGGGCCGGAATGACGTTTTCGGGTTGTAGTGCATCGAGCATCTCGTAGTGTCCCTCTTGACAGAGGTGGCCAGACACGTGAATGTCGTCGTAGATGCGTGCACCCTGCATGCGGAGTAGCTTTTCGGCCTGGTAGCGCTGGCCTTCGTTCGTCGGCTCCGGAATCACGCGAGCGGAGAAGACGACTTTGTCGCCGTCCTCCAGTTCGTACGGCGTTTCGCCGCGGCCCATTCGTGTGAGCGTCGCTCGAGGCTCGCCTTGATGGCCGGTGACGACGGGCAGGAAGTTCTCCTTGCCTTCGTTCATGATGCGTTCGAACGTCTGCTCGATGGACTGGCGGTAGCCGACCATCTCGACGTCGGAGGGGAAGTCGATTCCGATCTGTTTCGCGGTCCCGGAGTAGGTCTCCATCGAACGGCCGAGGAGGATCGGCGTGCGATCGATATCGCGAGCGAATTCGATGAGGGATTTCACGCGGGCGATGTGGCTCGAGAAGGTGGTGGCGACGATGCCGCCGTCGTAGTCCTCCATGCTGTAGAGGACGTCCCGGAGGTGTTCGCGCGCGACGTTCTCGGAGGGTGTTCGTCCCTTTTTGTTCGCGTTGGTACAGTCTTCGATGTAAGCGAGGACGCCTTCGCGACCGATCTCGCGGAAGCGCTCCATGTCGATCGGGTCGCCGATGACGGGCGTGTGGTCCATCCGCTTGTCGAGCCCGTAGACGACCGCGCCTTCGGGCGTGTGGAGGACGGGGTTGATCGCCTGGACGATCGAGTGCGTGACGTTGACGAACTCGAGCTCGACTTCGCCGGAGTCGCCGATCGACATCGTTTCGCCGGCGTCCATTTTGACGAGTTCGTTCTCGGTGTTGAACTTCCCTTCTTCCTCGAGTTCACCTTTGACGAGTTCGAGCGTGAACGGTGTCGCGACGATGGGTGCGTCGTACCGGTGTGCGAGTTTGCTGATCGCACCGATGTGGTCGAGGTGGCCGTGGGTGGGGACGATCGCTTTGACGTCTCCCTCGAGGTCGCTCATGACCCGGTCGTCCGGGATGGCTCCCATGTCGATCAGATCGAGGCTGTGCATTCCTTCGGTTCGGATGTTGTCGTGAATGAGAACCTTCGACAGGTTCAGTCCCATGTCGAAGATCACGATGTCGTCACCGGCGCGCACCGCCGTCATCTGTCGCCCGACTTCCTCGTAACCGCCAATTGTCGCAATTTCAATTTCCATTGTTGTAGGGCCGATCATAGCAGTCCTGTGGACAGTCGTGCAGCCGGAATGGCTGCTGGGAGCGGCGTCCTGCGACGTGAGCCGGCTTCGATAACGTCCGCGGTGGCTCGAATCGAAGGCTCAGTCCCGACCGTGCCAGGGACAGCGCCTATTTCGGTTAGTGGATTAACGGCTCTCCCGACGTAAGTAGTTCTGGGTTTTGAGGTAGCAGTGGGGCAAGGAAGCGAACTCGAGGGACCCTCTCGAGTCACAGACAGATCGCGTTCATCGACCGATGAAGCTCCGTCTCCTCGAGGAGTATCGTCGGTGCTGTCCATTTTGGGGACTCGTTCGTGACTCTAGCTGTCGACGGAGCCGAGGCGGGAGTCGGGTACGGAACGTGGGCGTCCCGCGTGATGCGCGTTACGATCCTGTGGCTGCCGGCCCGGAACGGTCGATCGAGTCGAGTTGTGACGAGCGATGGGACTCGTGATTGCAACACGAGGGGATTCGGTTCGCGGTTATCGAGGGATCAGACGGTCGGCTGTAACTGGGTATCGGAGCAACCAATGCCGTATCGAGGGTGCTTCGGAACGGACTTGCAGCCGACTGTATCAGTCCCGCGCTGTCAGTAGTGGTGGAACGACGGGCGGAGAGGGCTGCCGGAACGAAAATCGCGGGTGATGTCTCTCGAGTGGCGAAACGAGACCGTTTCTGCCGACAGGCACCCGTTGATGACGGTGTACGAGCGGGTTTTGCCATCACGTGCTCGATCACACCGGCTCGGTTGCCATGAGTGGATCCTACAGCACCTGCTATCCGCCGATATCGGCCGTTACCGCCGGTGCGTGTCGCTTGGCGATCGAGGCGGAGAGTGCAGGACTGGTCGGTGTCGAACTAGTCGTCGATATACTGTTGTTCCCACTCCCGGCGCTGCTCGATCGTCTGTCGGCCGCGATCACTGATCTCGTAGTAGTTGGTTCGTCGATCGAGCTCCCCTTTTTCGACGAGCTCTTTGTTGACCAGTGTGTCGAGATTCGGATACAATCGGCCGTGATTGATCTCGCTGTTGTAGTATGTCTCGACTTCGCCTTTCACGTCCTGGCCGGAGGGCTGATCGGCCCCTGCGATCACGTACAGAAGGTCTCGTTGAAACCCTGTCAGATCATCCATTTTGTACTCGAGTGAACGAACGGGTACCCGGCTATTTGTTATCGATTTCGTATCAACCGTTCCGCATACGTTCACCGAAGCTAACTAAGTCAATCAGACTAATACTTCGCGTTTCGTTTCGTAAGGACATGCTAAATCCGGTTCCGGAGCCGTACAGAGAGCCCGTCTAGAGACTCGTTACGTATTTCGTGAAAGTTACGCAAAACGAAACAGACCGCTCACGGTCACTCAAACGGAATACTGTTCATCGAGTTGATTGGTTGTCGCGGATCGACACTATCAGTACTAACAACTCGATCGTCTAGTCGCAATATCACGAAGCTGTCGCTGGCTATCGTGTTGTGTGCTAAAGAATGATAATCGAATGTGAAACCCGTTACCGAACGTGAAAAGCCGTTTTACAGGCGGGTGACGTTGGTGGCGCGGGGGCCCTTGGGGGCCTGTTCGATATCGAATTCGATGTCTGTACCTTCTTCGAGGTCCGGACCGCCAACGTCTTCCATGTGGAAGAAAACGTCATCGTCTGCGTCGTCCGTCTCAATGAAACCGTAGCCGCCTGTGTCGTTGAAGAAATCAACGTTTCCTTTCGCCATTGCAATTCAATCGAGGCCCGGGATACGTATAACAGTTGTGTTACGGATCGCCTGTCGAAACAAAAAGAATTTCGCCGTGAACCCGACGGTCATCGGACTGTGGCGGTGAAAACAGCGGAGTCTATTTTTCTATCTCTCCGAGATATTGACCCCGGCGGTAGCGAACTGCTGACCCCTACAAGACGGAAAACGAGTCGGTACGAGGGAGGAATGGACAGCTCATCCCGTCAGTGAGCGGGTGAGAAGCCCCGTATTTCGCCGTTTTCGATCGAATTCGACCGACCGTCCGTCCAGAACCGGCCGCGGCTCGACGAACGGCTGTGATCGTCTCGAGGACGATTCCGGGGGACGATTTCGGGATCCGCTCACGGTCGACGACTGTCTAGTGAGAATATCCCCTGCGGACCGGGATCATCCTCGAGGTGCACTGGAATAGTATCGTTTAGGTGGTTCCGACGGGAACGCCGCGGCATGAACCGGACAGAGGCCCGAGGAGCGCCGACGATCGCGCAGGTCGCGCTGATCGGTCTCTTCGTGACCGCACTCGTCACCGCGCAGTTGACCGCGTCGAAGGTACTGGCGTTCGAACTCCCGGTCGCGCTCCCGGTGACGGGGGCACAGCTCGCGTTGCCCGGGGCAGCCCTCGCGTATGCGTTGACGTTCCTTGCGAGCGACTGTTACACCGAACTGTACGGCCGCCGCGCAGCCCAGATCGTCGTCAACGTGGGCTTCGTCCTGAACTTCGTCGTCCTCGCGCTCGTCTGGTCGACGATCGCCGCGCCGGCCGCCCCCTCGAGTGTCGATCCCGCTGCGTTCGAGACGGCACTCGGTGCATCGACGAACGTGGTCCTCGGGAGTCTGTTGGCCTACCTCGTCAGCCAGAACTGGGACGTGATCGTCTTTCACCGGATTCGGGATCACACCGGCTCGGAGAAGCTCTGGCTCCGCAACATCGCGTCGACGGCGAGCAGTCAGGCGATCGATACCGTCATCTTCGTCTCGGTCGCGTTCGCCGTCGCACCTGCCGTCCTCGGCGTCGGTGCCGTTCTCCCGACTAACGTCATCCTCTCGTTGATGGTCGGTCAGTATCTGCTGAAACTCGCGATCGCCCTCCTCGACACGCCGATCGTCTACGCTATCGTCTCGCTCGTGCGCTCGCGCGAGGGGCTCGCCGCCGAGGAGACGCACGCCGCCTGATTTCTCCTCGTCGGAATCCGTCCGGTCCGATCGCGCGACGGGGAGCGATCGGTGTCGCGCTCGTTTCGGACGGACCGTTGGAAATCAGTTCCGGAGCAACCGCGAACCGTCCTACGATTGCTCCGGTACATCAGTACGGAAGACCGCATCAGTGGCTACTATAGGACCCCGCTCGAGAGGAACGACCATGGACGAACGCGTATGCGAACACGCCGAGGTGCTGGTCGACTGGAGCGCTCGCGTCGAAGCGGGCGACGACGTCGTTTTGTCGGTGGGGCCGGACGCGCACGAGCTGGCGGTCGCCGTCGCCGAAAAACTCGGCGAGCGGGGTGCGAACCTGCTCGCGACCTACGGCTCGGGCGAGGTCACGCGGGCCTATCTCCGTGCCCACGACGGCGATTTCGACGCGAATCCGGCTCACGAACTCGCGCTGGTCGAGAACGCCGACGTCTATCTCTCGCTCGGCGGCGGGCGGAATACGAGTGCGACGGCCGATGTCTCCGGCGAACAGCGACGGGCGTACAACAACGCAAGAAGCGAAATTCGCGAGACTCGATTGGGGACCCGCTGGGTGTCGACGGTTCATCCGACGCGCTCGCTCGCCCAGCAGGCCAACATGGCCTACGAGGAGTACCAGGAGTTCGCGTACGACGCGATCCTCCGCGACTGGGAGTCGCTGGCCGAGGAAATGGCCCACCTGAAGGCGTTGCTCGACGAGGGGAGCGAGGTCCGACTCGTCTCGAGGGGGACCGACCTGACGATGCGGATCGAGGGCCGAACGGCGGTCAACAGCGCCGCGTCGGTCGCCTACGACTCGCACAACCTGCCCAGCGGCGAGGTCTTCACTGCACCCTACGCGACCGAGGGCGAGGTGACCTTCGACGTCCCGATGACGATACGGGGAGAGTCCGTCCGGGACGTCCGCCTCGAGTTTGCCGAGGGTGAGGTCGTCGATTACGACGCCGCGCAGGGCGGGGATGTGATCGGCGAGATCATCGAGACGGACGACGGAGCGCGCCGGCTGGGCGAACTCGGAATCGGAATGAATCGGGGTATCGACCGTTACACGGACAACATCCTCTTCGACGAGAAGATGGGTGATACCGTCCATCTGGCGCTCGGTCGGGCCTACGACGCCTGTCTCCCCGACGGCGAGTCCGGCAACGACTCGGCGGTCCACGTCGATCTTATCACGGACGTCAGCGAGGACTCCCGCCTCGGGGTCGACGGTGAAGTGATTCAACGAAACGGGACGTTCACGTTCGAGGACGGCGAGGTCTGAGTTCGCGAGACGCTCGGTTCGGAGCGGCGAGCGCGGTGAGTCGTCGAGACGGTTTCGAAACGTCTGCGGTGTTTTTGCTGGCGATACACGAGTTACGTCTGGGACGGATTCGGGCTCATCGCTCCCCTCGAGCGACGGTACGGACGTCCTACGGATCGGTGGCAGCTCCCCGTACCGTGCGAAGCCATCGCATACTAATATGTATGCTCGCCCTCACCTCGAGTACCGCCGGACCGGTGGCGGCTAGTAACCGGTTAGGGCGTCGACACGCCCTGGATTCCCCCAATCAACAGTTGTCTGTCTCGCCCTGCCGGAGGCGGTAGTGTGCTGTCGGCACCCCGGCGACGCGGCGTCCCCGCTCCCGGTGTGACCCGGTCGCCGTGCCGGCAGGATATCCGGCGGTCACCGTTTTCGTCACGTTCTCGAGTCTCGAGCCCCAAGGACGGCTATGCGCGATCGGCTTCGGGCGGGCGTCGCCATCTTCAACAGTGGCCACTACCACGCCGCCCACGACGCCTGGGAGGACCGGTGGCTCGAACTCGAGGCCGGGAGCGACGACGAGCGCCTGCTTCACGGGCTCATTCAGTACAGCGGCGCGGTCTATCACGCCCGCGAGCGCAACTGGGAGGGGGCCGTCGGGCTCGCAGAGAGCGCCGGCGAGTACCTCGCGGGGCTGCCCGCCGACTCCCGCGACCTCCGACTCGAGCCGATTCGAGCGGAGTTGGCTCGTCTCGCGGCCGACCCCGAAATCATCGAGCGGCGGCCGCCGGGACGGATCGAACACGAGGGCGACAGTCCCGGTCTGACGGATCTCGGCTTCGAGCCGACGGCGATCGCGGCGGTCGTCCTCGCCGAGGAGTTCGGATACGACGAGGTGCCTGTCGGGCGGGCTCGAGCGTACGCACGGCAAGATCTCGAGGCGGGTGATGACGGCAGCGTCTTCATCACGCTGCTGTTCGATTTCGTCCGCGAGGACGAGAATCGCGGGATCATCTCCCAGCGGCTCACGGATCACGTCGGCAGGCGACGGGCCCGCGAGGAGGACGTGGACGGGTTGTTCTGATCGGTCAGCGGTGCTCGAGAACGGTCGTGGGAGGTCACCCACGTAATTTCCGAACAGTGGCGATGAATCGAGCCGTCTGCTCGCGCTGGCGGCAGGGAATCGCCACGCCCTCCCCAGCCGATTGCGGTCCTCGCTCCCGCTGGCCGCTGCGGACCTCATCCACTGTCGGAGCAAGCTCTGACAAGCCTTCCCTCACTATGTTCGCGAAGATCTCGCGCATTGTCGCGGTTCGCCGTTGGCTTCACCGCGACCCAGCGCGCGCCACCGCGTGCGGACCCAGTGTTCGACTCCGCATGCAGATAGCTCAATATTGCCGATGGCCGCCGTCGTTCAGTCTCGACGGGAGTTTCAAGTCCGGGCCGGCCGAACCCGAGGGCATGGAAATCGGTACCGTGCTCCCGCAACTCGAGATCGGCCACGACCCGCGAACGCTCGCCGACTACGCACAGCGGGTCGAGGAGTCGGGGTACGAACACGTGCTGGCGTACGATCACGTCCTCGGCGTCGATCCCGATCGCGAGGGGTGGGACGGTCCCTACGACTACGAGAGCACGTTCCACGAACCGCTGACCACGTACTCCTACCTGGCGGGGCAGACCGACGAACTGGCCTTTATGACCGGAATTCTCGTCCTGCCCCAGCGCCAGACCGCGCTCGTCGCGAAGCAGGCCGCCCAGCTGGATCGCTTCACCGACGGGCGGTTTCGCATGGGGGTCGGCGTCGGCTGGAACGAACCCGAGTACGTCGCGCTGGGGGAGGATTTCTCGCGGCGAGGGCGGCGAATCGAGGAGCAAGTCGAGGTGCTCCGCCGACTCTGGACCGACGAACTCGTCGACTTCGAGGGCGAGTTTCACGAGATTCCGGACGTCGGCATCCGGCCGCGTCCGGTCCAGCAGCCGATTCCGCTCTGGATGGGTGGCATGGCCGATCCGGTCAAGCGCCGCGTCGCTCGGATCGCGGATGGCTGGTTACCCCAGTTCCAGCCGGGCGACGAAGCCGAGGAACACCTCGCGGACCTCTACGAGTACGCCGAGGCGGCGGGCCGCGACCCCGACGATATCGGCCTCGGCGGCCGGATGTACGCCGTTCCCGACGAGGAAGACGAATGGATCGAGCGCGCGCAGGCCTGGCGGGAGCTCGGCGCCGACCACCTCTCGATCACGACGATGTACCAGGGGCTCGAGGAGGAGGAGCACGCGACCCACCTCGAGCGGGTCGCCGAGGTGCTGAACGGCGTCGATCTGTTGTAGCGGGCGCTTCGCGAGCGGCGCGTTCGGCTACTCGTGACCCGCCACCGGCAGCGGTTCGTAGGGTTCTTCGAGGGATTCCATCTCCGACTCGGAGAGATCGATCTCGAGGGCCTCGACGGCGTCTTCCAGGTGCTCGACGCTGGTCGTCCCGACGATGGGGGCGTCGACCCAGTCCTTGTGGAGCAGCCACGCGAGCGAGATCTGGGCCATCGAGACGCCCTTTTCGTCGGCGAGTTCCTGAATTCGCTCGTTGATCTCCTCGCCGCCGCCCTGGAGGTAGGACATCTGCTCGAGGTACTTGTCGGTCTGGCCGCGGGTCGTCGATTCGATCGCTTCGTGGGGACGGGTCGCGACGCCGCGGGCCAGCGGCGACCACGGAATGACGCCGACCCCCTCGTTCTCACAGAGCGGCAGCATCTCTCGCTCCTCCTCGCGGTAGAGCACGTTGTAGTGGTTTTGCATCGTGGCGAAGCGCTCGAGGCCGAGCGCGTCGCTCGCGTGGAGGGCGTCGGCGAACTGGTGGGCCCACATCGAGGAGGTGCCGATGTAGCGCACCTTCCCGCGCCGAACCGCATCGTCGAGCGCGCGGAGGGTTTCCTCGACCGGCGTGTCGTAATCCCACCGGTGGGTCTGGTAGAGGTCGATGGTGTCCATCCCCAGGCGGTCGAGACTCGCCTCGAGTTCCTGTTCGACCGCTTTGCGGGAGAGGCCGCTCGCGTTCGGATCGTCGGGATCCATCTCGCCGAAGACCTTCGTCGCGATCACCTGCGAATCGCGGTCGTATCCCTCGAGCGCGTCGCCCAGAATCTCCTCGGACTCGCCCGTCGAGTAGACGTTCGCGGTATCGAAGAAGTTGATCCCCAGATCGATCGCGCGCTCGATGAGTTCCTCGCTCTCCTCGGGCTCGAGCATCCACTCCCGATCAGTCCCGAAGCTCATACAGCCCAGACAGATGCGGCTGACCGTCATCCCCGTGTTTCCGAGCGTGGTGTACTCCATGCCGTCAGTACCCACGCCGAGCGTCAAAAGCTCGCGGCTCGTCCGAGTCGGTTGCCGATTCTGGACGGCGCGGTCGCAGCAAAAGCGGGCAGACGACGGGAGAGCGCGATCAGGCGTCGGGTTCGACGACCCGATCCTCGCCGTCGTAGTACGCGGAATTGTCCTGTGGCTCGTAGTCGAGGGCTTCGCGGGCGCGCTCGAGCGAGTAGTACTTCCGGTCGTTGTCGGAGATGCCGTAGACGATCTCGTACTCGTAGTCGGCGCGGATACAGCGGTCGAAGAGGTGTGCACAGTCGCGGTAGGAGAGCCACATCGCCTGTCCGCGCTCGTAGTCGATCGGCGGGTGGCCCTGCGTGAGGTTGCCGATGCGGACGCAGACGACCGAGAGGTCGTATTCGTCGTGGTAGTATCTCCCCAGGGACTCGCCGGCGGCCTTCGAGACGCCGTAGAGGTTGCTCGGCCGGGGGAGTTCGGTGCCGTCGAGGAGGTAGTCGTCGTGCTCGCGGTACAGGTCGGGCGTGCGCTCGTCGGTCTCGTAGTTGCCGACGGCGTGGTTCGACGAGGCGAAGACGACCTGCTCGACGCCGGCGTCGACGGCGGCCTCGAAGATCGTCTGGGTGCCGTCGATATTGTTTGTCAGGACGCTGTCCCACGGCGCTTCCGGTCGCGGATCGCCCGCGAGGTGAACCACGACGTCGATTCCCTCCATCGCCTCGCGGACGGCGTCCTCGTCGGTGATGTCCGCGACGACGAACTCGCCCGGCTGGTCGTCCGTCGGGGGAGCGCGATCCAGCAACCGCCACTCGTGGTCGTCCGCGAGGCCGCCGAGGATGGCGTCTCCGACTCGCCCCGCAGCCCCGGTGAGCAGGACTGACTGTGCCATTCGTTCGGTGTGAGGGACAGCGTCGATAAGTACCATGCGGTTCCGCTGCAGTTCGGGCGGGAGTGTCACGCGACCCAGTGCAGCACCTGAGACCCACCCTTTCGTTCCTGACCGACGATCCACATGCTGTGGTGCGCGCTGGGTCGCGGTGAAGCCAACGGCGAACCGCGACACGAACACCGTGCGAGGGATGAGCGAGTGCAACGAGCGAATCGGTTGGGGAAGGCGTGGCGATTCCCTGTTGCCACGATAGCAGGACATGCTTCGTTCCGTTATCCAACGTTCTACAGCCAGTCGATAGAACGACTCTCCCTGCGACGTTCCAGTACATCGCAATCCCCTTGCCGACCGCACGCGAGCACTGGCACATGCCGACAGACACGTCACCCACGGACGCCGAGGCCGCCTGCTTCGAGGCCGGCATCAAGTTCGGCTCGCTCTACCACCAGTTCGCCGGCACGCCCGTCTCGCCGGACAGCGCCGACAGCCTCGAGACGGCGATCGAAGACTCGATCGAGAACCAGCCCCACTGCGTCGACGTCTCCGTGGACGTCCTGACCGACGAACTCGAGGCCGAACTCGCCGACTCGAGCGCCGACTACACCGAACTGACGGGTCGATTCCTCGCGGTTGAAATCGTCGTCGACTACGAGGGCTGCGAGGTCGTCACGCGCATGGAAATGGAAGACGGCTATCCGCTGATGCGACTCGAGTCAGTTCGCGACTAGGGATCTGACATTTCGATTTCTCGAGACGGCATTGAACGCGGGCGGTACGCAAGCATCCGCTCGCGTCGCGAGCGGTTTTCCGCCGGAGCGGGGTGAAACCCCGCGACGGCGGTCTTTTGGCATCAACGGGTTTTGCCGGGGTTCGACCGAGTGAGAGAAGCGAACGAGGGAGGACCCCGGTAAAAGAGGTTGCTGGGTTGAGCAGTTACACCTCGATCGAAGTTCGATGACTTTCCTTTCGAAATCTCGATGCCGTTCGACGGATATCGATGCGCTCCCGACCGATTTCACTTTCACTTTCGGGCTATCTTTTAACCCCGGCGGTCGCAAAGACGATGACATGAGCCAAGCCACGCTCGGCGACGACGAGGAACTGTTCGGGGAAGCGGCCAACGAGATGCGCGAGGACGTCGAAGCATCGCTCGAGGAGGCCTGGGCGGCGCTGCCCGCCGCCGACGACATTTGGGAGACCGACGCCGACAACGTGCTGGGCGTCCTCAACGGCCTCAATTCGGCGCTCGACGCCGGCGATGCCGAGGACAGCCTCCGCGATGCGAAAAAGTGGTTCACGATGGGCCAGCGCGCCGACGCCTTCGACGACGCGGACGACCTCGAGGAAGAGATCGAAACCCTCGAGGAGGCCATCACGGACATCTCCGAGGCCGGCGAGCAGGTCGGCGAACTCACGTCGACGATTCCGGCACTGCGCGGGACGCTGCAGGACGCTGGCCCCGCGGACGAGGCCGACGACGACGCGGACGCCGACGACGATGCGGACGCAGAAGACGAAGCGGACGAGGAGTAACCGATCGAACGCAGCCGACTGTCGATCCCCGATCGCAATCGGTTCCTATCGTCGCTCGGGCCTCGAGACGTCACGCTCGTCGACCGCCTCGAGCAGCCGAGCCAGCGCGTCGGCGGCTAACTCGAGCAGTGTTTCTCCTCGCTGGGCGTCGCCCTCGTCCGGATCGCCGACGACCCCGTTTTCCGTAAACTCCGCCGCGTCATATGCTAGATTGACGTAACTCGTCCAGTCGCCCCACCCGTCGGCCGCGCCGGCTCGGGCCTCGTCGATCCGCCCCTCTCGAAGTAGGTCCGGCTCGAGGTGGCGCAAGAGCCCGGTCTCGAGGGGGCCGCCGTGGCCCATGTCTGCGGTGTGCTCGCCGACGCTCTCGAACCAGGTGAATGGAACGACGTAGGCGTCGCCGTTTCTGGTGAGTCGCCCGCCGACCTCCCGGAGGGCGTCGACGTTGCCACCGTGACCGTTGACGATGACGATGCGATCGAAGCCGTGGTAGGCCAGACTCTCGACGGCCTCGCCGACGTAGTCGCGGAAGGTATCCTCGGAGACCCACATCGTCCCGGGGAACTGACGGTGTTCCTCGGCGATCCCGACCGGAATCGCCGGCGCGCGGACGACGTCCCGGTCGACTCGCTCGAGACCGGCGTCGGCGACCGCCTCGGCGGTCATCACGTCCGTCCCGAGGGGGGCGTGGGGGCCGTGCTGTTCCGTGCTGCCGACGGGGACGACCGCGAGGTTCGTCTCGAGGTCTCGGACGTCCGTCCACGTCGCCGTGGTGAGGTCCATGCGCGAGTATTTGCCCATGCGGATATGAAACTCTCGGTGGCCGAACCGCTCTCTCGCTCGAATTCTGGAGCGGCGGTCCTGCACGAGTGGAGCGGCCGACCCTGCATGTTCCACCCCGGTCGTTATTTTCGCTAGAGTGGAAGGCGGCGCGTATGTATCGCGGCGCTGGCGTTCTCGAGGCTGTCCGCGACCTCGTCCCGGAGTGGGGCGCGGTCCTCGCCGCGGCCGTGACCCAACTCGGCGACGGCTGGTTCCTGCTCGTACTCGGGATTGGCGCGTCGTGGACCGTCGCGTGGCGACGCACGGCGCGACGCGGCCGGTGGCTCGAACGCGACCGTCGCGCCCGGCAATCGGACGGCCCCTGGTTCGTCGCCGTCATCGTCGGCGGGTTGGCGGTGATGACGACATTGAAGCATTTCTTCGCGTTACCGCGTCCCGACCTCGCGACGCTCGATCCAGTCGTCCTCCCGTCGTCGATGCAGTCGCTGTACCTCTCGATCGCGAGCGCCGGTGGCTACGGGTTTCCGAGCGGTCACGCAGTCGGCGCGACCGTCACCTACGGGCTGTTCGCGCTGGCACTCGATGCGGGGACGCGGCGACTCCGTCTCGCGGTCGCCGGCGTGATCGTCGCGGCGGTTTCGCTCACTCGGCTCGTTCTCGGCGTCCACTACCCGCTCGACGTCGTCGCGGGGATCGTCGTCGGGAGCGGATATCTCGCCGTGACGTGGTGGCTCCTCGAGCGATCGCCGTTCGATCGGACGGTCACCGCGTTCGCGCTCGCGTTGGGACTGGCCGGCGTCGCCGCGGTCGCCAGCGGACGCGCGGACAGCGCCGTCGCGTACGTCGCGCTCGCGGCCGGTGGGCTCGCGGGGTGGACGGCCGCGAACGGCGTACCGATGCGCGTATCGACGCCCGTCGAGCGGCACCGAGTCGAACTGCTGATGGCCGTCGTCACCCTCACTGCCGTCGGCGGCTTCGGCGTTCTCGGCGGCCGGCCGAGACTGGTCGCCTCGGCGATGCTCCTCGGACTCCTGTCGGCGCTTCCGGCCGCCGTGTTCCCTCGGTTGGCGACCGACGAGACGACCGCACCCTGACCGCCCGCGTGCCACGGCGAACGCAGGCCCAACCCGTTTGCGGCATTGAGTCCTTCCCTCACGTATGCCAGAAGACAGTCGCGAACTCGGCATCGAACTCGGCGACCTGCAGGAGACGCTCGAGAACCTGGAGTACCCGATCGGTCACGACGAACTCCTCGAGGAACACGGCGACGAAACCGTCGAGATGAGCGGGAATACGACGACGCTCGAGGAACTCATCGGGCCGCTGAACGAGGACGAGTACAGGGATTACGGTGAGGTCGAACAGGCGATCACGAACATGGTCGGCGACGAGGCGATCGGGCGGAAGAATTACAGCGACCGGACGCCGCCCGCAACGGGCGAGGACAGGCAAGACGAGGGAGGGCCGGATCAGGAAGGACAGGAAGGACAGGAGTCGTTCTGATCGGCGTCCCGTTGGCCAGGCTGAACCGCAGTCGGGGGATACCGACCTGCTTACATCAGTCCGAGCAGAAACGAGCCGATACCGACGAGTACGGCGGCACTTATTGCATTCCCGTAGGAGGCGTTGTGGGTATTCGAGATGCCGTGTGCGAGGATGTAGACACTCCAACCGATCACGACCAGATAGATGAGAACTTCTACTCTTCCGGATCCCCATTGCATCGCCTCGAGTTGGGCCTCGAGCTGCGCCGGATCTGTCGCATTGATCGTTCTGGACTCAATTTTTGACCGGAATTGAAATACCCGGAACGGAACAGCGAGGAGGTTCGGAGCGTACGCCCAGCCGGCGACGGCGAGGGCGTCGGCAAACGTCCCCGTGTTCGACGCCTTCCCGCCTAAAAAATGCATAATCGCAGCGACGACGAACCAGCCGATGACGAGACTGACCACTATTCCAGGGATCGTGAGTAAGAGCACTCCCCTCCGAGTGCCCTTCGAAACGCCTGTTATCTGGTCGAACAGCAACTGGATCATCACGACCGTCATCACGACGCTCGCAACGACGAAAAGTGTAAACACGGCGAGGCTGGGAAGATGTACATCCTCGCGATCCGAGAAATAGTCGCCTGGTTTCAGGAGCGGTGTTCGCGGACTCATGTCATATATTTTGAATTGGTATGAATTAACTTTCACCCTATATAGGTGATATAGAGGGCCGAGTGCGAACATCGCGGTTCGACAATCGCGTCGCCAGACCCACGACGCTCGCGTTCAATCGTCCGTTTGCTCTACTTCCGTTCGTGCCTGCCGGCGCTGAGCCCGCTCGATGAACTCTTCGGGAAGTTCGTCGATCTCGCCGGCCTGGACGCCCCAGAGGTGCGAGTAGAGTCCGTCGTTCGCGAGCAGTTCGTCGTGCGTCCCTCGTTCGACGATCTCGCCGCCCTCGAGGACGAGGATCTGATCGGCGTCTTTGATCGTCGAGAGCCGGTGAGCGATGGCGAAGGTGGTCCGATCCGCTGCGAGTTCGTCGATCGATCGTTGGATAAGCATCTCCGTCTCGGTATCGACGTCGCTGGTCGCCTCGTCTAGCACGAGGATGTCGGGGTCTTTGAGGATCGCGCGGGCGATCGAGAGCCGCTGGCGCTGGCCGCCGGAGAGTTTGACCCCGCGTTCGCCGACCTCGGTGTCGTACCCCTCGGGCAGGTTGGTGATGAAGTCGTGAGCCTCGGCCATCTTCGCGGCCTCGATCACGTCCTCGCGGGACGCGTCGAAGGTGCCGTACGTGATGTTCTCTTCGACGCTGCCGTAGAAGAGGAAGGTGTCCTGACTCACGTAGCCCAGCGACTCGCGGAGGCTGCGGAGCGTGACGTCTTCGACGTTCTGTCCGTCGACGCGGATCGCCCCCTCGTCGACGTCGTACATCCGCAAGAGGAGTTTGAGCACCGTCGATTTGCCGGCCCCCGTGGGACCGACCAGCGCGAGCGTCTCGCCGCCGTCGACGGTGAAATCGATCCCCTCGAGGATCGTCTCCGCGTCTCCCGAGTCCGGGTGCTCCTCGATTGACTCGCCTATGGTCCGTTCCGCCTCGCGATCGCCGTAGCTGAACGAAACGTCGTCGTACTCGACGCGGCCCTCGGTTACCTCGAGGTCTGGCGCGTTCGGTTCCTCGCCGACCCGGTTCGGTTCGTCCATCAGCCCGAAGATGCGCTCGCTCGAGGCGCGAGCGCGCTGGTACATGTTGATGATCTGCCCGAACTGGGCCATCGGCCAGATGAAGCGCTGAGTGTAGAGGATGAAGACGACGAACATCCCGGTACTGAGTTCGCCGGAGAACGGTCCGGGCGGGCCCGAGATGACCCAGAGGCCGCCGACGAGGAAGGTGATGACGAAGCCGATTCCCGCGAGCACGCGCAGGCTGGGGAAGAACTTGATCCGGGTCCGAATCGCGCCCCAGTTGGCGTCGAAGTAGTCTCGAGAGACGTCTTCGACCCGTTCGGATTCGTACTCCTCGGTCGTACTGGACTTGATGACCTGAATGCCCCCGAGGTTGTTCTCGAGTCGGGAGTTGACCTTCCCGACGGTCGAGCGGACCTGAGCATATTTGGGCTGGATGGTCTGGATGAACAGGTAGGTGAAGACGGCGATCAGCGGCACCGGGAGGAGCGCGATCAGGGCCAACTGCCAGTTGATCGCGAACAGCAGTCCCCCGATTCCCAGCACCATCACGAGCAGCCGAAAGAGGGAGTTCATCCCGTCGTTCAGAAACTTCTCGAGGCGGTTGACGTCGTTCGAGAGGATCGACATCATCTCGCCGGTCTGCTTGTCGGCGAAAAATCCCATGTCCAGGCGCTGCATCTCGTCGTAGGTGTCGGTCCGGATATCGTGCTGGACGTTCTGAGCGAAGATGTTGAACCCCCAGTTTCGGGTCCAGTGGAACACGGCCGAACAGAGAAAGGCACCCGCGATGATCCCGATCGTCAGCCAGAACTGTGCCAGCCGCCCCTCCGGGACGTAGGGGCCGATGAGCCCTCCGCCGATCGGGAACGCCTCGGCGTACGGAATCTCCCGGCGGATCACGGCGTCGATCGCGACCCCCAGCATGAGCGCCGGAAGCAGGTCCAGGATCCGAGCGAAAAAGCTCGCGACGACGCCGATGGCGGCGGCGCTCGTGTAGTTCGACCCGTACTCGAGGAACAGCCGCTTCATCGGATTCTCGATCTCCGCCCGCTGTTCCTCGAAGGGATCGTCCTCGTCCCAGTCGGCGTTACTCATTCAACGGGGCTCGGGGGCCGCCGGCAATAAGAATTACCGACGAGCCGAAATACGGCTGGCGTCGACCGCTGCTGGCGTGGTCGGCTCGCGATCTACAGTCGCGGCGACGCGCTCGAGTGAACCGGATCCGGCACTGGTAATGGTCGTCTGGTTCGACTCGAGGTCGATTTCGACTTCGTCGCCGACTTCGATCCCCGTCTCGTTCGCGTAGCCGCGTGGCACCTCGAGTACCCACTTGCCGCGCCCGGAGTACTCCAGATCGTTGCCGTCCTCGTCAGGGCCGGGCGCGCGAGCGTGGTGAATCGTCGTAATCTCTCGATCGGCGTTGATGAAGATGATGTCGATGTCGAAGTCCATCTCGCGCATCACGTAGGTCAGGTCTCGCTCCTGGTTGTGGACGAATAACATCCCGTTACCCGGCTCGAGGGACTCGTGATCGCTCAACCCAGTGTAGCGTTCCTGCCTATCGTCTGCGATTTCGACATCGACGACGGCCTTGGGTTCTGGGCCAGCATCCCCATCGCTCCCATCGCTTCCGTTCGTCCCTTCACCCTCGGCGCTACCTCCGTTGCCCGATTCGGGATCCGCGTCAGCGCTTGGGTCGTCATCGGATCCATCGTCGAGGATCCGAACCTCGCCATCGTCAGGGCCCCAGGGGACGGAGACGAGGCCAGCTTGTACGAGGACGATACCAACAGCTGCGACGACGGCGAGGACGAGGAGCCCTTTCCATACGCGCTCGAGAGCCATGTATGATATCCGCAACGCGAGAGAGTAAAGGTTATTCGGACGGGGCGACTCGTCCCGGATACGGGCTCGTAGTCTAGCTGGTTATGACGCGGCCTTTACAAGGCCGAGATCGGTGGTTCGAACCCGCCCGAGCCCATTTCTCTGACGAACGATAGTGAGCCAGAGAAATGTATGCGAGGGCGGTTCGAACCCTATCAGTCGCGCGCAGCGAAGTCGATCGGAAGACGCGAAGCGTCTTCCGTGATGACGAGAGAGCTGCGCTCTCTCGAACCACGAGCACGTCTGATTTCGGTTCGAACCCGCCTGAGCCCATATTTCTGCCGCGAACAATCCGTGAGCGGCAGAAATCCGTCGCGAGTGGCGGGTTGAAATACGGAACGAGCGAACGGTAGTGAGCGAAGTTCAGGTGGTTCGAACCCGTCCGAGCCCATACTTCTCCTCCGAACGATCCATGACGGTTGAAATCCGTCTCGAGTGGTTCGAATCAGCGGGCAACTCGACTGCAACGAACCCGCTCGATCCAATCCTGTACGAACGTTTTCCAACGTCGCTCTCTGTATCGGAAACCAAAGAAAACGGCCGAAGCGACGCCACGGCAGCGCGATCGAATGTGATCCGAAATCGATCGATCGACCGGATCAGGACGCGTTCTTACAGTCCTCTACGTACTCCTCGTACTCGCGTTTTGCGCGCTCGTACGCGTGTCGCTTCTTTTTCAGTTGCTTCTTGTTCACCTTCCCTTTCTCGTATTTCTTTTTGTACTCCTCGTACTCGCGTTTTGCGCGCTTGTATTCGCGCTTTTTCTTCTTCTTGTTCTTCCCATCATCTCCGTCATCTCCGTTATCGGGTTCCTTTGTGAACTCCAGAATATCGCCGTATACCACTGTGTCGCCCACCTGGGCGACCGCTTGGAACTCGTAGGTCGTGCCCGTCTCGAGGTTCGTCGCCGTCGCGCTGAACGGCCCGGGTTCGGTGAGGACCTGCTCGTCGGTGAACGTCCACACCGTCGTTCCCTTGACCCGGTACAGGAAGTAGACGGTCACCTCCGCTGCACCCTCGAGTTCGAGCAGTTCGCCGTTGAGCGTCGCCGTCGAGCCGTTGACCGCCGTCGCTGGCCTCGTCTCGACAGCCAACTCATCCGGCCCGAATTTGGTGAACGAGAGCGTGACTCCGAGGAATCGTTCGCCGTTCGCGACCATGACTGCCCGGAATTCGTACGTAGAACCGAGTTCGAGGCCTTCGATTCCGGCGCTGAAATCACCGGGTTCGTTGAGCGTCTGGGACTCGGTGGCGATCCACTCGTCCGCGCCGAGTTCGCGCCACTCGAAGAAGACGTCGACGGTGTCGAAGTCCCCGAGATCGAGTACTTCACCGTTGAGCGTCGCGGTCGAGCCGTTGATCTCCGTCGCCGGCTCCGTCTCGACGCTGGGGACGCCGGCCTCAGCTTTGGTGAACGAGACGATGGTCCCTTCCTCACGCGTGCCATCGGCCACGACGACCGCTCGGAATTCGTACGTGTTGCCGGGCTCGAGGCCCTCGATCCCGGCGCTGAAGTCGCCGGGCGCGTCGAGCGTCTGCGGCGCAGTGGCGGTCCAGTCTTCCTCGCCGAGCGCACGCCACTCGAAGAAGACGTCGACGGAATCAAAGTCCCCGATCTCGATCAGCTCACCGTTGAGCGTGGCCGTCGATCCGTTGACCTCCGTCGCCGTCTGGGTTTCGACGATGGGTGCGCCGGGTTCGTCTTTGGTGAATGAGAGAACGGCCCCTTCGTCGCGCGTGTCATCGGTCACTGCGACCGCCCGGAATTCGTACGTGCCGCCGGGCTCGAGGCCCTCGATCCCGGCGCTGAAGTCGCCGGGCGCGTCGAGCGTCTGCGGCGCGGTGGCAGTCCACTCGTTCGTGCCGACTTCACGCCACTCGAAGAAGACGTCGACCGCGTCGAAGTCGCCGAGATCGAGCAGTTCGCCGTTGAGCGTCGCCGTCGAGCCGTTGACCTCCGTCGCCGGCGACGTGATGACCTCCGGTACACCTGGCACCGTCTTGATGATGCGAAGCGTGGCCCCTTCCACCCGTTCGCCGTTCGCCAGCCCGACCGCCCGGAACTCGTACGTGTTGCCGGGCTCGAGGCCCTCGATTCCGGCGCTGAAGTCGCCGGGCGCGTCGAGCGTCTGCGGCGCGGTGGCGATCCACTCCTCCGTGCCGAGCTCGCGCCACTCGAAGAAGACGTCGACGGTGTCGAAGTCGCCGAGGTCGGTCAACTCTCCGTTGAGCGTGGCCGTCGAGCCGTTGACCTCCGTCGCCGGCGTCGTGACGACGTCGGGGACGGCCGAATCGCAACTAATGTCGAGCGTCGTGATATCGAGACCGATCGCGATACTGTCGGTCTCGAGCGAATACGTTCCGTCCGCGAGAGTCCCCCACGTCGCCGAACCGCCGGCGGGAACCTCCATCGTCTCCTCGTACGCATCGGGACCGGTAATGGTCACCATCACCGAGACGTCGTTAGGGTTCGTTACCGTGATCTCCCCGTCCTCATCTACACACGCCGAATCAACTTGCAGGTCGACGAGATCGCAGTCGCACCCGGTAACCGTCGCCATCTGCAGATTGACGTCGGTTTGGGCGTACAAACAGCCGTCCACCGTCGCGTTGGTGAGCACGTTAATCCCCGTCTGAGCCAGTACAACTCCCGCAAAGTTCGCGTCCGTCCCGATCTCGACGCCGGCACCGCCGGCGACCACCCAGACGATGTTTTCGGGCTGTGCGCCACCTGTCAGATTGACGTTCACCCCGCTCGCCACGGTGAGATCTCCCGCAATCTGGAAGATCCAGGTGTCGTCCGGGCCACCGTCGATGGTGATATCCTCGTCGATCAGGACGTCCGTACTCCAGTTGTAGACGCCCGGAGTAAGCGTCTCCCCGCCGATATTGCCGCCGCCTAACTCCGTAACGTCCGGCGGGACGCGGCCGTACGCATCGGTGAACGCGGCTTCCATATCGCTCACGGCCGTGGTCAATCTGGACGGGGTCGGCTCCGCATAATTGGCCGCGTACACCCGTCCGCCCACCTGCGTCGACGTCGCGAAGACGCCCGTCGCATCCAACGTCAGATCGAATCCGGTTATCGCGGTCGACGCGATCGGACTCACGCCAATGTCTCCCGCCACGTCGGAATTGGGAACGCTCGATATTCCGGATTTTGCCAGGATCGAAAAATCACAGGCCGTCCCGAGATCGACCGGTGCTGGGCCGTCCACCTGTTGGACTTGAAGCGCGTTCGTGGACGTCTCTTCCGGATCGTTATTTTCCTGAATGGCGCCCATACAGCCGGCGAGACCAGCTGTGAGCAGCCCGCTCGATGTGATGACAGTTCTCCTAGTTGGACTGTAATCCATATCTGGTAATAACTGACGGATAGTATTGTAATGTTCAAGTTACTGTTATGAAACGAGATGCTATTTCGATTTCGTCCCGTATTCAGAATTGCTGGTCAGTTCGGCGTACGTTGCCGAGGTAACCGGTGCCTGCGGAGTATCGGTAGTTTCTATCGGATCAGGCGGGAAGCCACACCCGGCGAGTGACAGACCTCGTTCGGATAGCGACTCGAGCCCGATGACGACATCGAACACCGGTAGAGACGACAGAAAAGCGGCGAGCGAGTCCACGGTCTTCGAACATGGACGAAAAGCCTCGAGTCGGTCGACCGAACGACGGACCGAACGGCACGACACGTGCCGCGATCGTTACTGTTTGAGGCGGGCGACGTTCTCCCGGATCTGGCCGAGCAGGCCGTCGCCCGACTCGGTCTGGAGAGCGGCGTGGAGCGTCGAGTTCTCCGGTTCGTCCTTGACGACGATCCGGAGGTAGGGCTCGAGCTGATCGAAGTTGTCCGCGAGGACGACGGTGTGGTTGTTCTCGTCGTGATCGACGACGCCCGCATCGTCGAGTTTCGGGACGTGGCACTGGACCGACGAGACGTAGACGCTCTTGTACTCGTTTTTCGCGACCTCGTCCGGCGGGACGTCGTGTTCCCACCCCGCCACCGTCTCGGCCAGCGTCGAGAGCTCGATCGGATCCTCTCGCCCCCGTAATGCGTACAGCAGGTATCGCCGTCGACGGTTTGCCAGCAGCTCGAGGATGGTGTCCGCGGAGAGCTCTCGTTCCGCTTGGCTCGAGGTAAGGGCTTCCATAACAAGGTATTACCCGCCGATGGGCAAAAGGGTGTCTTGAATATCCGATATTCCAACAGACGGCGGGTAATCACGTATAGATGTGCCCGTATTGTCTCCGTTACTCGTTTTTCGGTGACTTACTCGAGTCGCCTGATCACGCTGCCGTCTCCTGTAAGCGAGGCGGAACGCCGATCCCGATTCGAAATCCTTTTTTATACCTTGACCGGAGAGTGAGGTAGGCCGCCTTAGCTCAGACTGGGAGAGCACTCGACTGAAGATCGAGCTGTCCCCGGTTCAAATCCGGGAGGCGGCATATTCTGCGGCGACGAACGAAGTGAGGAGGCGTAGAAACGACGCCGACCGGATTTGAACTAGACGGAGGTTCTGCGCGAAGCGCAGGTTCTCCGGCGTAGTTCACAATCCGGGAGGCGGCATCCCTTATTTACTCGGGAAGCATTCGACAGAAAGAAACTCCTCACTGCGATTATTGCCGATTTATCCGATTAGATTTGAACGGAGTTTCACTCGAGCCCCCACGCCCTCTGGCGATTCACCTCGGAAAGCAACTGCCGGCGCTTGACCGACAGAAACTTGACCGATAGGGGACATGTTGGAGGTATGGATACCGAACAGGCGGTCCGCGAGTTCGTCCACGATTACGGCGAAACCTTCTCCAACGGCGACCCCGAAGCCGTCGCCGCGCACTTCCACGAACCGGCGCTTTTGGTGGCGGAGACAGTTCAGATGCTCGAAACCCGGGACGCCGTCGAGGACCTCTTTGCGGCCATCCTCGACTCGCTGGAGGAGCGGGGGTACGCCTACTCGGAGGCTGAGGAGGTCGAGGTCGAGGCAGTCGCCGACGACCGGGCCCGCGTCCGGGTCCACTGGGTGCGGTACACGGCCGACGATACGGTGCTCGAACGCCTCGTCACGACCCACGTCTTTCGGCGGACCGAGGAGGGCTGGAAGATGGTCGTGCTCCTGCCACACGACTGAAACCCTGCCCTCGTCCCCGCTGAAAGCCGGTAAACCAACTCCAGGGACCGAATCGGTAGATTGGTTCCCCCGAAGGAACGAACGTCGGTCAACGGTTGTCCAGTGGCAGATTCGACGCCTGCCCCAATCTCCCGAGAAAATGATGCTCTTACTCGTCTCCGCAACGAGTGCCTTGTCGAGAAGAGAGTGGAGGGTCGAGGAACAAAATAACATTCAAATGACGAGCCGATAGTGGTAGCCGTCGAGGGTCGATTGCGATACTTCGCCTTTGCGGGCGTGGAGGTACATTTCCTTCGCGCGTTCCGGGGTAATGGGTTGCAGTTCGTCCGTATTCATTTCAACTACCGAAACGCCCGACTCACCCCGAGGTTCAGGTGTGCCGCCGTAGTACAGTATGGGGAAAGCTACGCGACGAAGTCGATGCCGTCTCCCGCGTTCAAATCCGGGAGGCGGCATGGTTCTACGGTTCATTACATAGTGACCCAGGAGGACTCTTCCAGTCCCCAGTCTGCAGTTGAGCCCCCACCTCGAGCCGAACGACCCGTCGAGAACCTGCGAGTATCCAAACCGGGCGGCGCAGCGTCGCGGGTGCTGCCACCGGAATATCACATAATATATCAGAACGGTCTGATTGGTGCTACGCATGAAAGCAGGTGTGCTCGGCGTCGTCGACGGGACGTTCAAGGTCGTCGACTCGTTCGCGGAGACGGTCACCGAGGACGGGCACGAACTCGAGCGGTGTCTCACGATCGACCGCGTGTTCTCGCTTCCGTCGGGGGAGATGGCCTTCGAGGGACGGGCGGCCGCCGACGCGATCGCGAACGAAACCGCGACGACGATCGAAAACGGCGAGATCCACGTCGACGAGCGAGAGCGGACCGTCACGCGGTACGCCGAATTCGTCGGCATCCCGGGCGAGTTCGTCGTCGTCGACAGCGGCGACGGCGCCTTCGCGTTCGATTTCATCGGGAGGGAGACGAACTCGAGCATCGAGCGGGCGACGATCGATCTCGACGAGTTCGTCGCGGCCCGGGAGGGAGCGACGCCGTGGAAAGCCGGGTTCTACGGGCCCGCCGAAACCGACGTCAACGGGATCTTTCACGGCGAGGACCTTCGCGACGAGATGGGCGACGTGCTCGAGAATTCGTCTCTCAACCAGATCGGGCTCTCCGACGAGCACGACGGGGACGACGTGAAGATGACGGCCACCCGAAGCGGCTACGTGGAACTCTATCGTCCGTCTTCGTTCGACTCGGCGGACTTTCTCGAGTATATTCGCGAAGAAATACTCCCGTCTCTCGAGTGAGTGGTTGCGGTTCTCAGCTATTTCCGTTCGCTCGTTCGAAGACGACTGTCTGGCCGGACGACTTTTCCGTCTTTGAGAGAGTAAGTAATAGAAACCGATGTCCGAAATCGATGCCAATTCGAACCGCCTGCAGCCCCTCTCCACGCTGATACCGACAGTATCGTTTCCGCTCGGAGCGCTCGTATGAGCACCGCTCCCTTCGGCGAAGATCGAGCGGGAAACGCAGCGCTCTCGAGCGGGCTCCGGCGGTGGTCCGTGGTCGCTGTCGGCGCGTTTCTCGCTATCGTCTCGATCGCCGGTGGGCTCGTCGACGGCCCCGTCAGTAGCGACGGGCGCGTCGCGATTCCGCTGCTCGCCTCCGTCGCAATCATCGGGGCGGGGGTGTTGATTCAACGCACCGAGCTTGGCGCCGGCGATATTTCGGCCGTCGCCGTCTGGATCGTCACGACCGCGGTGATGTTCGGCGGTGTCGTGATGAGTGCGGCGGTGGTCATGTCGAACGATCCAATTCCGGTCGGGAGTACCATTCTCACGTTCATGGCACCGATCGGCGCCCTCGGCGGAAGCGTTGCGGGCTATTACGATGCCCGTCGCCGAAAGCAACACCGAGTAACGAAACGAACGGAGCGCGCACTCGAGACGGCGACCGACGGGATCGCGATCCTGAACGACGCCGACGAGTACGTCACGGTAAACCAGTCGCACGCGGACATCTACGGCTACGACGATCCGGCTGCAATGGTCGGTGAGACGTGGGATATCTGTTACTCGGACGAGGAAACGACCCGACTCGAGAGCGATGCCTTACCGATGCTGGACGAGCGCAACGAGTGGCGAGGCGAGGCGACCGGTCGGCGTGCTGACGGAAGTACATTCCCTCAAGAACTGACGTTGACCCGGATGGAAGACGGCGGAATCGTCTGTATCGTCCGCGACATCACCGACCAGCGAGAGCGGGAACGACAGTATCGGCAGCAGAAACGGCGACTACAGACGATCGTCGAGAACGTCCCCATCGTGTTGTTCGCCTTCGAGCCGGACGGCACGCTCACGCTCTCGGAAGGGAAGAGTCTGGAAGCGCTCGGGCTCGAGCCGGGCGAAGTGGTCGGGGATTCGATGTTCGACATCTACGCCGACGCGCCCGAGGTGATCGAGGCCTGTGAGTTGGCCCTCTCAGGCGAGACCGTTCACCGGACCACCAAACTCGGCCCGGTCGCTCTAGAGGCCTGGATGACCCCTGTGACCGACGACGACGGGACCGTCACGCAGGTCATCGGCACCGGGATGGACGTCACCGAACAACACGAGTGGACCGAGCAACTGACCGAGCTCCACGATGCCAGCCGGCAGTTGACGTACACGAACAGCATCGAGAGCGTCGCCGAAACGACCGTCACTATCGCTGAATCGGTCCTCGATAGTCCGGTCTCGACGCTGTGGCGGTACGACGACGAGACGGACAGTCTGCACCCGGTCGCGATGACCGACTCGACGAGCGATGTGATCGGGGTGGAGGCGGTCGAGGACCTCTCGCCGGTCCGTTCGGATCGGCTCGGAATGGAGGTGTTCCGAAGCGGCGAATCCAGGTCGATAGCGGACTATCAGACGATCGAAAACAGGGCCTTCGATTGGCCGCTCAGCTCCGTGCTGATCGTCCCGCTCGGCGAGTACGGGATCCTCCAGGTCGGGAAGCGTGACGCCGACGAGATCGATTCGCAGAGCAGACAGCTGATCGAGATACTCGGATTGAACGCACAGGCCGCGTTGGACCGGGCCGAACGCGAACAGCTCTTGCGGGAGCGAACCGAGGAACTCGAGATGCGGACCTCCCAGATGGAGTTCATCAACAGCATTCTCAGACACGACATCCTCAACGGGATGACGGTCATCCGCGCCCGCGCGGAATTCCTCGAGGCGGATCTGGACGACCAGGCGGGCGAGTATGCCGAGACCATCGTCCGGTGGTGTGACGATATCAGCGGCTTCATCGAGCGGGTTCAAACCGTGTTGAACGCGTTGAGTGACGAGGACGCGATCGCACTGAAACCGGTCGAGGCGACCGCGTTGTTCGAAGCGGAGTTCGAGCAACTCCGGCAGACGTATCCCGACGTGACCTTCGACACTTCGATGCCCGACGAGGCGTGGGTGCAAGCGGACGAATTACTCGCCGATCTGCTGAGTAACATCGCACGAAACGCGATCGAACACAACGACCGGGAGGACCTCCGGGTGACCGTGCGTATCGAACCGGGGATGGAGTCGACGACGATCCGCGTCGCCGACAACGGGCGCGGTATTCCCGCGGACAGACACGAGGTCGCGTTCAGACGCGGGGAGTCCCACGCGAAATCCACCGGCTCCGGATTCGGGCTGTTCTTCGTCGATGTCATGGTCGACGCGTACGGCGGCGATATCCGTATCGAGGACAACGAACCGGGTGCGGCCTTCGTGATAGAACTCCCCACTTCGAGCGACGAGCCGGTCGAGAGCCCAAAGAGGGAAACCCGATGACTGTGAACGACGAGCCGATGAACCCGGCTGACGAACCGGTCGTTCTCGTCGTCGAGGACGAACCGGACGTCGCTGAAACGTACAAGCTCTGGCTCGCCGCGGACTACGATGTTCGTCTCGCTGAATCGGGAGCCGCCGCCCTCGAGATGATAGACGGGAACGTCGATATCGTCCTACTCGACCGGATGATGCCCGGCATGTCCGGAACCGAGGTGCTGGCGAAGATCCGCGACCGGGGCTACGATTGCCGCGTCGCGATGGTGAGCGCGGTTGACCCTGACTTCGACATCATCGAGATGGGGTTCGACGACTACGTCACGAAACCGCCGACCAGGGACGGCCTCCTGGAGACGATTGACGAGCTCGGTGAACGCGGCCAGCGAGCCGAACGGGTCCAGGAGTACCGGTCGTTGCTCGCCAAGCAGGCCGCACTCGAGACCCAGAAGACCGAGGACGAACTCGAGGCGAGCGAGGAGTACGGCCAACTGCTGGCGCGCCTCGAGTCGGTTCAGACCGACCTCGAGTCGGAACAGGATCGATTGCTCGATGACGCCGAATTCGTGGGCTCTCTCCGCGCGTTCGAGGAGGAGGAACGATGAGTGATGACGGCTTTCAGACCGCGGACACGCAGCCCGAGTCGTATCGGATCGGGGACGCGATACCGATCCCAGGCTTCGACACCGTTCCCCCGGGGACGAACGTCCTCGTGTCGGGGCCGCCGATGCTCGGGAAACAGCGACTCGCGCTGGAACTGCTGGCGATCGGATCGCAGACGGAACACGCGATCACTGTTACGCCCGATACGAACGGGACCCGGCTCCGGCGGGCCTACGGGAGCGTTCGGAACGCGAACCCCGGCCGGTTTCACGTCATCGACTGTACCGGCGCGACCGGCAAGGGCTCGATGAACGACACGAGGGTGATGAAGTACGTCTCTTCGCCCGGCGACCTGACCGGTATCGGAATGGGGATCGTCAAGTGTACCCGCGATATCGACTCCGAAGCCGAGAGCGGGCTCCGGCTCTCGGTGCTGTCGGTGTCCACGCTCGTGCAGTACGCGAACTCCCAGCGCGTGTTCAACTTTTTACACACCATCACTGGACGCGTCTCGGCGGCGGAGTATCTCGGCGTGACGACGCTCGACCCGACCGCACACGACACGCAGGATGTCAACACGTTCACCTCGCTCTTCGACGCGGTCGTCGAACTCAGGGAAGCGAACGACGGATCGCGAGAGATCCGCGTCGTCGGCTGGCCCGAGGCACCGCGAACGTGGCACGAGTTTTGAGCGGCCGGTTTTTCCCGGTGACACGCCAAGCAGTGATTACAAGCGGCGGGTAGGCGCGTAACCGGCATTCCGTTCGGGGAAGCCCACTCCTCAAGAGGGCGGAGACTGTCAGTACAGTCGTGAGCAGTAACTCGATCACGAACGAGAGCGACACGTTCGAAATCGGCGATTCGACCGTTCACCGGCTGGGTTTCGGTGCGATGCGCCTCACCGGCGAGAACATCATCGGTGCGCCCGAGGACGAGGAGACCGCACGCGAGGTCGTCGAACACGCCGTCGACTGCGGCGTCGACCTCATCGATACGGCCGACTCCTACGGCCCCGCCGCGAGCGAACGCCTCATCGGCGACGCAATCGGCGATCCCGACGACGTACTGGTCGCGACCAAGGCCGGCCTGCTGCGCAACCGCGAGGGCGACTGGATCGCACACGGCGATCCGGACTACATCCGCAATCAGGTGCTTACCTCGCTCGATCGGCTCCAGACGGATACCATCGATCTCTTCCAGTTCCACCGACCGGACGAGGACACGCCGTACGCGGACTCCGTCGCGACGTTCGCGGAACTCAAAGACGAGGGACTCGTCGACTCGGTCGGCGTCAGCAACGTCTCCGCCGAACTCCTCGATCAGGCCCGCGAACAGGTCGAAATCGAGACCGTCCAGAACCGGTACAACCTGAACGACCGCGGGAGTCGGGAAGTCCTCGAAATCTGTGACGACGAGGGCATCGGCTTCATCCCGTGGGCCCCGATCAACGGCGACGATCTGGACGAACACGGCGACCTCCTCGACGAGATTGCGGCCGAGCACGACGCGACCCGACGACAGATCGGACTGGCGTGGCTGCTCGAGCGCTCGGACGTGATGCTCCCCATCCCGGGCACCTCGGATCCGGACCACCTCGAGTCGAACGTCGCCGCATCGCGGCTCTCGCTCAGCGACGACGAGGTACAGCGATTGACCGAAGCGGCCGACTGAGCGCCCACACTCGTTTTTTCGGCTGGAACCGGCTCGAACGGACTGGCGTGAAAGCGACTCGAGATACCTCGGACCGGCCAGTATCCCTCGAGCGGACACGGGCTTGCTACGATCCCTCGAGTCGGCGGGCGATCCGCTGGGAGAGATCGGTGAGGTAGAACGAGCCCCAGATAGCCGCGACGGCGGCTCCGACGGCGTCGTAGACGAGATCGACGATCGTATCGTTCAGCCCGTGTTGCGCGAGGACCGCCTCGAGGCCGAGCCGTTGTGCGCTCCAGTCGATACCGAACTCCATGAGCTCCCAGACGACGCCGAAGGCTAGGACGAACACGAGGATGAATGCGAACAGCATCGCGGGCGGAACGTAGATCTCGTCGGTGTGGAGGTCGATCGCCCGGACGACCGCGTAGCCCGCCGCGGCGACGATCGACGCCGAGATCGTGTGCGTCAGGCTATCCCACGGCCCGATCAGCGCGTAGAGGCCGGCCGAGCCGAGTACGTGGAGAAAGACGGCCGCCGTGAGCCAGAAGACGAGCCCCGGCTCGAGCGGCAGTTTGGCGTCACGCTCGAGGATGGCGGGGAGGAAGGTGATCCCGAGCGCGATGGCAGTGTTCGCGACCGTCGTCAGATCGCGAGCGAAAATTCCGTAACACAGGATGACGGCGAGCGCCACCTGCATGACGCGAGAGAGCAGAATGACGAGTTCGTCGGGGGCGTTCAGTTGATCACGGATCAGCGTCGGAACGGGATCCGATTCCGAGTCAGGTGAGGATTTCTGCGGTGCAGACGTGCGTTGGGTATCGACTTCGTTCACACCGTACGACTGGAAGTACCTGCTGAAGACGATCCCCGCGAGCAGGCCGGCGATCGCCGCGTACGCGAAGTCGATCATCAACGCGCGATTGGCCGCGTCCTGCGAGCGGCCGTCCAGCATGTAGTTCGTCCCGAACGTCACGTCGACGAGCCACTGCGACACGTTCCACGTGCCGGCGACGGCCAGCGTCGTGAGCACGACGAGCGCGACTGCGAACGCGCGGTTCATCCGGACCGCCGTGAACCGATCGATCTCGACGCACGCGACGAGCGCGACTGCGGCGACGGCGAGGTAGGTCGCGATCGACGTCAGGAACGACTCGCCGAGCACCGTCGCGTCGGCGACGGGCAGTAAGAGGAGGACCAACAGCTCCCAGGGCGGCATCGCGAGCGGATCTCGAAACGCGGCGACCGGAAGCAACACGATCGCGATTGCAAACGCGGTGAAGGCGAGCCACCGGTACGAGTCGGCGAGTCCGTGGTTGACCGCGAGGACGGCGAGGACGGCTATGACGAGCCAGGCGAGCGCCGCGTTTCGCTTCGGCTCGTCGAATCCCTCGTTGAATCGAGCGTCCGCCATATCCTCGCTACGGGGCGGATCGTCTAAACGCGAAGGCATGAGTGCGCCGTTCCGGTTCGTTCGCGCGCTCGAGCCGGGCGGCCGGATACACCTCGAGTCCGAGGGACACAGTCAGTATAGAACCGGTGGGACGATGAGGATGAGACCGAGAGAACCGGTAGCGCTCGAAGACACCGATCGAACTGTACTGCATCGTTGAAAGAGAGCGCTGATCGCTGGGCGATCGATCGTCCGCTCAGATGTCCTCGAGGGCGTCGTCGGAGTACGTCGCCGAGGCGGAGACGAAGCCGCCATCGATGTCGACGGAAACGTCGGATCCCAGACTGCCGAGAACCGACTCGAGTTCGTCGCGTTTTGCATCGTCGAGTTCCTCGAACTCGATCCCCATGTCGGCCGTGCTTTCCGAGTCGGAGATCGTGAGCGAGCCGACGATGCCGTTTGCACCCTCGAGTTCCTTGAATTGGGTATTCTGTTCCGACCCGTCCGACGACTGCTCGTTCTCGATATCGAACCCGTCCGGGTTGTAGCCGCCGAACACGACGTGCCCGTTACCGCCGGTCGACAGCAGGCGCTTGAACGTCTCGAATTCGTCGATAGCGCGGGTTCCATCACCCTGCTTCGTCTCGATGACGCGCTCGACATTCGCTTTACTCTCACCCTGGATGATCGCGTTGCCGGAGACCCCCAGCACCGTCTCCTGCTGTCCGTCTCCCGCGGGCTCGTAAAGGGTGTAGCCGCTTACTTCGCTCGTCTGTTCGAACTGGACTTCCGCCCCGTAGTCGTTTTCGGTGGCGGCCGTCACCGTGCTGTCGATTTCGTCGGTAACCACGTCGCCGGTCATGACGATCGTCTCGTTCGTGATGAGAAGGTCGTCGATCGAGGTGTCGAATTCGTCCTCGTTCGTCTGTTCCTCGTCGAAGGTGATGAGGTTGCTCAGCCGCGATCCCGACAGGCCGAATCCGGCCGTGAGCATGGCGACGAACATCCCGCTTAGCGGGACTCCGATCATCGGATCTTCGATATCCTCGAGATCCCCCGATTCGTCGCTCGAGTCGTCTTCTTCGCTGGCGAGGTCGTTGAGCGCCGCCAGATCGACGTAGCTGACGGTAACCTCGCCGTCGACGGTCGCCACCCACTCGGCATATGCCGGCGTGCCAGCCGTGTTTTCGCCGTTCCCGTTCCCGTTACCGTTTCCCGAATCGCCACCGAGACAGCCGGCTGCGGTCGCGGCCAGCGCCGCGCCACTCAGTTGCAATACCCGTCGCCGTTGCATTCGTTGAGACATGTACGCTCATACAGGAAGTCACTCGATATGAAAGGTGGGGATATGACATTTTTCATGCAAAATTACTATTTCCGTGACTCTATCGCTCTTTCTTCACGGTTTATTCCTACAATTCTCGGTATTGTTTGCCGGAGCAACGACGCGACTCCGACCCATCGTTCTGTCACCCATACTAATCACGATAAGCCATCGCCTCAACGCATTCTCAACCAAAGACTGATACATCAGTATAGTTACGTAGCTGTATGGTTGCGTGTGATACTCTCGAGCACGGACGGGCCCGTGTCAACGGCGTCAAACTGCAGTATGTGACCGCTGGCGAGGGTCCGCCGCTGGTACTGCTCCACGGGTGGCCACAGACGTGGTACGAGTGGCGAGACGCGATTCCGGACTTGGCAGACGAGTACACTGTCATCGCACCGGACCTCCGCGGACTGGGCGACTCCGAGACGCCCGTCTCAGGCTACGACAAGGACACCGTCGCCACCGACGTTCGCGAACTGGTCCACGAACTCGGGTTCGGTGACGAACTGATCTCACTCGTCGGCCACGACTGGGGGATGCCGACGGCCTACGCGTACGCCGCCCAGTACCGCGACGAGGTACGCGCGCTCTGTGTCCTCGAGGCCGGATTGCCGGGAATCAACGAGGACGAGAAACGCCACCTCTGGCACACCCGCTTTCACGGCGTTCGAGACCTGCCCGAGCGGCTGGTCGCCGGTCGGGAGCGGCTGTATCTCGACTGGTTCTACAAGGAGGGCGCGTACGATCCGTCGGCGATCGACGACGAGGCCCGCGACGAGTACGTCCGCTGTTACTCGCAGGCCGGCGGCCTGCGGGGCGGCTTCGAGTACTATCGCGCCTACGAGACCGACGCCGAACACAACCGTGCCCACGCCGAGGACCCGCTCGAGGTGCCGGTCCTCGCGCTCGGCGGTGCGGCCTCGTTTCGGGACCTCCCGATCCGGGACATGGAGGCGGTCGCGACCGATGTCGAGGGCGAGGTCGTCGACCGGGCCGGTCACTGGCTTCCCGAGGAACGGCCGGCGTACTTCGTCGATCGGCTGACGGCGTTTCTCGACGACGCCGCGTGATCGATCCTCGAGCCGGTGGCGACCTCGCGTTCAGTACTGTTCTTTGACCCTGTCGATCTGGCAGTCGATGCAGAGATCGTCGGCGAAACAGGCGATGTTGTCGTGGGGGCAATCGTACTCCTCGACGTCGACCGAGAGACGGCGTTTCGCGCGCTCCCACTCGGTCTCCCAGTCGTCGATCGCCATCTCCGCGGAGGTGAAGACGACGTCGCCGGCCCGGTCGACGATCTTCGCGACCGTGACCGAGCGGTGATTGGCCTTGACGACGGCGATTGCCTCCTGGTACGACACGCAGCGGATCTCTTCCCGTCCCGACCGGTCGTTCAGCAGGTGGACGGCGATGGAGCCGTCGTACTCCTCCGTCGGCTCCAGTCCGTGGCTCATGTCCTTCACTGTCGGAGTGGGACGACAAAAAGTCCCGCTTCGGGACCGGAATCACCTTCTTCTGGGCGGTGCGTTGCCCGGTTGGTGATCGAACTGCGGCCGGTCACCATATCGATTTCGAGAACGGGATGCTATCGATTGACCCTAATACGATGGAAATCAGCCACAGTTACGATTCTGAAATCAGTGGTCGTGTCCTGCTTGTCAAAGATGGTCACCAGATTGGACCACAGTATCTTGCTTATCATAACGAGGTTGTTGCCCAGCCAGACATCAGAAAAAACCACTGACATCCCCTATTATTACCTTCGCCCTGATTACGCGAACATCACCAAGGGTTAGTTAGATGTGGATATGTTTGTTATTGTGCCTTCATCACATTCTAAATTAAGGGATTCAACAATCGTTCTGATAACCGATTCGAAATTGCTTAATGTATTATTATCGACATCCTGAATACTATACTCTCCTTCACTGATTCCCTTGTTTATTTTCTTAGCCACTGAACGCTTATCAAGGATCATCCCCTCTGCATCTTCTATTTCTGCTATCTGCTTTATCGCACCATCCACTCTTTTTACTAGTGGTTTTGGACTATCTGATAAGGATTCAAGCACCTCCTCTTTTCCCATATTGTGAACCTCGGAAGCGACTTCACAGAAGAATTCTTCAGAAAACAGGTCCTCAATGGTCTTATCCCCTTCCTCACCTATACAACTTGAAATCATAGTAACTCTTTCTTTTGGTATCTCTTCTTCCAGTAGTGTTTCTTCAGCTTGTTTCCCAGAGTCGTCAGAATCTAGTAATACGGCATACTCGTAATTCTCTGCATTAACTAGCCGACTCATATAATCAGTTTTTGATGCCCCTCCACAGTCTATTATTTTCATATCAGCATCAAAGAACGGACCCTCATTGGTTCGTCGAAAAAGTTCCGAGAACCGATTCAAGTAAACTCTATCCTCAAACCCTTCTACTAGTATCGTGTATTTACTTGAAAATAGTGAATCAGAGAACGTTGCCCCAAGAGAAGCCCGAACAGGGGCTAAACTATCATCGCTTGTCGTATCTTTTCGGCCTATTCTTTTCACTTTGGTCCCCATTCTCTGTTCCGCCCGTTCCACTACTCGAATCCGACTGATATTGCCGGTATCTATCATATATGGAGAATGAGTACTATAGATAACTTGATTATCTTCAGCAAGGCGTGTAAGCGCCTTACGGAGGTCTTTGTGACCATTGGGATGAAGATGTACACCCGGGTCATCTAATAAAATTATCGAATCTAGAAGTCCTCCCTTTGATTGTGTAATCACCCTTGCTAAGAACGACAGAAACCACCTCAAACCTGTGCTCCTGTCAGAAGGTTGCTTCCTAACGTTTGATTCGTCATAGAGATGGAGTGAAACACGTCCTCCTGACAGTTCCATTTTGATTTCTATATCAGATTGGTCCCAATATTTATCGAAAGTTTGGGTCAACTCCCTCCCTGCCTTTTGTCGTCTATCACGTATTTGACCCGAATCTAAATTCGATAATTCGGAGGGTTCTAGGTCAGAAAATTCTAATAGGGAATAGTACGATAAACTCGTGTTTGGGTCTTCTTCCAATTGGTTTATTTCCGCCTCATTCTCTATTTCATCTATACCATTGAAAAGATGTATGTCTGGGAACATATCTAGGTCACTTTCATATAGAATAACATCTTCTGCCTCACGGTAGGAATCAATCATACCGACTACTTCTGTTATCAAGTTTGAGGCACCCTTTCCTCCCTGTGATTCATCAACAGATTCGGTGATGATTTCCCTGTTCTCCAATAGATATGATTTAATGCCCTCTATCTTTGATAGGAAATCTTCTATTCTAGCATTAGAACTATCTTTTGGGTGTTCATTCAGTTTACTCACCCTCTTATCCAAATCCATAGATAATTGTCTCACTGTTATTTTGTATTTCAACTCTTCAACTCTATCAGAAATAGCAGATTGCAAATACCACCGTGCATCTTGTCCTTCACCTCTAAACTCAAGCCGATGGGTTCCATCCGCATATCGTCTAGCTATTGCTATTCTATCCCCACTCTTATCATTCTTTTCAATTATTTTCCTTTTGGTATAATTCCCTTCGTGGTGGATTTTTACTTTTTCCTACCTCGCTTGCTTCGATAGACTGTGCCTTTTCTTCTCGGCGTACCTATTTCTGAGTACAGATAAGAAATAGGGATTTTAGCTTCAAGAAGTACTATGTCTTCCTTGCTTTTCGACATCAATTCACTATTTTTATAATCACATAATTCGCCATCATCTATTGTTCGAGAATCACCTAATAAGGTAATTGACTCAAGAAAGTTTGTTTTACCCGCTTCATTACCCCCAACTAAGGTAGTAACAACCTCATCAATATCTACCCATCCAGAATTCCGAATAGATTTGTAATTCTGAACTCTTATCTCTCTAATCATATCTAATAGGGAGAGAATCATTCTACTTATATTTGTATAGTATACTGACCACTGCAGAGCAAAGTCTGGAAGTAACCACTGAAGAAGCCTGAAAAAGTCCGGGTGCGAGAATCGAACCGTAGCCAGACGGTCGGCCTCACTTCGCTCGGCCGCTGCGACTGGCAGGGTTCGATTTCGCCTTCCGGCTTTTCCGCTCCTCGCGTTACTCGTCGCGAAAAAGTCCGGGTGCGAGAATCGAACCCGCGTCTCAGCCTCCACAAGGCTGAAGGATAACCACTACCCCAACCCGGACGCGCTTGCATCTCAACCTACAGCCGGTTGGACTAAAATACGTTACGACTCTGCGATCGGGTGTGGAACTCCGTACCGTGCGATTTCGCCCCGCGTGAGTGGTCCCTGATACCTCCTCACACTCGAGTCGGCTCGCGACCGAGACGTTTTTCGACCCACAGCTCCAAGAACGGCCAACGCGTGGCCATCACCGACAAGATCTACGTCAAGAACCACCGCCAGCTCAGCTCCCAGCTCGAGACGAACATCCCCAAAGGTGCCTTCAAGGGGGCGACGCTCGACATGCTCTTTCAGGGCGAGGGCCTCGAGAAACTCGACGACGCGACCCGCGATCGCGTCCTCGATTTCACGCAGGACTTCCTCGATTGTGGCTGTGACAACAACCCCTACTGCGGCTGTCCTGAGCGAAAGTTCCTCCAGTACCTCCTCGAGTTGCGCGCTCAGGGGCTGGGACCGGACGCGATCGTCGATGTGATGACCGACGACTACATGGTCTACGCCTACTCCGGCGACGTGCTCTCGTTTCTCGACAACGCCGTCCGGACGCTCGAGGCCGCCGAGGGACTCGCCCGTGTCGACGGCGCGGACGAGGCTCACGACGAGATCCGACGGGCGAAGCAGGATCTGGCGCGATAATCGCAATCCTCAGACTCTTTTCAGGCCTTGGTTTCGACGTCGGCGAACTCGTCGTACTCGTCCCTCGAGACGTCCGTCGCGTCGCCCTCGACTACAGTCGTTCGGGCGCGAGCGCGTCGATCGTCGTCTCGGCCACCTCACTCGAGGCCGGTGCGGGAACGACGACGATCGGCTGGTCGATTCCCGTCTCGGCGACGAGGGTCCGGAGCTGTTCGCGGGCCTCGTCGGGCGTCCCGGCGACCCCGAGGTCGGCGATCATCTCGTCCGTCACCGCGTCCGCGGCGACTCCCTTGTCGCCGCTGCGCCAGGCGTCGGCGATTCGGTCTGCCTCTGTGGGGAAGTTCGTCGCGACCGCCCGGTGGTAGCCCTCGCCGCTCCCGACGTAGTAGGCGACGTGCCGACGCAGGGTGTCGTGAGCCTCGCTCCGGTCGTCGCTGACCGCCGACGGGACGTACGGGGCGATCGTGATCTCGCCGGGCTCCCGGTCGCGCTCCCGGGCGGCGTCCGCGACTTCCTCGAAGGCCTCGTCGAGCCGCGAAAAGGGGATGTTGTGCGGGATCCAGCCGTCGGCGAGTCGGCCGACGACGCGGCGATTCGCCGAACCGAGGCCGGCGTGGTAGATCGGCACCGACGTTTCGATCGACGGGAAGTCCGCCGCCTCGAGCAGTTCGCCTTCGTAGTCGACGGGCTCGCCGTCTCCCGCAGTGAACTCGCGGATCAGTTCGATCGTTTCGTGGGCGCGCCGGACCGGTCGATCGAACGCCATTCCGTGGAGCCTCTCGATCGCCGTGGCCGTGCTCGTCCCGAGACCGAGCGTGAACCGGCCGTCCGAGGCCTCCTCGAGCGAGGCTGCGGTCATCGCGAGGACGGCGGGCGATCGGGAGTAGACGTTCACAATCGCGGTGCCGATTCGAATCTCGTCGGTGCGACAGGCCATCTCGGTTGCCTGCACGACACCGCTCGCGCCCCAGAGTTCGCCCACCCAGGCGGCGTCGTAGCCGCGGTCTTCCGCGCGAACGGCGACGTCAGCGAGGTCGACATCGCCGAACGCCGTTACCATGAGTCCAACGTCCATGCCCGCCCTGTGAACACCCAGCAGCAAAAATCGACGCCCATCGCGATACGGGACCGATCGAACTTCGAGGAGCGGGAGTGAATCGAACGGGACGGACGCCGAAACTGCAATCGAGCGCAAGGTTGACCTGTCCGGCCGGTGATCGATTCCTATGATCGATCGGGAAGGGCGCGTCGTCTTCGGCTCACTCCTGGTGTTCGTCGTCGCCGTTGCGGGCTCGATCGTCGTCGAGCAACAGACCGGCGTCGCGCTCCGCGATCGGCCGCTGCTCGCTTTCCTGGTGTTCGCCGGCATCGCCGTCGCGCTCCCGCAACTGTATCTCGCGATCACGGAAACCGGCCCCCATTCGCGGAGCAGACTCCGCTTCGCCGCCGTCGCGACGGCCGTGTTCGCGGTCGCGTTCGCCGATGACGCGTCGGGGGCGCGCTATCTGCTGATCGCAGCGATCGGCACCGGGTCGATCCTCGGGGTGCTCTGCTACGAGGCCCTCGAGGGGTATCGCGCCGTCAGCGACGAGGTCACGTTCGATCTGCGCGATCGGTGAGTCGCGACCGCTGGAATCAGCAACTGTTAGGGCGTCCGACCGTCTCGGCCCACCCATGACCGATCCCGAGGACCTCGCCGAGCGAGTGCGCGACGGCGAGCTTCGCATTCACGAACTCGAGGACCACGCAGACTACGACACCGCGGCTCACGCGCGTCGATTGCTCGTCGAACGCGAGACGGGAACCGAACTCGAGGCGATCGGGGACTACGCGTTCCCCGCCGAACAGGCCGACCCGAACATCGAGAACATGATCGGCGCGGCGCAGGTGCCGATGGGCGTCGTCGGCCCCGTCCTCGTCAACGGCGAGGCGACCGACTCGGACGGCGGCGCGGCCGACGGCGAGCACTACCTGCCGCTCGCGACGACCGAGGGCGCGCTGCTGGCGTCGGTCAACCGCGGGCTGGGCGTGATCCGCTCCGCCGGCGGGGCCGACGCGCGCGTCACGAAAAACGGCATGACTCGAGCGCCGGTCTTTCGCGTGACCGGCGTCGCCGAGGCAGCCGAAACCGTCGAGTGGGTCGAATCCAATTTCGAGGCCCTGCGGGAAGCCGCCGAATCCACGACGAGCCACGGCGAGTTGCTCGATATCGAGCCCTACGTCGTCGGCGACTCGGTCTTCCTGCGCTTTGCCTACGACACCAAGGACGCGATGGGAATGAACATGGCCACGATCGCCACCGGCGAGGCCTGCGAAGTCGTCGAGAGCGAGACGCCCGCATCGCTCGTCGCGCTCTCGGGGAACCTCTGTTCGGACAAGAAACCCGCCGCCATCAACGCAGTCGAAGGCCGGGGGCGCTCCGTGACCGCCGATGTCGTCGTTCCCGGTGACCTCCTCGAGGAACGGCTCCACACGACCGCCGATGCCATCGTCGAGGCTAACACCCGCAAGAACCTGATCGGCAGCGCCAAAGCTGGCAGCCTGGGGTTCAACGCCCACGCTGCCAACGTGGTCGGCGCGGCCTTCCTCGCGACCGGTCAGGACGAGGCCCAGGTCGTCGAAGCCGCGAACACGATCACGACGATGGACGCCCGCGAGCGCGAGGACGGCACCACCGACCTCTACGCCAGCGTCTCGCTGGCCTCGCTCGAGGTCGGAACCGTCGGCGGCGGGACGAAGCTCCCCACCCAGGCCGAAGCGCTCGAGATTCTGGGCCTCCGGGGCGGCGGCGACCCGGCGGGGTCGAACGCCGACGCGCTCGCCGAGATCATCGCCACCGGCGCACTGGCCGGGGAACTCTCACTGTTGGCCGCGCTCGCCTCGCGGCACCTCGCGAGCGCGCACGAGGATCTGGGTCGATAGCGCTCGAGTGCTGAAACCGAGAAGTCGGAGTAGACTACGCTGGTTCCTGCGTCGCTCCCGTTTCGGCGCCGTCCTCGGCTGTGCCGTGCCGAATCGTTCTGATTGCGATGTAACTCCCGGAGAGGATGAGAAGCACCAGTCCGAGGATGACCTGCAGTCCCGTCGTCCCCAGTAAGACGAGCAGCCAGCCGACGGCGGCGCCCCCGTGTCCGAGCGAGAGATCGTACCGTCCGACGCTCGCGTGGGCGATAGCGAGCACGGCGAACGTCGCTACGAAAATCCACGTCATCACGACCGTCGCGTCGACCCCGACGATCGTTTCGTTGACGACCGTTCCGTAGACGAGCACCCCGACCGCAGCCAGGAGTCCCGTACCGATGATCCTTCCCTGGAAACCGGTCGTTCCTGTCATACCGATTAGCGTCGCCGGACGGGGAAAGCCGTGCCGATACGGTCGCGCGAGTACGACGGACAAAACGGCCGCTACGATTCTACAGCAGGCGATACTGGCCGCGACTCTCGCTGACGACTCCGCGTCGCGCGAGTTTCTCGAGCGCCTCTCGAACGTATTCGGCCGAAACGCCGCGCTCGCCCGCGTACTCGACCACGTCGTCCTCGGTCGGTTGTTCGAGGGCCTCGAGCGCTCCCTTCACGATCTCCTGCTTGCTGCCGCTGCGGGTCGACCCGCGCGGGTCGCGGTCGCCGGCCGCCTCGACCGCCTCGACGTCCAGTCCGGATCCCTCGAGGTACTCCTCGTCGTCGACGACGCCGTCCGCCACGTCGTCCTCGAGGTCGGCGAAGGAGTCGAGTTTCGCGAAGGCGTCGCCCTCCCCTTGCCGGTTCGCGAGCATCGAGGCGCGGACGTCGCGGGCGTGAGCGGCGTCGTCGGTTTCGACGAACTTCTTGCGCTTCTCGTAGCCCCTCCGAGAGCCACAGCGGGGACACTGGGTCGTCTCGGAGCGCCCCTCGATGATCCAGAGGTTCGAACACTCGCTACAGCCGACGACGGCGTACATGTCTCGCAGTGGCCCCTCGCGGTAGTTCAAGGTTCGGGGCGCGCAGTGAAAGTGATCGGGCGCGTTGGCCCGGTGGACGCGACGAGGAGAGAGCGCGGTTCAGTGCGCGGACACGTCGGAGATAATATTCAGGCAGTAGACGCCGGCGAGGATGAGCCCCATTCCGGCGACGGCCGCCCCGTCGAGTTGCTCGCCGAACGCGACGACGCCGATCGCCGCCACGCCGATGATACCGAGCGCGGCCCACGTCGCATAGACCATGCCGACCGGTAGGTCCTCGAGGGTAAGCGAGAGGAGATAGAAGGCGGCACCGTAGCCGACGACGACGCCGAGACTCGGCAACGGCTGCGAGAACCCGTCGGAGAGCTTGAGCGCCGTCGTTCCCAACAGTTCCGACAGGATCGCGCCGGCGAGTATCACGTACGTGTTCATACGGAGGGATAGTTATAGAAAATTAATATTTATTTCGGATCTCGGCGGGAATCGCTGCGACGAAATGGACGACGACTGACGGGGGTTACTACCGCTGGTATCCGCGGAATTATGTGCGCCGTCGTCGTTTCTCCGCTATGGAACGGGTTTCGCTCGCGGACCTCGAGCCGTCGGAAGCCGCCGACGGCGTCCACCTGGCGCTGATGGCGGGAACCGACTCGATGAACGTCCAGCACTTCGAGATCGAACCCGGCGCAGTCGTCGAGGAGCACAGCCATCCCAACGACCAGACCGGCTTCCTGTACGAGGGTGAGCTGACCTTCGTCACCGACGGCGAGGAGGTCGTCTGCGGTCCCGGGGACTCCTACTCGATTCCGGGCGACCAGCCCCACGCGGCCGAGAATCGCGGCGACGAGACGGTTCGCGGCGTCGATATTTTCAGTCCGCCGCGGGAGAGCCCGAATTGGCAAGCGGAGTGACTTCGCGACGTAGAGAGAGAGAGAATTCGACCGGCTGCCACCGAAGAATACCACGGAGTTATATAGCTCAGTTCGCAAGAAAGGCCGATGGCAACCGAGCAGCAGACGGTCGGAGCGGGGCGAATCGGGGCAGTACTCGATCGATTGGGGCCGACGTGGCTCGCCGGCGCGATCGCGGCGGGACCGGCGACGATGGCCAGTCTGCTCGTTGCTGGTGCGAGCTTCGGCTACGCGCTACTGTGGGTTGTCGTGTTATCTGCCGTTCTGGGAACGGTCGGCCAGTATCTCGCGATGCGGCTGGGGCTGCTCACCGAAGCGGGGATCGTCACAGTCGTCGAGCGCCACCTCGGCTCGTTCTGGGCCTGGGTGCTCGTGGTCGATGTCGTGCTGGCCGCCGGGCTCGCCCAGCTCGTCATCATGAAGACGCTGGCGGGCGTGAGCGCGACGATCGTCGAAAGCGCGGGAGTCGGTACCGCCGCGCTGATCGATCCGCGATTCTGGGGCGTGCTCTGGGCGGTGATCCTCGCACTGGGGCTCGCGGGCGGTGGCTATCGGCTCGCGGAGGTCGGTGCCAAGCTCCTCGTCTCGATCGTCGTCGTCGCGTTCGTCGCGAGCGCGTTCGTCGTCCCGATCGATCCGGTCGCGGCAGCGAGTGGTCTGAAACCCGCGATTCCGGCCGGCGTCGACGGGGCGCTCGTCGCCGCGGGGATCCTCGGCGGTGCGGTCCACATCACGCTGCTGACGATGCAGAGTTACACGATGCGCGCCCGCGGCTGGACCGCCCGCGACGCGGACATCGCGACGTTCGACGTCGTCAGTTCCATGTTCGTCGCCTTCGGGATCTTCAGCCTCGGCGTCTTTCTCGTCGCGGCGAGCGTCCTGCCCTCGGCCGGCGTCGATCCGGCGACGATCGACGGCGTCGGAGCCGCCCAGACGCTCGGTCCGATCGCCGGCGAGTACGCCACGTGGCTGTTCCTCGCCGGCCTCCTCGGTGCGGCGGTCTCGACCCTCGGCGGCAACACGATCGTCCCGCCGTACCTCCTCGCCGACAAACTCGACTGGGAGCAGTCCGTCACCGACGGCCGGTACCGGGCCGCCATCGTCGCCGTCGCGCTCGCTTCGGCCGTCGGCGCGTTCCTCGAGGGAGCGTTCTTCCAGTTACTCGTCCTCACGCTGGCGTTCGGACTCGTCGGGACGCCATTCGCCATCGCGGTGATCCTCTCCTTGCTGAACGATCCCGCGGTCGTCCCCGAAACGAACTCGCTGCCGGCGAATTTCGGCGGCCTCGCGCTGTTCGTCGTCGCAGTCGTCCTCGCCGGCGAATTCGTCCTCGCGGAACTCGAGACGGTCACCGAACCGGCGTCGGCGTTCGTCGTCGCGTTCGCCGCGGCGATGGTACTGGCACTCGTCGGCCTGGCCGGGCGATTCGTCCAGGATCGAATCGCCGCGAACTGAATCGAGAACCGTTGACCGGCAGAATCGATAGACGCGAGCCGTTACAGCAGGAGGGCGAAAACCAGCGCGAAGAAGACGAGCAGTCCGCTGCCGGTGATGGCGAGCGCGATTGTAAGCGGGAGGAGGAAACGACCGGCTTTCTGCACTATCGGTACCGTCGACGTGACCGCGTTCAGGGGACGGTGAATGACCTGTTCCATAGCACCGATGGCCACACGCTGGCCCTTGAATGTCAGTCAGACGCTCGAAAGACACCGGTTTCGACGGTGATCAGTCGAACACGGGCGGCGAGTCAGGCGCTATACTCCTCGAGTGTCTCCCACTCCCGCCGCATCAGTTCGCGGACGCCGCGTTCCAGAATACCCTCGCCGAGCGAGGTCGCCCGATAGTACGAGTAGAGCCCGTTGCTGTCGGATTCCTTGCGTTTTCTATTCTCCACGAGACCGACATCGACGAGCTCATCGAGATGGTAGTGAAGCACGTTCGACTCGATCTCGAGGCGGTCGCGTAACTCGCTGGCGCTCTGAGACCCGACTTCGACGAGCGCGTTCAGGACGCGAAACCGCGTCTCGTTGCCGATCGAACGCTGCATCGCGAGGTACTCCTCGAGCGAGAGAATACTCTGCTCGGGCAGCAGTTCGTCCCCGCGCCGTCGTGTCGCGCGCTCGGATTCGGCCATACTGTTTCATCGCAACCCCATCTGCATAAACGTTCCTTGAGTCAGCAACTGCTGAAATACTGTGTATTTATATGGGGTCCGCGAGCAGACGGCGTATGCGCGACCGCATCGTCGACGAGTTGGGGGAGCTTCCTCGCTCCCGATTCCTGGTGTATCTGATGGGACCGTACGAGGCGTTCGATGTCGAGCGAACGCTCGCGGACGCGGACCCCGAATCGGTCCCTGAATCAATGAATTTCGGGGCGCTCGTCGGGTCCGATCACGATCTCGAGCGTGACGAGGCCGCGCTGGATCTCCTGTTGGACGTCCGCGATCGGCTCCGGACGACCGCCGGCGTCAACGCCTTCCTCGCGATCGACGTCGATATCCCGCTCTCGGAGCTGGATGCCGCCTCCCAGAGTATCGCGTTCGCTCGAGCGAGCAACGCCGTGGTCTACGTCGTCCCCGCCGTCGGCGACAACCTCGGCGTCGGTATCGAAGTGGGGTCGGTGCTCGAGGCGCTGTTCGACGAGGAAACGGCTGCTCATCGCCGCGAACGAGTGGTCTTCGCCCACGAGTCCGGTGTCCGAAGCGCGATGATCGCCGCGGTCCGCGATCGCTGGGACGCCCGGATCTACTCGTACGACGACCGCGAAGAGCTGTGTCGGCAACTCCGACTGTTCGTTCGCGATCTCGTCCGCAAGGAGCGGACCGGCGACCTGTCCCGACTCGAGTGACGTTCCGGAGAGTGTCGTTTCTGACGTATTCGACGGCCAATCACAGCGACTTTTGCATCTCGACGTGGGGGATTCCGGCTTCCTCGAACTCGTCCCCGCGTCGCTCGTAGCCCAGCCCACGATAGAAGTCGGCGGCCCGCGTCTGCGAGTGGAGTTTCAGCACCGCAAAACCCTGCGCGTCGGCCCGCTGCTCGAGCGTTGCCATCAGCGCACCGCCGACGCCCGTCTTCCGTCGTGACTCGAGAACTGCGACGCGTTCGACCTTGCCGATATTCGCCTCGTACTCGCGCAGTCGCGCCGCGCCAATCGGTTCGTCGCCGTCGTAGGCGACGAAGTGTGTCGCGCTCTCGTCGTGCTCGTCGTACTCCAGTTCTTCGTCGACGCCCTGCTCCGCGACGAACACCTCGCGACGGACCGCGAAGGCGTCCTCGCGCTCGTGATCGGTGTCGACGACGCGCACGTCGATATCCTCCATGAGGCGAGCGTAGCCGCTCCGACCGTGAAACTATTACGCTCCGTCGAGCCGGGTTCCTTCGCGATCGGATTTCTCGCCGGGGCCGTCGACACCGGTGAGCGCTACGCGACGAGCCGGCCGGTTCGTTCTCAGTCCTCGTTCGCGCCGGCGGGTGTCCCAGCGGAGCCCACTCGCGGACGGCTATTGCTGCTTCGCCTCTCTGGGGATGGCGATCGCGCTCTCGAGCGATCAGCCGGTGATAACCCGATCAGCCGAAAAACACACCTCCCATTCTGCCGGGCCCCCTGTCGTCGTCTCTGCCGTCCGATTCGTCTTCGTTGGCCGCCGGTTCGCTCGCCTCGAGGAAGCCCGCGAGTTCGTCCGCGTAGATGGCGACGACTGTACGGGTTTCGTCGTCCTGAATCGCAAACGCTCGGACGATGTAGTCGGGAACGTCCGCCGATTGATCGAGCGTTTCGGCGTAGCTGGCGATGTTACGTAGTTCCTCGATCGAGTGGTCGGCAAACCGTTCGACGATGAAGTCCGGAACCGCGTCGTGGGGGGATGGTGACGGTGGCATGCACACCTGATTGAATCCAATATAGAAAAGATTCGCTGATTATTCATTCTATTGGGTTTTTGTATAAACGATAATATACGGGTAAAAATTCAATGTATTCCGCGTCGGGCCCTCGAAGCGGGATTGAGTACCATTCTCATTCGAGAGACGCGGAAACCGCGACGGTTGCGGACTCCGAATCGACCGTCCATCCGTCGTCGACCGGCGGATGATCTCACGTGAATAAAACAGTGCTGGCCATATCTGCGACCGGAGAACCGCGAAAGTGCGAGAACTGCCCTCCAAAGCGTTCTTGAGAGCGTCAGAACGCTGCGCGTTCTGCGTGCCCGGAAAACGCTCTACGAGAGCTGCTCGATAGTGTCGACGATCTCGTCGGTGTACTCGCTGGTGGCGAGCTTCTCGGCGCCCTCGAGCTGACGCTCGAGGTCGTAGGTGACCTTGCCCGAGGAGATGGTCTCCTCGACGGCGTCGCGGATCAGGTCCGACGCGTCGTCCCAACCGAGGTAGTCGAACATGAGACGGCCGGAGAGGATCATCGCGGTCGGGTTCGCCATGTCCTGGCCGGCGCGCTTGGGCGCGGAGCCGTGGACCGGTTCCGCGAGCATGCGACCCGTGCCGAAGTTTCCGCCGGGCGCGATGCCGAGACCGCCGATCTGGGCGCCGGCGGCGTCGGAGAGGTAGTCACCGTTGAGGTTGGGCATCGCGAGGATGTCGAACTCGTCGGTGCGCAGTTGCATCCACTGGAGCATCGCGTCGGCGAGGCGCTCCTCGACCATGACGGCGTCCTCCGGGATGTCGACCTCGTCCTGGGTCTCCCACAGCGAGTCGGGCGCGGCGAAGACCTCCTCGTCGGGGTACTCCTCTTCTGCGACTTCCATCCCCCAGTCACCGAACTGTCCCTCGGTGAACTTCATGATGTTGCCCTTGTGGACGAGCGTGACCTTGTCGCGGTCGTTCTCGATGGCGTAGTCGATGGCCTCGCGGACGAGGCGTTTGCTCCCCTTCTCGGAGATCGGCTTCAGACCGAGGCCGATGTCTCCCTCGTGCATGATGCCGTCGAAGTCCATCTCGTCTTCGACGAAATCCCGGACCTGTTCGGACTCGTCGGTGCCGGCCTCCCACTCGATGCCGGCGTAGACGTCTTCGGTGTTCTCCCGGAACGTCACCATGTCCATCTCCTCGGGTGCCTTCATCGGTGACGGCACGCCGTCGAGGTAGTAGGTCGGCCGGACGTTGGCGTACAGGTCCAGCGTCTGTCGAAGGGCGACGTTGAGCGATCGGAAGCCGGAACCGACGGGCGTCGTCAGCGGTCCCTTGATCGCGACGCGGTGTTCCCTGATCGCCTCGACGGTCTCGTCGGGCAGGTTCTCGCTGTACTTTTCCTGGGCGCTCTCGCCGGCGTAGACGCGCATCCAGTTGATGCTCCGACCGGTCGCTTCCGCGGCGGCTTCAAGGACCTTCTGTGCGGCGGGTCCGACGTCTTTCCCGATACCGTCGCCGTGGATAATCGGGATAATCGGATTGTCGGGCACCTCGATTTCGCCCTCGGTACCCTCCTTCAGCGTAATCTGCTCCCCCTCGTCGGGGACCTCGATCTTGTCGTAGCTCATTTCGTCTACACGGTTCTCCGACGGGGGTAAAAGGTCTACCATTTCCATCGCGGGCCGGCAAAAATTGAACGATACCCGGTCGTTCTTCCCGCTCCGATACTGGTAATAGAGCGGCGGGAAACGCCTACAGCTGTTAAAACACGGCGTCGCGTACTATCCAAAAACCGATCAAATGAAGTGGGAGTTCGGCGTAAAATCAACACTTTCCAGTGCGTGCGTCCGTCGCGGGACGATCCTCGGACACTGCCAGTGACTGCCGCCTCGAGACCGGTGGATCCACCTGCCGGGGAACTCGTTCGTGCCGTCGGTCTCGCGGCGGCGATCACGGACTCCGAACTGGTCGCGGCGTGCCAGTAGCGACCCGCTCGGTTCGTGGCGTCTCTCACGCCAGGGAGACTCGAGACCCGCGCGGCCATAACCCGTGGCGACCGTTTCACGGTCCCCACTGGCGATACGCGTGATTTCTTTCGCAAACGGTTGGAGCAGGGAGTTGTTCGTTCGCAGTCCGATTCCGGCCGCCGCTCCTCGCGCCGCGTTTCGACGATCGTCGTGAGGTGGATTTATTATTGACGTACTCGTGGGTCGACGTATGCTCCGACCGCCACAGTACGCTGCGCGCCAGTGCCCCAGTTGCACCGCGACGCTATCGAACGTCCAAGGTGTCGTCACCTGTTCGCAGTGTCAGTGGGTGGATGTCGATCACGGGCGACACCACTCGCGCGGGCGGACGACTCGGTGAACAGTGAACGACGTCGGGCAGCGAAGAGACGGAACCTCTTTTTGTCGACCGGTACAACCCCGATGCATGGCCGAATCCGAGGTGGACCTCGAGTCCGAGCAGTACGAGAAACATCGCGAGGCTGGCGAGATACTCGCGCAGGTGCGCGAGGAGGCTGCCGACCGCGTCGAGGTCGGCGCGAGCCACCTTGCGGTCGCCGAGTGGGCCGAAGATCGAATTCGTGAACTCGGCGGGAAACCCGCGTTCCCCGTCAACATCTCCGTCGACGAGGAGGCGGCTCACGCGACGCCGTCGATCGGCGACGAGACGACCTTCGGCGAGGAGATGATCAACCTCGATATCGGCGTCCATATCGACGGCTGGTTGGCCGACACTGCGATCACCGTCGACCTCTCGGGCAATCCCGAACTGGCCGAGGCCTCCGAGCAGGCCCTCGAGGCGGCCCTCGACATCGTCGAGCCCGGCGTCGAAACCGGCGATATCGGGGCGGAGATCGAAGCCGTGATCGACGGCTACGGCTACAACCCCGTCGTCAACCTGACCGGTCACGGACTCGGCCACTGGGAACAACACACCAGCCCGAACATCCCCAACCGCGCCGTCTCGCAGGGAACGACGCTCGAGGTCGGTGACGTCGTCGCGATCGAGCCCTTCGCGACCGACGGCGGCGGCAAGGTTAGCGAAGGCGGGAGCGAGGAAATCTTCTCGCTCGAGCGCGAGGGGACCGTCCGGAACCGGCAGGCACGCGATGCGCTCGAACAGATCACCGAGGAGTTCCGGACGTTGCCGTTCGCGACGCGCTGGCTCGAAACGGATCGCGCGGAGATGGCGCTGCGCCGACTCAAACGCAACGACATCGTTCACAGCTATCCCGTTCTCAAGGAAGACGACGGGTTCCTCGTCAGCCAGAAAGAGCACACGATCATCGTCACCGAAGACGGCTGCGAAGTCACGACGGCGGAGTAATCCCGTTTTACCACGGTATCGGAAATCCCGACCGGTGGTCTGAAAACCGAGCGAAAACGCCGCGTCGGCTGAATAGAGAACGCAGGAGGACGGGTCGCACGGACGGATCGTCTGCTCGGCGATACGGCGGTTGTCGTTGGGTACAGTACGCCGTCTCAGGCGTTGTTCATCCGTTGACTCGAGCGATTCCCGCACCGCTGGCACTCGCGGACGCGGTAGGGCTCGCGGGAGAACTGGGCGTTCTCTTTCTTGAGGCTCTCGGTCCTGATCTGGACGGACACTTCGTGGAGCGTTTCTAGCTCACAGGCGTCGCAGCGCTCGGTCATCCCGTTGAAGGAGTCGTCAGTCGTTGCCATTACCGAATTACTTGTTGTAGCCTCGTCTTAAACCCATCCTTCATTTTGAAATCTGAGTCGTAAAAACCGCAAGACGGCATTAACTTCTCAGAAATAACGGCTCAGAAGATCCGATATCGTTTAGAATCGTTTCTCTACTCGTTATAGCGGTATTATGCCCTATTGTAACATACAGCAACGGGGGTATATCCCGACGTGATCGACGCGAGAACGTGCGGACTGAAACGCTTTAGGCGCGCCTCGAGTGGTATCGAATATGGAACAGGTGTTCGCACCGTGGCGGATCGAGTGGATCAGACGCGAGGACAAAAACCCCGATATCGAGGACTGTGTGTTCTGCGAACTGCCGGAACAGGGGACCGATCGGGAGAACCTGCTCGTCGCGCGAAACGAGCACGCGTTCGTCATGCTGAACAACTATCCGTACAATCCGGGGCACCTGATGGTCATCCCACACGTCCACACCGGCAACTACACCGCTCTCGACGACGACGTCCTGCTCGATCACGCACGCCTGAAACAGCGAACGTTCGACGCACTCGAGGCCGCACTCGAGCCGGACGGGTTCAATGCCGGCTTGAACCTCGGCGACGGAGCCGGCGGCTCGATCGACGATCACCTGCACACCCACGTCGTGCCGCGGTGGCAGGGCGACACCAACTTCATGCCGGTACTGAGCGATACCACGGTGATCGTCGAAGCGCTCGAGGCCACCTACGAGCACGTCCACGACGCGTTCACCGCCCAGGACGGGGCGACCGTTCCCGGCGAGGACAGCGCCGTTGTCTTCGAGTAACGGTTGCCGCCGTTACTCCCGTTTCGTCGCCTGATCCCGACCGCCGGTGCGACTGCCGGCCCAATCCTTGTGCGCGTTCCCGTCGAACGCCGGACGCGTGTCCGAACTGACTCGGCTCGAGGAACTGATCGCGGCGTATCTCTCCCTGCTCGACAACGTCGCGACCTTTCTGGTGACGGTCGCGCTGGTGTACGCGATCGGTCGGTTCGCCGTTCAGCCGCTCGTGAGTACTGCGTTGCGGTATCGAGGCACCGAACGGACGCTTCAGCAGGGCCTCGAGCGAGTCGTGGCCATCAGCGTGATCGCGGCCGCCGTCGTAATCGGACTCTCGATCGCCGGCCTCAGTTTCGTTCTCGACCGGGCGGCGATCCTGGTCGCCGCGCTGACGGTCGCGCTCGGGTTCGCCGCCCAGAACGCGGTGGGAAACTTCGTCAGCGGCGTGTTCATCGTCACCGATCCGTCGTTCAACATCGGCGACTGGATCCGCTGGGACGATCAGGAGGGAATCATCGAAGACATCAGTTTCCGGTCGACGCGCGTCCGCACGTTCGACAACGAGACCGTCACGGTACCGAACTCGGAGTTGACGGCGGGCACGGTCACCAACGCCGTCCTGAACGATCGACTCCGATTGCAGGTCCCGGTCGCGGTCAGCTACGCCGACGATCTCGATACCGTCTCCCGCGTTTTGACCGATGTCGCGGTCGACCACCCTGAAATCCTCGCGAACCCCGAGCCGACCGCTCGGATCGCGGCCCTCGATGACGCGGTACAGGTCGTCGCGCTGTTCTGGATCGCCGACCCGGACCGCAGCACGTACGGCCGCATCCGCTCGGAGTACGCCCGCGAAATCGTCGCGCGCCTCGAGCGGGAGGGGATCGATCTCGGGGCGGCGACGCCGCGGGCGCTCGAGGAGTCGATCAGCGCCGGCCGAGCACCGGGAGCTCGAGCGGGTACCGACGATATCGGCGACGGGAGCGGGAAGTGATCCCTCGAGGGGAAGCGGCCGAACGGCTGCGGTGTCGCCTCGCTCGACGATCGGTCGCCCGGGGACGAGTGCCCCGGGTTCGATCCGCACGGACTCGAGGAGTAACGGACGGAGCGGGCTCGGACTCGGAACCGGACTCGGTCGGTCTGCCGTCACTGCGTTCGGGCGCACACGATGGCTGTTCGCGGGTACGCCGAAACCGACTGACGGGAGTCCGTCTCAGGCGTGAGTCGTTTCGAGGTAGTCGAGAATCCGCTCCGATTCGGCCATCGTCACGCCGTACTCTTCGTCGACGACGACGGGGACCTGTCGCTGGCCCGAGACGCGCTTGACCTCGTCGCGCTTCGAGTGCAGCCCCTCGACCCAGACGCTGTCGTAGTCGATCTCGAGTTCGTCGAGGCGGTCGGCGACCAGTTCGCAGTACGGGCAGCCTTCCAACTGGTAGAGCGTGAGCATGGGTACGGATTGTACGCGATCACTGATAAGGGTACGCCGAACTGCGGCAACTCGTCCCCGCTCGGATCGATCTCGGAGCGGAGTTTTTTCTCCCCGCGCGTGAGTACTCGGGTATGCCACCGACCGAGGGCGAGACCGCTCCGGACTTCGAGGCGCTTCTCTGCGACGGCGAAACGTTCCGCTCGACGACGCTTGCCGACGCGCTCGGCGCTCGAGGCGGCGTTCTGGTCTCGACCGGCTTCGCGTTCAGCGCTATCGCACAGAACTGGTGGAAACAGTTCGTTCGCGCCGGCTGGGGCGAATTCGACGACGTTTCGGTACTCGGCGTGAGCCGGGACGGCCCCTACGCGCAAAACGAGTTCCTCCGCTGGCTGGACGAGTCGGGATTTCGCTTTTTCGCCGACGTGAACGGTGAGATCGGCGATTCGCTCGATCTGCTTGCCGACCGCGATCACATGGCGAACGTCTCGACCCCGTGGCGCTCCGCGTTCGTCCTCGACCCCGACCGCGAGGTGCGGTACGCCTTCGTCGCGGACGACTGGATCTCGCCGCTCCCCCGCGAGGAGATCGAGGAGGCCGTTGCAGCCCTCTGAACGGGTCGAAAAGAAGCAGCCGTCGCGTCAGATCGGCGTTCCGAACGCGTACATCGTCTCGTGGGCCGTTACCTCGAGGTCGACGAAATCACCGGGTTCGAGGCCGTAGTCGCTCGCGTGCTGCACGATGAGCTGCCGGTAGGCCGAGTCGCGACACTTCACGGAGTCGGCGGTGCCCTGCTCGACGACGAGAACGTCCTCGCGCGTCTCGCCGACCATCTCTTCGTAGGCGTCGGCGACGATGTCGCGCTTGACCGCGCTCATCTCCTTCGAGCGTTCCTTCTTGACCGTGCCGCCCAGTCCCTTCAGCTCGGCGGCGTCGGTGCCGGGGCGCTTCGAGAAGCGAGTGACGTTGATCTTCTCCGGGCGAGTCTCGCGGAGCAGGGCCATCGACTGCGCGTGGCCGTGGTCGGTTTCGGTGGGGTAGCCGACGATGAAGTCCGTCGACAGCGTCCAGTAGTCGAGGGTTTCGTCGAAGGTCTCGACGACCTCGAGGTACTCCTCGACCTGATGCTGGCGTCGCATGTCTCCTAGCACGTCGTCGCTTCCGGACTGAACGGGCGCGTGGAGGAAATCGTACAGCTCCTCGTTCGCGGCGAAGACGTCGGCCAACTCCTCGCGGATGCCGTGGACGCCCTTCGGGTTGGCCATCCCCACGCGAACGCGGAAATCGCCCTCGATCTCGCAGATCTCCTCGAGCAGGCGGTGGAGTTTGCGCTCGCCCTCGTCCCAGCCGTAGACGCCGGTGTCCTGGCCCGTAATTCTGATCTCCTTCGCGCCGGCGTGGATCAGTGCGCGGGCTTTCTCGACGTTTTCCTCGATCGGCGGCGAGTCGATCTTGCCGGTGGCCTGCTTGGTGATGCAGTACGAGCAGTCGGACATGCACCCGCGCGCGATGGGGAGGATGCCGACGACGCCGTCGAGGATGGGTTCCGCGTCGGGAGTCGTCGTCGGACACTCGCCGTTGGTGACGGCTTCGGGTACCTCGTCCCAGTGGAGGACCTGACCGTCGACGTTCGCCCGCGCGAATTCCTCGCCCTGTGCGAGGGCCATACAGCCCGTAATGAAGAGGTCGGCCGTCTCGTCGGCCAGCTCTTCGGCCCGCCGGAGCATATTGCGCTCGGTCTTCTCGACGACGGTGCAGGTGTTGAGGATGGCGACGTCGGCCTCGTCGGGACCGTCGACCTGATGATGACCCGCGTCGCGGAGCCGTCGCTCGATCTCGCGACTCTCCCCGCGGTTCGACGTACACCCGTACGTTTCGATGTGATACCGGGCCATCCGTCTCGTCACATCGTCGGGTGCGGGACGCCAAAAGCCCGACGGATCCGGCCGCTCGCAGCGACGGCGAACCGGCGTCACTCGTCGGGCGCTCGAGAACCGGCCCCGCCCGTCGGGCCGCTTCGATAGACCGCGTAGAGGACCAGCACGGCTATCAGGAAATCGAAGCCGTGTTCGACGAGGTGGTGGACCGTCATGGGGACGAGTCCGAGGACGGTTCCCAGTCCGGTCACCGACCGAACGACCAGCACGCCCAGAACGACGGTGATCAGGAAGTACCGGGTCGTCCGACGCCGAGAATAGGCGACGAGTCCGACGACGAACAGCGCCGTCGTACCGACGACGGCGAGGACGATCACCGCGACGAGGATGGGCGCGAGCTGCGGATCGAGCCACTCGTCGGCGAACGACATTGCGAGCACCATGCGATCGATACCCGTACTCGGGCGGACAGCCACCTATTCGCTTCGGTACCTCTCTCGATCCGGTAGTCGCTACTCGCTCGAGTCGTCGGACTCTTCCCCGACGCTCGGCGGAACCTTCTTCGACCATCGTCGCGCTTTCGAGGCCGCGAGCGACCGGTTCTCGGGGACTGGGAACGCGGGAGACTCGTTATATAGACCGTCGCGCTAGGCGACGATACGACCCGACCGAGGGGGAGTCACAGCCACAGATGACAGAGACACGCCAGGAGATTCACGCCCACGTTCGCGCCAACGCCGGCGTTCACTTCAACGAACTCGTCAGGGAGTCGGCATTCGCACCGGGGCAGGTCCAGTACCACGTCCGTCGACTGCTCGAGGACGACCGACTCGTCCGCGAGGAGTGGTACGGCCGGACTCACTACTACCCGCCGGCGTACGACGCGTGGGAGCGGACCGCGCTGGCGCTGTTCCGTCGGGAAACCACTCGCGAGATCGTCACCCACCTGATCGAACGCGAACCTGCCGCGCCCGCCGATGTCGCCGATGCGCTCGGTGTCGCCCGCAGCACGCTCGAGTACCACCTCGATCGGCTGGTCGACCACGAGATCGTCGACAAACGATACGACGAGCGAAACCGCGTCGTCCTCACGCTCGCAAATCCCGACGCGACCGGCCGGCTGTTGACGACGGTGACGCCGACGGTGCCCGATCGGCTTATCGATCGGTTTACGCGGCTCGTCGACGAGTTACTCGCGAGCACCGACGAGACGCAGTAGCCGTTCCGTCCGTCCGTCACTGCAGTTTGACGCCGTTTCGACAGTTATTGCATCCCGTGGATGTCCTCGAGCGAGTTGTAGTGGTCTTTCATCACGTCCATCGTCGCCATCAGCGCGCCGAGAAGGACGGGGCCGTAGAACAGCCCCATGATGCCGAAGGCGTAGACGCCGCCGAGGACACCGAGGATGATGACGGCGGGGTTGAGATCGGCGTAGCGGTCGACGAGGAGCGGACGGAGGTAGTCGTCCGAGAGCCCGACGACGACCGTGCTGTAGGCGAAGAGCGCAACGGCGAGTAGCGGTTCGCCCGTCAGGAAGAGGAAGAGCACGGCCGGCCCCCACACCAGGAACGACCCGACGAGCGGGATCAGCGAGAGGATGATCATGACGACCGTCCAGAACACGGCGTTTGGCACGCCGGTCGCGAACAGCCCCAGCCCGGCGATGGACCCCTGAATGATCGCGATCAGGACGTGGCCCGCGAGGACGGCCCACATCACCGCGTCCAGCTCTCGGTAGAAGTCGTCCTGGGCCTCGTCCGGGAGCGGCGTCAACTCCCGAATCCAGGCGAGTAGGTCGCCCCCGTCCTTGAGCAGGTAGTAAAGCAGGAAGATCGCGAGTCCGAGTCCGACGAGGGTGTGCGTCAGCGCGCTGAACCAGGCGGTCGACTGCTCGAGGGCTATCCCGCCGATTCCCTGGGCGGAGTCGGCCAGCGTGGACGTGATATCGACGCTCACGCCCGTTTGCTCCTCGATGAGTCGCTCGAGTTCGGCCGTCTGGAACGAGTCTGGATCGGCGTTTTCGATGAGTCGCCGGGCGTCGCTGGCGACCACCACGACGATGACGACGAGCGGGACGATGACGACTGCGACCGCCAGCAGGACGAGCGCGAAGGCGGCGATCGACGGCGAGACCCGCTGCTCGAGGCGTCCCTGAACCGGATAGAGGACGTAGGCGACGAGAATGCCCCCGAGGATGTACTGGAGGAACGGAAGCGCGAGCAACAGCGAGAGGTACGCGAAGACCCCGACGAGGAACAGGAGAAATCCCTTGCTGAGATTCACGGCCATTATTTCGGCCGTCATCGAAATAAAACCACGGCTTGAACGTGTCTTCAGGCAGGACTGTCGCATAGAGCCGCCACACGGCTTCAAGGGCCTGGTTGGTGAACTTCCACACGAATGTCGACTCAGCTCGATCCCCTCTCGCTCTCGGCGGATCTCCTCTATGCGGTCAAAACGGAGGGCGACGCCGATCCGTTTCGGGAGCGCCTCGCGACGCTCGAGCGGTCGCAGCTGGACCGAGCGCTGTCCAATCGCGAGGGCAAACTGGCCTTCTGGCTCAACTGTTACAACGCGTACGCCCAGCTCCTACTGGAGGAAGAGGCGGACGATGACCTGTTCGAGGGCGGGTTGCTCGACCAGTGGAAGTTCTTCGCGCGCGATCAGGTTCCTGTCAGCGGAGTCTGGCTGAGTCTCAACGACATCGAACACGGGCTGCTCCGTAGTTCGAAACTGCCGTGGGGCCTCGGCTACCTCCCGCGGCCGTTTCCCACGGCGTTCGAGCGCCAGTTCCGCCTCGCGGAGTGCGATCCGCGGATCCACTTCGCGCTGAGCCACGGCGACGACCACTGCCCCCCGACCGCGATCTACTCGCCGCGAGACGTCGACGAGGAACTCGATATCGCCATCGAGTGGTTCCTCGAGGAGAACGTCACCTACGATCCCGAGGACGGCACTGCGACGGTCCCGCGGCTCTTCCGGCGGTATCGTGGCGACTTCAGGGGCACGAGCGGTATCGTCGCGTTCCTCCGAGAGTACAACGCTGTCCCGCCCGACGCGACCCCGTCGCTCGAGTACGAGCGCATCGACTGGTCGGCGGACCTCGATGTCGATATGGACGGCCACGGCGACGACATCCGGCGGTAGTTCCTCGGCTCGTACGGACTGCTGTCAGTCATTTCCGGAGCAACCGCGAACCGTCCTGCGGTTGCTCCGGCAAATCGATACAACGGACCGTCTCAGTCGCGCCGCTGGATCGTGGCGGACGGAGCACTGCGCATGACGCTTCGGGCCGCTCGTTCGGCGTTGGAACGGGAGGAGTAGCCTTCGCCGCTGTCGGCGACGATGTTGCCGTTCCAGTGGACGAGCCGCCAGCGCCACTGGCCCGCCTTGTCCTCGTAGACTTCGAAGCGGCTGGTCCGCTCGGAGCTCCCCGTTCGATCGGTAGCCGCTGTCCCCTCGGCAGTTCCCGCTCCTTCGGTCGTCGCGTCCGTCTCCGCCGTTGCCGTTGCTTCCTCGGTGTTGCCATCTTCCGAACCGGCTCCGTCCCGGTTGGCGACTCCCTCGAGGGGCATCACCGCCGTCGAATCGGCGTCCGCAGCCGCCGACCGGTCGCGATCCTCGGCGGTATCGCGGGCGTCGCGGTCGGTAACCCGAAGGCTCGAGCCGTCGGGATCGTCCCACTCGATCTCGAGTTCCAGTTCGGCGACCGGGGGCTCCGCGTCGGACTCGCGTTCGGTCTCGAACTCGGCGACGACGCGCTGTGGCACCGCAATATCGACGCTCCGATCGTCGCTGTCCAGTCGGAGTGAGCGCCCCGACTCGAAGGCGGTCGCGAACTCGCGGAAGACGGCGGCGAGGTCCGCTCGGTCGTACGCCCGCTCGAGTTCGAACGCCGCTTCCTCGTCCGATTCCGATTCGTCCGGTCGGTCCGCGTCGTCCGGTTCGTCGGCCATACCGGTGCTACGAGAGCCTCCGGGTTAGTGTTTCGCGCTGCCACCGCATCGAACCGGCCGTCGGGAGCGTCTCCCGTCGGAGCGCTTTTGTCGCCGCGCTGTCTTCGCTCGCCCGTGACTGCACGCGACTGGCACGCCGACCGGGATGCCGTGTTCGAGCGCGACGCGTACACGTGTCGCCACTGCGACGCGGTCGGCGGCGACGACGAACCGACGACGCTCCGGCCCTCCCCCGTCGGCGACGTGCCGCTCGAGGGCGAGGTCCACGAGAGCGCACTCGTAACCGTCTGTGACGACTGTTTCGGGACGCTCGAGTCCGACCCCTCGACGGACGCCGTCGAGAGCGACGAACTGTTCGAACTGGTCCGCGAGACCACCGGCCTCCAGGGAGCGACCATCTCGGACGTCGCCGCCTTCGCGTCGCTGGCGACGTCGCTGCCCGCGACTCTCGAGTCCGCGCTGGACGAGGAGACCGATACTGACATCGACGACTCCGTCTCGGAGTACCGCCGCGCTCGACGCGACGTCCTGCTCGCGATCGCGATCGTCGACGCCCGCCTCGAGCGCCTCGCCGCCCTCCAATCGACTGTCGGCCCCGAGATTCGGGTGTCGCTCGAGGCCTTCGCCGAGACGGCGACGGAGCTGCAATCGACGCTCCGCGAGGTCGTCGCACTGGGGGAGACGGTCGCGGCGGCCCTCGAGCGGTGTCAGGGCTGTTTCGATGGGGTTCGAGCGAGCGCGGGCGCAACGTGTGCAACCTGTGGACTCACCGTCCGCGAGACGGCCGACTGGCGGGACGGGGACGGGACGCTCGCGTTCGACCGGCTCTTCGCTACGATCAACGAGACGCTGCAGGGAGCCTCCGAGACGACCGAGACGCTCACCGATCGGACGATGGCGCTCGCGGAGCAACTCACTGCGCAGTAGGGCGGGAGAGGGAGCCGAACTCAGAGGGTTGTCGCGGCCTCGAGCGCGATGTCGATCGCGCGCCCGACGTTGTTCTTGGCTTTGTCCGGCAGTTCGTCGTCCTCGGTGTCGGTTCCTTTCTGCGTACCCTCAACGAGGTTCCCGTCGACGGTACAGATCGCGCCGGCAGCGAGTCCCTTGCGGCGGGCCAGCGAGAACACGGCGGCAGCCTCCATCTCGACGGAGAGCAAGTTCGCGGCCTCCCAGTCGTCGACGGCGTCGTCGGTCTCGGCGTAGTAGGCGTCGTCGGAGGCGATGGGACCGACGTGGACGTCCTCGTCGTTCGCTTCGGCCGAGTCGACCAGCGCCGAGAGCGCGTCGTAGTCCGGCACTGCCGGGTACTCGACGGCCTCGTATCGCTTGCTCGTCCCCTCGTTTTTCGCCGCGCCCGTCGCGACGATCATGTCGCCGATTTCGATTTCGGACTGGAGCGCGCCCGTCGTCCCGACGCGGATGAACGTCTCGACGCCGACGTTCGCCAGCTCTTCGATGGCGATCGCGGCGGAGGGGCAGCCGATCCCCGTCGAGCAGATCGTGAGCTCGCGCCCCTCGTAGGTGGCGTTGACGACCTTGTACTCGCGGTTCTGGGCGATCGTCTCCGACTCGTCGCAGTGGTCGGCGATACGATCGACCCGCCCGGGATCGCCCGGGATAAGCGCGATGTCCGTCAGGTCTCCCTCGTCGACCAGCAGGTGTGGCTGCGTCGTCATACCGTCGGATACCGGCGGCGGTGAGAAAAAAGGTTCGAGGAAGGGCCGAGGAGCGGCCGACTCGTCACGGCGATCCTCGACGCCACCCAGTTTCCCCGTCCGTCCGTCGGTACTCGATCGTCGCTTAGTCGGTCGGACGAACGTCGACGCGGTTGGGTCCGACCGTGACCACCGCGTCGTCGATCTGGAACTCGACAGTCCCTCTTGCACGCGCAGCACCGCGGTTCGTGTCCGCGAAGAGGCTGTCGAGCGCGTCCGGATCGATGTAGTCGTACAGCTGCGTACTGGTCGCAGTGACGTCGTCACCGTAATACTGGGCCAGTGCCGTCGCAGCAGCAATACTCGCCGATTCGTTCGCGTCTCGCTCGTACTGGATGCGCCGGTCGAGGCTGCATCCATTGGACTCGTTAACCCTTCCTTCCGTCATGTCTCTCAGTCACGGTATCGTGACTGTCTATTCGAGGGGGCAACGCCTCCGTCCATATAACTACCGTCAGACAACACCCGGTGAGAACCCGCGCCTGGGTGATTTTCGGGAACTGAACTGAGGGGGCGAGAACGGGTTCACGAGTGTCGCGCCAGAACGTCCTCGATCTCCTCGGCCGTCGGCGCGCTCCGCGCACCGTCGCGACTCGCGGTCAGCGCCCCGCAGGCGTTCCCGTACGCGAGCGCGCGATCGATGTCAGCACCCTCGAGCCACGTCGCGAGAAACCCCGCGGCGAAGGCGTCGCCGGCACCGGCCGTGTCGACGGGATCGACGTCGAACCCCGGGTGAACGACGGAACCGTTCGGCGTGTACGCTTCCGCCCCGTCGTCCCCGCAGGTGATGACGATGATCCGGTCCTCGACCGTCGCGTCCGCCGACTCGGTCTCGAGCAGCGCGGTGGCCTCCCGGTCAGTGACGAAGACGATGTCGGCCAGCGCCAGCGTCTCACCGTACTCCCGGTCGGCGAGTCGGCGGCCGGGAGCGAAACTGACCGAAATGTCGGCCTCGCTGGCGATCCGAGCGATCGCGGCGGCGGTGTCGGGGCGTTGCCCCGTGAGGTGGACGTGATCGGCCGCTCGAACCCGCTCCGGCTCGAGGTCGTCCGGTGTGACCGCTTCGTTGACGCCGTCGTTGCCGAGGATCGAGACCTCGCCCGCGTCGTCGACGAGGAGATACTTGACGGCCGTTTCGGCCCCCTCGATCACCCGTACTCCGTCGAGCGAGACGCCCGCGGCCTCGAGTTCGCGGCGGGCGAGCAGGCCGTTGTCGTCGTCGCCGACGCTCCCGATCAACCCGGTGTCGATGTCGAGACCCGCAAGTGCAGCGGCGACGTTGGCGGCGCTGCCGCCGCCGGACTGGCGGTTCGAGCGGATCGAAGCCTCGCCGTCGGGTTCGGGGAGTCTATCGACGCGAAGGGTTACGTCCCAGTTAACGTGGCCGGCCGTGAGCACCGGTATCGGATCCATTCGATGATAGCGGGAAGACGGTGTCCGCCGGCAAAAACCTAGGCGAACGCGGCGGCGGGGTGTACCGCCGCGAGATATCGATCTGCGGGGCCGGAGATCGGCTCCTCGATCGCTCAGGAGACCATGAACAGCAGCGTGTTGTGGGTGGCCGGGCCGAGGCCGACCGCGGCGACCAGCGCGAGCAGCGTACGGGCCTGTCGCGGTTCCTCTTCGACGTACTCCCGGAACAGCCCGAGGATGACCATTGCGAGCGAGACTTTGAGGAGGACGAACAGCCAGCCCGCACCGATGTACTCGGCCGTCGGCAGCGCCTCCCCGGCCTCGAGGAGCACTAGCGAGAGCGGGACGCTCTCGGCGGCCCCGAGGACGTCGTAGCCGATCGCGGTCGTGACGCCGTCGAGCGTATGTCCGAAGACGACGAGTGCGCCCGTCGTGCTCGTGGTCGCTGCGACGTCGGTGAACCAGAGGCTCAACGCGATCCAGGCGATGGCGGTGACGATACCGGCGACGACGATGGCGATGACGGGCCAGAACGGTTCGAAGACCCCCGCTTCGATGCTCCGAAAGATCGCGAACATCGCGAAGACGGTGAAAAACGCCGTTCCGGCGATCCCGACGAACCGCGCAATCGTCGGCTGGAGACCGCCGACGTGGAGAAATATCGCGATGATCCAGATGCCCCCCGCGATGATCGCCGTTACCGCATAGACCATCGGGGCGCTGAACAGGGACTCGATACTCGCCGGGAACGCATCTATCTGGAACGCGTCCAACTTATAGAGGACGTGCAGACTCGCGCCGAACATCATCCACGGCGCGAACGCCAGAACCGTGCGATCGGTCACCGGCGGCTCGAGCGCCCACAACAGCGCGAGGACGCTGCCGAGAAGGACAATGACCGGCACCAGCAGGTACCACGGCGGGACGACGAACCCCTCGGGTAATACCATAGTGGGCATAGCTCACACCAGTGACTAACACTTTCCGATTGTCGAGTACTAGCGGCGGAGAGATACTGTGGATTGTACACCGTCACGAACGGCCATCATGGCCGGTGACTCGGCTGACGGCACGGGTTCGGCGCGTCGTCGAATACGGTATGCGGTCTGTTGTACCTGTATCCTGCCACATTCGAAGGTGGGTCGCGGGTTCGCCGGAACTGACCGACAGGAGTCCGTCTCAGGCGTCCCACGGATCGTCGGTCGGTTCGCCGAACAGCTCCCGCATGAGCGTCACGATGCTCTCCGGCGGGAACTGGCCGCGCTCGGTGACGATGGCGTCGACGTATCGCGGCGGCGTGACGTCGAACGCGGGGTTCTCGACGGTCAGCTCGGCCCCGTCGCTCGCGTCCGTGCCGGTGATCGCCGCCCGTTCCTCGTCCGACAGGACCTCCGTTTCGTCTCGCATCTCGATCTCGACGGTGTGACCCGTCATCGTGTCCGGATGGAGCTTGATCGTCTGAGCCGCGACCACCACCGGCACGCCCCGCTCGCGGGCGTTGACCGCCAGGCCGCTCGTTCCGATCTTGTTGATCACGCTGCCGTCCGCCGCGATGCTGTCGGCCCCGACGAGCACGTGATCCGCCCGATCGAGGTACCGGCGGGCCGCGTTGTCCGCGATCAGCGTCACCGGCACGCCCCACTCGCGCAACTGTCGCGCGGTGATGTGGCCCTGCTTTCGCGGCCGCGTCTCCTTGACGATCGCCTCGAGGTCCGTTCCGTCCTCGAGCGCAGCCTCGAGACACGAAAGGGCGTCCGTCGAGTGGCAGTGGGTCATGACGACGTCGCCGTCTCGTAGCCGATTCGCGCCGATCTCGCCGAGTTGCTCCTGGGCCTGTGCGAGGTCGCGCTGGAAGACCTCGGCGCAGGTGATCGTCGATTCTCGGAGTTCGGCGACGGTGTCGCCGGTCATCCCCCGAAGCACGTACCGGAGGGCGTTCGGGAGGCTGACCGCCGTCGGCCGCGTCTCGTAGAGCGTCCGCGCGGCGGCCCGGAGCTCTCGCCGGAACGCGTCGGGGCTCTCGGCCACGGAGCGTTCGGCCTGGGTCGCCAGCGCTGCGGCGGCCGCGTCAGCGATGGTCGCCGCGCCACGGATCCGCATCGCGGCGATGTCGTCGGCGGTGGATTCGACGGCCGGAACGGTGCCGGGATCTGTGTCGGGCATGCGAGCCAGTTGCATGCGGCAGCTGAAAAGGATACTGTCGGTCGTCCTCGTGTAGTATAGTAGCCACTGAAAGTCGATGCACATCTAATCGCACGACTACGTTGCGATTAGTGTGTAAATCGTTTCAGTGGCTACTATATTTACCGGTCGCCGTCCGGGCCTCAGTAGTACGCCCGGGCTGACTCTGTCGGGGTCCGAACCGAACGACGCGTTACCGTCTGCAGCGATACGGGAGGGAACGCACAGCGAAACGGAGGGAACGCAGGGTGTGGAGCCGCTTACCGACCGATAGCTACAATCGATATCTGTGCTTGGAGAGCCTATTTAATTGTACACAGTTACTACCCAATTATGAACCGACGGCGGCTCCTCGAGATGGCGGGCGCGAGCTCGGTGCTGGGGATGAGCGGGTGTTTCTACGAAAACCGAGAATCCACTCTCGAATCGAAAGCGTCTCCGGCCCCTCCCGAACGGCTCACGCCCGATTCGATCGTCGACTTCGTCGAGGAGTACGAGACGGTAGAGCGATACAACCGTCTCCTCTCGGACTACGAGGACCCCGAACAGGGCTTCCTCGAGTCCATTGACATCTCCTGTAACGCCGTTTTCGACAGAGAAACCGCATCCGGATCGTACGCTCTGACGCTCTGTGCCGGAAGCATCACCACGTCCCACTCGATATCGGACCGTCCGTCGGCGGCCTTCGGCGTTAGCGCCTATCGCGTTACCGAGACTCGAGTCCAGCGCGTCACCGCTTCGCGAGTCGGCCGGCACGCCATCAGGTCGCGAGCCGGACAGGAGGACGACTACACCCTTCTGTTCGTCAACTTCGATGCCGTCGAACACGACCTGACGGCCGTCGTGACGTCCCCTGCGGAGTCGATCGACGAGCCGATACTCGAGGCGTCTTACACGATCGATAGCGGAGAGGGCATCGAACGCCGTCTCGAGCGCACCGAGGCGACAAGGTACGATGTCACCGTCCGCCTCGACGGTGAGACGCGAGCGACGCTCGAGGACGGGCAGCCGCGATCGGTGGGTGCTACCAGCTACATCAGCGACGATGAGATCGAGATCGGGACGTTTTCTGCAATTCCCTAACTGCGGTATCTCTCTGCAAGGCGAGAACCCCGGCGTAAAGGGCGGGGCGTTCTCCTCGATTCTCCGTAACCGGGCGGCTTTTCACTCATCGCGGAGTCGGCTCGCGTATGGACCGCAGCGAACTCGCCCCCCTGATCGACCACACCGTTCTCGGCCCCGAGACGACGCCCGCCGACGTTCGAGCCGTCCTCGATGATGCTCGGGAGCACGGCATGAACGCCTGTATCCCGCCCTACGCGGTCGAGTTGGCCGCCGAGTACGCCCCGAACGTCACCCTCGCGACGGTGGTCGGCTTCCCCCATGGCCAGCACGCGCCCAACGTGAAACGACGCGAGGGCGTGACGGCCTGGCAGGACGGAGCCGACGAACTCGACGTCGTCATCAACGTCGGTCGCCTGCGGGCCGGCGACGACGAGGCCGTCGAGGCCGAACTCGCGGAACTGGTCGCCGCCGTGCCGATCCCGGTCAAGGTGATCCTCGAGACCGCGCTCCTCTCCGACGCGGAGAAACGTCGGGCCTGCGAGGCCGCTCGAGCGGCCGACGCGGCGATGGTGAAAACTTCGACCGGGTTCGCGAGCGTTGCTTCGGAGAAGCAACGTGCGAACGGCGAAGCCGTGAGCGCCGGGGCTACAGTTCCCGACGTCGAACTCATGAGCGAGTACCTCCCCGTCAAGGCCAGCGGCGGCGTCGGCAGCTACGACGAAGCTATCGCCATGCTCGAGGCCGGTGCCGAACGCATCGGGGCCTCGAGCGGGGTCGAGATTCTCGAGGGCGCACCGGAGTAGCCGGGACGCGGAGCGCCGTCCTCACCCGACGAACGGAGTTCGCGACCCGTGCACCGATCATCGAGGAATGCTCGACACGGTGTCACTCCCGAGCGAAGCCGAACAGTTTTGGTCGATCCGCGAGCAACGGATTCCTATGCTCGAGGGGGTGCGAGCGCGACTGCACGCGCTCGCGAGTCGACTGCGACGGCTGGAGCGACGCGAACTCGATTCCTTCGTCCGGTGGCTCGAGCACACCGGGAACCTCCTCCACCTCTCGGTACTGGTGTTCGTCCCGCTGTTGATCGCGGCGGTGACGTGGCTGACGAACATGACGGCGGAGATCTCCTTCCTGCTGTTTCCGCCGCTGGCGTCGGGAACCTACACGCTCTTTGCCGATCCCGAGGGGAAGTACGCCACGCCGTGGAAGTTCGTCGGTGGGATGACCGTCGGCGCGCTCTGTGGCTGGCTCGCGCTCGCGCTCACGGCCGCGGCTGGACTACCCGGCGGCGGTGTCAGCGCGGCCGGAGCCGCCCTCGCCATCTTCTTCACCGGGCTCTGTACGTGGGGGCTCGATCTCGAGGAGCCGACGGCGTTTTCGACCGCGCTGCTCGTGCTCGTGACCGGGAACGCGCAGTTCGCCTACGTGCTGGGCATCGTCGTCTCGAGTTCGTTCGTCGCGAGCGGGTTCGTCCTCTGGCGGAGTCGCTTCTACGAGCAGCGCGCGCAGTACCTCTACGGGACGACCGGCGGCGACGATCACGTCCTCGTTCCGATGGCTGACGGCGGGGAGACGGTCGCCCGCTTCGCCGCGTCGATCGCCGGCGCACACGACGCGGGGAAGGTGGTCCTCTTCGACGTGGTCGACGAGGACGCAGAGCAACGTGTCGATCCCGCCGGTACCGAGGCCGCCGCGGACGACGGGAGCGAGAAACTGACGCCGGCCGAACGCGCGGCCAGCGACGCCGGGCAGCGCCTCGAGTCGTTCGCGACCGAGCTCGCGGACGCGTACGACGTCCCCTGCGAGGTGGTCGTTGCGGCCGACGGCGGACGGTCCGCCGGGCTCACCCTGCAGACCGCCCGCCAGCAGAACTGCGATCTCATCGTCGCACCGTACGCCGAGCGCGAGAGCGGCGGTCTCTCGTCGTTTCTCACGGGCCTGTTCGACAGCGAAATCGACGTGATCGCGTTCCGCTCGAACGGCGCCCCGCGACGGCGGTGGGAGAACAGTATGGTCGCGGTCCGCGGTGCCGGCGACACCGCTCGAGCGATGCTGGACTTCGCGATCCGGGTGACCGGGCCCGGCCGACCGATCAGCGTCTGCACCTGCATCGACCGCGAGTCGCGCCGCCGCGCGGCCGAGGGGACGCTCGCGGACCTCGTCGACGCGTTCTCGGGCCGCTTCGAGACCCACGTCGCCAACGCGTCTGTCGAATCCTACCTGACCCGGGTCGCGCCCCGGTACGACGTCTGTTTCGTCGGCTCGAGCACCGACCGGTCGGCCGCCTCGCGGTTCGTCTCGCCGCCGACGTTCCGGAAGCTCAGCGATCTCGAGGCGGACGTGGCGATCGTCCACCGCGGACGCCACCGCTAGCGGACGTTTGCGTCTGTACTACTGTCCGCTGCTGGAATTACGTGAGTTTTGACGGAATTGCGTGAGACGAAGCGTCCTGCTATCGTGGCAACGGGGAATCGCCACGCCCTCCCCAACCGATTCGCTCACTTCCTGCGGTCGCTCACTCATCCCTCGCGCAGTGTCGTGCCGCGGTTCATTGACATTCACCGCGGCCCAGCGCGCGCCACCGCACGTCGGTTGACCAGCCGGAGTGATACCTCTCCTCCACGTGCTGAACGTTCCCCACGCGATTTGGTCAAAATGAACCCCGTTCGGCACTCTCTCGCTGGGCCTCACTCCCGCTCGAGGATCCGATCGATCAGCCCGCTCTCGTCGCTACCCAGCGCGGATCGGACGAGCAGGTGGCCGCCGAGTTGCGAGGGACTGATCACGGCGTCCGCGCCGGCGCGCTCGAGTTTCTTGACGTTCTCGCGGTCGGTCGCGGCAGCGACGATGCGCGTGTTCGGGGCGAGTTCGCGAGCGGTGAGGACGGTCAGCGCGTCCTCGGCGTCGTGGTTCGTAGCGACGAGGATCGCGGCCGCGCGGTCGATCTTCGCTCGCTGGAGCGGTTCCTCGTCGCTGGGGTCGCCGTTGACCACCGGAATGTCTCGGTCAGTGAGCTCCGTCGCAACCTCCCGGTCGTTGGTGACGACGACGAACTTCCGGCCGCTGTCCGCGAGTTCGTCGACGATCGGTTCCGTCAGTTCGCCGTAGCCGAGCACGAGGATGTGCTCGTCTAACAGTTGTAGCTGTGATTCGGTCATTTTTCCAAGTGTCTTCGAGATTCGGTCCTGGATGACGGGACCGACGAGCGCCCCGATCGCGATACCGAAACTGGCCACGCCGAGGACGAGGACGGACATCGTGAACAACATCCCTTCGACCGACTCCGTGTTCGGCGTCACGTCGCCGTAGCCGACCGTGCTCGAGGTGATCAGCGTGAAGTAGAAGGCGTCGAGGATGGTGTTGATGCCGTCGAAGTGCTCCCGTAGCGCGTAGCCGCCGATGGTGCCGTAGAGCTGGACGCCGACGAGCGATGCGCCGGCCGCGATCTGCGTCGTCGTTAGCGAGAGTGATTTGTCGAATCGACTGTGGGTCAACAGGAGAGCCGGGATCGAAACGATGGAGAGGACGACGAGCGGTAACGAGTACTGGCTTGCCTGGAGGAACCCCTGTGCCGCGGTCAACGGAAGCAACAGCAGCGTCGCCCACCACCCGGCTCGGAGTCCGCGTCGGAGGGCGAGCGTGCTGCCGACCATCATGAATCCGGTGAGCGCCCCGGTGAACGCAGCGGCGCTTTGGATCGCTTCGGGAACGTGCCCGTGGAGCGGGCCCGGGTTCGGGTTTCAGATGTTGAGAACCGCAGTGGCGACAGAGAGCAGCGCGACCAGCAAGACGAGACCCACGGTTGCCCGCGTCGTGAAAACCCGCTGCCAGTTTTCGGGGAGTCGCGCTCGAAGCGACCGGTCGTCGACCATACACACCGGTCGGCGGTGGTGTTAGTTAAACGTCTCCGTCTCGCTTCCGGCCGGAGCCGTGTACCGAACCCGAAGGGGACGCTTCTGCCGGTGCAAATTTAACGGTCCCGTCCCACTTCCCCACAATGCAATCGATTCCGAGCAATCTGCTGATCGAAGTGCTGCTCGGCCTCTACCTCGGTCTCTTGACCGGTATCGTCCCCGCGTTCGTTTCCGGCTCGCTCGGCTTTCTTGTTCGGTATTTCACCGGTGTGACACTGCCCGGGTTCGGTGTCGTCGTCCTCGCGCTATCGATCGCCAGCGTGCAGGGCGGCCTGCTGGGACTCGTCGAACCGACCATCGCCCAGTCACCGCGGCTGCTGATAGCCGTGCTGGTCGTCCTCATGCTCGCGCTGTACGCCCACAATCAGGGCGATAAACTCGGCGCGGAGCTCCCGCGCCGGCTCTCCTTTACCCGCCTTCGGCAGCGGACCCTCTCCGCCGATGTCGTCGAACTCGTCGGCTCGGTCGGTCAGGTGACGGTCCGCCCCGCCGGCGAGATCCGTGATATGGAAGGCTACCCGCCGCTGTCGCCGTCCCTCCGACAGGACCTCAAAGCCAGCTCGTGGAAACTCCCGGCCGACCTCCCCCTCTCGGAGCTCGAGGCCCGGATCGAGGAACGGCTGCGAACGGACCACGACCTCGCGGACGTCGACGTCGCCATGGACGAACGTGGTCGGGCGACGATCGTCGCGGCACCGCCGTCCGGAAGCCTCTCACGACGCGTACCGGCGGGCCAACGCGCCGTCTCGATCGCGACACTCGTCCCGACGGGGATCGCTCGAGGCGACGAGGTGACCGTACGCGCCGGCGAGCGCTCCATCACCGGAACGGTACTGAGCGCTCGGTCCGAGATCGACGACGAACGCGCCGCGGACGCCGCGTTCGATACCCCCGGCGACGAGGTGGCGACCGACGGCGGGGAAGACGCCGAGTCCGCGATAGCCGATCCGAAACCGAACGCGGCGACCGCTGGCGGCCCGGGACGGGTGACCATCGCCGTCACTCGACGGGACGTGAAACCGATTCTCGAGGTCGAGTCGCCACGACTCGTCGTGCGGTCGCGGGGAACGAGCCGCGAGTTCGAGGCGCTCGCGCTGGTCAAACGCGAGGGGTACGCCATCCGTCGATTCACCGTCGGTGCGACCGGCTCGGACGACGAGGCTACCGATTTCGACGCGACCCCGTCGACGGCGGACGTGACGATTCTGGCGGTGCGACGGCACGGCAGCGAGACCGGGGGCCGTCGTCACGGCTGGGTGTTCGGCCCCGGAATCGAACGGCAACTCGAGGCCGGCGACGAGGCGTTCGTCGCGGGACCGGACGACGCGATCGAGACGTTCGTGGAGGCGATCGCTCGATGAGCCGGCGTCTCGTCATCCCGACCGAGTGCCCTCCCGCGATCGACGGCAACAGCCGTGACGGCGGTGACCGGTCGTGATAGCTCCCGTCGTCGCCCAGCTGGTCCCCACCGAGACGCTCGTGGAAGCGCTCGTTGGGATCCTCGGCTTCACCCTGCTCGCGGCCGGAGCGGGAGCCGGTGTGGCGTTCACCTACCGCTGGTACAGCGCCGACGAAATCCCGGAGGGCGTCGCCGTCCTCTTCGGCGTCGCACTCGTCGCGATCTGGTTGAACACCCAGACTGCGCTGTCCCAGGCGATCCTCGGCAACACGGGTCTGCTCGAGCCCAGAACCGCGATCTACACCGTCGCCGCGTTCGTCGCCAGCGCGATCGCCGCCGACGCCGGGCGACGGCTGGGTGACTACCTCGCGCGGGACGTGTTCGTAGTCGCGACCCCGCGGACGATCACCGAAGTCACGCAGCTCGTCCGTTCGGCCGGCCGCGTCGTCAGCGTCGAACTGCCCGAGGAGATCGGCGATATCGACGGCTACGACCCCGTCGACGACTCGGTGAAAGCGGAGGTGGCGGGCCAGACATTCCTCTTCCCCGGGCGGCTGACCGTCGCGAAACGGCGCGAGCGGCTGATCGCCCGCCTCGAGCGCGACTTCGGGATCGGCCACGTCGACGTCGACCTCGAGCCCGACGGGTCGGTCGGCTACCTCGCCGTCGGAAGCCGGCCGGCGGGGATCGGCCCGACGCTCGCGCCGGGAACCGTCGCCGTCGCGCTCGCTGGCGATCCCGCGGCCGACGCCAGTCCGGGCGATGCGGTCCGGATCTGGGCTCGGGACGAGGAGAGCACCACCGCGCGGCGCGTCGCCGGTGGCGAACTCCGGGCGACCGCCGCCGACGTCGTGACCGTCGCCCTCGACGCCGAGGACGCGCGCGACCTCGAGCCCGGTCGGGAGTACCGGCTCGCGACGCTGCCGGGCAGTCCCGACGCCGAACGCGATCTCGTCTCCCTGCTCCGGGCGGCCGACGAGACGGTGACGACGGTCGCCGTCGAACCGGACGACCCGCTCGCCGGCCTGTCGATCGACGCGCTGCCGGTGCTCGTGGTGGCCCTCGAGCGCGAGGGCGAGGACGGCGACGAACACCTGCCACTGCCAGCGGGTGGCGTTCGACTCGCGGTCGGCGATATCGCCTACGTCCTCGGCCGGCCGGACGCGCTGCGGCGAGTCATCGATCGGACGCTGGTCGAAACGCGAGACGGTGGTGGTGCGCCCGATCGTGGCGAGGATTCCGAGAGCGGTGGCGAGTCGGACGCCGACCGTGAGCACGAACGGGTACGGGAGCGAGAGCGGCCACGAGAGCGGTAGCTACTTGCCGACGGCACCGATAGCGCCAGGTATGCCTACCGAGTGGAAACTGTTCGCCGACCTCGCCGAACGGGCCGGTGCCAAACACGTGACCGTCGACGCCGCCGCCGGCGACACCGTGGGTGACGCCCTCGAGGAACTCCTCGACGAAGCGCCCGATCTGGCGGGACGAGTGTTCGACGGCGACGGCGACCTGCGGTCGCAGATCAACGTGCTTCGGAACGGAACGAACGTCCTGGTCGAGGAGGAGGGCCTCGAGACGGAACTCGAGGACGGCGACGAGTTGGCGCTGTTTCCGCCGGTCAGCGGCGGATAGGTCGCTGGCCGCGCCACGGCGTTGGAACAGTTGCTGGCCGCGCCACGGCGACGGAACAATTGCTGGCCGCCGCTGCGCAGCGACCGTGGTACCCGTGGCGCTCAGTCGATTGTTAGGTCGATCCCTAACACGAAATCCGGCTCCTCGGAGATGTCGGTCCTCGTCGCGGCGGCGTCAGTGACGTACCGAGCGGTTTCGGGGATGAGGACGCGCGTCTCGTCGGCTTCGCAGTCGGCGGCGTCGCGGGCGATCGCGGCGAACAGCGAGCGGGCGGTATCGACGTCCTCCCACGCTCCGAGACCGTATTCGACCCACGTTTCGGTCGTCGTGTTTTCCGGGATCGTTTCTCCGCCGCTCGAGCCGTCGGCCCCGTCGCTTTCGATCTCGCGATCGTACGTCCGCGATCGGTAGGCCGCTCCCGCGATGCCGTCCTCGCCCTCGACCGCAAAAACGGCGGTCTCGTCTGCGAGTTGTTCAAAATCATCGCGGGTGAGTTCTCGAACGGCCCACGACTCTTCGGGTGCGAGGCCGAGTCCATTCAGCTGCTCGCGCGCGCCGCTGTGGGTCCAGTAGCGCCAGGCCGCCGTCGGGTCCCGCGAGACGCGACAGGGACCCTCGGCGGTCGGATCGGGCTCCGGATGCGCGAAGCGGAACTCGGTAATCGGGGTGTAGCCGCTGGCTCGCGCCGCGCCGAGCGAGACCGCGTTCCACGAGAAGACCATGACTCGACCGACGGTCGCGCCTCGCTCGCGGCCCCACTCGAAGGTCGCCTCGTTCAGCCGGTGGCTCACGCCCTGCCGGCGATAGTCGGCCGCCACGCGCATCCCCTGAAACCAGGCTTCGTCGGGCGAGAGCATGACGCCCTGGACGATTCCCGCGGCCTCGCCGTCGACTTCCGCGAGGAAGGTCTTCCTGTCGGTCTCGTCGTCGTCCTCGAGCCAGTCGTGATAGATCCGTGGGATGTAGTCGCCGCCGCGTTCGGGCCAGATGTCGCTCGTGAAGTCGGCGACGGCCTCGTAATCGTCGTGGGTCGCGCGACGGATCTGGACGGACGGATCGGCGTCTGAGTCGGGTGACATCGTCGGTCGAACAGTCACACCTCACGTGGTGGCACGAGAAAGAACTTCGCAGAACGGACGCGGTGGCGCGCGCTGGAACGCAGGGAGGCATGCGAGGGGCGATTCTACCGTCCCGAACCAGACCCGCGCCGGGGATAGAGCGGAACCGGGCCGTTAGAACACCAAGCGTTCGACGAATCGGCGAATCGGTCCGGACTTGCCCTGCTTCGATTTCACCTGAACCGCCGTGCAGTCGACGCTGTCGATGATTCTGTCCGCCGGCCGGCCGAACAGGGACCCCCGTATCCGTCCGCCGTCCGTCCCGATGACGAGGATATCGCCCGCGTTCGTCGCCGAAACGAAGTCCCGTTCCGGATCCTCGGTTTCGACGATCGACCGATTTACGGGAACCGAACACAGCGACTCGAGTTCCGCGAGGTACTCGTCTATCGTCTCGCGTTGCGTCTCGGTCGCCGCGTCATCGAGCGGGTACAACAAGGTGATACTGCCCCCGGCCTCGGTCGCCAGCGCGTTCGCGACGGTGATCTTCTGCGGATCGAAGGGGCCGCGGTCGGTGATGACGGTCACGGAGTCGATCCGGTCCAGGTCGCGCTCCTCGACGAGCAAGACGTCACACGGCGCCTTGCGAGTGATCCACTCGACGGTCGTCCCGAATATCGGCGCGTAGAGCGGATCGTCGCTTCGCTCGAGCAGGAGGAAGTCCGCGTCCTCGTGGGCGGCGAAGTTCGCGATCGCTCGCTTCGTGTCGTGGCTGACGATCTCGCCGTAGGTGACGGGCACGTCGAACGCCTCGGTCAGCGGCTCCGTCCGTTCCTCGAACTCGACGTCCGCCGGTGACTGCGTTTCCGACGCCTGCTGGAGCGGCACCTGGTCGGCCACCTCGTCGAACTGAACGACAGTGACGCTCCCGTCGTTCTCGCGGGCGATATCGGCGGCGATTCGAACCAACGTTCGCTCACGTTGCTCGCTCGTCTTTTCGGTGATCGCGACGAGTACCTCGTAGCCGTCGAGCGTCTCGACGGTCGCTTTCGTCTGTGCGACGGCCTTGCGACCGACGCTCCGCCGGACGACGTCCGTGGCAGCGCCCTCGCGCTGGACGCGGTCTCGCGCGTAGTAGACGTACCACAGCACCGACGCCGCCGTGATGACAACAGCGCCGATGAGCGGTATCGTTCCCATGTAGCCGATGAGCAGGAAGCCGCCGGCGATACCGACGAGTTGAGTCCACGGGTAGAGCGGCGACTCGAAGCTCGGGTCGTACTCCCCGACGTCCCCCTCGCGGAACGCGATAACCGCGCCGTTGACCAGTGCGAACACGATGATCTGGAACGCGCTCGCCAGTTTCGCGATCTGGAGGATCGGGACGAACGCGATGAGTACCAACATGACTGTACCGGTGAGCGTGATCGCCCGCACGGGCGTTCCCCACTCGTCGTGGATCTCCGTCAGGGACGGCGGCGCGAGTTTGTCTCGAGCCATCGCGAACGGATACCGGGACGACGACAGGATCCCCGCGTTGGCCGTGCTGATCAGCGCGAGGACGGCCGCGATAATGACGGCGATCACGCCCAGCCGGCCGAGCGTCGCCTCGGCCGCGTGAATCATCGGCACCGCGGAGTCGCTCAACAGATCGGGCGGCGTTACGCCGACCATGACGACGACGATGAGGACGTACAGGAGCGTCGTGAAGCAGAGCGAGCCGAGGATCCCGAGCGGAATGTTCCGATCCGGGTTCTCCACCTCCTCGGCGACGCTCGCGATCTTGGTTACGCCCGCGTACGAGACGAACACGAGGCCGGTCGCGGCGAGGAGACCGCCGGATCCCTCGTCGAAGAACCCGTCATAGTAGGTGCTGTCCGTGGACGGGAGCCCGCCGACGACGAACCACACCATCGCCGCGAGCATCACCGCGACGATGGCGACCTGCAGGCGTCCGGTCTGCTTCGCGCCGACGAGATTGACGAGGACGAGCACGACTGCCAGCGCGAGCGCGACCGGCTTCACCGGCAGATCGAACAGATACAGCACGTAGGGGACGCCGCCGACCAGCGCCAGCGCGCCCTTGAACGACAGGGAGAACCACGTGCCGACGCCGGCGATCGTTCCGAGCAGCGGTCCCATTCCTCGCTCGATGTAGATATACGTGCCGCCGGCCTCCGGCATCGCCGTCGCCATTTCGGCCTTGCTCAGGGCGGCCGGCAAGACGAGTACACCCGCGAGCAAGTACGCGAGAATAACCGCTGGACCCGCCGTCTTCAGGGCGAGACCGGGGAGGATGAAGATTCCGCTGCCGACCATCGCGCCGATACTGATCGCGACGACCGCAAACAAGCCGAGGTCTCGTTCGAGTTCTTTTGGCATTGGATAGTCCGTCAGTCGTTCGGCGACCGCGTCGGTACGTGGCTCGAGGCCCGTGTGCTGCCGACCAGCAGGAGATGGGGAGACGGAGGTGTTCTCTGATGCATGATTGATTCTGTATGGGGTGATGGTCGCCGGATCCGCATAAAAGCGCCGATAAATTCGGGATTCGGCAATCAGTGCCACGTTGTGTTGCGGACCCGTCCAGAGATAGCGTGAGCGAGAGAGCGGGAGATCGAGAGATAAGGACGATGCGAACCCGTTGCTCGTCGAATGGACGAACGCGCTCAAACCGACGACCGACAGCAGAGACCGCTACTAGAACTCATCCACGTCGAATCCGTGGAATGCGCGCTCGTACTCGTTTCGTATGAGATCCTCGTCGACGACCTCGAGGCCGAGTTCGTCGAGATCTCGGCCGATCCGACTGAGGTCGTCGCTGTCCGATCCGATCGCTTCGACGTGGACGTTCTCGGTGCCGGTCATGACCTCCCTGACGGCGACGACGCCGGGCACTTCCAGGGCCCGCTGTGCGAGTTCTTCTCGATCGGGGATCGGCGCGGTACAGACGATGAGCGTCTGCAGCTGATAGCTGGCCGCCTCGTAGTTCACCTCCGGTCGGTAGCCGGTGAGGATGCCACTCTCCTCGAGGTTCCGTATTCGGTTGCGGACCGTGCTGGCCGAGACGTCCGCCTTTTCAGCGATCTCGCTCGCCGACGTCTTGCGCGCGTCCTCCTGCAGACAGTAGATGATGGTCCTGTCTAGATCGTCGAGTGGCTCCTCGCTCATACCCACGAGTAATCGCGCGATCAAAAGTAATTTTTCCTGCGAATTCGGCGATCCGTCATCGTAGCGGGAGAACGTGTGAGGTAACGTTTTTCCTCTCGAGGTCGTCGAACCCGAATATGACGAGACGACCGCGATCGGAGGGAGACGGATGACGTCGGACGATTCGGGATCTACTGACGAGTTGGGCCGGGAGGATCCCCTGTGGGACGACCTGCTCGAGGACGCGCGAGCCATCGCCGAGGAGTACCGAGAGGACGGCTGGGACGCCGTCGTCCTCGAGCCGGTCGGGACATCGCCGGTCGAGGAGGCCGAGCGAACCGGACTCGACGTCGACGTCACCGCCGAGGAGTACGAGCTCGTCGCGGAGCTCATCGAGGACGGGGATGTCACGATCTCCGCGGCCGACGTCTACTACCGGCCGCTGGCGGCGGAGGAAAGCGACCAGCGGGTCGCCCTCGTCGTCGAGCGCGACGAGGAGAGCGAGACGGCCGTCTTCGTCCCCCTCTCCTACGACATCGGTGACTGCCGATCGGTCTTCGAGACGGCGCTCGTCGAGGAGCAGTTACTGATTCACGTGACGGCGGACCCCGAGGACGGCTGGGTCAGCTTCTCCCACGACGATCCGTCCCTGTTCCTCGAGGAGGCGGACGTTCGGCAGTGGAGCGCGGAGTGATCGGCGGTCGGGGCTATAATAGCCATTGACGGTCAATACACATCCGACCGCACGATTGCTGTGAGATCAGTATCAGTAGTTGGTATCACGGTTTCTTTATCCGGGATTGGACGTGAAACTCGTGGCAAGTACAGGCGATTCACAGAACAATTGTTTTCAAACGTTCTTTTGAGTCGATTCATCCAACTGCTACAGGTCTACGTTTTCGAGAACAGTCCTGTCGTTGCTCATGATACGAAGTTCGCCATTTCTACACGAGCAAGCTGGCCCCCTTCTAGTCCAAATTAGCCGTATTTCGCCGTCAGGGTCGAAATGTACTGCAAGAGAAGTTCCACAGTTATCACACACTGCTACTGCCTTCTGTATTTCATTATTGCCAGCCATCTCTACTGAAGCTTAGGAGACAACGGCTCTTATTTCCCTGACATTTTCACTAACTCACTGTGTTTTGATTAACTGGGAGAATCAATCTACGTTCAGTTTGCACACGTAGTTGCCGTTCAGTATAGGCGAAGAAGTGTACACTCACCGCGAGCGAACCGAGTGAGCGAGCGGGCCGACGACCGACCCGTAGGGGAGGGAGGAGTGCTTTTAATCAACATTTTGCCGAGCGACCGAGCGCTAGCGAGGGAGCGCAGAGCAAAATGCTGGCACACGTCGTTATCGAACCGTCGATTCAGTTTCAAGAACGGCTCCGAATAAAGAAACCGCACTATTAGCTACTGGTATGTAAATCACTTCAGTGGTCACTATCGTCGCCCGTCCGGAACGACAGGTCCAGCGACGGTGCCGAGTGGGTGAGCGATCCCATCGAGATCACGTCGACGCCCGTGGCGGCGTAGTCGGGAACGTCCGCGAGGGTAATCCCGCCGCTGGCTTCGGCCAGCACGCCCTCGTGATCGGCGAGCGTCTCGACGGCCGCCCGCGTCTCCGCCGGCGTCATGTTATCGAGCAAGACGATGTCTGCACCCGCGTCGGCCGCCCGCGGCGCGTCCGCGACGGTTTCGACCTCGACGTCGATCTTCGTCGCAAACGAGGTTTGTTCCCGAAAGTGAGCCACCGCCTTCTCGAGTCCCATCTCGGCGATGTGGTTGTCCTTGACCATCACCATGTGGGAGAGGTCGAGTCGGTGGGTGTCGCCGCCGCCCGCGACGACGGCGCGTTTCTCGAGGCCGCGTAGGCCGGGCGTCGTCTTGCGGGTCGCGGCGATCGCCACGTCCGCGGATTCGGTCCGAGCGCGCTCGACCGCCTCGCGCGTCAGCGTCGCGATTCCCGACGCGTGGCCCGCGAGGTTGACTGCGACGCGCTCGCCGCGGAGCACTTCCCGCGTGGACCCCTCGACCCGAAGCAGTTCGTCGCCCGGGTCGACGCCGCTCCCGTCCTCGAGGCGATCGGTTACGGCCACGTCCAGGTAGTCGAAGACGGCCGCTGCGGCCTCTATTCCGGCGACGACGCCCGGCTCTTTCGAGACGAGTCTGCCGGTCGTCTCGCCGGGAACCTGATTCGTCACGTCGTGGTGGCCGACGTCCTCGCGCAGCCAGCGTTCGATTTGTGCGTCGGTGATCATGAGTCTCTCAGTCGTCCGCCGGCGGTCCGGCTGTCGACTCGTCGGGGTCGGTCGCGACGTAGTGGCAGCCGATCGATTCCGGGTTCTCTCCGGCCGCACGCGCGATCAACAGCGCGGTGACGCTGGCGTTTCGAAGTTCGTAGAGATCCCGCGCCGTCCGGGTCCGAATGTAGGCGTCGACCTCGCCCTTGAGCCGCCGGAGGACGGCGCTCGCACGGGCGATTTCCTCGGGATCGCGCTCGAGGCCCAGATACTCGTCCATCGTCTGGGTCAGTCGAGTGAACTTCTCGGCAGCGAAGCGCTCGGGGAGGTCGGGATCCCGGTTCCGGAGTTCGGGCGCCTCGACGACTTCGGGCTCGAATCCGACCGCGTCTTCACCCGCCCGCAGGCCCCAGACCAGCCCCTCGAGCAGACTGGTACTCGCCAGCCGGTTCGCGCCGTGAACGCCGGTGCGAGCGCACTCGCCGACGGCGTAGAGCCGATCGAGCGAGGTTCGGCCCTCCTCGTCGACATCGATGCCGCCACAGAGGAAGTGCTCGCACGGAGCGACCGGGATCTCGTCGCCCTCGATGCCGCGGTCGCGGCACTTTGCCGCGATACCGGGGTAGTCGGCTTCGAACTCGAGCGGCCTCACGTCCAGGACGACCTCGCCGGTTTCCGTGCGTTCGGTTTCGACGGCGCGAGCGACGACGTCCCGCGGTGCGAGGTCGCCCTGCGGGTGGTAGTCCTCCATGAACCGTTCGCCCTCGCCGTTGCGTAACACCGCGCCCTCGCCGCGCAGGGCCTCGGAGAGCAAGAACGGGTCCTCGCCCGCATAGGCCGTCGGATGGAACTGCACGTACTCCATGTCCTCGACATCAGCGCCGGCGAGCGCGGCCATCGCGATGCCGTCCCCGGTCGCGTCGTCGGGGTTGGTCGACCGGCCGTAGAGCGCGCCGACGCCGCCGGTCGCGAGAATCGTCGCGCCGGCATAGACGGGGGCACCGCTCTCCGTCTCGTCACTGACGACGCCGTGGACGCGCCCCTCGGCGGTGATCAACTCGAGCGCGGCGGTGTCCTGACGCACCTCGATCCGCTCGTGGTCGTCGAGATAGTGCAGGAACGGCCGCAGGATGTGCGTTCCCGTCGCGGCGTCGACGTGGAGGATGCGGTACTCGGAGTGTGCGGCTTCTCGCGTGTAGTCGAACGCGCCGTCGTCGCCCTCGTCGAACCCCACCTCGAGGGTGTCGACGAGCACGTCCTCGACGGCGTCGTCGGCGTGTTCGACGAGCGCGTCGACGGCGTCGGGATCGGCAGTACTGCCGCTGGCATCGATGATGTCCCGCTTGAGGCTCTCGGGATCCCCTCGAGTCGTCGAGATACCGCCCTGCGCCCAGTCGGTGCTGGCGTCGTCGGGTTTCGTCGCTTTCGTCAGGAGGAGCACGTCAGCACCCTCGCGCGCGGCCGCGAGCGCGGCCGAACAACCAGCGATGCCGCTGCCGACGACGAGCACGTCCGCGGTCTCGCCGTCGGTCGTCGTCTCCGTTCCGGTGTTCGTCTCGGTCATGATCAGATTTCGAGCATTCGATCGAGCGCGACGCCCGCGAGTTCCTTCTCCTCGGGCGCGACCTCGATCACGTTGTGTTCGCGACCCTCGACGAGTTCCTCGAGCACCCACGCGAGGTAGTTCGGGTCGATCTGGCGCATGGCGTTGCAGTCCATGCAGGCGTCGCCACAGAGCGGGAGGACGTTCACCTCGGGGTGCCAGCGCTGGAGGTGGTTCGTGAGGTGGATTTCGGTACCGATGGCCCACGTGTCGCCGGGGTCGGCGTTCGCGACGGTCTCGCAGATCGTCGCCGTCGAGCCGGCCACGTCCGCGGCTTCGACGACTTCGCGGCGACACTCGGGGTGAACGATGACCTTGGCACCGGGGTTTTCCTCGCGGACTTGCTCGATGTGGTCCTGGCGGAACCGCTCGTGGACCTGGCAGTAGCCGTCCCAGAGGATGATGTCGCTCTCGGCGACCTCCTCGGCGTCTTTCCCCTCGGGATCCCACGGGTCCCACTCGGCGATTTCGTCTTCCATGCCGAGCCGGTGGGCGGTGTTCTCCCCGAGGTGTTTGTCGGGCAGGAAGAGGACCTTGTCACCCCGATCGAAGGCGTACTCGAACGCCTCGTGTGCGTTCGACGAGGTGCAGACGAGCCCGCCCTGACTCGCACAGAAGGCCTTCAGATCCGCGTAGGAGTTCATGTAGGTGATCGGGATGATGTTCGCGTCGGGCGCGGCGGCCGTGATCTCGGCCCACGCGCTGTCGACCTGCAGGGCCTCGGCCATCCCCGCCATCGGACACGACGCCTCCATGCTCGGGAGGATCACCGACTGGTCGTCGTCCGTGATGATGTCCGCGCTCTCAGCCATGAACGTCACGCCGCCGAAGATCACGTACTCGGCGTCCGCGTTGGCGGCCTCCTTCGAGAGCTGGTAGGAGTCACCGATGAAGTCCGCGTGCTCGACGATCTCCCGCCGCTGGTAGTTGTGCCCCAGGATCACCACGTCGTCGCCGAGTTTTTCGAGCGCCGCCTCGATGCGGTCGGTCCGCTCCTCGGCCTCGAGGTCCCGGTATCGGGACGGCAGTTGCTCGAGGGTGTCGTATTTGAACAGACTCAGATCGGTTTCCAGCTCCGCCGTTTCCATTTTGACCATCTTCCGTCACCTGTGATTGCTCGCATATCACAGGCGGGTATTGAATAACTTTTTCCTTCGAACAAGGTGTCCGGGGGAATACCATCGAGGTATACAACGATAGAAAACGTCTCGTCAGTTGCTCACCGGTATCGATCGGTCCGTATTCGTGACTGTCGCTCGGCCGTTCACTGGCGTCTTTTCCGTGGAGCCCCTAGCAGTGGTATGGCACTCGAGGACGCCTTCTCGCAGTTCACGCGGCGAGACTGGGAGCACGAATCCGTCGAGGGAACGGTCCGACTCGCCGTCGTCGGTATCGGCGGCTTCGCACGACAGCGTGCGCTCCCCGCGATCGCGGCGGGCAACTACTGCGAGACGACGGTGCTCGTCACGAGTTCACCGGATCGCACCGTTCCCGTCGCCGAGGAGTACGACGTCGACCACGTCGTCGACTACGACGGGTTCCTCGCCGGCGATCTGGTCGACGCCTACGACGGGATCTACGTCGCGGTACCGAACGCGTTTCACGGGCGATACGCCACTTCGGCGGCCGAGTTCGGGAAGCACGTCATCTGCGAGAAGCCCCTCGAGACCACCGCCGAGCGCGCTCGAGACGTCGTCGACGCCTGCGCCGACGCCGGCGTGACGCTGATGACGGCCTACCGGCTCCAGACCGAGCCGACGGTTCGGCGCGCGCGGGAACTCGTCCGCGAGGGCGTGATCGGCGACGTCGTGCAGGTCCACGCCGGTTTTTCGCACCCGCTGCTCGAGCACGCCGATCCCGACACGTGGCGGCTCGATCCCGACCTCGCGGGCGGCGGCGCGCTGGTCGATCTCGGGATCTACCCGCTCAACACGATCCGGTTTCTCCTCGATTGCGAGCCCACGGGCGTGTACGCCACCACCCACTCGAGCGGCGACCCGTTCGCCGACGTCGACGAACACGTCGCCGTCCAGCTCGAGTACGAGACCGGCGCGACGGCCTCCTGTACCGCCAGTTTCGACGCCCACGCCCGGAGCGCCCTCGAACTGGTCGGCACGGAGGGGATGATCGACATCGAGTCGCCGTTCGGCGGCGTCGTCCCCCAGGAAATGGTCGTCGAGAGCGGCGACGTTCGGATGGAGTACACCGGCCCGCCGGTCGACGAGGTTCGCGAGGAGTTCGACTACTTCGGCTACTGCGTGCTGACCGGGACCGATCCCGAACCCGACGGCGAAGACGGACTCGCGGACCTTCGTGCGATCGAGGCCGCCTACGAGTCGGCCGAGACGGGCCGTCGAGTGAGCCTCGAGTGATACGGACTGTTGTAACGATTTACCGGAGCAACCGCAGGGTGGTTCGCGGTTGCTCCGGAACTGACTTCCAGCAGTCCGTATGAGCCGTCCCGGTCGAAACGCGAGGACCGGCGGCTATTCATGTCCGGATCGTCTACGGAGGGATATGGAGGACGTTACGGACGCTGGAATCTACGCGCGGGAATCGCCGTACCTCGACCGGTACGTCCAGATCGGAGCCGCCAGCGGGCGAGTCCTGAGCGTCTCGTTCCCGGAGATCCCCGACGACGGTGCCGAGGACGACCACGCCGTTCTCGATCGGATCTTCGAGTACCTCGACGGCCTCGAGCCGATCACCTTCGACGACGTGCAGGTCGCGATGACCATGCCGACCGACCAGCGGGCGGTCCTCGAGGGGGTCCAGGAGATTCCCTACGGCGATCAGGTCACCGTCGAGACGCTCGCCCGGATGACCTCCGGACTCGATCACGAGAACGAGGACGACATCATTCTCGTCCGAACCGCGCTCGACGAGAACCCCGCCCCGCTCCTCATTCCGGATCACCGCGTGCGCGACGGTCCCAGCGCCGCCCCGCCGGACATCGAACAGAAGCTTCGGTCGCTCGAGGGGCTGTAAACGGCCGACATTGCTGGATCGTCGACGATATCGACACGGGGAGACGTGAGACGCAACTGCGGCGTTCGAACGCGACCTCGAGTGAATCTGATCGTCGTCAGTTCGGCCGTCCCGAGCTGTTGATGATGTCTGTTTCTCGAACGGGTTGTTTGACGAGAAGACGCACAATGAAGCGCTCCGCTATCGTGGCAACAGTGAATCGCCACGTCCTCCCCAACCGATTTCTACTCACGGCGGCGGAACCGCCGTCTGTTCACGGGCTTTCTGCCCGTTCACATGGTATGCGAGGCCCACGGCCTCGCACTATTCGTATGGTTCGCGGAACCTCCGGTTCCGCGCTAACACTCACGCCTTCGGCGTTCGCTCATCCCTCGCACGAGTTTACCCGCGGTTCGTCGGCGACTCACCGCGGCCAGGCGCGCGCCACGGCACGTCGGTTAATCGGTCCGTAGCGAGACGTAGATCGTCGGCACTGTGCAGAAGTATCCCCGTGTGCTCTGAACGAACCCTCGAGAAACCGTTTGCCGAACGAAACCGGACGGCATGGGCCCGTTAGAACTCCGACCGATCGACCTTCTCGGGCGCTTCGAACGCCGTCGCCAACTCGAGCAACTGTACCAGAATCCGACCCGTCGCACCCCAGACGGTGTAGCCGTTCACGCGGAAGTAGTGAATCACGATCTCGCCGTAGTAGGGGTGGCTCCGGCGCTCGTACTCGTAATTGTCCGGATCGAGGAGCCCCGAGAGGGGAAGGACGACGATTTCGGCGACCTCGCTCTCCTCACGAACGTACTCCCGATCGGGCACGTGCGCGACGAAGGGCGTCACGGCGTACTCGGTGACCGTCCGGATGTCGTCGAGCTGTCCGACCACCTCGGCTTCGTTGCGCTCGAGGCCGATCTCCTCGTTGGCCTCTCTGAGGGCCGTCTCGAGGATCGTCTCGTCGACCGACTCGGCCCCGCCGCCGGGAAAGCTCATCTGTCCGGGGTGTTCGCCGAGGTGGTCGGCCCGGCGGGTGAAGAGCAGGTGGTCCTCGCCGTCGCGGTCGACGATCGGCGCGAGGACGGCCGCGTCGTACTCTTGATCGGTAATCTCGGTGGGCTCGTACGCCGCGATCGGCTCGAGGGTCAGTCTCGTCGTCATTCCTCGAGGACGTCCTCCAGTCGCGTCCGTTCGTCCGCGAGATCGACGGGGGCCCACGCCTCGATGTCGTAGCTGACGTCGAGCAGGGTTCGGAGTCGCGCCGCGTCCCCCTCGGTGACGGCCTCGTCGGCGGCCGCGACGAACCGCTCGCGGGCCGCCTCGCCCAGCGGCTCGCGAGCGGGCCGCCGCCGCCCGACGTCGAGAATGTGTGGGAGGTCTTCCGCGTGCTCCGGCACCGTCGGAAACGCCGTCGGACCGGGAACCAGTAGCGCCTCGTCGTCCGCGGTCGTCGACGTTTCGTCCCGACCGGCGGGATCGTACCGAACGAGCGCGAACGACTCGAGCGCCTCGTCGATCGCCGTCTCGAGGGCCCCGTCGTCGACGGACTGCCCGTCGGCGCGGTAGGCCGCTTCGGCGAGCGCCCGCTCCAGTTCCTCGCGGGTCAGCCCGCCAAAGAGATCGACCACGCCGGCCAGTTCGTCGGCGGTCGCATCCATACGCGATCCAACGGCCGGTGAGAGGATTAGTCTTGCGAGCGCGAGCCGATGCGTCGGTTCTGCCACGGCCGGGCCGCTGCGAGCACGTCCGCCGGCGTGAACGGGGCCTCGGTCCACCGCGGCAGGCGCGCGTCCGATCCCGGCGGCGCGATCGATCCGGCGTAGCGCGCCAGCTGGTCCCGTTCGTCCGCCGGGTCGTACTCGAGGTCGTTGAACGCCGCGTCGGCGCGATAGCCGTCGATCAGGTCGTCGCCGACGGCGCGATAGCGCTCCGGTAGCGTCTCGTAGTCGAGGTCGACCCCGTGTTCCTCGAGCACGCGCAAGAGCGCGGCGGCGACCTCGCGGCTCATTCCCTCGAGACCGGCGTCGCCGGCGACCGCGCGGTGGTCGTGCTCGTGGCGGCCGAGGTCGACCTGGGCGGTTCCGCCGAAGCCGGCGGTTTCGTAGGCGTCGCCGAGCGTGCCGACCTCGAGGCCCCACGCGCGCGGTGCGCGGAGCCGTCGGGCGAGCTCGTCGGTCACGGCGAACTCGCCGGCCAGCGCGTACCGGAACGCGCCGAGGTAGTCGACGATGGGCGCGTCGTGGGTGTCCGCGAGCGCTCGAACGAGCGGTTCGTAGAACAGGCGAAAGAGTCGACCGTAGAGCCGGCCGCGTTCGACGCGAGCGTAGTATCCCTTCGAAAAATCGTACTCCATCGTCAGCGGCGCGAGCAGCCGGCGAACGTGCTCGCCCTCGTAGCTTCGGGCGTCGGCGTCGTGGACGACGACGGCGTCGCCGCCGTCGGCGGCGGGCCCGAGCGCGAGCCAGACGTCTCGGCCCTTTCCGAAGTCGCCCGCCAGCCCCGCCTCGGCGAGCAGCGCATCGACGCCGGGTGCGTTACACCAGAGGACGCGGATCGGCAGCGCGAAGCCGTCGAGCCACTCGCGGAACGCCCCGATCTCGCCGGCGGCGGCGCGGACGGGAACGAAGACCGCCGCAGGCGACGGCTCGAGGCGCTCGAGTTCACCGAGGACGCGTTCGGCGGCGGGGCTCTCGTACTCGCGGGCGGTCATCGGGACGACGATGGCCGTTTCGCCGACCGCGGCCGCGGCGTCGCGGGCGAGGGCCTCACTCATCCCGTCGCCCTCGCCGAACTCGTGGAGCGTCGCGATCCGCTCCTGGACGTACTCCATCGGTGTGGTGTTCGAGCGGACCGGTAAAACGGCCACGAATGCGGCCAGATATACTGTCGGCTGTCAGCAGGCGTGTCAGTCCGATCATCAGACGAATGGGTGCCGCCGAATCGGTACTCGGGAACGGTCGGTGGCAGAGACGTGATTACGGACGGGGCCGGGAGCGGTCTCGAGGGCGGCTGAAACGCTCTCGCCGACTGTCGTCCGCATCGGGCACGACGGCCGACTCGGGGTCCGAAAGAGCACCGGTCTTTTTCTTCCCCTCCTGCTTACAGGGAGAACATGAAATCAGTCCGGAAGGCGCTTCGCGAAGACGAACTCGAGAAGGACACCTACGATCGGCTCGTCTGTGCCGAGTGCGAGAAGCCGCTGAAGACCGAAAACGACCCGGACGAGATCAAGACGGTCCGGATTTGCCCCGACTGCGAGGCGGAGTGGAAAGAGATCCGATAGGGACCGGCGGCCGACCCGTGCGGTCGGATCGAGGCGCTCCTTTCCGAGCGAGTGGCTGCCGACGGCATCAGTGTCGTCGCGACTCGAGACCTGTTTGATCGGCCGGTCGGCCGACCGGCCGGATCGACGTTCCGGGCGTCCCGTTCTGTCCCCGAGCGACACAGTCCCGACTGTGAGAAACGACGAGCGTCGCGATCGGTTCGACCGCCGATCCGGGAGCGATGCGTTCGGTGTGCGAACGCGCTGACTGATAGGGCCGGTTGGAAGTCAGTTCCGGGACGACCGCGACCGTACGTGCGGTTGTTCCGGTAACCGGGTACGACCGATCCGCTGACGCTACCGTTCGCCCGCCATCGAAGAAAAGAGCCGCTCCTCGAACTCGTCGCGACTGATCCCGTCGGAGGGCCCGATTCCGTTCATGTGGTCGACCGAGAGCTGTCCGCCGCCCATCCGCGCGTGGCCGCCCGCGCTGGCCATCGGAATGTCGCTGATGGCGTGGCGCAGCGTCTCGCCCATATGGACCCGATCGTCGCGCGATCGGCCGGAGAGGTGAAGCGTTCCGTCGTTTTCGCCGTAGACGACGACCGCCGTGACTCCCTCGAGGTGCATGAGTTCGTCCGCGGCCTGGGGAATCGCGTCGACGTTGCCGACCTCGCCGACGTCGCAGACGGCGAAGGGGCCCTCGACGCGCTTCTGAGTGATCGCCGTCGCCTTGACCTGCAACACGTCGTCGCTGACCTGCGGGTTCGCGATCCGGTCGAGCAGGTCCTCGTCGATCCCGGAAAACAGGGCGGCGCAGGCGTCGAACTCCGCCCGCGAACAGCCGTTCGTCAGGTGGTTCGTATCGGACTGGATACCGTACAGCAGCCCCGTCGCCAGTTGCGGCGAGATTTCGACCCCGCTCGAGTCCTCTTCGTCGGCCATCGTCGCGCCGATGTCGTGCAGGTACTCGACGAGGATCGTCGACGCCGCACCGTATTCCGTCCGCACGTCGGTGAACTTCGTGCCGGCCCCGTTGCCGGGATGGTGGTCGACGACCGCGACCGGTTCGACGGTCTGGGCCCCGGTGAATCCCCGCGGCGTGTTGTGATCGACCAGAACCACCGCGTTCGACTCGAGTTGCGAACTCGCGTCGATTGATTCGATGTCCAGATCGAGGACGGTCCGAAACGCGCGGTTTTCCTGGTGGCGGATCTCGCCGGAGAACTGGAGGGTCGCGTCGGTGTCGACCGACTCGGCGATCCTCGCGACGCCCATCGCACAGGACATGGCGTCGGGATCGGGGTTCGGATGCATCAGTACCGTCACGTCATCGTGCGATGCTAACACGCGCTGGAGCCGAACGCCCGGCGGTCGCCGAAACCATCGAATCACCCACCAGCCACCCAAGACGAGCGCGACGACGGCCAGAACCAGTAGCGAGAGAACGAGCGGATCGAGGGACCGGATCGAGTCGCCGATCGACTCGGTCACCAGCGGGTTCGCCCCGACGAACGTCGCGGCTGTCGGGGCGCTCCGTAAGCTCATATCAGAAACTCAGATCGAACCACCATGAAATTTCCCCCGATTTCTCCCGATTCGGGGTGGAGTATAACCGGTGGTCCCGTCTCAGTCGATCCCGAGCGAGGTTAGTGGCCTCGACCTCGGTACGGCCGGCCTCGAGTTATACGGACTATCAGTCGGCGTCGTCAGCCCGATAGCGTTCGATCGCGTCGCGATATCCCTCTCGAAAGGTCGGATAGGCGAACTCGTAGCCGAGATCGCGCAGTTTCTCGTTCGAGCAGCGCTTGCTCGTCAGGATTCGCCGGCGGCCCGCCGCGGAGACGTCGTCGTCCGCGAGCCGTTCGGCCTTCGTCCGCTTCGGCGGGTTTTCGACGCCGCACTCGCCGGCCAGCCAGTCAGCGAACGCCCACTTCGACGCCGGCTCGTCGTCGACTACCTGCACGACCTCGCCACGCGCGAGGTCCTCCTCGAGCAGGTAGCGGACCGCCCCCGCGGCGTCGTCCCGGTGGACCATGTTCAGGTAGCCCTCGGTGACGGGCCCCTCGAGGTAGCGCTCGAGTCGGTACCGGCCGGGGCCGTAGAGCCCGGCGAAGCGAGCCACTGTTCCCTCGAAGCCGTGCTCCGGGGGTAACTCGAGCGCGATCCGCTCGGCCTCGGCGAGCACCTCGGTCTTGTCGGTGGTGGGCTCGAGCGGCGTCTCCTCGTCGACCCAGTCGCCGTCGTGGTCGCCGTGGACACCCGTCGACGAGGTGTAGACCAGCCGCTCGGGCGCGTTCTCGCGTTCGCCGAACTCCTCGATCGCGGTCCGCAATCCGTCGACGTACACCTCGCGGGCGGCCTCGGCACCCCGGCCGCCGCTACTGGCGGCGAAGACGATCGCGTCGACGTCCGGTACCGCTGCGAGCGACCCGCGGTCGGTAACGTCCGCCCGTACCCCCTCGAAGCCGGCCGCTTCGATCCGTTCGAGGCCCTCGTCCGACCGGCGAACGCCGATCGGCTCGTTGTCTCGAGCCGCGAGCTGTCGGCCCAGCTCGATGCCGACGTGTCCGCAACCCAGAATTGCGACCTTCATAGCCGGACTCGTGGCCGACTGCACATAATTTCACCGCTCGAGCGCGGGGTTCCGGTCGGTTTCACCGCAATTTCCGCGCCTTTTCAACTGGACACTCGAGGTGAGCGGCGGGTTGACCACTCACTCGATAGTGACTTCGACCGCGTGGGGAAGCGACGCATTCTCGGCGTAGCCGCCCTCGTTCCACGGATACTCGTCGTCGGTGTCCTCGTCCGGTCCGGCGATCCGCGCGGGCTGGCGGCGGCCGCGTTCGTCCGTGGCTCGAGAGACGAGCGTATACGTGCCGGGCGACGGCTCCCACGCGTCGCGAAACAGCCGCCACGCGCAGTCGTAGTTCGGGCCGAAGAACTCCCCCTCCCGCCAGCTGTCGCCGCCGTCGGTCGATATTTCGATCGTCGTCACCTCGTCGTCGCCGGCCCAGGCGACGCCGACGATTTCGACGATCCCGTCCTCGCGCGGGTTGACGGTCGCGCCGTCCGCGGGACGACCGATCGTGGACTTGACGTTCTCGTCGAAGGTGTAGGGGTGGTCGATCTCGTCGGACTCGAGTTGGTCCCAGGTGTCGAACGTCGAGATCGTCGCGTTGGATTCAGGGCGGACGCCCTCGGGATGGATCCGGTAGGACGACTGCTGCCACCGGGTGAAATCGTCACCGTCGCGGTCGGCCCACTCCTCGCCGTGGACCATCGTCTCCGTGATGTGAAGTTCGGTCAGCCACTTGACGCTGTTGACGCCGTACCAGCCGGGAACGAGCAAGCGAACGGGGTGGCCGTGTTCGGGCGGCAGCGCCTCGCCGTTCATCTCGTAGGCGAGGATGCAGTCCTCGAGCGCCTTTTCCAGCGGGATCGAGCGGGCGAACCGGTCGTTCTCGCCGTCGACTTCGGGGTGATCGCCGCCGACCGCGGTGATCCACAGTCCCTCGTCGGTCGTCGCGCCGTGGTCCGCAAGAATCGCGCTCAGCGGTGCGCCCGTCCAGATCGCGGTGCTGACGGCTCCGTACTCCCACTGGACGCTCCCCGTCTCGGGGTCGAAGTAGCCGCGGCCGTTGCCCGCACACTCCATCGTGTGCGCGACCGCGACCGTGGGGTACTCCTCGCGAAGCTCGGCCATCCCCAGTTCGGTCTCACGCTCGAGGGCCCCCTCGAGCGCGACCGTCCACTCGTCGGCCGCCGGATCCAGCGTCTCGTTGCGGTGGCAGACGTAGTGGTCCTCGATCGGCGTGAGCCAGTTCGCGTACGTCGCTCGATCGGCCGCGCCGACGACTCGATACCGGTCCTCGAGATCGGTGACGGCCTCGGTGCCGGGTTTGCGCTCCAGGATCGCGTCGACCTCCCGTCGTCGGTTTTCGCTGCGCTCGGCGTTCGACATGGCGGGTACACACCGCCGACTGCGATAAACCTGTGTGGTGGTACCGATTCGCGCAAAATCTGCGGTGCTACCGGTACCGAACGGAACCGCGGCGAGCGCGCCTACGGCGCACTGTCCACGATCACGTGCTGGACGTGGACGAACTCGTCGAACGACATCGGCGCTCGCCCCTCGATCTTCTGGTGGACCTCCTTGGCGTCCAGCTCGATCTCGAGGTGACTCTCCACCGCGTCAACGTCGAGCACCGCCGTCGACATCCCCAGCAGGAGATGCTCGAGCGCCATCGTGACGATCGTCTCCGGATCCGGCGTTCCCTCGGCGAGCGACTGAATCTCGGCCGCCTCCTCGAGGGTCAGTTCTGGCGAGTCGCCGGCCGAAAGTGCCTCGAGCGTCTCTGCCTCGAGGCTGGTTTCGCTCGCGACGGCCGCGGGGCCGCGGTCGTCGACGATCGCTGCGAGGTCGTCCTCGTACTCGACCCGGAGCTCGGCGGGCGAGTCGGGGACGGTCATCCGCTGTTCGTAGAACATACCGGACACGACGGGAATACGGCAAAAAGGTGTTGTGACCTCCGCTGATCGGTGCGGTGGCTCCGATCGCCTTTGCTCGGAAATCGGCGGTCGGTGGTCAGTGGTCGGTGGTTGGCGATCGGTGGTCAGTGGTCGGCAGTCGGCCGCCTGCTCGAGCGAGTTGATATGACCCACATCTAGGCTTATCGGAACGTTCAACAGGACTCACTCGTATGAGAGTGATATGAAAGTTGCCCTGATCGGAGTCGGTCAGGCCGGTGGGAAGATCACCGAACGGCTCGCCCGGTTCGACGCGGACATGGGTTTCGGAGCCGTTCAGGGTGCGCTGGCCATCAATTCCGCGGACGCAGACCTCCAGTCGCTCGACATCGTCGACACGCAGCTGATCGGTGCCGACCGCGTTAACGGCCACGGCGTCGGCGGCGACAACGAACTCGGCACGGAAGTCATGCAGTCGGACATCCAGCAGGTCCTCGGCTCGCTCGACGGCCGCGTCACCTCGACGGCGGAAGCGATCTTCGTGGTCGCCGGCCTCGGCGGGGGCACCGGCAGCGGCGGCGCGCCCGTGCTCGTCCACCACCTCCAGCAGGTCTACGACGTCCCGATCTACGCGCTCGGCGTCCTGCCCGGACGCAACGAGGGGGCGCTCTACCAGGCCAACGCCGGCCGCTCGCTGAAGACGCTCCTCCGGGAGGCCGATTCGACGCTGCTGATCGACAACGACGCCTGGCACGAACAGGGCGAGAGCGTCGAAGGGGCCTTCGAAACGATCAACGAGAAGATCGCCCAGCGGGTCGGCCTGCTGTTCGCCTCCGGCGAGGCCGTCGAGGGCGTCGGGGAAAGCGTCGTCGACTCGAGCGAGGTCATCAACACCCTCCGCGCGGGCGGCGTCGCGGTACTCGGCTACGCGACCGAGATCGCGAGCGAGGACAGCGGCGAGAACATTACCACCGCGATGAGCGTTTCGAGACAGGCGCTGTTGACGGGGACGAGCCTGCCGGACGCGACGACGGCCGACTCGGCGCTGCTGGTCATCGCCGGCCAGCCCGACGCGATCCCCCGGAAGGGCGTCGAGAAGTCCCGGCGCTGGCTCGAGGACGAGACCGGAAGTATGCAGGTCCGCGGCGGGGACTTCCCGCTTGACAGCGATCGCCTCGGCGCGCTGGTCTTACTCGGCGGCGCGGAGCGATCCGATCGGATCGAGGCGTTCATGGAACGGGCCCGGGAGGCGAAGGAAGCCCAGGAGACGGAATCGACCGACCACGCCGACCAGTTCGCTGACGATCGGCTCGAGAACCTCTTCTAGACGGTTCTGAACCGTCGGAAGGGCTTTTTACTTCGGGTTCACTGACAGTCACAATGACCGAGGAGTGGACCGGCGGGATCGTCACGGATCGCGGCGGTGACGGCCCGCCAACCGTCGCGGAGTGGGAGCCGGTTTCGGTCCCCGGACGACCCCCGTCGTTCGCCGGAGCGGGACCGATCGCCTATCGAACGCGGTTTCCGGACCCTCGAGACGACGAGACCGAACGCGCGATGCTCGAACTCCGCGGGGCCTACGACCGCGCGGAAATCTGGCTGAACGGCACGCGTCTGGCCACGCACGAGCCACACTTCGTGCCGGCCAGCCTCGAGTTCGATCCCCGACCCGCGAACGAACTGATCGTCGTCTGCGAGCGCCCCGAGTCGTTCGCGGGCATCTACGCGACCGACGCGGTTCCCGACCGGCTCGGAACGCCCGGTATCTGGTGGGGCCTCGAGGTCGAATCGCGGCCCCGAACGCTTCTCCGGCAGTTCGAGGCGCGGCCGCGACTGGGCGCGGCCCGGGAAGCGTCCGCGAGCGCGGAGACCGCCGCGAACGGGGCCGCGAACGCGACCACTGACGGCGGCGGCGCGGCGATCGACGTCTCATTCGCGGTCGACACCGACGTGGGGATCGACGACGCGGTGTCGCTGTCGCTGCGACCGGAGGGGTTTCGCGGAGGCGCCTCGATGGAGCGGATTCCGATCGAGGCCGAGGCGGGCGAGCGAACGACGGTCTCCAGAACGGTATCGATCAGGGAGCCGTCGCTGTGGTGGCCCCGCGGGTACGGCCCGCAACACCGGTACACGGTGCGGGCGAAACTGGGCGCCGACGCCGTCGAACGGACCGTCGGGCTCCGCCACGTCGAACGCGACGCCGACGGCCTGCTGGTCAACGGCCGGCGCGTCCGGGCCCGCGGATTCACGCGACTCCCCGGCGGTGACCCGCGCGAGGACGTCCGCCGGGCCGTCGACGCGAACGCGACGCTGCTTCGTGCTCGCGCGCACGTCCCGCGAAGATCGTTCTACGAGGCCTGCGACGAGGCCGGGGTTCTCGTCTGGCAGGATCTGCCCGCCAGCGGAGCCGAGCTTCCCGTCGACCGGGGAACGGAGCTGGCGTCCGCGCTCGTCGAGACGTACGGGCACCATCCGAGCCTCGCGATGGTCGGCGTGCAGGATCAACCGACGGACCCGTACGAATCGCCGCTGGGAAGCGGCTTCCTCGCGAAACTCGCCGTTCGGTATCGGGCGTGGCGGACGGCGGTCGATCGCGGTCCCGCGACCGAGATCGCCGCGGCCCTCCCAGACGAGCTGCCGGTCGTTCCCGTGACGGGGCCGCCGGGAACCGATCCAGACGCGGCCCACCTCTTCCCCGGTTGGCAGTACCTCGAGGCCGCGGATATCGACTGGCTCCTCGAGACCTATCCCGTACTCGGCGAGGTGGTTGGCAGGTTCGGAGCCGGCTCGCTAGCGGACGACGACGCCGATCCGACTGCGGTTCCCGGTCTCGAGCCGGCGCTGCTCGAGCGCGGCGCGACCGGTGTCGAGGGGTCACAGCGAGAGCAGGCACGAACGCTGAAGACTGTCGCGGAGGCGCTTCGGCGGCGGGGCTGTGGCGTCTTCGCGGCATCGACGCTCCGGGACGGCGCGCCGGGCGGCGGAATGGGCGTCCACACCGTCGAGGGTGACCCGAAGCGAGCCGCCGAGGCGATCGCGCAGTCCTACGAGCCCGTCCAGGCCGTCCTCGACGGACCACCGGCTCCCGGGACGGTCGGCATTACCCTCTGTAACGACACGCACGAGGCACTCGAGCCGATCGTCGGCTGGCGGGCCGGCGACCGCACGGACGCGGAACGGGTCAGCGTCGGCCCGCTCGAAACGGCGCCCGCCGGATCGGCGCGGATTCCGCCGGAGGCGGACCGGGTCGCCCTCGAAATCGCCGTCGGTAATCAGACGGTTCGAAACGGGTATCGGATATAAATACGAGAGCCACTGAATGGTACCATCTAACACGGCGGAACGAGGCCCCTGCTAACGGTTTTCAGGGGTGTTGTGACCGGTACATTTAAATTACAAGGGCCAGTATTCACAGGTACCAGAACGCCACCGGGGCGCGTATCGCTCGACGATCGATGACAGGAAATCTTATTCACCGAGGTTTCGCAGATCGTGAGCAGTCGCTTCGAACAGGGAGACGGCCAGTACTGAGTCACTCGCCGAATCGTCGGCGAACGGCTTATACGGCCGTCAAACCGGTTCTCCGGTGCGGGTATGGCACAGAGGTTTGAGTAACATGGTAGACGAATCGAAAAACATCGAACTGACAGAGGACGACCTAGCAAACAAATCGAAAGGGCAGCTCATCAAGATGGCCGGTCAACTGCGAGACCGGCGAAACGAGCTGAACCAGATGGCTTCCGAGCGCGCTTCCAAACGCGACGATCTCAACGCGAAGACTCGCGAGAAGGTCGACGAAGCCCAGGAGCACCGCGAGCAGCGCGACGAGCTCAACGAACAGGTCCAGGAACACAAGGAAAACCGCAACGAGCTCAACGCCGAAGCCAACGAGCTGTTCGACAAGGTCGAGCAGCTTAAATCGGACATGGAGCTCAACGAGGGGAAGGATCTCGACGAGCTCGAAGAGGAGATCGAGCAACTCGAGTTCAAACAGCAGACCGAGGTCCTCTCGAGCGAGGAGGAAAAGGAGCTCATCGAGAAGATCGAGGGAAAGCGCGAGGAGTACGAGGAGCGCAAGCAGAAGCTCGATCAGAACGAGGACCTCGAGGAGCTCGTCGATGAGGCCGAGGAAGTGCGATCGGACGCCTCCCAGCACCACCAGAAGGTGACGGAGCTGGCGGACAAGGCCCAGGAACACCACAACCAGATGATCGAAGCCTATCGCGAGGCCGACGACATCCGCGACGAGGCCGACGAGATGCACGAGTCCTTCGTCGAGGCCCAGGAGGCCGCCGACCAGCACCACGAGGACTTCGTCCGCGTCCAGAAGCGCCTGCGCGAACTGGACAAGGAAGAAGAAGAGGAGCGCAAGTCCGAGCGCGACAAGAAGAAAGAGGAGGCCAAGGAGGAGGCCGAGGAAATCTATCAGAAGTTCAAGGAAGGCGAGACCCTCGACACCGAGGACCTGATGAAACTCCAGAAGACGGGACTGCTCTAAGTCGATTCCGTCTACCGCGATCTCTCTCCCGATTTTCGGATTTCTCGAGCGGTTTTGACTCGTTTTTCGCACCGATAGAGCGGCGTCCGTAGCCGTGTGACAGCGCTCGTGACGTTCTCAGAACGTGTGAAGGTAGTGTTGTTCTTTTGTCCGCGCGCGTTTTCGCCAGAAGCTAGCAGAGTCATGACATCGAACGAGCACCGGTCGGCCGCGAGCCCGACCGCTCGAGAACGGGTGACCGAGTTCTACGCCGAGTTCAATCACGCCGTGACGAACGGCGGCGAAACGGACGAGTTGGCGGCGACGCTGGCGGACGACGTTTGCTGGACCGACGCTACGACCGGCAGTCACGCCGATCGAACCTATACGGGAATCGAGGCCGTCCTCGAGAACGTAATCAGGGAGCCGGGCCGGCGAGCCGATCACCTCCAGGCGCTGCCGGAACGGGTCATCGAGGCGGACGAAACGACGGTCGTAACGGGTGCCTACGTCGGCACGATCGACGGGCGGAATTTCGACGTCGCGTTCGCCCACGTGTTCGACCTGAACGACGGACGGATACGGACGTGTACCGCCTACAGGGATACCGCCCTCGAGCAACGGGTATTCGATGCATAACACTGCCCGGCGGCGGCTAACGTGGCATGTCCCACTGCGGGACGAAGTATACGATCTATAACAATGGAACGGGACCCACAGTCACTGCTCATGCAACGATACAGGGACGACGCGGACGACGCGGGCGTGGTCGTACCGGGGATCGACGCCCCGAGTACCGTCGCCTGTCTCCGATCGCTCCGACCGCGCGGCGTCCGCACTATCGTCGGTTCCGAGTCGCGGTCGACCCCGGCGGCCGCCTCGGCGTACCGTGACGAGTTCGTCGGCCTGCCGGACCCGAACTCGGATCTCGCCGCGTACGGAGACGCCCTCCTCTCGCTGGCCGAGCGCCCGGACGTCGAGACGATCGTTCCGGTCCGCGAGGAGGACGTGTACGTGCTCGCCGAGCGCAAGGACGCGTTCGCCGACGAGGTCGCGACCCCGTGGCCGGACTTCGAAACCCTCCGGCAGGTACAGGATCGCGTCGAACTGTTCGCGGCCGCCGACGCGGCCGGCGTCGCGGCTCCCGACACCGCGCTCCTCGATCAGTGGGACGACTGGGACCGGGAGACGATCGTGAAACCGCGCTATACCGTCGCTTCGTCCGACTATCTCGGCGCGCGGTTCGACGACGCGGAGATCGGCTCGACGGAGTACCAGCAACCGGGCGTTCGACCGGACCCGCAGGCCGAACTCGAGACGCGCGGCCACGTCCCGATCGTCCAGGAGCGGATCCCCGACTCCCGGGAGTTCGGTTTCTTCGCGCTCTACGATCACGGCGAGGCGGTCGCGACGTTCCAACACTGTCAGCGCCGGGGCTGGAAGTACTGCGGCGGCCCCAGCGCGTACCGGGAGTCGGTCCACATTCCCGAACTCGAGACCGCCGGCCGCGCCCTGCTCGACGAACTCGAGTGGCACGGGCTCGCGATGGTCGAGTTCCTGCGCGACCCCGCGGACGGCGAGTTCAAGCTGATGGAGATCAACCCGCGGTTCTGGTCGTCGCTGCCCTTCTCGGTTCGCGCGGGCGCGGACTTTCCCTACTACTACTGGCAGCTGGCGACCGGCGAGTCGATCGTGTCGGAGCCGACCTACGAGGTCGGGATGGGCGGGCACCTCTTGCGGGGCGAACTCAGCTACCTCCACAGCGTGGCGACCGAAGCGTACCCGCTCGTCGAGCGCCCGTCGCTTCAGACGGCCGCGCGCGAGGTCGCCACGTCGCTCGTTCGCCACCCTCGATTCGATTACGCGGTCGCCGACGATCCGGTGCCGTTCTTCCAGGACGGCGTGAACCTCGTGCGGGCGTGGCTCGACAGCCGGTCCGACGCGGAGCCGCCGGCCGAGACCGAGGCGAACGTCGAGACCGAAATCGCGGACGAAGACGGGACGGAGACTGCCGATACGAGTCCGACCGTGGACGGGGACTCGACGCGGTCGGCCCAGACCGACGGCGGGTCGCCGTCCGACTCGAGGCGACCGTAGCGCCGATCGGTGCCGGACCGACCGCACCGATAACCGCCAACGCTTAACGGGAACCGCCCCCAGCTATCGGTATGACTCGAGGTGCTGTCCGTGGTCAGTAGTGGCGGGATCGATCGACTCGCGACGGTCGCTCTCGGCGGACTCGCGTCCGCCGCCGTCGCGGTCGCCCTGTTCGTCGTCTATCCGGAGACGCTGACGGATCTGCTCGGCGTCCTGGTCGCGATCGCGGCCGTTCTCGTCGGGCTGCGGTTCGCGAGCAATATCGCCGGCTCGCTGTTTCCGGCCTACGATGTCGCCGAGGTCGCCGTCGAGGGTCCGATCAGTCGGGACGGCGGTGGCGGTCCACTCCCCACGAGTCCGGGCGCGACACCGGCCGACGACATCGTCGACCAGATCGATCGCGCGAACGACGACGACAACGTGCGGGCGCTCCTCCTGAAGCTGAACACGCCCGGCGGCGAAGTGGTGCCGAGCGACGATATCCGCCTCGCGGCCGAGCGGTTCGACGGACCCGCGGTCGCCTACGCGACGGACGTCTGTGCCAGCGGCGGCTACTGGATCGCCAGCGGCTGCGACGAGCTCTGGGCGCGAGAGGGCTCCATCGTCGGCTCGATCGGCGTCATCGGCTCGCGGGTCAACGCCAGCGACCTCGCCGAGAAGGTCGGCCTCTCCTACGAGCGATTCGCCGCCGGCGACTACAAGGACGCCGGCACCCCGCTGAAGGACCTCGAGGACGAGGAACGCGAGTACCTGCAGGGGATAATCGACGACTACTACGACACCTTCGTCGAGCGGGTCAGCGACGGGCGGGACCTCGAGCCCGAGTTCGTCCGCGACACCGAAGCGCGGATCTACCTCGGCGAGCAGGCGCACGAGCTCGACCTGGTCGATCACCTCGGCACGCGGCGGGAACTCGAGACCGAACTGGCCGATCGCCTCGACACGGACGAGGTGACCGTCGAGGAGTTCGAACCCGAGCGGCCGCTAATGGCCCGCGTCGGCGCGGGAGCGCAGCGGGTCGCGTACGCCTTCGGTGCCGGGATCGCCGGCCTCGGCGACGGGCGCGGGTTCCGGCTGCGGAGCTGAGGCGGCAATCGGTCTTCACTGCGGAGCACGGCGACCGGCGGTTACCGCTGTGGAGCTGCGGCGGCAGTTTGCCCCAGAACCGGTACTGCAACTACCAGCATCCGGGGTCGCCCCGCGTGGCGGCAGCGCAGTCGCGCTCGAACGAGTAAGTGGTTTTATCGTTGCACGGAATGCATCGCCTATCGTGACAACGCTGGTCGTCTGCCTCGACCGGACCGACGACGTCGGCCGGAAGACTGGCCTCCGCTCGCCCGTCGTCGGCTGGGAAGCAGTCCGCGCGCTCGTGACCGACGTCGGCCTCGCGGATCCGGAGGACTCGGGAGTGAATACCCTGCTCGAGTCGCTGCGGGTCGCCCAGGACCTGCGCGACGAGAACGAGGAGGTCGTCGTCGCGGTCGTCTCGGGCGACCGCGAGTCGATGGTGTCGGCCGATCGGGCGGTCGCAGAGCAGCTTGACGACCTCATCGCCGACTACGACCCGGACTCGGCGGTCGTGGTGACCGACAGCGCGGACGACGAACGGCTGATTCCGATCGTCGAGAGCCGCGTTCGGGTCGACTCCGTCGATCGCGTCGTCGTCCGGCAGGCCCGCGACATCGAGTCGACCTACTACCTGCTCAAGCAGTTCCTCGCGGACGAGGAACTGCGACAGACCGTCCTCGTTCCGATCGGGCTAACGCTGCTCGTCTTTCCGCTGCTCGCGACCACCGTCGGCCCCGCGGAGGGAGCGGCCGCGATCACCACCGTCATCGGACTCTTCTTGCTCTACAAGGGGTTCAACGTCGACGAGATCCTGGCGAGATTCGCCCACCAGACGCGGGAGTCGCTGTACTCCGGCCAGGTGTCGGTCGTCACCTACGTGGTCGCGGCCGGACTGACGTTCGTCGGTCTGTTCGTCGGCGCGCTCGGCGTCTCAAATCTCGGAGACACGCCGGGAGTAGTCATCCCGGCGACGCGCTTCGCGTTCGACAGCATCCCCTGGCTGGCGATGGCCGCGCTGACCGCCAGCGCCGGTCGGCTGCTCGACGAGGCGATCGGCGAGGATCCGATCCGCCGGTCCTTTCTCAACCTGCCGTTTATCGTCGTCGCCGTCGGGCTGGTGGTTCGGGGCTTCTCCGCGTACTTCCTCGAGGAGCAGGATGTAATCGATCCGTTCGTCGTCCCCGAAAACGAGTTCGGGATCTTCTCGAACGAGCAGTTCGTGATGGTGGCCGGGGAACGGCTCGCGCTGTTCGTCGTCACCGCGATCGTGATCAGCCTCGTCGGGGCGCGGATCGCCTCGTCCGTCAGCGGCTCGCGCGAGGACGTCGAACGGGGTGACGGCGGTCCGGAGACGGAACCCGCGGACGGCGATCCGCCGTCGCCGGACGGTCCCGAGGCGGTCGCCGATCGCGAGGCCGATCCGACGCTGGAGCGGTTCGATCCCGAGCGCACCGACGGCGGGGCCGACTCGAACGCGAGTCCCGATGCCGGAGCCGACCCGAGTACGGGATCCGACGCCGGCGGACGGGACCCCTGATCGTTCGGACTCGGTATTCATTTACCCGCTCCTGCCCACCACCGACCATGAGCGACGCAGACGGCGCGTGGGTGAGCCTCTTCTCCGGCGGTAAGGACTCCTCGTGGGCGCTGTATCGGGCCCTCGAGCAGGGGCTCCCCGTCGAACGGCTCGTCACCGTCCATCCCGCGGGCGACTCGTACATGTATCACGTCCCCGCAACGGAGCTGGCCGCGCAGGCGGCGGAAAGCATTGGGATCGAACTGATCGACGTCGAACCCGACGACTTCGCGGCCGACGCGGCGACCGACTCGAGCGCGCAGGGCGACGACGAACTCGAGCCCCTCGAGGCCGCCCTCGAGGAACTCGATCGCCTCCTCGCGGGCGGTATCGCCGGCGTCACGGCGGGAGCCGTCGAGAGCGAGTACCAGACGAGCCGCATTCGGGGGATGTGCGACCGGCTCGACTGCGACCTCTTCGCGCCGCTGTGGCAGGAAAACCCCCGCGAACTGGCCGACGCGATGCTCGAGGCGGGCTTCGAAATTACGATCATTCAGGTCGCGGCTCACGGACTCGACGAGTCGTGGCTGGGTCGAACGCTCGACGCCGATGCGATTGCGGATCTCGAGGATCTCCACGAGGAGTACGGCGTCCACATTCTGGGAGAGGGCGGCGAGTTCGAGACGTTCGTCGTGGACGGGCCACATATGGATCGGCGGATCGATCTCGAGTACGAGACCGAGTGGGGCGGGACGCGCGGGCGGTTGCGGATTACGGACGCGCGACTCGAGTGACAGCGATTGTACCGCGAGCGAACGGAGTGAGCGAGCGGCCTTTTTGGTCTCTTTGCGAATAGTACGGGACCTCTGGTCCCGCATACCGTGCGAACGGCACTTCGTGCCGTGAGCAGACGAAGTGAGCAACGATCAGCGAGAGCGATGCTCTCACCAGACAGATGTTGCGCCGAGATGTGACGGATGGTACTCGATCGGTCACGCCCCGACATCGAGCGGTTCGAATACGTACATGTGTCGGAGATCGACATCGTACAGGAGCGTTCCCTCCGGCATCCGCCGGAGACGCCAGACGACGTACAGGTCCCCGACCGCGCCGGTCGTATTTATGACTACCACCATATAGGCCGTGACGGCGATGCTCGACACGGGAACGGCCAAAAACGGCGTCGCAACGACCGCGATACTCACGAGCGGGGCGAGCCCGATGGGGAACAGTTGCTCGCGTCGCTGGAACTGACCGAACGCCGCCGCGTAGAAGGCACCCATGGCCGGATTCACCCCGTAGGTCACGTCCTGTCCGTAGTAGTGCATAACAGTACCGTGAATTAGTTCGTGGACGACGACTGTCACGAACAGTGCTACGACGAGCGGAAGTCCCACATCGATCATGTCCAAGACGACTACTGTACTATCCTCCGTTTCAGTCACGCTGAACAGCGTTGCGAACACCTCCGGTCCCTGTATTTGCCAGAGCAACCAGCCGAATCCGTATGCCGTGAACAAAAACAGCGGAATTGACACCAACAGCAGCATCAGTGTCGGATATTCGAACAGTTTCGGCTCGTCGTATCCCTCCGGTGGTGCCGGTGGACTCGGCGTCTCTCGTTCGGTACGGACTGTCGAATCCGTCTCGACCATACGACCGATTCTCTGTTCCGGTACTTGACAGTCCCGCTGGACCACCGCTCTACTCGGCGTGGCGTCGGTCTGTGAGGGCGCGGGCCAGGCCGTGAACGGACGAAATCGGCCGAACGGGCGGTCCCTTTCCCACTGTGTTCGGTTCAGCTACTGATCCGATACCTCGTCTCGAGCGGCGCGCTCTCGTACCGGGCGAGCACCAGGTGGAGTCCGATTGCCACGGCGAACAGCCCGAAGTTCCAGATCGGCGAATCGTAGTAGATGACGTCGACGATCACCGGCTCCGAGTACAGCGGCCAGAAGGGCTTGATCGGGGGCGCGATGTCGGGTGCGGAGAGGATATCCGCGAACAGGTGGCTGATTCCGCCGAGTGCTAACCCCGCTGTCGCGAAGACGAAGACCGTCTCGGACGTGATCTCGGTGCTTCGAATCCAGCGGCTAGCAGCGAACCAGGGGGTGAGCCACTTCGCGACGGCCGCGCCGACGAGGACGCTCATCAGGAGCACGAACACTACGGTGTGAGTCACGCCGTGGTGGGTGATCGGGAGCACCTGCTGCAAGACGAGATCGGTGTCCGGGAGCATCGCGGTGACTAACGCGAAGCCCGTAAACCCCAGCGCGCCACGTCGGCCCCAGACGAGCCACGACGGGGCGGCGAACAGCAGCGCCATCGCGAGGTGGCCGGTGACGTCGACCATCGGTGTGGTCGCCTATCGGAGCCTCCGGGCGATCCGGAGGGCCAGCGACACTGCTGTCCCGATGCCGGGAACGCGGGACGAGAGCGCGGCCGCGCCGAGAAGCAGGAGGCCGCTCTTTGGCCGCCCGCGCCGAAACGCCAGTAGGCTGTCGATCAGCGTCGATACGATGCTTAGCTTGTTCGCTGACCGCGAGTTCAGGTTTACCATCGATATGTTTGCACGCGTAGGACCCGTATAGTCAAATCCGACACCGCTGCAGTAGCAGGCCGCCGAACCGATCGGCTTCGACCAAAAAGCGGCTTACTCACTGCGTTCACGGGTCGCTACGCGTACCGTTCGATCGCGGTCCTAATCGTGTCGGAAACAACGAAAGACTCGCTCCGCTCGTCTTTCGAGCTTTCGGCACTCCTTCGCTACCGCTCAGTCGTGCCGAAAACTCCGCTGGCCTGTAAACGCCATCGCCATGCCGTGTTCGTTCGCCGCCTCGATCACGTCCTCGTCGTTGACCGAGCCGCCGGGCTGGACGACCGCTTCGATGCCCGCCTCCGCGGCCTCCTCGATACCGTCCGGGAACGGGAAGAACGCGTCCGAGGCCATAACGGCTCCCTCAGCGTCCTTTCCCTCCGCGTGTTCATCGGCCTTCATCGCTGCCAGCCGAACCGCGTCGACTCGAGAGACCTGTCCCATCCCGACGCCGACCGTCTCGGTGCCCTTCGTGAAGAGGATCCCGTTCGATTTGACGTGTTTGAGTGTCTGCCACGCGAACACCATCGACTCGAGTTCCGCGTCGCTCGGCTCGCGCTCGGTGACGACCTCGAGGTCGTCGACCGAGATCGACTGGAGGTCGCGTTCCTGGACCAGCCGGCCGCCGACGAGGGGTTTTTCGGTGAAGCGCTCGGTCCGCTCACCTAACTCGCCGACGTCTAAGACACGGAGATTGTCCTTCTCGAGGAGTACCTCGAGCGCGTCGTCGGTGTAGCCGGGCGCGACGACGACCTCCTTGAACGAGTCGATGACCTGCTCGGCGGTCGCGGCGTCGCACTTGCGATTCAGCGCGACGATGCCGCCGAAGGCGCTCATCGGGTCCGTCGAGAGGGCCTTCTCGTAGGCCTCGGCCACCGAGTCGGCGGTCGCACAGCCCGCGGGATTGGTGTGTTTGATGACCGCCGCCGCGGGCTCGTCGAACTCCTTGATGAGGTTGAGCGCACCGTCGGCGTCGTTGTAGTTGTTGTACGACAGCGACTTCGCGCCCTCGTTCAATTGGTCGGCGTGGACGACGCTGGCCTCGTCGCAGGTGTAGTCGGCGTAGACCGCGGCGTCCTGGTGCGGGTTCTCCCCGTAGCGGAGCGTGTCCGCGCGGTCGTCGGAGACCAGCCGACGTGCCGGGAGACCGTTGTGATCGTTCGAATCCGTACTCGCCACGTCCGCGTCGACAGAAACGGTGCCCGCCTTGAGATCCACATCGACTGCCCCTTCGGCGAACCACTTCACGGCTCGCGGGTACGCGCGGAACTCGCCCTCGTAGAGAACCCGCTCTTTCAGGTCCTCCTCGTCGTCGCCCTCGTAGACCGGGATCGGCTCTTGCGTGACGATCGGCCCGGCGTCGACCTCGCTCTCGAGGACCGCGCCCTCGGCGTCCGTCGCGTCGGTGACGACGTGGACCGTACAGCCGGTCACCGAGACGCCGGCCTCGAGCGCGTCGCCCCACGCGTCCATCCCGGGGAACGACGGCAGCAGTGCGGGGTGAACGTTCAGCGTGGTCGGCGCGGATTCGAGGAAGGTATCGGAGAGGATCCGCATGTAGCCGTCCAGACAGACGAGGTCGAACTCGTAGTCCGACAGCGCCTCGAGCACCGCCTCCTCGTGCTCGCTGCGGCTCATGCCGTCCTCCAGCGGAACGACCTCGGTCGGAATCCCGCGCTCGGCCGCGGCCTCGAGCACCGGCGCGTCCTCGGTGTTCGTCAGGACGACGGCGAACTCGACTCCGCCCGGCCGTCGGTCGGCGATGTTCAACAGATTGCGCCCTCGGTTGCCGGCCATCCCGGCGATTCGCGTCATGGTCGAACCCGCGCCCGCGAGCGGCAAAGTGGTTGCGGTCTCGGCGGATGAACTATGCACGAACGTGTATCGATCCACCGATATTCGCGACGTGAATCGTAGAGGTATGCACGCTCGTGGCATCGGACGCTCCGGGTTTCGATACGCTTTTGCACCGCGCTGGACAGACTCGCACAATGACCGAGACCGACGCCCTGTACGCCGTCTCGCCGCTGGACGGCCGGTACGACGGCCGGACCGCCCCGCTGTCGCCGTACGCGAGCGAGGCCGCGCTCATGCGCGCCCGCGTTCGCGTCGAAGTCGAGTACCTGATCGCGCTAGCCGACCTCGAGGCGACGCCGCTCGAACTCGGCCTCGAGGCGCGCGAGCACCTCCGCGGGCTGTACAGCCACTTCGCCGAGGAGGACGCACGATTGATCAAAAAACTCGAGACGGAGGGTCACGCCGACTTCGAGGCGACGAACCACGACGTGAAGGCCGTCGAGTACTTCGTTCGGCACCGACTGCCCGAGGACAGCGACGCCTCGGCCTGGATCCACTTCGGGCTGACCAGCGAGGACGTGAATAACCTCGCCCACCGGCTGCTCGTCCGGGACGCCGTCGACGAGGTGCTCCTTCCGGAACTGTACGACGTTCGGGACACGCTCGCCGGGATGGCCCGCGAGCACCGCGACCTTCCAATGTTGGCCCGGACCCACGGCCAGCCCGCGACGCCGACGACGTTCGGCAAGGAGATGGCCGTCTACGCCTCGCGTCTGGGTCGGGCGACCGGCCGCATCCGGCAGGCGACAGACGATCTGCGGGGGAAACTCGGCGGCGCGTCGGGCACCTACGCGGCCCACGTCGCCGCCTATCCCGACGTCGACTGGCCGGCGTTTGCACGGGAGTTCGTAGAGGGGCTGGGCCTCGAGTTCGAACCCCTCACGACGCAGGTCAATCCCTGTGACGACCTCGCGGCGCTGTTCGACGCGTTCCGCGGGGCCAACGCCGTGTTGCTCGATCTTGATCTCGACGTGTGGCTCTACGTCTCCGACCGCTACCTCGGGCAGGAGGCCGTCGAGGGCGAGACGGGGTCGTCGACGATGCCCCACAAGGTCAACCCGATCGACTTCGAAAACAGCGAGGGCAACCTCTCGAAGGCCAATTCGGATCTCTCTTTCCTCGCGGACTACGTCACCACCTCCCGACTCCAGCGCGACCTCTCCGATTCGACGGTCAAGCGCAACATCGGCGGCGCTTTCGCCCACTGCCTGATCGCCTACGGCAAGACCGCGTCGGGGCTCTCGAAGGTCGTCCCCAACGAGCAGGTCATGCGCGACGACCTCGAGGACACCCCCGAGATCATCGGCGAGGCCGTCCAGACCGTCCTCCGGCGCGAGGGGCAAGCCGACGCCTACGAGCGGGTCAAGGCCGTCACCCGCGGGAAGGACGTGACCCTCGCGGACTTCCGCGAGCTGTTCGACGAACTCGAGGTCGACGAGGACGTCCGCGAGGAACTGCACGCGTTGACGCCGGCGGGTTACACCGGCGTCGCGAGCCGGCTCGTCGACGACCTCGAGTAGAACGACCGACTGTTCCTGTCGTCCATCGCCGACCGTTCCGTCATCCACCTGTCGGCCGCTTCCCCGACCGCCATCCACCCGCCGATCGCTTGCCCGACCGCTATCCGATTTCCGGGATCCTGCTCCGGCCCTCGATTCCGAGACCGTGACTGTATTAATCGCCCTGCGTCGAGGATCGGTATGGAATACCTCGTGTGGGTGCTCGTCGCCCTCCTGGCCTACGGACTGATGGCACCCCTGACGAGCGTCGTGACGTCGGACGTGCCGCCCGCGGTCGCGCTCTTCCTCTCGACGACGATCTTTCTCTGTCTGACGACCGTCGTGCTCGTCATCACGGGGACCGGCCGCCCGTCCGACGCGGTAACTCCGTCGGCGGGAATCGTCTACGTCGCCGGCCTCTTTCTCTCTTCGGGCATCCTCGCGTACTATCAGGCGCTCGAGCGAGGCCCGGTTAGCGTCGTCGTGCCGATCTACGGTCTCTTCATCGTCGGGAGTTCGATTATCGGGATCGCATTTCTCGGCGAGGAGCTGACCGCGACTCGCGGCGCCGGCATCGTCGCCGCAGCGGGTGCGATCTACCTCGCCGCCGGAGGGGAGGAGTGATGCGACGGTACATCGGCCTCTCGCTGTTTTCCTGTCTCGCGTACAGCCTGGTCGCCCCCCTGCTCTCGATCGCGATGACCGACATGTCCAGTACGATGGCCGTGTTCCTCTCGAATTCGGTGATGTTCGTCACCGTCGGACTCGTGCTCGTCTATCGCGGGCTGTCGGTACGGCCGTACCTCCGACATCCGCGGACGCCACATCTCGTCGCGATGGGCGTGCTGTTGACCGTCGGTCTGCTGACGTACTATCGAGCGCTGGCGCTCGGTCCGGTGAGTATCGTCGTCCCGATTTACGGGCTCTTCATCGTGATCAGTTCGCTAGTCGGGCTCGTCGTCTTCGACGAAACTGTTACCATCCGCAAACTCGCTGCTATCGGATTGAGTGTGGTGGCGATCGCGCTGATGTCCGTGTGACGGGAATGTCGGAGTCACCGCACCGGCGGCGGCGTCACCTCCAGTCACCGCTTCCGACCGCGGTCACCGTTTCGACTGGATCTCGGTCGACTCCTCCTGACGAACCGCTTTCAGTTGCTCCGTCTCTCGGAGGATGAACGGTCCGATGGCGAGCGTTCGCTTCATGACCGTGAGGACGCGGAGCAGATGGGAGAGCAACACGGCGAACGGGGCGAGCGTAACCACGTAGAGAGCGCTGACGACGAGGTAGGCGGTACTGACGCCGAACGCTGCGCCGGTGACCTTCGCGGGGTCGAACTCGAGCATCATGTAGCCCGCGATCGCCAGCGCCGGCATCGCGCCGTAGAGGACTGCTCGAGAGATGTTGATGATCTCCCACTGAACGTAGAGGGTCTTGAAGTGTTCGCGCGCCGGGCCGAAGAACCGCAACGCTTCGATCAGTTCGTCGAACGCGGTCGCGGCCTCGGTCGACAGCGACTCGTCGTACTTGTCACGGAGCGTCCGCGCGGTGAAGATCTTCCAGGAGTAGTTGTAGTTCAGGACCGGTAGCAACGTTTCGAACGAGCCGAAATCCGCGTCTCGCAGGTCGTCGCTGACCGTCTTGCTGTGTTCGACGAGACCGTCCGTGAACGCGGCGATTTCCTCGTGTTGTGCTGAACCTTTGTCGCTGGTAACCGCGTCGTTGAGTGTTATCGCGCGCGTTTCGGCCGTTTCGATGAGCGTCCGGAGAAACCGGGAGGGCTCGACCGGGCTCACGCCGATTCCTGCGGCGTCCTCGACCTCCTCTCGGAACTCGGTCTCGTTCGTCATTCGCTCGCGCTGTTGTCCGAGCGGGCCGATCTCTCCCGCGAGGACGAACTGCGAGACCGACAGGACGAGGGTGACGCTCGTGACGGTCGCGATGATCATCGAACTGAACAGCGAGGAGACGTTCCCTGTCGTCACGAACCGCTGTGGGGTCGTCGGCCCGAAGAGGTGAAAGACGAGGAGCAGTGCGTACGTACTCGCGAGAATGACGCCGGTGACGAGCCACCGGTTCGCGCTGATCAGGAACCAGATCTTCACGCGCGTTTCGCCGACGCGTTCGCGCATCGTATCGGCCGGCCGCGAGCCGGCGTCCGGGTCGCTACTCATGGAGTCCGTTATACATCGGCCCCGTTGGGTAAAGGACTGCTGCCGTCAGTCGGAGACAGGTCGGCGCGCCCGGCTATCGCAACGGGGGCGACGCGAGCGACCCCGACGACGGCTCGAGGCCAGGCCGTCCTCACCCGACCAGTTCGACCAGCGTCGCCTCGAGCGCCCGCGCCGCCTCGCGGACGTCAGCGATCCGCACGTACTCCCGCGGGGCGTGTGCGACGGCTCCTCCCTCGTCGGCGAGCACGCCGGGGCCGAAGACGACCGTCGGCGCGTCCGCCGCGAAGTACGAGGCCTCCGTCGCCGCGGTGAACGGACGTACCTCGCCGCCGGACGCGCTTGCGAGTGCTTCGACGACCGCCGCGTCGGGATCCGTGTCCCAGGCCTCGAGGAACGGCGTCGGCCGGTCGGTAAAGCGAAACTCGAGGCCGATATCGTCGGGCACGGCGGCCCGCAGGTGTGCCGTCAGCGATTCGTGAAACTTCTCGGCCGTCTCGGGCGGGACGCTCCGACGATCGACCGTCAGGGCGCAGTCGGCCGGCACCTGATTGGTCGCCTCGCCACCCTCGACGACGGTCGGCGTCAGCGTTGCCGCGCCGAGTCGGGGGTGGGCCGGCGGCGCGTCCGCCTGCTCGTCGACGGTTCGAATCGCCTCGAGGACCGGCTCGAGGGCCGCGACCGCGTTGCTCCCGGTCTCGGGTTCGGCGGCGTGGGCGTTGGCTCCCGAGAGGTGGATCGTCCCCTGAAATCGCCCCTTCGCGGCCGTACAGACGTCGAGGTCGGTCGGCTCGCCGACGATCACCGCGTCCGCGTCTCGAGTGGGCGACTCGTCGCCCGACACCAGCGCATAGGCTCCCGTCGAGAGTACCTCCTCGTCGGGGGTGATCGCGAGCGTGACTCGACTCTCGGTCGGCTCGACCGCGAAAAAGGCCGAGAGAATGGCCGCGAGCGGTCCCTTCGCGTCGCAGGAGCCCCGCCCCCGAATCACGCCCGAACCGTCAGCACCCTCGTCACCGTCGCGCTCGTAGGGGACGTGCGGTGACACCGTATCGATGTGCGTGTTCAACACGACGTGCGTCTCGGCGCTGGTCGCCGGCGGCCCGCGGCTCGCCAGCACGTTCCCGGCGTCGTCGACGCGGGGCTCGATGTCCCGTGTCTCGAGCGTCTCGCAGAGAAAGTCGCGCATCGGCCCGACGGCCTCGTGGGAGGGACGCTGGACGGCGTCCTCGAGAAACGCGATGGGATCGAACGCGTCGTCGCCGTCGGGCCCGGCGGCGGAACGACCGTCCGTCACGGCTCGATCGGCGGCTCGACGGCCACCTCGCCGTCGAACTCGTGTTCGACCGGCCCGGCGAGCGTCGGACGCCCGCGGTCGTTGAAGCTCACTCGCAGATGGCCGCCCGGCGGATGAACGTCGACCGGGTCGGCGTCGGTGAGTCCGAGGCGACGCGCCACGACGGCCACGGCCACCGCTCCGGTGCCACAGGAGTCGGTTTCGCCCTCGACGCCGCGCTCGTAGGTGCGCTGGCGGAAGCCACCCGACCCGTCGGGGCTGGCCACGGTGACGTTCGTTCCGCCCGGGAAGACGTCGGCGTGGCGCACCGGCGGCGCGAGTTCCTCGAGGTCGACGTCGTCCACATCGTCGACGAAGCTCACCGCGTGGGGGACGCCGGTGTTGACGACCGACACCTCGAGGCCCTCGATCTCCGCGTTGAAGACCGGTTCGTCGGCCGCGACCGGAATCTCGCCGGGGTCGAACGTGAGCGGGGTCATCTCGATGACGACGTCCTCGCCGTCGCGATCGGCTCGAAGGGTGCCCGCCTGGGTGTCGATCATCACGCTGTCGCTCCCGGTCCGATTCATCGTCCACTCTGCGGCGCAGCGAGCGCCGTTGCCGCACATCGGTGCCGTCGCGCCGTCGGGCTGGAACAGCGTCATCACGACGCGAGGCGGGTTGAACGTCTCTTCGGGAGCGAGAAAGAGGACCCCGTCGGCACCGACGCCGTCCGTCCGGTCGCACTCGCGCTCGGCGAGGGCGCCCCGGTCCGGGACGTGTTCGTCCGCGTGGATAATTAGAAAGTCGTTGCCGGTGCCGTGGTACTTCTGGAATGGGATACTCATCGTGCTCTCGTCAGTCGTTGTCGATGTCGCTCGCCCGGCCGTGGTCGTTCTTTCGGTCCGCGCTCGGGGCACTCCCTGCCTCGCGCTCCGCTCGCGTCACGTCGTCGACCGTTTCGCGGCGACGGGAGAGTCGACCGCCGCCGTCCTCGAGGACGATCGACGCGGGCCGGGGTCGGGTGTTGTACTGGTTCGCCATCTCGTAGCCGTAGGCCCCCGCGTTGCCGATTGCGAGGATGTCCCCACGTTCGCTTACCGGGAGTTCGCGCTCGGTACAGAAAACGTCGCCGCTCTCGCAGATCGGGCCGGCGACGGTCTGCGGGAGTCGTTCGCGGCCGTCGCCGTCGTTCGAGGCCGATGCCTCCGCGTCGGCGGTCAGGTTCCGGATCGGATGGTACGCGTCGTACATCGCGGGCCGGATCAGGGTCGTCATCCCCGCGTCGACGCCGGCGACGGTCGTTTCGCGGGCCGCCTTGACGGTGTTCACTTCGGTGAGGAGCACGCCCGCGTCCGCGACGAAGTAGCGACCGGGCTCGATCGCCAGTTCGGCGTCGATCTCGCCGATCGCGTCTCGCGTCGCCGCAGCAACCGACTCGAGGTCCAGCGGCTCCTCGTCCTCGCGGTACGGAACCCCGAACCCGCCGCCGACGTCGACGAACTCGAGGTCACCGACCGCGTCGGCTACCGCTCTCGCCAGATCGCCCATCCGCGCGACGAACTCCCGGTGGGCCTCGAGCTGGTCGCTCGAGACGCCGGAACCGACGTGAGCGTGGATTCCGACGATGTCGAAGCCGCGGTCGGCGGCGTCCGCGAGCACGTCCACCGCACGCTCCGCGGGGACGCCGAACTTCGCCGCAGCGCCCGTCCGTACCTTCTCGTGATGGCCGGCACCGATGCCGGGATTGACCCGCAGACAGAGCCGGCCGGTATAGCCGCGGTCGGCCAGCCGATCGATCGTGTCCTCGGAGCCCGCGGTGACGGTCAGCCCCGGGTTCTCGTGCCAGGCGTCGACGATCCAGTCGAGGTCCCCTGCGGGCGGGTTGACCGCCGTGTAGTGGACCTCCGAGCCCGACGCGCCGGCCTCGAGCGCCCGCTGGACTTCCCCGGCGGAGGCACACTCGAGGCCAGCCCCCGCCTCGCGAAGCGTCGAGAGGACGTCCCCCAGCGCGTTCGCCTTCACCGCGTAGAGGATCTCGGCGTCGGAAAAGGCGGCCTCGAGTCGCCGGTAATTTTGGCGGACTCGCTCGAGGTCGAGAACGTACAGCGGCGAACCGTACTCCGCAGTAAGGGCCCGTAGTTCGGCCGCGTCCCAGTCGGAGAGGCGGCGGACGGAAAGCGAAGCCACAGCGTCAGTCATTGTCAGTTTCAGGTGACCGCGAGAATTCAAGCTTTGGGTTCCGTCTCGGCTACTCGACTTCGCGCGCTTCCCGTTTGATCTCGTCGATCGACTTGCCGTCGAGCGCATCACCGACGGCATCTCGGAGGCCCTCGATCGGGTCGTCTCTCAACGGAATCAGTTCGACCCGATCGTCGAGTTCGACGACGCGGTATCGATCGCCGTGTTTCTCACGGATGTCCCGCGGGATGACGATTCGGCCTCGATCGTCGGCCTCAGTCCGTTTGCTCATTTCGATCCGACTACGAGGAGAATGGACAAAAACCTCCCTACGCTTCGTCATCTTCCCCGCGGCGATCGAAACTCAGTTCCCACGAGACACGTCCGCCAGCGGCGCGTCTATTCGCGCAGCGCGTCCTCGCGTTCGGTCGCCTCGAGCGTCTCGGTCTCGATATCGGTCGCGACGACGGCGGGCTTGTAGGCCCCGCCCTCGAAGAGGTCGTGGTCGCTGATCGAGGACTCGACGAAGCGGGTGAACGCGCGCCGGTCGGCGGGCAGTTCGCCGTAGAGAACCTCCTCCTCGACGAGGTCGTAGACCGGGATTCGCGGCGTCAGCAGCGTGTTCTCGCCGACGACGCTGTTTTCGCCGACGACGAACCCGCTCGTGACGCGACAGCCCGCCCCGAGCGAGACGTTGTCCTCGACGATGACCGGCGCGCCCTCGACTGGCTCGAGGACGCCCCCGATGAGGGTGTTCGCGCCGAGTTTGACGTTGTCGCCGATCTGCGCACAGGAGCCGACGGTGTCACAGGAGTCGACGAGCGTGCCGTCACCGACGCGGGCGCCGATATTGACGAACGCGGGGCTCATGATGATGCAGTCCGAGCCGATGTTCGCGCCGCGGCGGACGACGGTGCCGTCGGGCGTGTTGCGACTTCCGCGGTCGCCGTACTCGCTCGAGTCCGCGAGCGGCAGGACGTCGTTGTACGTGGTTCCACCGTGTTCGTACTGGCCGATCGAGCGGAGGCCGAAGTTCAGTAGGATACCCTGCTTGACCCACTCGTTCGCCTCCCAGGAGTCCCCCTGCTTCTCGGCGGCGCGGATCTCGCCCGACTCGAGGGCGTCGAGGAAGGCCTCGAGGGTGGCGTATTCGTCTTCGCCGGCGGATTCGGCGTCGATTTCGTCGTTCTGCTTTCGCTCCCACAGCTCGTCGATTTCGGTCTCGAGTGCGCTCATTCCGTAATCACGTCCGAAAAGTCGTACCACCCCGCCTTCTGTCCAGCGATCCAGACCGCCGCGTCGACCGCGCCGGCGGCGAACACGCCGCGATCCTCGGCGCGGTGCGTGAGCCGAACTTCCTCGTGGTTGCCCGCGAGGACGATTTCGTGTTCGCCCGTGATATCGCCGGCACGGAGCGCGTGAACGCCGATTTCCCGCTCCGAACGCGGCGCGTCGCCCTCGCGGCCGTGCGTGCGCTCGGTGAAGTCCCCGTTGGCCTCGATCTCCTCGAGCAGCCGATTCGCGGTGCCACTCGGCGCGTCGCGCTTTTCGTTGTGGTGGGTCTCGACGAGTTCCACGTCGTAGCCGGGCAGGTTCCGGACCGCCTGACCGACGACGTTGACCAGCGCTTGCACGCCGCGGGCGAAGTTCGGCGCGTGGAGGACGGCGATATCCTCGCTCGCCGCCTCGAGCGCCTCGTACTCCTCGTCGTCGAACCCGGTCGTGCCGGTGACGAAGGCGACGCCCGCCTCGGCGCACGTCGCGGCGTAGCCGGCGGCCGACTCGGGGCCGGTGAAGTCGATCACGACGGTCGGTTCGCGCTCGGCGACGAGCGAGTCGAACTCGGCCGCGGGCTCGATGGTGATCCCCCCGACGGTCGCGTCGCCTCCGGGCTCCCGGTTGACGGCGAAGACGATCTCGCAATCCTCGCGCTCGGTCGCGGCGGCGATCACTTCCCGGCCCATGCGCCCCGTCGCGCCGGTGATGCCGAGCCTGACCGTCATCGATCACCCTCCGCCGCGTCCGCCACTTCGGTCGATTCCCGCTCGAGGTCGGCCAGCACGGTCTCGAGGTCCTCGCGGTACTCGTCGGCCAGCCGGGAAAGCGGCGAGCGCATGCGGGCCGGGCCGTAGCCGCGGATCTGCATGGCCTCCTTGACCGGGATCGGATTGGTCTCGACGAAGAGTCCGCGGAACAGCGGGCCGAGTTCGTGGTGGAGGTTCCGTGCGCGGGCGTAGTCGCCGTCCAGCGCCGCGCCGACCATCGCGCAGGTCCGCTCGGGTTCGATGTTCGCGGCGACGCTGATCGTTCCCGTCCCGCCGACGGAGATGGTCGGCAGGGTGAGTGCGTCGTCGCCCGAGAGCACGGCGAAGTCCTCGTCGGTCGTTCGTTCGGCGATCTCGCCGATCTGGCCCAGATCGCCGCTGGCGGCCTTGTAGCCAGCGATATTCTCGTGGCTCGCGAGTTCGACGGCCGTGTCGGGTTCGATGTTTCGGCCCGTCCGCGAGGGGACGTTGTAGACGATCTGGGGCAGGTCGACGGCGTCCGCGATCGTCCGGAAGTGCTCGACCAGCCCGCGCTGTTCGGGCTTGTTGTAGTACGGCGAGATGAGCAACAGGCCGTCCGCGCCCGCGTCGGCGGCACGTTCGGAGAGTTCGAGGGCCTCGCGCGTGTTGTTCGAGCCGGTGCCCGCGATGACCGGCACGTCGTCGACGGCCTCGATGACCGCTTCGACGACGCGGACGTGTTCGTCGTGGGTCAGGGTCGCCGACTCTCCCGTGGAGCCGACGGGGACGAGCCCGTCGACGCCCGCGGCCTCGAGGCGCTGGGCGTCGGTCTGGAGCGTTTCGAAGTCGATTCGCCGGTCGTCGTCGAAGGGCGTGCACATCGCCGGAAAGACGCCCGAAAGGTCGATGGGTGAACTCATGTGTTGACTGTGGTGTCGGTGGGTCGTGTGTCGCCCTTCGATCGGTAGGGTGTATCGGTTCCGATCGGTGGGCGCTCTGGGGTTCGTTGAATGCGGTCAGTCGTGCGGTCGAATCGTACCCGGGACGGGGTGCCAGACCCGCCGCGAGCACACTCACGCACGTTTCCGTTTTGGAAAACGAGAACAGACGCCGCTCACGACGGGGCCGACGGTCTGGTGAGCGACGCGGCACATGCCTGTGACGTGGATCCGAACTGACTTATCCGTTGTGTCTTTGATCGACTTCCCTGCGACGCAATACCTGACATACAGTTCCGCGTAATTTATCCCCGAGCGTTACTTACCGTCGCGTATGACAGATTTCGGACTGAAAGTGCGAATGGCGATCGTCGGCTCGATCCTGTTCGCGTTCTACATGCTCGTCGGCGGCTTCGGGCTGCTCTGGCTCGGCACCGGCGCGTGGCCGTTAGTCCTCGTCGGACTGCTCGTGCTACCGGTTATTCAGTACAAGATCGGGACGTGGTCGGCGACCAGAAAGGCCGAACCGATGCCCGAAGACGGCCAGTATCAGGAGATCCATCAGATGACCGACTCCCTCTGTCGGGATATGGGCATCAAAAAGCCCAAACTGATGGTCATGGACATGGGCGTCCCCAACGCCTTCGCGACCGGTCGGAAGGGCAAGGGCGTCGTCGTCGTCTCGACGGAGCTCATCCGTCTCCTCCAGCGCGACGAACTCGAGGGCGTGATCGCCCACGAGCTCGCCCACATCAAGAACCGCGACGTCATCGCGATGGTGGTGGGGAGTTCCATCGCGATGATGGTCGGCTGGGTCGCCTACATGGTCTACATCATGAGTAGCGAGCGCGGCATCGGCGGAATCATCGTCGGCATGGTCATCTCGAACATCGCACAGATGCTCGTCATGATCTTCGTCCTCGCCATCTCGCGCTACCGCGAGTTCGTCGCCGACGAGGACGCCCGTCAGTATATCGGCAGCGGCGACCCGCTCGCCCGCGCCCTCGAGAAGATTTCGAGCGGTGCACAGGGCCGCGAGTCTCAGATCGACGATAGCATGAGCGCGCTGTGTATCTTCAACTCGGAGAAAGGGCTCCTGCAGTCGCTGTTCGCGACGCACCCGCCGACGGAAAAGCGCATCCGGAAGCTTCGAAGCTGAGACCGCCGACGGTCGCAACGCGATCAGAGCGAACGCCGCGATTTTTTATGGTCGCGCGCGACATGCTAGGATATGACGGAAATTCATCCGGGGCAGCGCGTCGCCGTTCTCGTCGACGCCCAGAACCTCTACCATACCGCACAGAGTCTCCATAGCCGGAATATCGACTACTCCGCCTTACTCGAGAAGGCCGTTCAGGACCGCCAGCTCACGCGCGCCATCTCCTACGTCATCCGTGCGGACTCGCCCGAGGAGGAGAGCTTCTTCGACGCGCTGGTCGATATCGGCTTCGAGCCGAAGATCAAAGACATCAAGACGTTCTCCGACGGGACGAAAAAAGCGGACTGGGACGTCGGGATGAGCCTTGACGCGGTGACGCTCGCCAACCACGTCGACACCATCGTCCTCTGTACGGGCGACGGCGACTTCTCGCGGCTCTGTTCGCACCTGCGCCACGAGGGCGTCCGCGTCGAGGTGATGGCCTTCCAGTCCTCGACGGCCGAGGAACTCATCGAAGCGGCCGATTCGTTCCTCGACCTCGGCGACCGCCACGAGACGTTTCTCCTCTGAGTCGACGGACCCGACCGAAGGTTGGCTCGAGCCAGATTCGGGACGAGAGAGTAGTTTCTCGGTTGCTGTCGTCTGTTCAGGATGGAAGCGACGCTAGTTCGGTTGTCGGCTCTGCCAGAGTCCGATCAACAGCGCGTACCCCGTGACGAGCAGCGTCGCACCGGTAACGAGGTACGTAAGCGGCCCGGAAACGAGTGCGGCCGGCCCGATCAGTGTCAGGGTCCCGATGACGAGCAGCGTCACCCCGAGACCGATTTGCGTGACATCCATACGATACCGATAGTAATAAATCGATCATTATAACATTCCCCATCTCGTTCCAGTCCGTTTTCTAACCAATTGGGACATTCGCCGCGAGCAGCTGTCGGCCCCACCCGGCGGACGCGGTATCGGATTCGACCTCGAGTGCCATCGCACCGCCGGCAGGTCGAAGGGCTTTCGACGCGCCGGGTCGAACGCCGGTCAATGAGCGAGCCAGTAGACGGGCGCGCGGGTCTCCCGGAACTCCGGACCGTCGGCGACTACCAGTTCGGCGGGGGCGCGGGCGCGGCCCTGTTCCCGCCCGAGGAATCGCTGACGATCAAACGCACCACCTCGGGGCGGCCACAGCAGGTCCACGCCGAGGCGGGCCGGATCGTCTCCTTCGGTACCGACGGCCGATTCACCCTCGGCCTCGAGGGCGGTCGCCGGCTCGACGCCGCGCTCGCACACCCCTCGTATCGCGTCGTCGTCGACGACGAGAGCGAGCCGTTCGTCCGCGACGAGAAGAACGTCTTCGCGAAGTTCGTGCTCGAGGTCGGCGACGAGATCCGACCGGGTGACGAGGTGCTGGTCGTTCACGAACGCGGCGAGTTGATCGCCGTTGGGACGGCGCGTCTCGACGCCGCAGCGATCCGAGACTTCGAGACGGGGATGGCGGTGAACGTGCGCGAGGGCGCGCCCGCGGAGACGTGACGGAGAATCAGTTCGAGGGACGGAGGATCGTTCGAGGACCGATAGTAGCCACTGAAACGAATTACACACTGATCGCAACGCCGTTGTTCGATCAGGTGTGCAGTGACTTTCAGTGGCGACTCTAGAGCAGGCTGTCGAACTCCTCGAACACGACGCCCAGTCGTGCGTCGATGCGGATCGAAAACGACTATCGGCGGTCCGGGAGTTTGAATGAATTATTAGAGTGTGGGTGTATGTAACGTAGATGAATGCTACAGCAACCAGATCTGAGCGGCCAGGCCGCGTTTATCACGGGAACGACGCGGGGCATCGGGAAACAACTCGCACTCGCGCTCGCCGAACGGGGCTGTGACATCGTCTCGACGGGAAAGACCGTCGACGATTCGGACTCCGACCTCGAGGGGACGATTCACAGGACGGCCGAGGAGTGCGCCGAGAAGGGCGTCGACACGCACGCGATTCAGTTGAACGTCCGCGACGAGGACGCGGTCGAGGCGGCAATCGACGAAGCGATCGACGAGATGGGCGAGATCAACATCGTTATCAACAACGCCTCGGCCATCCAGATCGGCAACGTCGACGGGATCCCGGCCGACCGTTACGACCTCCTGAACGAGGTCAACGTACGCGGCACGTATCTCGTCTCGCGGGGCTTCCTCGATCACCTCCGCGGCGTCGAGGACGACGCCTGGATCCTGACGAACGCGCCGCCGGTCGAGATCGATCGCGCGCCGGGAGCGGCGGCCTACTCCTGGTCGAAGATGGGGATGTCCTTCGTCACGCTGTCGCTGGCGCAGGAACTGGCGGACGACGACGTCGGTTGTAACACCTTCTGGCCGGTAACTGCGATCGATACGCGCGCGACCCGCTACTTCGAGATGGGGACCGAAGACGACTGGCGCACCCCAGAAATCGTCTCGGACACCGTTCTGGAGATCCTCAATCGCGACCCGGGCGAGTTCACCGGAAATCACGTCTACGACGAGGAGTTCCTCCGCGAGGCCGGCGTCGAAGACTTCTCGGAGTACAATCTCACCGAGGGAGATCCCGAACCGACCTCGGCACAGCTCTTCGATCCGAGCTACTCCCGTTCGATTGAGACGTAAGGATACCTCATCATCTCGTCCACGCTACCCGTCGCTCGACCGAACGACAAAGTAAAAGGGAACCCACGGCGACGTATCGAGTATGTTTGGAGGAGGTGGCGGCGGACTCAACCCGCGCAAGATGGAACAGATGATGGAGCAGATGGGGATCGACGTCGAGGACATCGACGCCGAAGAGGTCATCATCCGCACCGACGAGTACGACCTCGTCTTCGACGACGCCGAGGTCACCAAGATGGACGCCCGCGGCCAGGAGACCTACCAGGTCATCGGCTCGCCCGAGGAGGTCGAGGCCGGATCCGCCGGCGGTAGCACCGGGAGCGCCGATACCGGAAGCGACGCCGAACCGTCGATTCCCGACGAGGACGTCGAACTCGTCGCCACGCAAGCCGGCGTGGGCGAGGACGAGGCCCTCGAGGCCCTCGAGGACAACGATGGTGACCTCGCCGCGGCGGTCGCCTCCCTCGAGTGACTCGAGTGAGCGGCGACGAGAACGCGGACGGCGGGGCGGAGACCGAGGCCGACACCGAGACCGACGCGGAGGCCGAGGGCGGCGACGACCGCGTCCCGGTGTTGCTCGTCCGCGGCGACCGCGAATACCTCGTGAAACCCGGTGGAGAGCAGGGGACCGACCTCGGCGTGCTCGAGGTCCCCGAGGACGTGCAGTCGGGCGACACCATCGAGACGCATCTGGGCGACGAGTTTCACGTCCGCCGACTGCGGGGCCCGGATCTCTTTCACCAGTTCGAGCGGACGGGCGCGCCGATGGTCCCCCGCGATATCGGCCTCGTGATGGGCGAAACGGGGATCGCTCGCGGTGATCGGATCCTCGACGCCGGGACCGGAACCGGCGTCCTGGCAGCGATGATGGCCCGCGCCGGCGCGTCAGTTGTGACCTACGAGCGCGACGCCGAGTTCGCGGAGGTTGCCCGCGAGAACATGGCGCTGGGCGGCGTCGAGGATGCCGTCGACGTTCGAACGGGTGACGTGCTCGAGCACCTCGACGACCTCGAGCCGTCGTCGTTCGACGTGTGCACGCTCGATACGGGCGACGCGCCCGCGATGGTCGAGCACGCGCCGGAGCTGCTCGTCGACGGCGGGTTCCTCGCGGTCTACAGCCCGTTCATCGAGTCGACTCGAGCGGTCTCCGAGACCGCTCGAGAGGTCGGCCTCTCGGACGTCACCACTCGAGAGACGATCCAGCGGGAGATGCAGTTCGACGAACGGGGTTCGCGGCCGTCGACCGCCCCCGTGGGCCACACGGGATATCTGACGATCGCGCGCAACGAATAGCGAGTCGGAGACTTTTCTGCTCGAGTTGCAGTAGATTCAGAGACCGGTTCAGCAGTACCTCGAGTGAGCGGTGGCCGAGAGCGGGCTCCGAGCACCGCGAGGAGCCCGCGATCCGGGGGAGGGCAGGCCGTTACCCAGCCATTGACCGCGAGCGAACCCGAAGGGTGAGCGAGCGGGCCGACGACCGACCCAACGGGGAGGGAGGAGTGCTTTTCATCGAAGCTAAGCGGGATCGAAGATCCCGCGAGGTCCGAGAGAGCTTCGCTCTCTCGAGATTTTGCCGAGGGCCAGCTTTGCTGGCCCGCAGCGCAAAAGTTCGTTAGTTATCATCCTCGCGCCACTTGTGCTCACACTCGGTACAGATAAAGAAGCGCGTCTCGGACTCGTCGGCCGATCGGATCTGTTGCATGTACCAGAGGGCGCGGTCGTTATTACACTCGGGACAGATGGCGTTCGTCTCGGGCAGGGAGGTCTCGCCGGAGGACTCGATGACTTCGCTCGCTTCCTGATCGTCGGTGACGGTGTACTCGGAGGCATCGCCTTTCGGCTTCGTAAAGCCACAGCTGTCGCACGCCCAGAGCCCGTCGTCGGCTTTCATCATCGAACCGCAGTCGTCGCAGAATTCCATCGTTGTCCGGGCTACGGAGGTGGAGCGACTTAAGGGGCCTGTTTCAGCCCGTTGACCGGTCTCGGCTCCGATACCGGCGCGAGGCGCTTACCCCTCGCCCTCCGACTGGTACGGCTCGCCGACGGCCTCGCGCGGGAGGACGTTGTTGAGCTCCGACTCGAGGTCGTCCATCGATTCGAAGCGATCGCTGTCACTTCGTTCGATGAGCGCCCCCAGATTTCGCTCGCCGTCCGCGAGGAGGAGGGTGACATCCTCGAGTTCGGCGGCGGCTCGGTCGTTCGTGACGGGGTATTCCAGGTCCTCGAGGACGGATTCGATGCGGCTGAGTTTGACGTCGGACATGGCTGGACGAACGCGGGCCGGCGGCTTGTAGTTCTGCCGTGCTCGCGCGTACTGTCGCGGATACTAACATTTCGATTCGAAACTATAATCGGGTCCGATCACGCAGATACGGTCGATGCGGAGAGTCGTCGAGCGGGTTATCGCACCGTTTGCCGTTGACCGACGGGTACTGGCGCTTGCGGGTGCCCGAATGGCGGACGGAATCGGCAACTCGTTTCTGATCATCGTCATTCCGCTGTACGTGACCAGCGGTATCGTGAGCGGGACGGCGTTCGGCCTCGGGGAGTCGATGATCACCGGGGTCATCCTCTCGATCTTCGGCTTCCTCAACAGCAGCTTTCAGCCGTTTACCGGTCGGTTGTCGGACCGGCTCGGGCGGCGCAAGCCGTTCATTCTGGTCGGACTCGCCGGTCTGGCGGTCACGAACATCGCCTACGTCGCCGCGGAGACGTACGTCTCGTTGCTGGTCATCCGCGGGCTACAGGGCGTCAGCGTCGCCTTCATCATTCCGTCGTCGGTCGCGCTCGTGAACGAACTCGCGACGGCCGGCGACCGCGGGGGGAACATGGGCGTCTACAACACCTTTCGACTGGTCGGATTCGGTGCGGGGCCGGCGGTGGCCGGTGCGGTCGTCAGTCGCGGCCCGTACGCGCTCCCCGGCGGGATGACGGTCGACGGGTTCGCCGCCGCCTTCTACATCGCCACGATCACGGCCGCGATCAGTTACGTGCTGGTGACGGTGCTCGTCTCCGATCCGGAGTCGACGGTCGCGAACGCCGGTGCGGATCTCTCGATTCCGATCCTCGATCGGTCGGGACCTAACCTGCTCGATCCGATCTTCACGCTCGGCGTCGCATCGCTGTTCATGGCGACCGCGATCGCGCTGTTTGCGACCATTCAGCCCCAGGTCAACGCGCGCCTCGAGCAGGGGTCGACCTGGTTCGGCCTCCAGTTTGCGGCGTTCATCATCGCCCAGGTCGCGCTGCAGACGCCGATCGGACGGGCCTGCGACCGGTACGGTCGTCGCCCGTTCATCGTCGTCGGAATGGTCCTGTTGATCCCGACGACGCTCGTCCAGGGGTTCGTTCTGTCTTCGGCTGTCATGTTCGTCGCCCGGTTGTTCCAGGGGATCGCGGCCGCGATGGTGTTCGCCCCGTCGCTGGCGCTGGTGGGCGATCTCGCCGGCGAGGGCGAGTCCGGGTCGAAGCTGTCGGTGCTCACGATGGCCTTCGGCTACGGAATCGCCCTCGGGCCGCTGTCCTCGGGTGCACTGGTGGGCTTTGGCTTCAAAGTCCCCTTCGTCTTCGGAACGGTCCTCGCCGTTTTCGGGGCGATTCTGGTCTATACGCAGGTCGAGGAGACGCTCGAGTCGACGGCCTCGGTGCCGGTCGTCGGGAGCGATTGAGTGGAAGTACCGGTGCCAACCGGGCGTTTCGTGATTCTCGACTCGGTCGCGTCTCTCGCTCCCGTATTCCGAATCGATGACCGTCTCCGAGACTCCCTCTGCGTCCGTGAGCGCTCGAGCCGATGCGCTCGTCTCGCGTTTCTCCGGCCGTTCGATCCCGGACCGGGACCGAACGCGGCGTTCGGGTCGGTCGGCGTGACGGATCACGGAACTGGCGGGACGCAACGCAAAAGTACCGGTTACCCATACGGTTCGACGATGACGCTCTCGGAGGAGGCCAAGGATCGGTTGGCGGACGTGGTGGAGCTACAGCCGACGAAGAATTCCGAACTGCAGGAGCGCTGGGAGATGGACAGCGGCAGCGAGGTCCACCAGTTCCTCGAGAACGAACTCGGCGACTACTACTTTCGGGACGACAACAGCCTGATCCGGGCGACCGCGGAAGCGGCCGAGCTGGTCGACGTCGAGCCGGGGATCGAGAGCGATCCCGACGACGGAGCCCCGTCCAAAATCCGCGTTCCCGAACTGCAAGCGCGGATCGTCGCCGTCCTCGCCGGGCCCGAGGAAGAGTCAGAGAGCGTCGTCTCGGTGCTGCACAAGCTCCGAGACGAGTACGCCGTCGATGCCGAGGCCGAGGACGTCCGTTCGGGTCTCCAGAGCCTGCGTCGCAAGGGCGTCGTCGAGGTCGAGTACCGGACCGTGCCGACGTTCCGGCTGGCGGTCGAGCGCGACGACCTCGAGGTCGCCGTCTCCGACTGACATCCCGCTTTCGAGCCGCCGACCGGTGCGACGGGCTACAGTCCCGGCCGCCGTCGCCGGCGCCGCTCCTCGAGGAACTGCTGCGATCGTTTTCCGGGGCCGCCCTCGATCGGCCAGCCGCGGGTGCGCCAGACGGGCGGCTCGGGTTCGAAGTCCCGACAGGAGCCGGCGCACTCGGCTGCCGTCTGGCACCGGTCCTTGGCGGCGCAGTACGGCAGCGCCTGGTGAGCGTCTCGAGCGCGTAGCTGAAAGTGTCGGCAGTCGGGACGCATCGTGTCGACGAACGAGCGCCAGCCGCGTTCGTAGGCGCGTTCGGCGATCGCGAGCCGTTTGTCGGCCTTCCAGTCGGGATCGACGGACTCGAACCGGGCGGCTGACCCGTCCCGTTTCCCGCCGTCGGGTCGCTCGAGGATCCGCGTTCCCGGCTCGTCGACGGCAAGCGAGCGGGGATGCCACGCGACCTCGGCAGTGAGGTCGTCGGGTGCGAGCGCGAGGATGCCCGCCTCGATCGGCAGATCCTCGAAGAGAACCGGTTCGACGCGCTCGCCGGTTTCTCGGGTCGCGACCCAGACCTCGTCGGCGAGTCCCATCGCGACGTCGTACTCGAGTTGCGCGCCGAGCGCGCGGGCGGCGCTGGCGTCGAGGTCCGGCTTGTTCTCGATCGCGACGATTCGCTCGAGCCAGTCCGGATAGGTCCACTTGCGCCGAATCTCGATGCGATTTCCCGACTTGCGGGTCTCGAGGATGCCCCGATCGTCGGCTTGGTGGATCGCCTCGCGGACGTAGCGCCACGGATAGCCGGGGTGGGGGAGCGCGTCGCGGTAGTAGGCCCATTCGGCGGGGGCATTGCGGACGAGATGAAGGAGGTCGCCATCGAGCCGGTCGGGACCGAAGTTCGCGCGGCGGCGGAGGGCATCGGGGTCGCACTCGAGGACGATGGTGTCCCAACGCCGGCGCTTGGTCCCGAGCTGGCGGGCGACGACGAACGCGCGGTCGTCGCTGGCGGACTCGTCCGGGGGCCACTCGCGTTCGGCCCACCGGCAGCTCCGCAGCTCGAACCCGAACTCGGCGGTGTGTGGGTCCACGCAGGCCCTTGGGAACGCGAGTGCAAAAACGCTGCTCGATCTGTCAGCGGCCGGTCAGTCGGCCAGCGACGGCAGCGGCGCTATCAGCCGAGTCTCCGACTGGGACGCGATGGCGCGCCGTCGAACTGTCACCTGTCGGTGGCGAGGTGATGTCCGACGGGATTCGACCCGACGATCGGCAGCTGTCGACTACTCTTCGTCCTCCTCCTCCTTGCGTTCGTCGAGGAACTCGTGGGCGTCCTCGAGGATCTCTCGAGGGCCGTCCTGCGTGACGGTGTTGATCGCCTGGTCGTAATCGCGCCACTGGAGGTCGCGATGCTCGTTCGATAGCTCCGCGCTGGCCTCGAACGACTTCGCGATGAAGAGGTGAACGGTCTTGTGGATCGTCTTGCCGTTCGCCTCGAAGACGTAGTCGTAGTCCTTGCGGAAGCCGTCGAGTAGTCTGAACTGTTCGATACCTGCCTCTTCCGTTACTTCGCGGATCGCCGTCTGCTGAAGTTCTTCATCTCCTTCGACACCGCCCTTGGGAAACTCCCAATCGCCTGGGCGGCTCTTGAGTAGAAGATACTCGCGCCGGCCCCGCGTATCGCGGAAGAGGATCGCGCCTGCGCTCGTAGCTTCGACTGCCATTAACTTCGATAATAGGTGAGACGTTAAGAGAATATCGGACTGTTCGTCCAGCGTACACTGATTCCGGACTCGATTTTCACGACGTCGTCGGACGACTGCCCGCAGTCGGTCACCGCCGGCGGGGCGACCGGTGCGTCTCAGCAAGTTTTTACGCGCCGACCGTGGACGTATTCGACACCACTAGCCATGACCTTCGTCACCCGTCTCACCCTCCAGAGCGGCGATCGAGCCGCGCTCGATAGTATCGTCGACGACATCAAAACCAACGCGGAGCGAAAGGGAGCGGCGCTGAAAGGCCCCCACTCTCACCCCCCCGAGACGTTCTCGGTCCCCCAGCGCTGTCGGCTCCACGCAGACGACGACCGGGAGTTCTCCTCGTGGAAGTACACCGTCTTCACGCGCGAACTCGAGATCCACGGTCACGACAGCCTCGCGCGCAACATCGCCTCGCAGAGCTTCCCCGACTCGGTCCACATCGAGGCCGAGGTCGAGCAGATCCACGGCGCGGGTCGCGGGAACTGAGCGTCTCTCGGTCTCGCTACAGTTTCGAGTCACTTCTCTCGAGATGCCACCGTCGACAGGGTTTTTTACCGTTCCCACAGAGGTGCGGATATGACCGCAGACGACCTGGTCTCGCTTCGCCGAGACCTCCACCGAAAGCCCGAGCCCGCCTGGTGTGAATTATATACGACCGCACGGATCGTCGACGAGCTCGAGTCTCGACTGGGCGACGACCTCGCCGAACTCCACGTCGGCCCCGACGCCATCGCGGGCGAGCATCGGATGGCGGTCCCCGACGACGCCGACCTCACCCACTGGTACGAACGCGCTCGAGATGCGGGGGTCGACGAGGACACCCTCGAGCGGCTCGAGGGCGGCCACACGGGCGCGGTCGCCGTTCTCGAGCGCGGCGAGGGGCCGACCGTCGGCCTCCGCGTCGATATCGACGGATTGCCGCGGGCGGAGTCCGATGACCCCGCTCACCTCCCCGTCGCCGAGGGATTTCGCTCCGAGCACGAGGGCGCGATGCACGCTTGCGGCCACGACGCTCACGCGACGATCGGGATCGGTGTGCTCGAGCGGGTCGCTCAGAGCGATTTCCGGGGCACGCTGAAGGTATTCTTCCAGCCCGCAGAGGAGGTCGTCGGCGGCGGGAAGTCGATGGCCGAGAGCGAACACATCGAAGACGTCGACGCCCTGCTCGCGGTGCACATCGGGCTCGACCATCCGACCGGCGAGATCGTCGCCGGCATCGACGGCTTTCTGGCGGTGTCGCACCTCGAGGCCGAGTTCACGGGCGAATCGGCACACGCCGGTGGCCACCCAGAGCAGGGGCGCAACGCCGTGCAGGCGATGGCGACGGCCGTCCAGAACCTGTACGGGATTCCCCGGCACAACGACGGCAAGACGCGCGTTAACGCGGGCGTCGTCGAGGGCGGCAGCGCCGCGAACGTCATCCCCGACGAGGCGCGGATCGTCGCCGAAGTTCGAGGTGAGACGACCGAGCTGATGGAATACATGAAGCGCCGAACCCGACGGGTACTCCGGAGCGCGGCCCAGATGCACGACTGCGAGGTCGAAATCGAAACCGGTGCGGAGGCCCCGAGTGCGACGAGCGATCAGGAACTCGTCTCGGTCGTCGCCGACGTCGCGGGCGAGACGGCCGGCGTGAAGCGCGTTCTCGAGCGCGACGATCTCGGCGGCAGCGAGGACGCGACCTTTCTCATGCGCAAAGTGCAGGAAAACGGCGGTCGTGCCTGCTACGTCGGCGTCGGCACCGACCACCCCGGCGGCCACCACACCGCGACGTTCGACGTCGACGAGGCGAGTATCGGCCACGGGATCGACGTGCTTGCGGGATCAATCGAGCGGATTAGCCGTCAACAATCCTGACCGGCGCTTTTTCAACTACTCTCGAGCGGGAGTGGCCGGGAGCGGACTCCGAGCACCGCGAGGAATCCGTGACCCGGGGAAGGGCAGGCGGTTCACCGATATTCACCGCGAGCGAGGCTGGAGGCCGAGCGAGCGGGCCGACGACCGACCCAACGGGGAGGGAGGAGTGCTTTTCATCGAAGCTAAGCGGGATCGAAGATCCCGCGAGGTCCGAGAGAGCTTCGCTCTCTCGAGATTTTGCCGAGGGCGCGGCGAAGCCGCGCCCGCAGCGCAAAAGTTCGCTGTTAGTACTTTGGGTCAGCCCCGGTCGTCTCGTAGACCTTCTCCATGAGTTCGTCGCGGCGGTCCTGCCAGCCCGCGAGTCCCGCGGGGCTGGTCGGATAGTTCTCGTAGTGGGCGAGCAGTTCGTCGGCGCGGCGCTTGGTCCGGTAGAGGTTCCAGATGGTTCCCCAGTGACCGCGACTCTTGACCAGGGCCTCGAGTTTGAGTTTGAGCCCGATGTCCGTGCTGCCGGAGTACAGCGCTTCGGCGAGTTTGTCGCCGGGCATCGCGGCGAGCAGTCCCATCAGGTCGTCGACGTCGACGGCCGTCGAGAGGATGTTGTAGACGTCCAGCGCGGCGTAGCGCGCGCCGAAGTGCTCCATCACCTTCTCGTTGTACGCCCAGAAGGTGTCCTCGCTGTAGTCGCCGGTCTCGAGGGCCTCGATGGCCTGCTCGGCGGCGTACTTGCCGCCGTAGGCGGCACCGGCGATGCCGCCGCCCGTGGTCGGGTTGACGTGGCCGGCGGCGTCGCCGATGGCCATGTAGCCCGGATGGACGGCGGAGTCGTAGGGCCGCCGAGTGGGTAGCGCCGCGCCGAGTTTGTCCTCGACTTCGGCACCCTCGAACTCGGGGCGGTTCTCGAGGTCGCGTTTGAGGTCGTCGACTAATTGCATCGGCTCCTCGGTCATCTGGAAGCCCAGGCCGGCGTTGATCTCGGTGTCGGTCCGCGGGAAGTACCAGAGGTAGCCCGCCGCGCGCTCGGTGGGCTTGAAGACGAGTGCGTCGTCCCATTCGACGGGGTCCTCGACGTGAACGATCTCGCGGTAGGCCGAACAGAAGTGACTGTAGTTGACGTTCGTGTCGAACGTGGAGTCCGAAAAGTCGACGTTGTCCTGGAGCACCGACAGCGAGCCCGCGGCGTCGATGACGATATCGGACTCGTACTCGAGCGGCTCCCCCTTGCGGATCGTCTCGACGCCCGTGACGCGGCCGTCGTCGTTCTGGACGACGTTTTTGACGACGGTGTCGTAGTGAAAGTCGACGCCGGTGTCTTCGGCGCCGTCGATGATCCGCCGGCCGTACTCCCACCGGTCGATGACGGCGAGCTCGCCCGGGACCGGAATCTCGAGGACGGTGTCCTCCTGTGGAATCTCGAAGCGACCGTGATCGACGCCGGTGTTGGTGAAGGCCGGCTCGAGTTTCGATTTCGGAATCGCCTCGGGGAAGGCGTCGGCACCCTTCAGCGCGTCCCCGCAGGCGATGTGGCCGGCTTCGGTCTCGGACTTTCGCTCGAGGACGACGACGTCGTACCCTTCCCGTGCGATGGTCGCTGCGGCGTAGCACCCTGCAGTGCCGGCTCCGACGACGACAGCGTCCGGCGACTGCGTTCCCGTCGTCGTAGTAGCGGCCGACTGTTCCTGCGTACTCATACCAACACTGTCCACACCACGGGAAGAAAACGTTTTATGTGTGAATTGTTGGATTAGCGGGGTCGAAACCGGACGACGACGGGTCAGTTTCAGTTCGGGCGTTTGCGTCGGATTCGTTCGAGCGAGCGGGTTTCGGTGATCGATTCCCGCTGTCATCACGACAGCGGGGAATAAAGAGTTTTAGTGCGGTCTTTCGTAGCGGCCTGTATGACAGAGTACACGATCGAGTTCGTCGGCACGGGTGAGACGATCACCTGTACCGACAAGGAGACGATCCTGAGTCGGTGTCTCGAGGAGGGCATCGCCCAGGAGTACTCCTGCCGAGTCGGGATGTGTCTCGCGTGTTCGGCGAAGATCCTCGAGGGGGAGGTCACTCAGCCCGCCGCCCGCGGGCTCACCGACGCGGAAGCGGAGAACTACGCGTTGACCTGTATGGCGCGTCCGCAGTCGGATCTGAAACTCGATCGCGGCAAGTACCCGCCGAGCATCGAGGGCGACCTCGAGGCCGGTGGCACGAACGACGGCGCGGTCGCCGACGACTGAACGCGCCGCGGTCCGTATCACCGCTCGTTTCTTCGGCTCGTCCCATCGTTTCCCCCACGGTCGCCGTCAGCCCCGCTGCGGTCGCCGTTAGTCGGCGACCGCGCAGTTGTTCGGCCCGAGTTCGAGTTCGAACGCCGTCTCCCCGTCGACGTCCTCGAGGCCGAGGTTCGCTGCGACGATCCGCTCGTGATTGGCCGGCCGCGGCGGCAGGTCGCTCGTGACGCGCTCGACGAACTCGGCTTCGTCCAGCGAGAGCGCCCCGACTCGATCGCGCAGCGCCCCCATTCTGGCGACGAACGCGCCGTTGTCCCACGGCTCGGCAGCGTCGCTGTAGTGGCCCGGTGCGATGATCGCGTCGTCGGGCAGCTCGAGGAGGCGACCCTGTAGGGTCTCGTACAGCCGGCGTGCCGCGTGGGCCGCGCCGTCGTCCCCGCGTTCGAGGTCCGGCCGGCCGACACCCTCGAGAAAGAGTGTGTCGCCGGTGAACAGGAGGTCCTCCAGTCGGTACGAGAGCGATTCGGTCGTGTGACCGGGCGTTGCGACCGCGGTCAGCGTCGCGTCGCCGACCCGTAACTCGTCGCCGTCCTGCCGAGCGTGCGAGGCAGGGCTCGCGGAACGCAGTTCCGCGGCGTCGCCGATCGTCGTCGCGTCGAACGCCAGCCCGCGGTCGGTCGCGCCCTCGGGGACGACTGCTTCGGCGTCCGTCCGTTCCGCGAGGGTTCGAACGCCGCTGACGTGATCGGCGTGGACGTGCGTGTCGATCGCGTACCTGATCGGCGCGTTCCGGTCCTCTGCGTCGTCGACGTACCGATCGGTGAACGCTCGAAGCGGATCGATCACCGCCGCCTCGCCGTCGCTGTAGATCGCGTAGGCGAGACAGCCGCTCGAGGGGCGGTCGTACTGGACGACCGTCGCCGGCGCGTCGGTCTCGAGTTCGCGGGCGACGTACAGATCCGCCCAGGCGTCCATCCCGCCGGCGAGGTTGCGCGCGTCGATGCCCGCCTCCCGGAGGAGGGAGACGGCGTGCGCGCTCGCCTCGCCGCGGCCGCAGACTGCGAGGATCGGCTCCGCCAGATCGGCCGCAAGCTCGTCCGCGCCGCCCGTGGCTTCGGCCTGAATGAACTTCATGTGGGGGATTTGGACGGCCGTGACGGCTTCTCCCTCGAGGTGCCAGCGCTCGAACTCGTCGCGGTCGCGGACATCGAGGACGGTCAGTTCGTCGCCGGATCGCAGCCGCTCGGCCAGCGATTCGGGAGCGATCGAGGGGGTCTCGTCGGTCGGATCGGCGGCGTCGCTCCGGTCGGTCATGGTGATCGGTACGTGATTGCCGCGGTTAAACGCGGGGCCGGGCCGGACCGCCACCAACGTTCAACACGCTCCGCGGTGTCGTCGGCGTATGGACGCCGCCGAATTCCGGGACGCGGTCGAGGAATCGATGGAGACCGAACTCGAGCGGCTCGGGTCGTCCAAACTGCTCGTCGCGCTCACTGACGCGGACCTGACGGCGGAGACTGTCCTCTGGACGGTCGCCGACAGCGAACGCGCCGCAACGGGGACGTTCGAGGACTGGACCGACGACGAGAGGGACGAAGAGGCCCGCGAGGCGTTCGCCGAGTTCCGCGACCAGGAGCGCGACCACTACGACCGGGTCACAGCGTTGATCGAGGGCGACCACGAGTTCGACGGCGACGACGCGGGGCCGATGCACGACGAACTGCGATCGCTCGAGTCGACGGCGGCGCGTCTCGGCGGGGTCGTCGGACGGTCGCTGGTCGGCGACCGGACGCACCTGCAGGTGGTGAGCTTCTTCGTCAACGAGGGCGACGAGCGACGGGCCGACTGCTTTCGGGAGCTGCGATCCGACACGGCCGCGCAGGGTGAGCGGGCGGCCGCGCTGCTCGAGAGCGTCTGTGCAGAGGACGAGGACTGGGAGCGTGCACGGGCGGCCGAGGAGGTAATCGAGGCCGCATACGACGCGTACGCGGGTTCGCTGGACGACCTCGGGATCGATCCGAAACCGATCTGCTGAGGCGGGGACGGTGGTTAAGTCTGACGGCGTACTCCACTCGGGCCAAGCATCGTATCTGTGAGCGATCATCGAGAGCGAGTGATTTTAGAATGTCTCATCCACACAGGTCGTGACTTTTTGATATTGGTTCCCCAGTTATTAAAATTATAATTGACATTTTTCCATCAAAGGCTTTATTTCTAATCAGCTCTTATGGTATATATGGTCAGTCCAGCAGAGAGTATACTCCTATCTCTATATCTCATTCAATTTCTAATCGCTATCTCCGTATACGTAGACATGAGTCGCTTTGACCTTGATAAATTTCAGCGATATGACCTAGCCATTCTCGTTCCTCTTGGCGGTTTTTTATTATCACCCTATTATGTGTTTAAGAGAGAGGATTTGGAGAAAAGTGAACATCCCCAATTCTCATATGACAGAATCAAATCAATATTAGTGTCTACGAGAGCAAAATTGTTTGCCCTCACCCTTATGACTGGAGTTCCTTTTAGAGCAGCCGGATCTCAAGCACCTGGTTCGAAATCTCAACTTGTCCTTCTTATGATCAGTGGAATCGGGGCGTTCCTTCTTTTTAGAATATTACGCCAGTATCAGTCTGCATATATGTGTGTGACGTCGATCTCGTCTGTTTCCGGGGTCACACTCATATGAACGTCGTCGGTACGGAGGTCCGATGCACCGATAGAAACGAGATAGCGGTGCATTTCTTCGTCCGTCGTGGTTCGTTGGAACAGGGGCTCGGGATCGTCAGCCGTCGCCCGCAGCCGAGCGTGGGTTCCCTTGGGCCAATCGGCGTCGAGCGCAGGAACCCGCTCTTCGAAGTAGAACGCCGCCGTTCGTCCGTTCTCCGAGTCAGTGACGAACAGCGATCCGTAGTTCGCCGGAATCAAAACGATTACCGACTCGTTCTCCAGCACTGTGGTGTCGTCCGACTGTAGCTCCAGTCCTGGAATTTCTCTCACGATCGACTCAACTTCCGTTCTCGCCAGCAACGAGTCGATATCGACTGTCGCCTTATTCGCTGATGCGGTGCTTACGCCAACAAGTCCGGTGGCCGATGCTGTGCCGAACGCCGCGGTGTTTTTTAGTAACTCTCGCCGATTAGTTCTCCCATTTTCAGACATCAATTTTAATTTTATATTTTAGCACAATAACTATTTCCATGTATCAGATAGAGGAACCTGCGGGAGCAGTCGATTCACATTGAAAACCGTTTGAACCACTTTTGGATGTGGCTTCGCGCGCTGTTGTTGAAACGTGGAGAACAAGGAAAGTCAGATAGCTACCAGCGTCGGCGAGAAACTGAGTAGTCTGTGTAAGATTTGACCTATATAGAAGCGTATAGTACTCGATGGAGGGCGGTTAATCAGGACTTTTAGTGAAGCATGTAATGGAAGCAGAACTCGACCATGCGATCGAAAAGGTGCAGAAGGTGAACGAGATCGTTCGGACATCTTTGTCACAATTCTTACTTACAGTCCACGGCCTTGAAATGTGAGTACAGACGGCTAGAAGTGGTGAAGATGGACCCTCCTCCCTCTGATCCGCTCTGCGGTCTAACGGCTCGCGGTCCCCATCACTCGACGAAGTCGATGTCCTCGCCTTGCGCGGGCGCTTCGGGCTGGACGGCGTCCTCGCCGTCGGGCCGGCCGTAGATCTGGGGCGACTCGACGCCGGTGACGACGATCATCGTCCGCATGCTGCCCTCGAGGCTCTCGTCGATCGAGGTCCCCCAGATGATGCGGGCGTCGGGGTCGATCCGGTCGTAGATCTCCTCGACGACGCCCTCGGCCTCTTCGATGGCCATGTCGTTGCCGCCGGTGACGTTGACGAGGGCGGAACTCGCGCCCGAGATGTCGACGTCCAGCAGCGGCGAGCGGAGCGCGGTCTTGACCGAATCCTCGGCCTTCGCTTCGGAGTCGGATTCGCCCAGGCCGATCATCGCGACGCCGCCGCGTTCCATGACGGTTCGAACGTCGGCGAAGTCGAGGTTGACGAGGCCGGGTTTCGTGATGAGTTCCGTGATGCCCTTCACCGAGCGCATCAGCACCTCGTCGCTGACCTTGAACGCCTGTCGGACGGGGAGCTTTCCGACTGAATCGAGCAGGCGGTCGTTGGGAACGACGATGACGGTGTCGCTCACGTCGCGCAGGCGCTCGAGGCCCGCTTCGGCGTTCGTCCGCCGAACTTCACCCTCGGCGGTAAACGGCGTCGTCACGATCGAAATCGTCAGCGCGCCGGCCTCGCGGGCGGCCTTGGCGACGACCGGTGCGGAGCCGGTTCCGGTGCCGCCGCCGAGGCCGGCCGTGACGAAGACCATGTCAGAGCCGTCGATAGCGTCGTAAATGTCCTGCTGGCTCTCGAGAGCCGCTTCCTCGCCGACCTGCGGGAGCGAACCGGCCCCGCGTCCGCCCGTTTTCTCCTCCCCCATCAGGATCTTCGTGTCGGCGTCGATCTCGACGAGGTGCTGGACGTCCGTGTTGGCGGCGACGAGCTTCGCGCCGTGGATGCCCTCCTCGTGCATGCGGTTGATGGTGTTGCCGCCGGCACCACCGCAGCCGACGACCGTGATGTCGGTCTGGAGGTCCTGCAGGACGTCTTCCAGCTCGTCGTCGGTCATCGTTCCCGTCTGATGCCCGTCTGCTGAGCCGCCGTCTGCCGATCCGCCACCCTGTGGCGCGGCGTCGTCGGGGGCCGTGGCCTCCCCGTCCTCGGCCTCGTCGATCGCGTTGTCGATTATGGAGTCCATTCTTGCCCCTGTCTAAACAATGGAGCATAATTACCTTTCCCCCACACGTCAGACGGATGTCTGACACGTTAATTGATTCTTATGTGTCTGGGTATGGAGTAGACGAATTTGCAGGAAGACCCCGGGAAAGATCGTCTTACTATCGGCTTTCGTATCAATCAAGTCGGAAATCGCCGCGTCCGTTCGGTCGTAACTCTCTCGGGACTGACTGTTTCCCCGTCGACGGTGACCGACTCGCCGTCGGCGAGCGCGCCGAACTTCGGTCCCTCGGGAACGCCGACCTGGTGTGCCAGCGCGGGGTCGAACGCGGTCTCCTCGGCGACGACGGCATCGTCCTCGATCGTCACCGCGTCGTACTTTTCCTCGAGCACGGCAGCCAGTTCCGTAACGATCGTTTCCCGGGGTCCGTTCGAGTCGGCGTCATCCCCGGTTTCGCTGTCGACATCGGTATCGGGGATCGCCGCCCGCAAACCGACGCGACTCCCGCCGTTTTCCGTCGCGAAGGCAACGGTGTTCGTCTCGACGATCGCTCGGACGCGATCGGGGTCGATCCCCTGTGCAGTACTCACGAGATCGGCTGGCAGCTCGACGACGGTGACCGACTCCGCGAGCCGGTCGCCAAAGCGGCTCCCGTCGTCGACGGCCCCCAGTTCGGACTCGACCGCATCGACGACCGCGAGCGGGCGGTCGTCGACCTCGCGAAGCCACGTCTCGCTCACGATGCGGCAGTCGAGGTCCGCGAGCGTCTCCTCGAGGACCGGCCACTCCCCGTCCAGCAGCGCGATATCGGCGTTGCTGGCCTCGAAGGCCCGCTCGAGGACCGCGCGGTGGGTCGTCGGGTGATCCATCGCCTCGAGCGCCCAGTCGGCCGCGACGTGGCCGACCGCCCACGCCGTCTCGCGGACGACCCGTCCGAATCGCGGCGCGTAGTGGTTGCCGCCGAAGCCGACGACCTGTCTGGACCGATGGGGGTCGACAGTTCGCAACTCGAGGATGGCGCGCGCCACGGCGTCGGCACCGGCGGGATCGTCCCACTGTTCGTCGCCGCTGCCGAGTTCCGCAAAGAGCGACGGGCAGCCCACCTCGGAGGGACCGTGGTGAGTACACTCCATTCCAACGTCGTATCGCTCGGGGGCGTATTTGTCGAACGCCTCGAGCAGCCGATTCAGCGCGTTCGGCGCGGCCTCGGCCAGCGCGTCGGGCTCGCCGCCGAACTCGGCCGGGCCGAAGTTGCCCGTGAAGTGGCCCGTCAGTAGCGCACCGGTGTCCCCCGAGTGCCGGGAGGCGAAGACGAGCAGGTCCGGGTCGCAGTCGAAGGCGTCGGCGGGGCGCTCGAGGTCGATGTGTAACTCGTCGAACGAGCGGAGTTCTGCACCGTCGGTCCGATAATAGGTTCCGCCGCCGTCGGCCGTCGGGAGGTCGTCGTCGGTCAGTTCCGCCCAGTCGGCGCGCTCGCGGAGAGACCGGCAGATATGCTCCGAGGCGCGGTCGGCGCGGCTTTCGACGATCGCGATCACGGGAGAGCGTCGGTGCCGGGCCGACGAATAGCCTGCGCTTTCGACGGCGGTGATGGCATTCGTCGACCGGTATCCGTCGGAGCGCGCGGTCGAATCGGTTTGGCCGGGCACGCTACTCGCCATCGGCCGTTTGCTCTCCGTGGTTTCTGGCATCCTCGTCTCGGCAGCGCTACCCGTCGGGAGTTGCAGAATCCGCGTGCTGTCTCCTGATCGCGGTTGCTACCCGGATGTCGTCAGCTACCCGTTTGCCGCCAGAATTTCGCTCCCAGAGAGAGTGTACAAAGTCCAGTTCCGAGAAACCCGATCCTCTCGCCTCAACTCGGAAATATAAGATCGAACTGGAGTGTGAATATGGCAAATAACAGTACTGCAATCCCATACAGCATTATCAGATCGATGGTTTCCATACGTAATTGATACCCTGTATTGGACGAACTTTCGAACGCTATTGAATTTTAACTATTTGGCGTAGTTTTTCTTCTACTCGCTTTTGGAACGGTATACCGATCCACTCGAACACTGATCAGACACCGGCAACCGGGCCGAGGCCAGGGGAACGGGATGGGAAACCGAGGATCGATCGAACGATGATCTTACCGTACTGCCATTTAAACCGGGCTGTTGACGCCGTCACCGCCGGCGATACCGGAATCGCGGAAATACCCGTAGCAACGGCTACCCGTAGCTTTTCGTGTGTGGCGGTAACATATAACGTAGATGAGTTGGTCGATCAATGACCGAGAACACGTCGAACGAAACAGGCCACACCGAAGCCGATACGGAGTCGGTCGATTTCGATCTCGATATCGCCGATCTGAGTTCGTTCACCGGTGATTGCGCTATCGTGTCGTTCGACGCCGACGGACGCATCACCGCATGGAACGGGGGTGCGCGTCGCCTCACGGGATACGACGCGGAAACGATCGTCGGCTCCCACTATCGGACCGTCTTCCCGCAGGACGACCGAGACGACGGCCGACCCGAACGGTTGCTCGAGCGAGCGAGATCCGACGGCACCGCCGAGACTGACGGGTGGCGCGTCCGGAGCGACGGGAGCCGGTTCTGGGCTCGCGAGGTGATCGCGGCGGTCCGGGAGGGTAGCGAGGTCGGCGTCCCCGTCGATCGTTCGGACGCCGATCTCCGGGGGTACGTCTGGGTCGTCCACGACCGCACCGAGGAGCACGAGCGGATTCGAGAGCTCCGCGAGGAGAAGGCCTTCGCCGAACACGTCTTCGAGGCGCAACCGGACATCGTCTACGCGTTCGACGCGACGGGAAATCACCTCGAGTGGAACGATCAGTTACCGGCGGTGACGGGCTACGCCGAGTCGGAACTGGCCGAGATGGCCCCGCTCGAATTCATCGCACCGGACGACCGGGACCGAATCGCCGCAGCGATTCAGCGGGTTCTCGAGGAGGACGAGTACGTAACTGCCGAAGCTGACCTCCTGACGAAGGATGGCCGTCGGATCCCCTACGAGTTCAACAGCGCCCGAATCACCGACGACGACGGCACCGTGCTCGGCTTTACCGGGACCGGCCGCGACATCAGCGAGCGCGAGGCACGCGAGCGCGCGCTTCGCGAGGAGAAAGCGCTCACGGAGAGCATTCTCCAAGCGCAGCCGGACGTTCTCTACGCGTACGATTCCGAGGGAAATCTGGTCCAGTGGAACGACCAGTTCGAACGCGCGACTGGCCACGACTCGGACGAACTCTCCGGTATGAACCCGCTTCAGTTCATCGCTCCGGAGGATCGGGACCACATTCGCGATGCGATCGATCGAATCCTCGAGGAGGGAGAGCGCGTCACCGCCGAGGGGCACGTCCTGACGAGTGACGGTCGACGGATCCCCTACGAGTTCAACAGCGCCCGAATCACGGACGACGACGGGACCGTGCTCGGCTTCACCGGCGTCGGCCGAGACATTCGCGAGCGCAAGGCCCGCGAGCGCGAACTCGAGCGCCTGGAACGGCTCAATGCGGTTATTCGGACGATCGACGAGACGATGGTCGCGGCCGATACTCGCGACGAAATCGAAACCGCGATCGTCCGGGAGTTCGCGTCGGCAGACGCGTACCGATTCGCAGTCATCGGCCGAACCGACACCGCGGCGGCGACCGACGGGGATGCGTGGGAGCCCGTGGCCTGGGCGGGAATCGACGCCCAGTCTACGCCCGTCCTCTCGTCGTTCGTCGACCCGCCGGCCGATGCGGACGGCGCGTCGGTGCTCGAAACCCGCACCGTCCAGCGGTATCGGTCCCTCGGTGAGAGTCCGGTCGAAACGTGGCGACACCACGCCAACGAGCGGGAGTACGATTCCGTCGCTGTCGTCCCGGTGGTCGCGAGCGATCGGTCCCTCGGAGCGCTCGTGATCGCCGCGGACGAGCCGTCGGCCTTCGCAGACCGGGAGCGGGAGGTGCTCCAGGAGTTCGGGGGAACGATCGGCCACGCGATCAACGCAATGACGCTCCGCCGGCTCCTCTATCAGGACACCGTCATCGAACTCGAGTTCGAGTCGACCGATCGGGGCGATGCCTGTACCAGACTCTCGGACGAGCTCGGTTGTGCGCTGTCGATCGACCACGTGTTGCCGCTGACCGACGGCGTGTTCGTCTACTACATCACCGTGTCCGACGCCGATCCCGAACGCGTCCGCGAGGTCGCTCGCGACGACGACGCGTTCACGGAACTGCGGCTCATCGAGGCCGACGACGAGAGCTACTGGGAGTGCGTCGTCCGCGGATCGGCGATCACCGATCACCTCGCGGACTACGGCGCACGACTGCAGTCGCAAACGATCCACGACGGCGTCGCGGATATGACGGTCCAGGTCAGCCCCAATGCGGACCTTCGCGGACTCGTCAATCGGATCACGTCGGCGTACCCCGACAGCCGGCTCCGCTCGAAGCAAACCGTCGAGCGACCGGTCGAGACGCGCGGCGACTTCCGACGAACCGTCGAGTCCATGCTGACCGACAAACAGCGCACGGCTCTCGAGGCGGCCTACCACGGCGGCTACTTCGAGTGGCCGACGCGAAACAGCGATGCGTCCGAGGTCGCGGATCGACTCGGCATCGCCCGGCAGACCTTCCATCAGCACCTCAGAGTCGCACAGGCGAAACTCCTCTCGGCGTATTTCGACTCGAGCGACTGACGACCACCGCCGGATACCAGAGCATGCTGGTACACTCCTTTCCCCCGCTCGTTGTCTCTATCTGGCAATGAGTACACCCCCATCCGCCGAACTCACGACGGCGCTGGACGTCCTCGCAGCGCCGCGACGTCGATACCTGCTCGCGACGCTGCTCGAGTCCGAGGACACGACTTCGACCGACCGCTCGTCGGCGTCAAAACGGTCGTCGATGGAGCGACTCGCGATCGATGTCACGACCGTGGAACGCGACTGTCCGATCGTCACCAACGAGCAGTACGAGCGCGTCCACACGGACCTGATTCACGCCCACGTACCGCGACTCGTCGACGCCGGACTCGTGACCCGACGCACCGACGGTAACGAAACGACCATCGCTCTCGCGGAGCACCCCGTCCTCGAGTCGGAGTGGGTTCGTTCCCTCCTCGCCGATCCGACCGGCGAAACGCTTCCCGTCGACGAGTCGACGGTCGACCGGACCCTCGAGGCCCTTCGCAATCCGCGTCGGCGAACCGTCTGTGCCGTCCTCTCGAAGCGGCGCGGAACCGTCTCCGTCACCGATCTCGCCGCGGCAGTCGTCGCGCGAGAGGGCAGCGACGGGACGCGGCTCGTCGACGTCACCGGGCCCGAGTGTTCCACCGTCTCGGCGGCGCTCGTCCACGAGCATCTACCGGTACTGTCCGAAGCGGGTCTCGTCGAGTACGACGCCGAGGCGACGCAGGTCGCGCTCGCGACCGATGCACCACAGTGGCGGATCGACTGGGTGACCGAGGGGCCACTCGCCGACGTTGCGGATCTCCTCCGCCGTCCCAGCCGACGAGATCGGCGTTCCGACTCGAGCGGTGCTTCGGACGGGGCGACGACCGAGTCGGCGGCCGCGGACGCGCCGGCCCCGACGGCGTCAGCAGCGAACGGCGATCGGATGCTGTGGACGTTGGCGCGGCCGCGAGCCGACCGATCCGAAGCCGGCGAATCGTCGTCTTCGCGGGAGATCACGAGCCCGCTCGGCGAGTCGTCGGCCGGGAGCGATCAGCAGGACGGACCGTCGACGTGAACTCCAAGATGCGGTCCTGCGAGCGCTCCCCCGATCACGGAACGAGAAGGAAGATGAATCCGACGTAACCGACGACGAGGATCGCGCCGTCGACCCGCGTTAGCCGCCGGCCGTACGCCATCAGCCCGACCAGCGCGAGCGTGAACGCGACCATGATCGGGAGTTCGAACCGGAGCGTCGACGGTCGGATCTCGATCGGTGTGATCAGCGCCACGACCCCCAGCACCGCGAGGACGTTGTAGATGTTCGAGCCGACGACGTTGCCCACGGCGAAGGCCGTCTTGCCGCGGGCCGCGCCCACGACCGAGGCCGCCAGTTCCGGGAGCGACGTGCCGAGGGCGAGCACCGTGAGACCGATGACGAGATCCGAGACGCCGAGCGCCGACAGCAGGCTCGTCCCGCCGGCGACGAGCCACCGCGAGCCCACGACGAGCGCGATCAGCCCGCCGATGACGAGCGCGACGTCCCGCACGGACGCCCCCGACTCCGCGTCCGGTTCGTCGACCATCGGCGGGGACTCCCCACTGACGGAGTACAGAATACCCGCCGTGAACCCCGCGAGGACCAGCAGGAAGAGTACTCCCTCGAGGCGACCGATCCGTCCGTTCGTGCCGAGGGCGACCAACAGGACTGCTGCGAGCACCATCACGGGAACGTGCCGCCGGAGCACCCGGTCACTGATCTGTAGCGGTTTGATCAGCGCGGAGATCCCGAGCACCAGTCCGATGTTCGCGATGTTCGAGCCGACGACCGTGCCGAGTCCGACGTCGCTCGAGACGTTCAGCGCGCCGATCGTCGAGACGAACAGTTCCGGTGCAGTCGTCGCGAACGCGATCACCGTTACGCCGACGGTCGCGGCCCGGAGCCCGATCCCCAGTGCCAGCCGCCCCGCGCCCGCGACCAGTAACTCGGCACCACCGTACAGCGCGACGATCCCGCCCGCCAGCAAGAGGAGGTCGAGCGGGGTTCCGGAGAGCATGGCACCGGCTACTCGAGAGGAGAGTAAAAACGACGCGAAACGGACCGTCGTTCGTGTGTCCAGCGAGGCCGAACGCAGTGAGGCCTCGCAGATAGCGGAGACCGGAGATCGTTGTGGAAGCCAGACCGGTTATGGTCCTGCCGCGTCGAGTGACAGGAAACGATGGCTATGGACGTTTACGGTTTACTCGGCAATCCGGTCGGTCACTCGCTGTCGCCGCCGATGCACGAGGCCGCGTACGACGAACTCGGGCTCGAGGCGCGCTACGTGACCTTCGAGCCCGACGAAGACGATATCGACGACGCGATCAGGGGGGCCGACGCGCTCGGAATCGCGGGGCTCAACGTAACGATCCCGTTCAAACAGGACGCGCTCGAGATCGTCGCGCCGGAGGATCTGGCGACCAGAATCGGCGCGGTGAACACGATCGACTTCTCGGGGTCGGGCCCGCCGACGGGGTACAACACCGACGCCGTCGGCGCGTTGCGCGCACTCCGCGACCACGACGTCGACCTCGAGGGTTCGCGCGCGGTCGTCGTCGGCGCCGGCGGTGCCGGCCGGGCGGTCTCCTTCGGTCTCGCCGACGCCGGCGCGACGGTCGCGATCGCCAACCGAACCGAGTCGAAAGCGCACGCGCTCGCGGACGAGGTGTCCCGTGCGACCGGACACGGGCTGGGAGGGATGCAGCGACTCGTGGCCGACGCCGACGTGCTGGTCAACGCCACGAGCGTCGGGATGGACTCGGCCGAGACGCCGGTCCCCGCGGATGCGCTCCACGACGAGTTAACCGTCCTCGATGCGGTCTACACCCCGATCGAAACGCGACTCCTGCGCGATGCGGCCGCCGCCGGGGCGACGACCATCGACGGGGCGTGGATGTTGCTCTATCAGGGCGTCGAGGCGTTCGAGATCTGGACGGGCCGGGACGCACCTGTCGACGTGATGAACAGCGCGCTTCGATCACGACTGTGAGCCGACGCGGTGTCTGCGGCCGCTGCTGTGACAGTATCAGGCGAATTTAAGTGGTGGAACCCACTACGTCGAGATAATGGCAATCCTCCAGAAGCTGAAGTCCCTGTTGGGGTTCGACGACTCGGAGTCGGAGCGCGGGGGCACTCGAGAGGTCGGGGTAACGGTCGAACGGGAAGGGACGGCGGACGACGGGACTGTCGCCGACGCGGATCGAGACGAAACGGTCGACGACGCGAGCGCCGGGCCGACGAAATCGGCCGCGACCGGCTCGCGGACGGACGACTCGACGGAATTGTCGGAATCGACGGCGACGGCGGAGTCGGCCGACACGAGCGACGAGTCGCCCGTCGAAGAGGCCGAACCCGACGCAGCGACCGAACCCGAACCCGACACAGAGACCGCCGACAGCGAGCTGACGCCCGAATCGGCCGCGGCAGCCGAGGCCGAGGCCGACACCGAATCCGGGACGGCCGACGACACCGAGTTCGAACCGGTCGACGACACCGAGTTCGAGCCGGAGTCAGCGGTCGAGTCGGAGGCCGAATCCGAACCGGAAACGGAGGCCGAGCCCGAGGAGACCAACCCGGAACCCGTCGTCGAGATCAAGGGAATCGGTCCGGCCTATGCCGACCGCCTCGCCGGCGCGGGAGTCGACACCGTCGGCGAACTCGCCGCCGCCGACGCCGCCGAACTGGCCGAACAGACCGACATCTCCGAAACGCGCATCCAGGGCTGGATCGATCGCGCCGAAGTCAGATAACGGACGGCACGTCGCCCGTTACACCTCTCCCTTTCTCTTCTGCGAATTGCGCATCTCCACGTCAATTTCGACCGTTCGCGGGGCCGGTTTTCGGCGCTATTCCGGCCCCCGAAACCGCAAGATGATTACCCCAGCCCTCCTCTCGGGGGACATGAGCGATCCGCGCGTCGTGACGACGCCCGATTCGTTTCGCGCCGCCGCTCGCGACCGCGAACCCGACGGGTCGGCGACGGACCGCGCCGCGTCGCCGACGCCCGCCGGACGCCGCGTCCCCGTCGAGGCTCGCGTGTCCGTCGCCGACCCGTTTCTCGCCTACCGGCGAGCGCGCGACGGTGACGGCTCCGCCTTCCTCGAGACGACCGGCGGTCAGCCCGGCTGGGGCTACTTCGGCGTCGATCCCGTCGACCGGCTGACCGTCGGTCCCGACGCCGTGACGCGAACCCGCGACTCGGAGCGGTCGCCGACGCTCGCCGCACTCGAGGGACTGCTCGCGGGCGATCGGCTCGCCCGCGGAAACTGCGACGTGCCCGTCCCCTGCGGGGCCGTCGGCTGGCTCTCCTACGACGTGGCCCGCGAACTCGAGACCCTGCCCGACGCTGCGGTCGACGACCGAGGGCTCCCCCGTCTCGAAGTCGCGGTCTACGATCGGTTCGCAGCCTGGGAGGAGCCCACCGACGGCGACGTGACGCTGCGGATCACGGCCTGTCCGCGGATCGGCGATCCCGATTCCGACATCGATACCGAGAGCGACGCGGAACCGACCGATGCCGCCCTCGAGGCGGCCTACGAGCGCGGCCGCGACCGAGCGCTCGAACTCGCCGAGGCCGTCCGCGACGGCGATCCCGAAATCGGCGAGCCACCCGTCTCGAGCCCGGAAGCGACGTTCGAGAGCGACTGCGGTCGGGAGGCGTTCGCCGATCGCGTGCGGCGGGTCAAGGAGTACGTCCGCGAGGGCGACACCTTCCAGACGAACGTCTCCCAGCGGCTGGTCGCCCCGGCCGCGGTCCACCCCGTCGCGGCCTACGACGCGCTGCGCCGGGTCAACCCGGCACCCTACTCCTGTCTGCTCGAGCTCCGGGCGGCCGACCTGGTGAGCGCGAGTCCCGAGTTGCTACTTGAGCGCGAGGGCGAGTTCGTCCGAACGGAGCCCATCGCCGGCACCCGGCCGCGCGGCGAGACGCCCGAGGAAGACGGAGCGCTCGAGGACGACCTGCTCACCGACGAGAAAGAGCGAGCCGAACACGCCATGCTGGTCGACCTCGAGCGCAACGACCTCGGGAAGGTCTGCGAATACGGCTCCGTCGCGGTCGAGGAGTACCGCCGGATCGACCGCTACGCCGAGGTGATGCACCTCGTCTCGAACGTGACCGGTCGGTTGCGCGACGGCGAGACGCTGGCCGACGCCGTCGCGGCGGTCTTCCCGGGCGGGACGATTACCGGCGCGCCCAAACCGCGCACGATGGAGATCATCGACGAACTCGAGGCGACCCGGCGCGGCCCCTACACGGGCAGCGTCGGCATCTTCGGCTTCGACGGGCGGGCCACGCTCAATATCGTCATCCGGACGCTGGTCCGCCACGCCGACGAGTACCACCTGCGGGTCGGCGCGGGCATCGTCCACGATTCGGACCCGGTCCGGGAGTACGACGAGACCCTCGACAAGGCTCGCGCGCTCATCACCGCGGTCGACGAGGCGCTCGGCGAGCGGGCCGAACTGGGGCTCGAGGCGAGCGGCGAACCGAACTCGGAGCGGGCCGACGGCGGTGAGTCGGATGACTGAGTCCCCCACTCGGATCCTGGTCATCGATAACTACGATTCGTTCGCGTACAATCTCGTGCAGTACGTGGGCGAAATAGCGGACGAGGTGATCGTCCGGCGCAACGACGCGATCGGTCTCGCGGGCGTCCGCGACCTCGAGCCGACCGGCATCGTCGTCTCGCCGGGGCCGGGAACGCCCGAAGCGGCCGGCATCTCGATCCCGCTGTTCGCCGAGACGGCGTACCCGATTCTGGGGGTCTGTCTCGGCCACCAGGCCCTCTGTGCGGCCAACGGCGCGCCGGTCGTACACGCGCCCGACGTCGTCCACGGCAAGCCCTCGACGGTCGAGCACGATGGTGACGGGATCTTCGCCGCGTTGCCCGAGACGTTTCAGGTCGGGCGCTACCACTCGCTGGCGGTCGACCGCGCGGACCTTCCCGATTCGCTGCTCGAGACGGCGCAGACGATCGACGAGCGCGGCGTCCTGATGGGGGTCCGCCACCGCGAGCGGCCCCACGTCGGCGTCCAGTTCCACCCCGAAAGCATCTTGACGCGGGGTCACGACGACGCGGCCGGCGGCGACGGCATCTCGTTGCGGGTCGGGAAGCGCATGATCGCCAATTTCTGTCGATTCGCTGCGGAAGCGACGGCGGCGGAGGGGATACGGGATGACTGACGGCGACGACCGCTACTATCACGTCGACGGCGAGATCGTTCCCGCGGGCGAGGCGACCGTCAGCGTCGACGACCGGGGGTTTCGGTACGGCGATGCCGCCTTCGAAACCCTGCGAGCCTACGGCGGAACGGTGTTCGCGTGGGAGCGCCACCTCGAGCGACTCGAGCGGACCTGCGACTCCCTCTCGCTCGAGCACGGGCTGACGGGCGACGACCTCCGCGAGCGGATCGACGAGACGCTCGCGGCGAACGACCTCGCGGACGCCTACGTCCGCCTCTCGATCACGCGCGGCGTCCAGCCGGGGAAACTGACGCCCCACCCAGACGTCGATCCGACGGTCGTGATCTACGTCAAACCGCTCCCCCGTGGGGGACTCGAGGGCGAACCTGTCTGGGACGGCCCGGCGACGGTTCAGACGGTCGAGACGCGACGCGTCCCCGACGAGGCGGTCCCGGCCGCGGCGAAGACGCACAACTACCTCAACGGGATCCTCGCGCGGACTGAACTGCGCGCCGAGAGCGGGGACGCGGACGGAGCCGCGACGGCCGACGAGGCGCTCATGTGCGACCTCGAGGGCCGCGTCACAGAGGGCGCGACGAGCAACCTGTTTTTCGTCCGCGACGGCGAACTGTACACGCCGACGACCGACGGTCCCGTTCTGCCAGGGATCACTCGAGAGATCGTCCTCGAGATCGCTCGCGGGGCCGGGATGCGGGTCCACGAGGGGCGCTACGAGCCGGCCGACGTGCTCGAGGCCGACGAGGCATTTCTCACGAATCGGACCTGGGAACTGCGGCCGATCGCGACGCTGGATGGCCTCGAAATCGGCGGTGGTCCGATTACGGATCGACTCTCGCGGTCGTACGACGAGCGCGTCGAGGAATCGTGTTATCGATCAGAACGACCCTGAAGCCGCGATCACCGTCTCCGTCGAAGCGACCATACCACTGTCCCGCCGCCGAGGACCGTCACCCCGAACGCGACCGCCGCGCGGAGGGTCGAATCGGAGAGCGGGACACCGGCGAGCAGATAGCCGCCTGCGAACAGCCCGCTGGCGACGGCCGATGCAGCGATGGTCCACAACACGTCCCGCGACCACGGCCGATCCTGCGGCCAATAATTTTCGTGTGCGTAGGGAACGAATACACCGATCGTCATCAACAGGAGAAATCCGCCGGCGAACTCGTCCCAGTACCACGCGCTTCCGAGTGCAACCACCATCGCGATCGGAACCGCAGTGAGCAGGACTGGCAGGGATCCGGAGTGCAAATCGTTCGCATACCGCTCGCGGAGGGTCGGCCGATCAGAAGACATCGATAGCTACTGACTCGAGTCGACAGTATAAAAATACACTCACTCATGCAACAGTTTCGCCCCCGCTGAGGATCGACGCCGTGGCTGTCTGGCGGAAACACGACAGACGGACGACTCCCGATCGCAGCCGTTCCCGTCAGTGCTCGGGTTCGACGGCCGCTCTATCCGCCCTATCCGATGTGGTCGGTGCGTCGATCAGTTCGCGCTCCGTTCCCGAAAGCTCGAGGGCGAACTCGCTCCCGAACGCCGACGCCGGCGTCTGGAAGCCCGCGGGAGTTCGGCTCCGGCCCTCGAGGACCCGTTCGGCGGCCGTCACCGCGGACTCGGCGGTCAGCGCGTAGGGATTCGGCGTTCGCAGGCGAGCACGCGCTCGTTGGCCGGTGGAATTGTCGGTGACCTCGCCCCAGACGACGGCGCTGCCGGTCGCCAACTGCCGTTCGTCCGGACCGTCGAGACGGGCGTCGATCAGTCGCTTCAGCAGTCCTTCGACGGGCCGGCGCTCGAGGAGCCACCCCATCGAATCGACGGCCGACAGTCCTCTCGTCGCCCACGACGGCGCGGCGGTGTAGACCTCGACCGCCTCGATGCCGGTGGTGTGGGCCGCGGTGACGACATCGCCCCACGGGATCGTGACGGCGTGTTCGGGCCCGTCACCGAAGTCGATCTCGCGGGTTCGAAAGGCGGTCGGTACCTGAATGAGCCGCCCGTTCCGGCGCACGACGCCGCCGTTGCCGAGGTGCTCGACGAGCGTTTTGGCGGTGCCCCGCGAAAGCCCGCCGCCGCCCTTGATTCCGAGTCGTAACTCGTCGGCCTCGGGGAGTTGCTCCGAGAGAAAGGCAGCCAGACAGTCCGACGGCACGACGTCGAAACCGACGCCCGGCAGGAGGGTACAGCCCGCTTCTCGAGCCGCGGCGTCGCGCTGGCGGAGGAACTCGAACACCGAGAACTCACCCGTGATATCCAGATAGTCCGTGTTCGTCTCGAGGCAGGCCGCAACCAGCGCCTCGGCGGTGTCGACGAACGGCCCCGCGCAGTTCAGGACGGCGTCGAAACTCCCGAGCTGTGCGGCCGGATCGCCCAACTCGAGGTCGAACGTCCGCCCTTCGACGCCGAGCGCGTCGCTCTGTTCGGCGACTGCCCGGCCGTCGCGGCCGGCGACGACGGGCGAACCGCCTCGAGCGACGGCCTCGCGTGCGATCAGCCGCCCCGTGTAGCCGTAGGAGCCGTAGATGAGAAGGGAGTCCATAGGCGGCCTTGGGCGGAGAGTGGTTTAAACCTGAGTCAGACAGTGCTTGCTTGGTGTCGTAACGTTCAGGGCCACCGACCGGTAACGGACGCGGTGATGGATGCAGGACGGATCACGGCGCTGTCGGACGTGCCCGACGACTCGACGGTTTGCTTTCGCGTGACCGACGAGTCGGGCGAGGAACGGGAAGCAATTCTCGTCACGAACGGCGTCACAGCGACGAACGGCGGGGAACGCGCCGGGGACGCGGCGGACGACCAGCCGGTCGCCTGCTGGCTGAACTACTGTCAGCACCTGACGCACATCAAACTGGACAAGGGGTCTGGTGCGCCGATGCGAGACGGGGAACTCATCTGTGCGAACCACGGCGCGTACTTCGAGGCCGACTCCGGCCACTGCACGTACGGTCCCTGCGAGGGCGCCTATCTCACCGACCTCGAAGTCACCGTCTCCGAGGGCGATGTTTACCTGACCGACGAGGACTACGTGTTCGTTGGTCTCGGCCCGATCGAAAGCGACGATCTCGATCGGACCTCGAGTTCGAACGTCGAATTCTAGTCGGCGTTCTCGTCGACCGATGACGGGAGCCGGGGGACGATCGAATATAGTAGCCACTGAAAGTCAATACGCACCTGATCGCACGACTGCGTTGTGATCAGCGTGTAAATTGCTTCAGTAACTACTATCGGTGGCGTGAAATCGGATAGCCCCCGTCTGACCGACTGTGTGCTGGCTATCGGGGGTTCTAAGAGAGACCGTCCGGAGTGACCAGATCCCGTTCCTGATCGTACTCGAGCAGGCCGGCATCGACCAACCGCGGGAGGTGATCGTGGTAGAGCGAGAGATAGACTTCCTGGACCTGTTCGGCCGGAATGTCCGCCACGTTGAGTCCCGTTTCGCGGATCGCTACCTCCTCGGCCGCGTCCGGCAGCGTCAGTTCCTCGCCGTAGGTGTGCAGGACTGACAGGAGGAGTCGCCGACGCTGATCGGCAAGGAGTGCGAACGCGTCGTCGAGCGTTTCGGCCGATGCGTCGGGTGCGTCGTCTTCGTCGAGCCAGTCGAATGTTGCCCGTACGAACTCGACGGGGTCTCGCTCCGGGTGAGATCTGGAAGTCATGTGTGCTCCGTGCTGCGCCGTTCTCGGGCGAACGTGACGGAAACCGACCGATAGGCGTTTCATCGGCCCGTGACGCCGCCGTTCGCTCGAGGGTTCCTATCGGGTTCTCGCCTGCACCCTAAATATTAGTGTCGAATCCGGCTGACAATTGTCACTCTCACTGGACAATCGGGAGCCGGTGACAGTCGGGGATCTCACTCGATCGTGAACGTCGGCTCGTCGACGGACTCGCTCTTGCAATCGGGACACCGCGAGGGCAAGTTCAGGAGGTCGTCGTAGTCGTCGAACCCGCAGTCTCGACACGTCGGCGGCGCGACGAGTAGCTGTTCGTCCGTCCCGTCGACCGACCTGGAGACGTGTTCGACGTGGCGGACTATCGCGTGCGGCGTCAGATCGAGTCGAACGGCCAGCTCGCTTGGCGTCGCCGGCTCCTCGCGGAGCGCGTCGGCGAGTTTCTGCCGCGTCGTTTCGTCGGCCTCGCGCATACGTCTGCTCACGGCGCTCGCGCTTTTATACTATCGGACGAGAGTCACCGACGCTCGGTCGCGAGACCGGTCCAGATCTTATGAAAGGACAAGTGACTTAGACCCCGCAGGTGAACACCGGCCCATGAAGGCCGTCGTCCTTGCAGGCGGGTACGCGACGCGAATGTGGCCGATTACCAAACATCGGCCGAAGATGTTCCTCCCGATCGGCGAGTCGACCGTCGTCGATCGCATCTTCGCTGAACTCGAGGCGGACGACCGGATCGACGAGGTCTACGTCAGCACCAATCAGCGCTTCGCCCCCGACTTCGAGGCCCATCTCGCGGACAGCGAGTTCGACAAGCCCCAGCTCTCGGTCGAGGAGACGACCGAGGAAGACGACAAGTTCGGCGTCGTCGGCGCGCTCGCGCAACTGATCGACCGCGAGAACGTCGACGACGATCTCCTGGTCATCGCCGGCGATAACCTGATCAGCTTCGCGGTCTCCGACTTCCTCGATTACTTCGAGGACCACGACGCCCCCACCCTCGCCGCCTACGACGTCGGCTCCCGCGAGAAGGCGAAATCCTACGGTCTGGTCGAACTCGAGGGCGACCGCGTCGTCGACTTTCAGGAGAAACCCGACGATCCCAAGAGCACGCTCGTCTCGATCGCCTGCTACGCGTTCCCCCGCCAATCCCTGGATCTGCTCCCGACCTACCTCGAGGACGGCAACAACCCCGACGAGCCGGGCTGGTTCGTTCAGTGGCTGCAGAATCGCGAGGCCACCTACGCCTACACCTTCGAGGGCGCGTGGTACGACATCGGCACCCCCGAGAGCTATCTCGACGCCGTCTCCTGGCACCTCGACGGCGAGTCGCTCGTCGCCGACTCGGTGACGCTCGAGGATACCGAAATCGGCGAGAACGTCCACGTGATGGGTGACGCCACGCTCGAGGGAACGTCCCTCGAACACACGGTGATCTTCCCGAACGCGACGGTTCGGAACGGCGACATCCGCCGCTCGATCATCGATCAGGGGACCCACCTCGAGGACCTCGACCTCGCCGGGGCGCTCATCGGCGCGCACACGACGATCACGAACGGCGCGGAGCAGTAACGCTGTTTTCGGATACACCGACGTCGGCGATACAGCTATCAGTCCCCCGTATGATATGTATGGTGAGACGCATGTGTCCCGACCAGGCGGTCCGGACGGTCCTCGAGCCGTACGCCGACGGCGTACCCCACGCGGAACTCGCGCGAGACTTTCTCGAGTATCGGCGCTGGAGCGGCGACGAGCCGCTGTTGCTCGTCGCCGAGGCCGCGGCCGCGTCGACCGGTCAGGGCTTCGTCGACGGGATCAAACCGACCGTCGAGCGATTTCGCGACTCGTTCGTCGCGACCGACCGGGTCGACTCGTTCGCGGCACTGGCCGATCTCGACCGCGAGGACGAGGCCCTCGTCGCGGCGCTCGGCGCGCAGCGAAAGCGCGAGGTCCTCCTCGAGATCGCCCGCGCCCTCGCGGACCGGCCGGAAACGGACGATCTCGCGGCGCTCGTGGGGTGGGCCGCGACGGCCGACCACTACCGCTACGACGAGGAGCCGATCGGCTCGATCTCCGGCGTCGGTCTCGCGACGTTTCAGTACCTGCGCCAGCTCGCCGGCGTCGATACGCCAAGACCGGATCCGACGGTCGAACGGCTGCTCGAGGCCGTCGACGCCGATCTCGAGCACTCGCCGATCGACACGTCGACGAACCGCCGGACGATCGCCTCCTGCGAGTGGCTCGCGTTCGTCTCCGACTACGGCCCCCTCGAGATCGATCGCATCGCGTGGTGGACTGCCACCGAGCCGGCGGATCGCGAGGCGATTCTCGAGGCCGCTCGTGACTGACTTCCAATCTTCCGAATCGTTCAGTGCCAGGAAACCACGTATCACGCCGAACCGGCCAACCGGCGTGCGGTGGCGCGCTGTCGACCGACCGAACGAGAGTGAGGCCGGTCGATACCACTGTGCGAGGGATGAGCGAACGCCGTCAGGCGTGAGCGTTAGCGCGGAACCTTCGGTTCCGCGAACCATGCGAACGGGCGCTGCGCGGCGCGACGCGCCGCGACTGTCGGGACGGCGCAGCCGTCCCGCAGCGCCCGTGAGCAGAAATCGGCTGGGGAGGGCGTGGCGATTCCCTGTTGCCACGGTAGCAGGACGCTTCGTCTCACTCATTCTCACCAAAACATACTGTTCCATTCACATCTCGAGCAGTACAGCTGTATCGCCGGCTCGTCACCGGAGTCACTCCACAGAACTAGTCACTGACTCATTCGACCGCCGTGAGATCCGCTCCCCCCGAGGCAGTTTCTGCCTCGTGGCCGGTCCACTCGAGGGGACCAGTCCCCTCGTCCGGGTGACTCAGTCTCGGAGAAACGGCACCATGACACGCCACGCGAGATGGTCCGAACCCCCTAGCTTTACCGGTTTCCGGACGACTGCTCGCCTATGCTCCGTATGGAAATCTCCTTTCGAACGGCGGATTCGAAGCCGTCGGCGACGATGGGGCTGCTGCCTGTCGCGCCCGCCTCTCCCGTGAGCGGCGACGAGACGCGACCGCCGGTAACGGCCGCAGGTGATCTCGCGTGATCGCTGATCGTGATCGCCTCGCGTCGACCGCGGCTCGCGACGTCGCACTCGAGTGTCTCGAGGTCGGGATCGAAGCCGGCCATCCGCGAACGGTCGTCCGCGACGCCGTCTCGCTCGAGGGGGAGACCCTCCGTATCGCGGACGCGACGTACGACCTCAGCGAGTACGAGGAAATCGTCGTCCTCGGCGGCGGCAACGCCGCGGCACACGTCGCCGTCGCGCTCGAGACGATCCTGAGCGATCGGATCGACGGCGGTGTCGTCGTCACGGACGACCCGGTGGAAACCGAGCGCGTCGCGGTTCGCGAAGGTGACCATCCCGTCCCGAGCGAGCGCGGCGTCGACGGGACGCGGGACGTGCTCGAGGCGGCCGACGCGGCGACCGAATCGACCCTCGTGCTGGCGGCGATCACCGGCGGCGGCAGCGCGCTCATGCCCGCACCGGCCGGAGACGTCTCGCTCGAGGCCCTCCGGACGACGACCGACGCCCTGCTCGCGAGCGGGGCCGACATCGGCGAGATCAACGCGGTCCGCAAGCACCTCTCGGCGCTGAAGGGAGGCCGACTGGCTCGTCGCGCCGCGCCCGCGACGGTCGCCTCGTTAGTCCTGAGCGACGTCGTCGGGAACGACCTGAGCGTCATCGCGAGCGGTCCCGTCGCGCCCGACGAGTCGACGTTCGACGAGGCGCTCAGAGTGCTCGAGCGCTACGGGATCGACGCGCCCGACGCCGTCGCAAAGCACCTCGAGCGCGGCGCGGCCGGCGAGAGAGCCGAAACACCGGGTCCCGACGACCCAGTCTTCGACTCCGTCTCGAACCACGTCGTCGCCGACGGAATGACGGTGCTCGAAGCGGCCCGGGACGCGGCGGTCGAACGGGGGTACGAACCGCTCGTGCTCTCCTCGCGCGTTCGCGGCGAGGCCCGCGACGCGGCGACGACCCACGTCGCGATCGCGGAGGAAGTACGGGTCACCGGCACCCCCGTCTCACCGCCGGCCGTACTCATCTCCGGCGGGGAGACAACGGTGACGGTCCGAGGTGACGGGACCGGCGGGCCGAACCAGGAGTTCGCGACGAGCGCGGCGCTCGAACTCGAGGGCGGAGGCGGAGACGAGGGTGGAAGTAGAGACGGGGACGACGGCAGCGACGAAGCCGGAAGCAGCGGCGGGATTACGGTCGCCGCGGTCGACACCGACGGGATCGACGGCGCGACCGACGCGGCCGGCGCACTCGTCGACGGGACGACCGTCGATGATGTCGATATCGCACGCGAGTCCCTCGCCGAAAACGACGTCTACCCGTATCTCGAGGCGCGCGAATCGCTCGTGTTCACGGGGCCGACCGGAACGAACCTGAACGATCTGCGGGTGCTGGTCGTCGTCGAATAGCTCACTTCCAGGGTTCCGCGTCCACCGTGAGCGCGTCGATCACGCGGCAGGCGTTCTTCGAGAACGTGCGCCGCAGCAGATCCTCCGAGACGTCGAGGGTAAGGATCTCCATGACCGCGACGTTGGGATGGCAGGCGGGCGCGCCGCTCCCGAAGAACACCCGGTCGGGATGCTCGCGGAGCGCGCGCTCGAGTTGCTCGCGATACCGGACGAAACTCGTCTCGAGGTAGCAGTCGTCGTACTCGTCGAGCAGGTCGATCATCTCGCCCATCAGCGAGCGGTTCAGGGGGTGGCCGCCGAAGCGGCCGACGACGACGGGAAACGAGCGCTCGAGGATGGTCTCGGCGAGCGTTTCGGGGGGCGCGTCGACGCCGCCGCGGACGATCACCGGCAGGTTAACGTCCTCGAGTGCCGCGAGGATGTCGTCGTCGGGATAGTCGTCGATAGCGGGATCGAGGACGAACCCGTGAAAGCGGTCGTCGTACGCGTACTTCTCGACGTCACTCGGTGACGTGTGACGATCCTCGCGGCGACTGACGGCGTTGCGTAGTCGACCGGTCGCGTTCCGACCCGGCGTCTGGGAGCCGTTGATTCGGGCGAAGGCAACGAACGGCCGATCGACGCTGCGTCTGGCGACGCCGTTGTTCGGCGCGACGTAGCTCGTCTCCGGCCGCGACGGGGGGTAGACGACCGATCCGGTGATCCCCGCCTGGTGCATCTCCCGCTCGAGTCGATCGGCCGTGATCGTTCGGCTCCGGGACCCCTTGCTGCCGTCGGCCGCCGGCAGCCGCGTCGCGACGTCGACGACGCGAAACCCGTGTTCCAGCTCCAGCATTCACAGGTGTGTTCCGAGTCGACCTACATTTCCCTACCGGCTCTCGCTGCCACCGGCCTGTCGACGGTTCACACGCGCAATCGCCAGACGGAACGGCGGTAGGAGGGAAAGATTTATATAGAAGTGCTGACGACATGGTTAGTGAGGAACAACGATGGCACAACAGCGACGCATGGGTGGGCAGCCCATGTTCATTATGAGCGAGGATAGTCAGCGAACGCAGGGTCGGGACGCGCAGTCGTCCAACATCATGGCCGGCAAGGCCGTGGCCGAGTCGGTACGGACCACACTCGGACCCCGCGGCATGGACAAGATGCTCGTCGATTCCGGCGGGGACGTCGTCATCACCAACGACGGCGCGACCATTCTCAACGAGATGGACATCGAGCACCCCGCGGCCCAGATGATCGTCGAGGTCGCCGACTCCCAGGAGGAGGAAGTCGGTGACGGGACGACGACCGCCGCGGTGCTCGCTGGCAACCTGCTCGGCGAAGCCGAGGACCTCATCGAGCAGGACGTCCACGCGACGACCATCGTCGAGGGCTACCACGAAGCCAGCGAGATCGCCCTCGAGGCGATCGCCGAGCAGGTCAACGAGGCCGACGTCGACGACGAAATCCTCCAGCAGGTCGCCGAATCGTGCATGACCGGCAAGGGAACCGGCGGTCTCACGGCTGAATCGCTGGCCGAGACGGTCGTCGAAGCGATCCGTCACGTGGACACCGACGAGGGCGTCGCACGCGACAACATCACCGTCCACACGCAGGTCGGTGCCTCCTCGAACGCGACCGAACTCGTCCCCGGCATCGTCGTCGACGAGGAACCGGTCCACGACGGGATGCCCACCGAGATCGAGGACGCGTCGATCGCGATTCTGGACGTCGAACTTGGCGTCCGCACGGGCGACGTCGACGCCGAGTATGCCATCGACTCGATCGACCAGCTCAACGCCGCCATCGACGCCGAGGAAGGCGAACTCGAGGGCTACGCCCAGACCGTCGCCGAGAGCGGGGCGGACGTCGTCTTCACCACCGAGGACGTCAACGACCGCGTCGCCAACTCCCTCGCCAACGAGGGCATCCTCGTCTTCGAGGGTCTCGGCGACAGCGACGCCCGACAGGTCGCCTCAGCGACCGGCGCTCGCCGCGTCGGCGCGCTCGAGGACCTCGAGGAGTCCGACTTCGGCTCCGCCGACCGGATCCACACAGAGAGCTTCGGCGACGACGATCTCGCGTTCGTCGAGGGCGGCGCGGCCGCCGAGACGGTGACCGTCTTCGTCCGCGGCGGAACCGAACACATCGTCGACGAACTCGAGCGAGCCATCGGCGACGCGCTCGATGTCGTCGCGACGGCGCTGGAATCCGGCGAAGTCGTTCCCGGCGCGGGCGCGACCGAGATCGCGATCGCGGACAAGATCCGCGAGGAAGCCGCCGGCATCGAGGGCCGCAAACAGCTCGCCGTGACGGCCTTCGCCGACGCGGTCGACATCGTCCCCCGGACGCTCGCGGCCAACACCGGCCGAGACCCCATCGACGTGCTCGTGGACCTTCGTGCCGCCCACGAGTCCGAGGGCCGAGCCGGTCTGATCACCAGCGGTGACGAAGTCACGATCGGCGATCCCTTCGAGTACGGCGTCATCGACCCCGCCGACGTCAAGCGCGAAGCCGTCGAGAGCGCGACCGAAGCCGCGACGATGATCGCCCGGATCGACGACGTCATCGCCGCCGAATAACGTCGCTGTTCGCGGCAGTCGTTTCGTTTTTCACCCGTTTTCGATGTCCTGACCCCCAGCGACGGGACAATGTCAGCTGGCCATCAATGCCAAGTGTTACCAAGCGTAACTCCGGGATAGCATGTCCGGAACTGCTCCGAGAGAGAACCTGCGGCCGATCGGGACGACGAGCGATCGGACCGTCTACTACGACGAAGATCGGGGCACCTACCACACGTGGTGTGAGGACGGCGCGTACGAGCCGGTGAGCACGGCCCTGCTCATGACCGTCTCGTCTGTCCTCGGCGTCGAACCCGACGACCTCGAGGCGCTCTCGGAGTGCGTCGAGCCGGACGCGTTGAACGCGCTGTTCATCCACTGGCGGGGCGACGAGCCCCGCGTCGGTGACGGCTCCGTCTCCTTTACGTTCTCGCAGTGTTCCGTGACCGTGCGTTCGGACGGTGAGATCATCATCGACCCGACGCGACAGCAGGGTACACCGGCGGGCGACTGACGCTACGTCGGTGAATGATTGACGACTCGAGTCACGTTGCGGTCACGGTTCGGTCAGTCGCTGCCGTCCTCGGCCGACTCGAGGACGACCCGATCACCGGGCTCGAGACCGAATGCGTCGTCGCCGCGGCCCCGATTGACGTCGAGTTCGACGTAGCCGTGGCTGCCGACGGTCGCCAGTCGCTCCCCGGCGGGGACGGCCGCGAACGTCGCTCCGACCGGGACGGACTGGCCGTTCGCCAGGATCCGGTCTCGATCGTCGAGAGACGATCCGGGAACGTTCGTGATGACGTTCCCGAACCCGTCGACGACCAGCACCTCGCCGATCGCTCGCCCGCCCTCGAGTTCGGCCGCCGGTAGCTCGAGGTCGACGGCCGCAGTACCGGACTCGAGCCACTCGAGCGAACCGAGCGAGTCGGTCTCGGCGTCGTGGACCGCGGCGGCGGCGGGAGCGAAGAGGTCCCGCCCGTGGAACGTGGTACTCCGGGTCGTCGACGCCCGTTCGCTCGAGTCGGCCGTCGAGTCCGCCGGCGTCGTCGGTTCGACGGGGCCGAGCTCTCGCTCGTCGATCAGCGCGGTCTCGAGCTCCTCCTCGCCGGCGAGTCGCCGAGCGGCGGGGAGCAAGACGCCGTTGTCCGGCCCGACGAGCGCGTGGTCGCCGGCGCGAACGACCAGCGCGTTCCGGTCGGTGCCGACGCCCGGATCGACGACCACGAGGTGGGTCGCGGGCGGAAAATAGGGCAGCACCTCTCGGAGCCAGAAGGCCGCCGTTCGAACGTCCTGCCGGGGGAAATCGTGGGCGATGTCGACCAGTCTGGCGTCCGTTTGCTGCAGTAGCACTCCTTTCATCGCCGCGGGATACGGCGTGCCGAAGTCCGACGAGAGCGTAATCATGGTCGTCCCTACGAATCGACGGCTAAAGTCAGTCGCCGTTCGAGTCCGAGCCGCTGACCATCTGGATCCGCTCGATGCCGTCCATCTCGTCGACGACCTCGATAACGGCTTCGGGGACGAGCGACTCCCAGTCGCCGCCCGTTATCATCCGCTCGCGGACCTCGGATCCCTCGAGCACGTCGCGGTTGAACATCGGCGACTGGCGGATCTCGATGTCGGCTTCCCGAAAGAGCTGAATGACGAGCGGGTTGTTCGAGTAGGCCACGTCGAAGTCCGGACTCATGCTCTGGACGTGGCTCACCCACACCGAGTTCCGTTCCAGATCCTCGATCGGAACGGCGTAGGTCACGAGATCGAAGTCGACCAGCGACTTCGTGATCATCATGATCCGCTCGCCCGCGGTAAACGGGTTCCGGACCGTGTGGGAGTCGTCGGCGCTCCCGATCCCGAGGACGAGCTCGTCGACGTCGTCCGCGATCGCCTCGACCATGCTTCGGTGGCCGTTGTGGAACGGCTGAAAACGACCGATATAGAACCCCCGGGTCATGCCGGACACTGCTCGGGCACGGCGCTTAAGCGTGGCGAGTTTTCGCACGAATCGGCACGGTCCGAGTCGTGGCCAGTCGCGCCGACTACAGCTCGTTCCAGCCTATCCGTAACATCCACGATAACTGACCGGTATCGTAACCATATATTCCGCGCCAGTTAAAAATGCATTAAATATTCAGTAGCTAACGCTTGATTCGTCCCGTCGACCGCTGTTCCCTCCGGTATCAGCGACTGACAGCATCCTCCGCATGGAGAAAGTATATCAGTCGCAATCCCTTCGAATCAGGTACTGAACAGAGTTCTATGAGTAACGATACGAACGTTGACGACCCTCCCGAAGACGCCCCCGACGCTGCTCCCGAGGAGGACCGGCCCGCGGAGCAGCCCGAGCGTCAGGGAGATCAGTCGCCGCTCGAGGAGGACGGCGACCGTCGTCCCGACGTCGACGATCCGATCGACGAGTTCGAGCCGTCGTCCGACGAGGAGGAGGGAGACGACATCGAGACCGTCGACGACCTGGGGAGTACGGTCGAGGTCGATCCCGGCGTCGAGGTCGACGAGGAGATCGCCGAGGACGACTTGCTGGGCGGTCTGAAGATCGACTCGACGGAGGACATCGAAGTCCCCGATCGACTCGTCGATCAGGTCATCGGTCAGGACGAAGCACGAGACATAATTATCAAGGCGGCGAAGCAGCGCCGCCACGTCATGATGATCGGCTCGCCGGGGACCGGCAAGTCGATGCTGGCGAAGGCGATGAGCCAACTGCTGCCCAAGGAGGATCTCCAGGACGTCTTAGTCTACCACAATCCGGACGACGGCAACGAACCGAAGGTCCGAACCGTCCCCGCGGGAAAGGGCGAACAGATCATCGACGCGCACAAGGAGGAAGCCCGCAAGCGCAACCAGATGCGCTCGATCCTGATGTGGATCATCATCGCGGTTGTCCTCGGCTACGCGATCCTGGCGGGCGGGCAGCTCCTGTTGGGTATTCTCGCGGCGGGGATCATCTGGCTGATCTTCCGCTACACCTCTCGGGGCAGCGACGCGATGGTACCGAACATGATCGTTAACAACGGCGAGCAGCGCGTCGCGCCTTTCGAGGACGCGACCGGTGCCCACGCCGGTGCACTGCTGGGCGACGTCCGCCACGACCCGTTCCAGTCCGGCGGTATGGAGACGCCGTCTCACGATCGCGTCGAACCCGGCTCGATCCACAAGTCCAACAAGGGCGTGCTGTTCGTCGACGAGATCAACACGCTCGACATCCGGACCCAGCAGAAGTTGATGACGGCGATCCAGGAAGGCGAGTTCGCGATCACGGGCCAGTCCGAGCGCTCCTCGGGCGCGATGGTCCAGACCGAACCCGTCCCCTGTGACTTCATCATGGTCGCTGCTGGCAACCTCGACGCCATGGAGAACATGCACCCCGCGCTCCGCAACCGGATCAAGGGGTACGGCTACGAGGTCTACATGGACGACACCATCGAGGACACCCCCGAGATGCGGCGCAAGTACGCCCGCTTCATCGCCCAGGAGGTCGAACGCGACGGCCGCCTCCCCCACTTCACCGACGACGCCGTCGAAGAGGTCATCCTCGAGGCGAAACGCCGCTCCGGTCGAAAGAACCACCTGACGCTGCTGTTCCGCAGCCTCGGTGGGCTGGTCCGCGTCGCGGGCGACATCGCTCGCGCCGAGGATCGCGACTTCACCACCCGCGACGACGTCCTGCAGGCGAAGGCCCGCTCGCGCTCGATCGAGCAACAGCTCGCCGACGACTACATCGAGCGCCGCAAGGACTACGAGCTGCAGGTCAACGATGGCGGCGTCGAGGGCCGCGTCAACGGCCTCGCCGTCATGGGCGAGGACTCCGGTATCATGCTCCCCGTGATGGCCGAGATCGCGCCCGCGCAGGGCGGCGGTCAGGTGATCGCGACCGGTCAGCTCAAGGAGATGGCCGAGGAGTCGGTCCAGAACGTCTCCGCGATCATCAAGAAGTTCTCCGACGTCGATCTCTCGGAGAAGGACATCCACATCCAGTTCGTCCAGGCCGGTCAACAGGGCGTCGACGGCGACTCCGCCTCGATTACGGTTGCGACGGCCGTCATCAGTGCCCTCGAGAACATCCCGGTCGACCAGTCGGTCGCGATGACCGGCTCGCTCTCCGTGCGCGGCGACGTGCTGCCGGTCGGCGGGGTCACCCACAAGATCGAGGCCGCCGCGAAGGCCGGCTGTACCAAGATCATCATCCCCGAAGCGAACAAGCAGGACGTGATGATCGAGGACGAGTACGAGGAGATGGTCGAAATCATCCCCTGTTCGAACATCAGCGAAGTCCTCGACGTCGCCCTCATGGGCGAACCGAAGAAGGACTCGCTGGTCGACCGGCTGAAGTCGATCACCGGCACGGCGTTCGATCAGGGCACCGTCGGCTCCGCCGGCGGCTCGAACCCGAGCCCACAGTAAATGCCGCAGTGGGCGACGTTCGTCGGCATTACGGGCGTCGTCCTCGTATTGCTGCTCGTTTTATCGCATCTCACCCAATCCGCGTTCACCGACGGCGAACCCGACTCGAGCGACGGCCCCGGAGCGTCGGCTGACGGGACGACTACCTCGAGTCACCGACCCCTCGAGTCAGCGTCTGATTCGGGCGGGACTCCGGCGGAGACGGATCACGATTCGACCCGGAACGCACGGTCCGCCGATGCTCCCACAACCGTCTCCCCACGACCGAACGGGAGCACTGCCGGCGTACCCGACGAGAGCCCCAATGGAATCGAATCCGACGACTCGAGTGCGCACCGCGAGATCACCGCCGAGGGCGACGAGCGCCGGCCGACCGAGCGCGGCGTCGATCCGGGCTCGCTGTCGACCGGAATGGTCCTTGCGAACGTCGCCTTCTCCCAGGGCCTGTTCGCGCTCGTCCTTCTCGGGGCGACGGTCTACACGGCGATTCCGGCATCGGCGCTGGGCATCGAGTTCTCCCTCGCATACCTCGAGACGGGGCTGCTCCTGGGAACGGTCGCCGGAATCGGCTTCTACCTCGCGAACGAACTCGCCGCGGCGGCCGCGACGCGGTTCGGGTTCGACCACGACGAGGCGCTTCGAGAACTGCTCTCGCCCGACTCGATCGGTGGCTGGCTCATCCTCCTGCTGGGCGTGCTGCCGATCATCGCCTTCTTCGAGGAGTTCCTCTTCCGGGCGGCGCTGATCGGCGTCCCCGCCGCCGCTGGCTTCGGTCTCTCGCCGTGGTTGCTCGCGGTCGGCTCCTCGATCGCGTTCGCGCTCGGCCACGGCATGCAGGGCTCCGTCGGAATCGTGGTCACCGGTCTCCTCGGATTCGTGCTCGCGGCCGTCTACATCGCCACCGGGAGCCTGCTTGTCGTCGTCGTCGCCCACTACCTGATCAACGCCCTCGAGTTCGTCGTCCACGAGGGATTCGGCCTCGAGTGGGCCGACACCCTCGAAAGCTAAGGCCCGAGAGCGAGTTGGGGAGGACATGAACGCGACCGCCGGATCGACGGCTCGGTCTCGAGCGATCGTCGCCCTGATTCTGGGCTACTTCGTCGTTCTGGTTTACGCGACGGTCGCGAGCGATCCGCTGGCGGCCATCGTCGCGGAACTCGGGTTCGGGGTCATCGCGATCGCCGTCGGGGCGATGCTGTACGGGCAGACCGCGAACCCGCGATCGGTGCTGGCCGCGGCCGCGGCTTGTCTCGCCGCGGGCGGCGTTCTCACGTTCGCTGCCGTCCTCACGAGGGCGGCCGCCATCGACCTACTTTCGTCGCTCTTCGTCTTTCTCGGGGTCGGCTGTTACGTCTACGCGGTCTGGCGTTCGAATTGAGTGGTGTCGTCGGTCGGAGACGGAGAGCAGCAATCGACGTTCGTTCCTGATTCGATTGATATCGATCTGAACTGAACGGATTGATTCAGTTCTCGTGTGAATGGTGCAGCCGATTGGAATGGGGATCAGGTGACAGAGCGTCCTGCTATCGTGGCAACAGGGAATCGCCACGCCCTCCCCAGCCGATTTCTGCTCACGGGCGCTGCGGGACGGCTGCGCCGTCCCGACAGTCGCGGCGCGGCGCGTCGCGCCGCGCAGCGCCCGTTCGCATGGTTCGCGGAACCGAAGGTTCCGCGCTAACGCTCACGCCTGACGGCGTTCGCTCATCCCTCGCACAGTGGTATCGACCGGCCTCACTCTCGTTCGGTCGGTCGACAGCGCGCGCCACCGCACGCCGGTTGGCTGGTCCGGAGCGATACGTTGGTTGCACCCCGATACTGCCCACGTCGTCAGCCGCGAGTCCATCTCGAGCGGGTTTCAAAACTGCTCGAGCCCGGTCTGTTCGGCGGCCGCGAGCACGTCTTCGCAGGTCGACCACGACTCGCGCGCGAACGGCGGGAGTTCGCGGTGTTCGTCGACGTAGGACGCGAGGAACGCTCGAGTGGTCGAATCGCCGGGATAGCCGCTGCCGATCGGCCCGTACTCGTCGGAGAGGGTCGCGATGTGCGCGTCGCGTTCGACCTTGGCGATGATGCTGGCCGCGCCGACCAGCGGCGACTCGTCGTCGGCACCGTGACGCGCGTCGACGGCAACTCCCTCGAGCGAGCAGGCGTCGGCGACTCGTCGAGCGAAGCGCTCGGCGTCGGTGTCGCAGGCGTCGCAGAGGCCCGAAATCGTCCCGTTCGCGTCACCGGCGCGCTCGAGGTCGCTGACCGTCCCCTCGATCGCTTCGGCGTGGGACGCGACCGCGAGCGAGTTCATGTCCGTCTCGGGATCGTCGATTCGCGCCGGCGTGATCTCGGCGACGCCGATCGCGAGTCGATCGTCGCTACGCAGGGTCGCCGCCAGTTCTTCGCGCCGCTCGGGGGAGAGTCGCTTCGAATCCCTGATGCCGTCGGGGAGAACGCTGGGCTCCTCGCAGTGGACGGCCGCGGCGAACATCGACCCCAGCGCGGGCCCCTTGCCGGCCTCGTCGACGCCGAATGGCATACGCTGGCGATCGGTGGCGGAGCGGAAAATCGTTGCGACTCGACGGAATCGATTCAGTTGGCCGTCTCTGCCGCCTCTTCCTCGCGGTCTGTGCGGGATTCGTCCAGGAAGAATTCCTCGAGTTCGAACGGCTCCTCTTCCCCTTCCACGCTGGTCACGTCCAGCGCCGTCACCTCGGCGTCGATCTCGAGCAGGCCAGCCAGGCTCGGCTCGGTCCGGCCGTCGTCGCTGCTGATGAGTTCCTTCACGTAGAGCCCGCCCTCGCCGTGGATTCGGACCTCGGCCTCGGCCGACGACCGCAGATCGCCGTCGATTCCGTAGACCGTCCGCTCGCGGGTCAGCCCCGCCCGCCGGTGGTCGACTCGCTCCGGCGTGTACTGGTCGACGGTCGTCCCCTCGAGTTCGGCGAGCGCCGTTTCGAAGGCGTCCTCGTCGACCGGCTCCGCGAACTCGACGTCGGCTCGGTACCGCTTGCTCGCGTCGTGTTCCTTGACGCGCTCGACCATCTCGTGAGTCGCCAGCCGGAGGCCGTCGACCTCGACGGAGCCGTCGGCGGCCGCGTTGATCTCGGCCTCGAGCGTCTCGGGATCGGGATCGCGCACGCGCGGTCGTTTTACTTCGAGAACGAACGGCCGCCCGCCCTCGAGCATGCGGGCGTCGACGTCTTCCCGGCCCGCGCCGTGGAAGGTGCCCTCGTCGCCGTCCATCGCGTCGACGACGTGGGGTCGGACGACCTGTTCGACGCTGGTGTCGTACAGGTAGCCGGAGCCGCCGCAGTAGTCACAGGGCTCCTCGCCGTCGTCGCCGAGCTGGATCCCGCTGCCGCCACACTCCCGGCACGGCCACTCCGTCTGGGGAATGTCGCGCTCGAGCTTTCGGTAGCGGCCGTAGACGAACGCGGGATTGATCTGGACGTCGACCGCGTGGCTCGTGACGGCCCCCGACTCGAGGGTCTCGCGCGGGTCGAACCCCTCGAGGTCGACGATGGCGAGCACGTCGGGCCGGTCGAAGTCCACCTCGGTCTCGGTCTTCGCGCCGACGCGCCGACCGACCTCCCGGTTGATCTCGCGCTTCATCGATTCGCCGACGTCGGGCTCGAGGTCGGCGTCCTCCCGGAACAGCCGTTCGTTCTCCTCGACCAGCGGCGGGATGCGGCTGCCGACCTGGTAGGTAGCGAAGTCGATGCCCTCGAGGGCGTCGACGATCGTGTCCGCGATAGCGTCGAACGTCCCGCAGTAGCCTTCGCAGACCCAGCAGTCCGCGGGGTCGGTCGGATCGAAGTCCTCGTCGTCGGCCAGCGCGACCGTCGTGCGCAGCGCCCGCCCGCGCTCGGCGTTGGTCAGCCCGAAACTCCGCTCGGCGAAGGGCCGTCCGAGACAGGAGTCGCAGACGGTGCCCGTCGCCAGTAACGCGCGGGCGTCTTCCGTGATCATGTCTCGAGAGTGGGGGTGCCGCGGGTAACACGTTTTCCCTTCGCGGGGACGCTGCGCTCGATCGCCTGCTGTCGGGGTCGCCGTCCCGGTCGAACGACCCGACACGGCCGGCATATGCCGGCCGATGGCCCGGAGGTTCAAATGGGTCGGGTCCAATTCCCGGTCATGGACGATTCTCGACTGGATCGCCGTTCCTTTCTCGCGACCGCGAGCGCCGGACTCGCCGGTGTCGCCGCTGGCTGCGTGGAACCTCGAGCCGACGACTCGATCGAGGGGAACTCCTCGCACGAGATCGATCGAGGGGCCCTCGCGGATGGCTCGGCGTTTACGGACCTCTATGAGGCAATCATCGACTCGGTCACGCAGATTCGAGTCTTCGGGCTCCGAGATCCGACCACCGGTGCCGAGGGACGCGGGCAGGGATCGGGGTTCGTCTACGACGACCGACACATCGTAACCAACGACCACGTCATCGGTAACGGAACGGCGGCCGACCTCCAGTACAGCAACGGCGACTGGGCGGGGACCACGCTCGTCGGTCGCGACTACCACAGCGATCTAGCCGTTCTCGAGGCCGATCACGTCCCGAAGACGGCATCCCCACTTCCCCTGACCGAGAAACGGCCCGTCGTCGGACAGGAGGTGGCCGCGGTCGGCAACCCGTACGGCCTCAACGGCTCGATGTCGTCGGGGATCGTCAGCGGCGTCAACCGGACGCTCGACCTCCCCGATCGACAGTTCTCCTACCCGAACGTCATCCAGACCGACGCGGCCGTCAATCCCGGCAACAGCGGCGGGCCGCTCGTCGATCTCGAGGGGGATGTCGTGGGAGTCATCAACTCCGGCGGCGGCGACAACATCGGGTTCGCGATTTCGGCGGCGCTCACCGAACGCGTCGTTCCGGAACTCATCGATTCGGGGTCGTACGACCACTCCTATCTGGGGATCGGCCTCCACCCCGTCGACCGACTCGTCGCCGAGGCGAACGATCTCGAGGCGGCGTCCGGGGTCATCGTGACCGGTATCGTCGACGGCTCGGCCGCCGACGGCGTCCTCGAGCCGGCTACGGGGTCGGTCGAGCGGCGCGGAGAACCCATCCCCGTCGGCGGCGACGTCATCCGCACGTTCGACGGGGAACCGATCCCCGACCGCCACGCGCTGTCGACGTATCTCGCGCTCGAGACCAGTCCCGGGGACGCGCTCGATATCGGTCTCCGGCGGAACGGGCGCGTGATCACCAGAACGCTGACGCTCGACGCCCGGCCGTCGGTATATAGTAGCCACTGAAACGAATTACACACTGACCGCAACGCCGTCATTCGATCAGGTGTACATTGACTTTCAGTGGCTACTATAGGTGGTCAGTTGCCGACCCGAGCCGTCTAACCCGGTCGGAACGACGCGTTAGACCGTTCGAAACGAGTTATTATGCCGCCGCTTCGCCTGGGTTTCCGTTTTCGCTTCGTCATAGCGATATCGTACACGTCACCGCTCGTTGAGTTCTTTGTCGACGGATTGAACCGTCTGAATCGGAGTGGAACCGATCGCTATCGACCGAATTGACCCGATTAGCCACTTGATAACAATAGTATCGTCTCCGGTAGCAACGTCCGGCGCGAGTACCCGTCGCCAGATTTCCCATGACCGATGCCGACTTCCACACGCCAGACACCGAGGGACCGACCGCCGAGCTCGATCACGTCACCATCGAAAACGACGGGGCCCCGGACGAGTGCGCGATCTTTCCGTCCGAGGCCAGCGAGGAGGAACTGATGACCGCCTGGATCACGGCACACGACGACTCGTTCGTCGACCTCGAGTCGATGCGCTAGTTCCGACGATGCATCTACGGCACTCCGTCACCGCCGCCGGCTTCTGGCTCGGCACCCTGTTGCCGATCGTCTACGTGCCCGTCATTCTCGCCGGGATCGACTCGATGAGTCGCCTGTCGCTGTTCGTCGCGCTGCTGGCGGTCCACGCGCTCGCGCTCGTCGTCGGCCACGACTACTCGGGATCGCGATCTCGGTGATCGCCGCCCCCGGTTTCCCCGTTGGTGCACCCTCGACTACTTCCGTTGAATCCCCCTTTGAGAGCCGTCTCTCGGCGGATACCGGTCGCGTTCGTGACCGGTCAGCGCTGCACCGAAAAGTGGTATCTGTCGGATCGCGGTAGATGCTATCATGCAGGCCAGATGTCCGCTCTGTCGACGGCCCGTTCCCGGCGACGCACAGCGCTGGTGTCGGTGTGGCCTGGTAATGGACTCGCGCTGTTACGACGCACACCGCGAGTGGTGTGCAGTCAGCAGCGTCGATGCTTGGATCGGCGCGCTCGAGTACTAGTCGAGCGGCGTCGGCCAGACCTGAACGCGCGGCGTCCCGCAGCTATCGCAGACGATCGCTCTGTTGTCCTTGTACGTCCCCCGCTCGAGCTGGCCGTCCGGACAGTGGTGACAGGACCGTCCCTCGAGCATCGCGAGCAACTGCTGTTGCCCGGTCGACTGCGCCGACTCTGATTTCGCCATGTATCCACTGCATACCGGTAACGAGGGAAACGGTTGGCCATGCCTATGCAGCCCCGCCATCGCGGTACGCAGCCTCACTGTCGTCGCGTCGAGCCGAAGCATCTATGCCCGCGTCCGGCGAACGCTCTGGGGATGTGGCCCTGGGGACACCTCGCCGTCGCGTACCTACTGTACACCGTCGTCACGCACCGCCGGTTCGGCCGCCCGCCGCGTGCCGTGCCGGCGATCGCGCTCGCGATCGGCTCACAGACGCCGGATCTGATCGATAAGCCCCTCGCGTGGAACTTCGGCATCCTGCCCGGCGGTCGCACCCTCGCGCACTCGCTGTTCGTCGTGGCCCTCCTCGTGCCGGCCGTCCTCCTCGTCGCGGATCGACTCGAGGGCCGCGCGATCGGCGTCGCCTTCCTGATCGGCTACTGTTCGCACCTCTTGGCGGACGTCCCGCCGCGGGTCCTCTCGGGGGAGTTCGCACACGCCACCTACCTCCTCTGGCCGGTGCTCGAGCAGCCCCCCGAGGAACCCGTCGCCGGCATCCTCGACGCGTTCCTCAACTACTACGAACTGGGGACCTACCAGTGGGTCCAGTTCGGTCTCTTCGCCGTCGCCGTCGTCGCCTGGTACCGCGACGGGATGCCGGGACTCGAGTGGGTGTTCGACTCGCTCGAGCGCCGACTCGGGATCGGGTCCTGAGCCTCGGGAGGTGGCGGTACTCTCCCGCCGCCGAATCGTGGCGGCTATCCCGTCGGCCGGCCACGATTCGATATGCGCCAGTTCGTGCTCATCGGTCACGACGTTCCCACGGAGCCCGACTTCTCGCTCGACGACCTCGCGGGCGGGGCCGGTCGGCTCGACGCGCTCTGTCGGTCGATCACCGCCGCGTTCGTCACCTCCCACGGTATCCGCGAGGACGTGCGGGTCCACCTGATCGCCCAGGACGAGTTCACGATCACTTTCGACGGCGGGACGCTCCAGCGGCTCAACCCCGACGAGCGGAGCACCGCCGCGTTGGTTCGCAAGGCCCTCGAGCACCGCGAAGACGCCATCGGCGCGCTGCCCGCCGAACCCAGTCCGGGGATCGAGGTCTACCGCCGCGGGTTCGAGGGGACGCTCGAGGAGATCGCCGACGACGGTCCGATCGTCCAGTTGCACGAGAACGGCGAGGCGGTGAGCGACGTGGGTGCCGAGACGCTGGGGGACGCGATTTTCGTGCTCTCGGATCATCGGGACTTCACTGACGAGGAGGCGGGATTGCTCGAGGCGTTCGCCGATCAGCGGCTTCGGCTCGGGCCCGAGTTGTTACACGCGGATCAGGCGATTACGATCACGCACCACTACCTGGATACGGACGGCTACGAGCGGTTTTGAGGCTGGTTTTGGAGGGGGTTGGCTCGAGGGATCGGCTCCCCTGCCGGCGGTTCGACGCCGGCATTCGGAAGCGTTAAACGATCGGATCCGTTCACTCAGAATGTGCGGGCCGGTGGGGTAGCTTGGTATCCTTCGGCCTTCGGGTGGCCGTAACCGCAGTTCGAATCTGCGCCGGCCCACTGGGTACATATACCTTTTCCCGCACTCCCTGACACTTAGTGGCCGCTCTACGGGGTGGTTTGCGTGACGGTCGCACCCTGGCCGTCGGTCGACAACTCGACGTGCAAGCACTGCGGAGCCCACGTCACCGACCACTTCTCTCGAGTTTTCGGTGACAACCGCAACCGAGCCCACCGCTGTGGCGACTGCGATTCGTACGCTCGACTGAGCCGCGGCTCCGCTGCTGGCGTCGACGTGTCGATTCCGGACCCGGAAACGTCGCCCGGCCGCCACGGAGGTGAGACCGATGTGTAGCGGGTTCGTTCCGGCGAATCGGCTGTACGATGTCGGGAGTCGGACGCCCATAGCCCATCCGGCCCACCAAGCGACTGACGCGGACGTTCGGCGGGCGCTCAAGGACCGAGAGGTTCGCACCGACGGCGGGCACTCCTCGAGCGGTACCGAACTGCCTACTGAAAATATAGACGAGATTTGGCCGGATCAGATCGACAACGACCACTCGTGGTCGCACTTCGGACAGATGAAGTCTGCTACTGCCTCTCCGTCTGAGACATACTTTTCGAGCTGCTCACCCAGCCCTTCATCACAATTCGGACATCGAGACAACATTCGACAATCTGGTTCTACCGATTTACAACAAATCAATCTGATCCCCCGTTGTGTTGGTGGATTAATCGACGATCACCACTCACTACTGCCGGGAGGTGACCGATGAGCCGAACCGGTCTCGGACAGTTCGGCGTCATGCCGCCGACGATCGTCCGCGAACCCACGCGAGACAGCGAGGACATTCAGATCTGCCCGGAGTGCGGCCATCCCGTCGTCAAGTCGAAGGGACCCCAGCGGATCGAGAAACCGGACCTCGTACTTGTTGCTCTCGCTGCCGCATTCGACGAACTCGTTACGTTCGGGTGGCGGTGCGAGCGCCATCCTTACGAGATCGTGATGCCGATGCGAGTCGGCGGTGAGGACGCGAGTGCGTTCGTCGACGGCTGGACCGGCGTCGAGATCCGTTTCTCAGACGAGCATATTCGCCACGTTGCGACCCCCGAGCGGGAGGTGACCGAGCATGTCGAGTAAGCAAGCGACGCTCGTGGACTTTGGGCCGGATCTCTCCCAGCTCACCGAGGCCGAACGCGAGGCCTACGTCGCTTGTCGAGAGAACGGCGTCGGTGTTCGCGAGTTCGCCCGGCGGACCGATCGCCGACCAGGGACGATCGGGAACCTGCTCGCTCGAGCCGAGGACAGGCTCGAGGAGGGATCGCTGTGAGTCGACTCGTCGGGAACAGCGAGTGCGAGCGCTGCAGCGAGGCCATCGATGGGCTTCGTCGTCTCTGCACCGACTGTACGCGCGACGTTCGCGACGCGCGAGAGGGACCGCTGTGAGCGTTGACGCTGCCGAGGATCCGGTACAGTTTGACGATGTCACCGGGTCTGAGTCCGATACCTTCCCGAAGCCCCGCGCTCACGGCGCCGCGGTGATGAACCATCTCGACGACGTCCAAAATTCCCGCGCCGGTCGAAGTGCCGAACGCGGGACGCTGTACGACCGGTCGCTGTCCTACTGGCGGGAGAACGTCGGCGATCGCGACCTCGAGCCACACGTCGCCGTCGACGACTTTGAAGCCGACTGGCTGCCGCCGGGAGACTACGCGCTCGTACTCACGTCGTCACGGTGGAAGGCCGGAACTGGCCATGGAGACGACTATCGTTCGTACTACGAGCAACACCTGAAGCTCCGTGAATGGGGGCCAGAGACCGACGACGGCGAGCGGGACCTTCGGAAACCCGCGCTGGCGTTGCACGTCGAGATCATGCCGCAGTTCCGGGACATGGTTTACAAGAGCGGTGACCCGCTCGAGTGTCCCTACGGAGAGGGGACGCGGTTGCTCGCCTGGACGACGTGGGCCGAGGACCCCTTTGAGATTGAACGCCGGATGTACGATGCACTCCGGGCCGTCTACGGTGCCGATGCGGTGGACCTCGATGACCGCGTCGACGACGCACGTCGGGTTCCGAAAGCCGAGGCGCACATTCGGTTCGCAATCGGGAAGAAGAACGCCGCTATCGAAACGCTCGAGCAGTCGAAGCAGCTCATCGATTGGGGCGGTGAGAGCGAGATCGACGCCCACCAGCGACGACAGCAAGAAGGCTGGCTCGAGGCGCTCGTCGAGAGCGATCGCTGGCACCTACTCGGGTTCGATCCCCAGCGGTACAGTACGGAGGTGAAGATCTATCAGGCGAATCAGTGGCATAAGAAGCCGAAAACCGACCCGTTCCATCACCCGAAGCTCGAGGCCTCCTACGCGGGCGTCGACCGCGGTGAGCTGCCGCACGTCTCCGAATGGGACGATGTCCTGGAGCACCTCCGGACGGTCGTCGCGACGCACGCACGATGGGCCGGGATCGATCGATCGGACCTCGTCGCCGACGACTTCTTTGATGGGCCGGAATCCGCGCCGTGGGACTTCGAGCGGCCGACAGGCCGCCGTAACATGCTTCGGGAGCGGTACGAGGACCTCGCGACGGACATCTACCGGGAAGCGCTGAAGGAGTCGACCACGGCCGTCTACGACATCCTGCGAGTGATCGCCGAGCACGACGGCGCGAACTACGACACGCTCGTCGAGCGGACAGGGCTCGCGAGATCGACGGTTCGGTACCACGTTCGTCGGCTCGCTGAAACCGGGGTCGTCTCCCGCGAGGGGAACCCGGTGATGGTGTTTTTCGTCTCTCAGGTCGTCCTCGAGCGAGCCCGCGAGATCCTTCGCGAAGTCCGTCCGGAGGATATGCCCGAGGATATCGACGGGCGGGCCGACGAGCGGCGTGAGCGGCGCGAGGAACAGCAGGCGAGTGACGACGACCAATCGGACGCGGATGTCGCCGAAAGCGACGAGAGCACGAACGACGCGACCGAGATCGGCTTCGAGTACCTCGAGCGGTTGAGCGCGTCAATTCACGATGTGGCGTACCTCTACGAACGCGACCAGCTCGACGATCGCGACGTTCGGGTTCGCGTCGACGAACTACCGCCACCGCTTCAATAGGTTGTCGTCGGTCCGGTTCGATTCGGCGGATAGCTGCAGCACGCGCGGTTGTTCCTTTGTTTCACTACGTCTCACCAGTGGTTCTTACATTCGCGCTCGACACATTCGCTTTCTGAGGAAAATATTACTTTCACCAAGGTGTTAACGGGAACAGTCGGCGTACTTCGGGCCAGTTTCGCCGACTCGAGCACGAAGTTGAACCGCTGAAACAGCAGCGGACGCGCGAAAACTTGGCCGTTTCAGCGGTTGGCTCAGGTATCGGGGTTGCCGGGTACCCCTACGGTAGGTGCCCCTAAGGGGGCAGGGCAATTGCGCGGCGCGCAGAGCGCGCGCCGCGCTGAGAGAAAGACGAACTGGCCGGTGCCAGACGGTACAACGGTGCTACTCCAGAATTAGGTGAAGATGGGACCTCGATAACGACTATTGTCGAGTCCGCTTAGGAAGGGTGAGATTAGACTGTGACTGAGCGGTAAGTACAGGTAGTGTGCTTACCACTTGATACAGTGTAGAGTAGAAGAAAGAAGGTTCTCGGACAGTAGTGGTACGTACCCAATCACGAGGAAGGGACTGTTCGCTCGAACTCCTGAATCGCGTCGTCACTCCCCGCGATGATCACTTCGTCGTCAGTTTCAATGGAAGTACGTTCGTCGGTATGGACAGTGCCGCCGCGGGAAACGCCGATAACGGTCCATCCGCGCTCAGTATTGCGACGGGCATCCTCTAGTGACTCGCCAGCAAACGGCGCTGCGTCCGCCCGAATTAGGCGAATCTGGTTCGTTGGAGACATGACTTGTTCACCGTGGACCTCCGCCGCGACCAGCCGAGCGGACACCTGCTGGATAGAGAGAACGTAGTCAGCGCCCGCTCGGAACGCTGCTCTCGTCTTGTCGCTATCGGTCACACGTGCGAGAATCTCGACGTCGCTCGAGAGCGAGCGGGCGATGGCGATGGTCATCAGTGCGGCCGAATCGTTGCCGACGGTGACGACCAGGGCCGACGCGTCCTCGATGCCGGCTTCGCGGAGGGTTTCCGGTTCGGTGACGTCGCCGACGACGTCGGGGCTCCGCTCCTCCGATTGGTCGACGGTCGTCACCGAGACGTCCGCCGGGAGCGCGTCGACGGCCGCGGTTCCGCCCTCGCCGAAGCCGGCGACGACGAGCTGCGAGGGAGTCTCGATGCGCCGCGACCGGACGCCCGCGATCTCGTCCGTGATTTCGTCGATCTCGCTCCTCGGTCCGGCGACGACCAGCACGGTGTTGGGCGTCAGTTCGTCGTCGGGCGACGGCGGCAAGTGCAACTCGCCGTCGAACCACCCGGCGACCAGCGTCAGGTTCGGGTGGTTCACGACCGGCGAATCGCGCACTTTGACGCCGTGGAGCGGGCTATTTCGGCGGACGAGGATCTCGCGGACGTCGACCTCGTCGCCGTCGGTTCGGTCGGGCACCGTGACCGGCGTCGCCGCCTTCTCCGCCAGCCGCTGGCCGATCAGCGCGTGCGGGGCGACACTGCGGTCGACACCGACCTCCGCGAGTGCCGCCTTCCGACGCGTCGACTCCGTGAAACTGATCACTCGTAGGTCCTCGTTGGCTTCCAGCGCCGTCAGGACGATACTCGCGGTTTCGTCGCCGGCGTCGGTGATGAGCAGCGACGCTCGCTCGATCGTCGCGCGGTCGAGGTCAGCTCGTTCCTCGGGATCGCCATGGATAGCCTGATAGCCGTCGTCCGAGAGCCGCTTCGCATCCTCCTCGTCGGACTCGATGAGGACGTAGTCGATATCGAGTTCCTCGAGTTCGTCGAGGAGCAACTCGGTATCGTGCTGGTACTCCGCGATGACGACGTGGTCGTTCTTGGTCGTGAGGCGGTCGGAGAGGTCCAGCGGCGTTCGCTCGAAGAGCGGGATGACCAGGACCCGCAGCGTGACGAACCCGATGATGACCCCCGTCACCTGGATCGACACCATCAGGACGTTCATCACCGGCGTCGCCCAGGGCGCGTCCGCCCCGAACCCGGTCGTCGTCATCGTCTCGACGACCGTCTGGAACGACCGGAAGATCGACTGGGGGCGATTCTCGAGCGTTTGCATTCCCCAGTTGTAGACGACCGTGTAGAAGAGGACGACCAGACCGAGACCAACCACAAATAGCACCAACAGTCGTTGACGTTGCGTCAGATCACGCGGGTGCAGTCCGTCTATATCTCGAAGCTCGCGCATTTGCTGTCCACCAGTCACTGTGGATACCGTCTCTGATTGATTAAGTGACCGGTTTTGCTGGGGCGGCCTGTTGTCACCGCGTATCGACGTCCGCTTGAGCCCGAGCGGTACGTACCTGTAAACCGTTCTCTGACAGCTTGAAGAGAATCACTAGACAGAGACGACCGCGATAGGTCAAAGGGACACGCCATTTATTATCACGCCCTCGCTTTGATGACGTATGACCGTCTACGAGAGCGATCTCCCCGGCGTCGGAAAGAAATTCGAGATTGAACTCGATGACGGGGAGCGCCTCGTCATCGTGACTCACAACACGGGGAAACGAGAGGTGTACCTGAAAGCGGACGCGGACGCGGACAGCGAGAAGGTGTTTGAGGCATCGGATCGTCTGGCCCGAAAGATCGGCACGATTCTGGAAGGGGCGTACTTCCAGCCGGTGCAGGCCGAACAGGTGGAGACGATGCTCGCCGACGATACCTACCTCGAGTGGTACGGCGTCTCCGAGACCGCCGAGGTAGCCGGTCAGACCCTCGTTGAGGCGAATATCCGCAATGAAACGGGTGTCTCTATCGTCGCCATTCAGCGCGGCGAGGAGTTGATCTCGCCGCCGACACCGGAGACCGTCCTCGAGGTGGGTGACACGCTGGTCGTCATCGGCGACCGCGAGGACTGCGCCCAATTCGAGGAACTGCTTGGAGCCGGACTCGACGAGTGATCGCGACGAACCTTCCCGCACGAGGTGAGCACTAGTGGCGACCGAAACGGCGCTCGTCGATGTCGGCATTCTCTTCGCCGCAGTTGCTCTCGCCGGCGTCCTCTCGAGTCGAATCGATCAGTCGGTCATTCCCTTTTATATCATCGTCGGCGTCTTGCTGGGATCAAACGTACTGGGCGAACTCCCCGCACTCGCCGGCAGCGAGATCGGGATCGGTGGGGTCGCCGTTACCGTTCCCGAGGTGACGGTCGGGGGCGTCAATCTCATAGGCGCGGTCGGTGGACTCGCACTAGGCGAAACCGACTTCATCGTCGTCGGCGCAGAGATCGGGATCGTCCTCCTCCTGTTCTTCCTCGGTCTCGAGTTCAATTTGAACCGGTTGATCGCGAGTAAAGGCCGGATTGGCAAAGCGGGGTCTATCGATCTCGTCATCAACTTCGGGATCGGGCTGGTCTTCGGCTATCTCGTTTTCGGCGGCTTCCTCGCAGCTTTCCTTACAGCGGGAATCGTCTACATCTCTTCGAGTGCGATTATCACGAAGTCACTGATCGATCTGGGCTGGATCGCCAACGACGAATCCGAACCGATGCTCGGCACGCTCGTCTACGAGGACCTGTTCATCGCCGTCTACCTGGCTATCGCGTCCGCACTGGTCTTGGGCAGCGGTGACATTGGGGAAGCCGCGGGACAGATCGGGATCGCAGTCGGGTTCATCCTCGCGTTGCTCGGACTCGTCACCTTCGGGACCGGCTTCTTCGAGCGATTTCTCGACGCCGACACCAACGAGTTCATCGTCGTCCGTGCACTCGGCGTCACGATCCTCGTCGCCGGGATCGCGCTCGCACTGGGTGTCAGCGAGGCCGTCGCCGCCTTCTTCGTCGGGATGGCCTTCTCTTCGACCGATCACGTCCACGACCTAGAGCAGTTGCTCGAGCCGCTGCGAGACGCGTTCGCAGCAATCTTCTTCTTCTGGATCGGACTCGTCACCGATCCAGGACTGTTCACGCTCTCGATTCTCGGGATGATCGTCGCCGCCGTGATCGTGACGACGCCGACGAAGATCGTGAGCGGCTACCTCGGTGGACGGATATACGGCCTCAACGACCGCCGATCGCTACGGGTCGGATTCGGAATGACCACCCGCGGCGAGTTCTCGCTGATCATCGCGAGCCTCGCCCTCTCCGGAGCCGGCAGCGGCATGGCAGCGGAGACGGTTCAGACGATCTACGCCTTTACCGTCGGCTACGTCCTCGTGATGAGTATTCTCGGCACGTCGCTCATGCAGTACTCGAACCAGATTGAACCCATCGCCATCTCGCTATTCGAACGGGTCCGCAGCTGAACTACACGGCCGACCGATCAATAAAAGTCGAACGACGATCCCGAGTTAGCAGTAAGTACAGAGAACCATGTAGCAGATGACGGCCTTAGGTATCTACCAACGAATACCCCTCCCTGGAAAGCGCCGTTTTGACGTCTTCTTTATATTCTGAAGGTAGATCCCCACGTACGCTTACCTCACTACCATCCTCACTGATATCGAACTCAACAGATTCTATCTCGATGTCTTCCTTCTCATCAACACCGATGATTTCCACTATTAACCCATCACCAAATGGGTGGACTTCAATAGATTCAACGTCTTCCATTAGTTCTGTACTCCCTGTATTTGGAACTTCGTTGCTACCCTGTATAGTTTTGCTGTTGAGATTGTAGATGCCTACATGGATAATTATGGGATGGTATCTGGGCAGAAATGTTCAAGGTGTGAAAGATTGATGCAGTATGAAGATAGTTTGTCGTCTCTTGGAAACGTATTCAGGTGCACAAATGACGACTGCCTTCGAATCTTGGTCTCATATCGAACTGAATAACAACTTTTGTGACTTAAATAGATCTTTGCTGCCGTTTCGCATCTGGATTGTTCGCAAGTTCGTGTGAGACGATAGCCGGTTACTGGCTTGAGGAAGGAACGAGTTCTCTCACCAAGGTATCGCGTTTGGCTTTCTTAGAACATTCTCTGCACATATACGCAATAACTGTGGCATTACTGTGGTAATTAATTTCTATACGTTTGCCATTCGGGCCTCTACACCGGTGACATTCCATAAAGCACCTGCGGCACGAGAGGTATTAACACAATCTGTAAGCGATAGTAAGCGTACAGTAAGCGCATGTAGTAATCGGGGCGTTCAACCAACTACTGAATGAATAGAAGATGATGAATCACTGTTTCTCTACTACCCTCTGGGGTTGCACGTCGGCAAATCCTGTTCCCCGAATATGCACACGAGACGCGAACCCTCGTGTGCATATCTCGAGTCGTTCGGCCGCTCGAGACCGCGTTCTTCTCTGGATGACCGACACGTTCCGCTGATTTTGGGCCGAAATGGACCGTCCAGTGACCCGAAAAAACTAGGATTTCGGGGGTCGTGTGTACGAGTATGCGAATTAGAACCGACGGTGACTATGCGTACCGACGTGACGCGATCGAACGCGCAGCTGACTTCTACGACTGCAACAAGACGAAAGCGGTGGTGAGCGCTTGCGACGACGTACCGAAGTTCGTCCAGGCGTCACGCCAGGTCCTCGAGCGCGACGACCTCACGCTCAAGCAGCGCCGGGAGATCGCCGAGACGCTCTCGACGAGAGCGGTAACGTTCGAAGTCGAATCCGAGATCGTCGTCGACACCGATTAGAAAACAGAGTTGATCGCGATCTTCGCCTGTTTGGTCTCACGGTGATCGCCGCCACATTTAGAACGGTAAAATTCAATATCAGAATTCGATTATCGGAAAACAGTATATACAGTTAAGAGTATAGCTATAGCACTCGTTCCAAGTGTAATCTCTCCAGTTGAATAATATACTAGCACTCCGCCGATGAGTGAAATAATAACGAAAGAAATTCTATTAATCAGTATAGACCTAGTTATATTGACGATATCTATGAAAAACTGAGTGGTTGGTGATTTCTTATCTGTTAGTGTGACGGGTATTCCCTCCACATTCGCATTTAGCCGACTTTCATCTTTCAATTTCCAATAGTAAATAACGCCACCGGTGATCTTCAGAAAATATCCCTCAATTGCCGTTTTATATTTCTCCGAATTCCCCACTTTGAAACAAAAATTCCCAACCAATGTGAGATACTGTGTTGGTAACCAATTTATGGAGCATCCGCTATATTTAGTTGCTTCATTCAACTCGTCACGGCAATTGCTTATTTCATCATTTCTATATTCTACTATTGAATTCGATATATGATAGAGAAATATATCTCGCTCGGAGATTGAGGCCATCGTATTTAAAATAAGTGGCACTTTATCAATGGTCTGGAAAGACATGATAAAAATCATTGTGCCCACAAACACAAGTGTAGGATTTTCTATCACATCCTGATTTAATAGCAGGAAACCAAGAGCTACCGCTAAAATAGTTCCAACTAAAGATAACTTAAACAGAATCCTATGATATTCCTCCCTGTTCTTATATTCATGCAGTTTTTCTAAGTCTATCTCATTGTATTCCTGAACGAACTCATCATAATCCTCATCAGAGATCTTTTCTTCAGGATAGTTTAGCTCTATAGGAGTCATTTCAAATTCTGATATGAAGATTCAATAACTGATACAATAAGAAGGTTGTTCTGTATGACCTTCCCTTTAGGGTGTAAGGGTTAGGTAGTACGGATCTTGTATGAGATTTAATTGAAAAATGGACTTCATCCCCAAATCATGGGTCCGGAAATAGGTGGATGATTTGAATGTTTAGCCAAAATTAGAAAATCAGATCAATCGAGATCTTCGCTTGTTCGGTTCCGCGGTGATCGCCACCACCGTGCCACCGGAGCAGCGGGAGATCGCTCGAGCGGACCATCTTATCACATAGAACCGTACAGCCAGAGCACCCATGTGGCCGGTAGACGACGAAACAATACCAGCCGTCGTGACGCCGGAGTTTCTCGTGGTACTCGCGGTAGACCTTCCAGTTCCCGGGCTGGCCATCGGAATGCTCGTGCATCGTCGACTTAATCTCGACGGGCGTTCCGTTCCCGAATCTCGCGTCGTGCCAGCTGGCCCGCTCGAGATCGAAGCGACGCTTCTCCGCCATTCGTTTCTCGACGGCGGTCCCAAAGTGGTTCGCCCGCTTCGAGCGGTTCACGCGGACCACGCGCGTCGCGCGCCGATATATATATACTCCTCCGCTGGCCTCGAGCCGTACGCCCATCGCTCGCTTCGCTCCCGGTAGGGAGCGAGCACGGTGGGCTATGGGCTACTCTAAAGGGGGGCCAGTTACGCTTTACAGCTTGACACCCCGGCGCAGTCATGCGATCACCTGCTCAACTGTGGAAACCCATTCTGCCTTTTCGCCGCCTTCGTCGATATCCTCCCACCAATTTGAGACGGTAGCGTGGCTGTATGGGACGAATTCGGCGGTTGCACGCGACGACATTCCCTGCCGACGGCAGATTTCCATCGTCCAGGCGGCGACTCGTTTCACGTCTTTCTCGGCGATCGCCTCGTCTTTCTCGTCGCCTCCAGGCGCGGACCAGCTCCAGTCGGCCTCGTCGTTCGTGTTGAAAGACCAGTCGGTCGGCGGGATGCCCTCGAGCGGCCGCGGATCTACGTCGACGAGACTGCCGTTCGAGACCCGATCGGCGACGACTGCGGATTTCTGCGACGTCTTTTTGATGATTGTGCCGACGCGCCAGAGCATCGGATGGATCGAACTCTCGTCGTGACCGATATAGATGAGCGCGCCGCCGTACTTGCGGATCTTGAACACGAGCGGCCCCATCAGTTTCCGCACCTTATGGCCGTCTTCGCCGGTTCCGCTGGCGTTCGTCGAGAACTCGTCGCCGATGAATAGCTTCGGCTGCTGCGGGTTCTCGACGGGATCACCGTCTTGACTGACCCATTCCTCGAGCAGCGGATAGTTCGGAATCCAGCCGTCTTCGACCGATCCGTCATCACGGACCCATCGATTCGTTCGCTCGAGCGTGCGGATATTCGAGCCGACGAGAAGATTCCCGTCGACCCACCGCTCACGGAGTTGGCCCAACAGCCCAGAGAAATCGGTCTTCCCGTCTCCCATTTCGCCGAGTAGGACGATAACAGGCGCGGGCCCGGCGACGATCTCCTGCAGACGCGTGACGGCTTTGATACCGGCGAGGTCGGCCTCCTGAGACGGATCGCCGATGTAGTGTTTGAGTGTGAGCGTGTCGCCGTTCTCGAGCGCCTGACGGGCCGTCTCGCTCCCTTCAGCCTGCAGGATTTTCCGATTCTTACCGACCGCCATGTAATCCTTCGCAGGCTTCGTGTCCCACCGATCGGGGTCATGATGAACAGCTCGCATCGCTAGCTGTCGGTCCACTTGCTCGTCACGAACGAACCCCGAATGCCGAAGGACTTCTTCGGGGTCGCGCTCGAGATTGCCATCCTGATACTCGCGAAAGCCGCCGACTGTGTAGTTGTCTTGCTCGTCGCTCATGGTTCACCTCCGTCGGTTGCTGCCTGTTCTGTGGTCGATTCCTCCGCTCTGACGGGCGTTCTCGGTCCGTGTCCCTCGGTGTACTCGTCGACGTACTGACTCACGTCTTGGATCTCGTCATCGTCCGACGCAGCGGCGTCTTCCTTGGCCGATTCGAACCGATCTTTGATGGCCGTCCGCGGGTTCATCAATCCGCGCTCGTCAGCCTCAGCCTCCTCGTTGATCACGTCGCCTTGGATCTGCAGCCCCATCTTGCTGATTCGTCCGCGCAGCTGGTTCAACTCGAGAAACGCCTCGACGAGATCGCCGTGGATGTCCTCGAGCATGGTCTTCGTCGTGACGAGTTTCGAGTCGGCCATCTGCGACATATAGCAGCCTCGAACGACCAACTCGCCGATATCCTCGTGGTGGGTGAACTCGCGGACTTCGAAGGCATCGCCGTCGTTGCACACGTATGGAGACGGCCCCTCGACGGTCTTCTGACTCCACAACTCCGGCTCGACGTAGTATTTCTTTCTCACGTCATCGACGCCGTTGATGTGGTAGACCGTCGTCATTCGCCGGTCGCGGAGCTTCCGGGCTCCGGTGACGAAGATCGCAATCAGCGGCGGTCCCAATAGGATCAGCGCCGCGAACCAACCGAAGAATATCGGCGGGATACCCGGCACAGACGGCCGAATCCAGAGGATCGCAACGCCGAGCGAGAACAGCACTGCGAACACGAGTAACTGCGCCTCGGCGACGACGTAGGTGAGTCGGTCCTTCCAGTTCCCGAAGGTGCCGCTCGTGTCGCTCATGCCTCGACCACCCCGCTTTCTTCGGAGCGAACGACGTACCACGCGCCGATTCCCGCACAACCGACAGAGATGAGAACGCCGGAGAACAGCCCCGTCTCACCGCCGAAGTGACGAAACGGGTTTTGCTGAACCATCCCGGTCGAAACGATCGCGCCGCCGCCCGCCTCGAGCGACTTCTGGGTGGCGATCGCGACGGCCGCGCCCTTCTGCCCCTGCCGCGGCGAGACCATGAACGTGACCGTCTGCGTTCCCTCGTCTAACTCCTTCTCGGCGTAGTTGAAGCTCTTTGCGCCTTTCTCGAACGCCCCCGACTCGGTGATACTGATCGTGGTCGGCTCGTCGGCCTCGATCTCGAGGGTGAACCGGCCGGGCTCGTAACTCCAATCGACGACTCGCGTCTCGTTGTCGATGATCCGAACGCGGTCCCCGTCGGCCTGTGCGACCTGCTCGCCGTCGGTCTGGTTCGCCGCGGTCTCGTTGCTCTGTGCGACGGCTGGCCCAACGCCCATGCCCATCGCGAGCGCCAGCGCTACGACCGTAGCAAAAATGAAAAGACGTCTCATCGGTCAGTTCCCCAGCCCCGGAATAGCGTCGGTCACGATACCGATCACAGCGAGGATCACGACCCCGATGATGCCGAGCCCGAGCAACCCACCGCCGCCCTCGAGGAAGTCGCCGCCGAAGATCGGGCCGGGACCGTCGCCCGTTTCCTCGATGACGATTTTCGTCGTCTCAGTGCGGGTTTCCTCTTCTTGCTCAGCCGCTCGTTTCGAGTTATCGACTTGCGTCTGGAAGTCGTCATCCGGTTCGACCCGAGTGGGCTCCTCGAACATCAGATTCGTGGCGTCCGGTCGGCCGTCGATACCGAGAAGCGTGAACGGATCAGTCAGGTACGGCATCACCACGTCGCCGACGTTCTCTTGGGTCAGCGTCTCGTCCGCGAACGGGTCAGCTTGGACAGACGTTCGGTCGCCGCCGTCGTGAACGATCTCGGCGCTCGTGTTCTCGCTCGAGATCTCGAGTGTTTGGCCGGTTTCGTGGGACGTGCCGCCCGAGTCCGTACCGGAGAGGTAGAGCGTTCTCGGTCCCTCGGGGAGCGAGAGCGTCGACTCTCCGTTCGCGTCGGTCGTGGCGGTTGCGTCGGTGCCCTTGACGGTGATCGAGATTCCCTCGAGCGCGGTCGCGTCGGTGTCGTCGTCGACAACGGTAACGGTCACGTCGTAGGTTTCCGATTCGGGTGTTTCCGGCACAGAGCGGATTTCTGCGGCCATGTAGATCCGGCCGATCGTATTGTCCGGGTTCGTCAAATCGCCGACCGGAAGACCGTTGTCCGGGTCAGGGTCGGACCAGAACAGTAGCCCCTCGAGTTGTACGCCATTCTCGAGTTCGATCACGGCCGGGTCTTCGGCTTCCGGCATGACCATCGCGCGGTAGGCTCCGGCCGCCTGTTTCCAGTTGTCGAGCGTGTCCGCGGCTTCGAGGATCGCAGACGCCGACGCCATCTCGTGCAAGTCGAGTTCGCCATTCAGCGCCTCTTGGTAGAAGGTCGAGACCATCGTCTCGACATTGGTCTTTTCCTCCTCGAGCAGGGTGACGAGATCGTTATGGATCTGCCACCAGTCGGTGGCGTCAAGAGCCGGCACCGTATCGCCAGACTGGCGATCGAGGATGTTGACGCCCCAATGCGGGGACAGGCCGTTCGTCCAGCTCTGGCCATCGTCCGACCAGATCGCGTAGTGCGATCCGTAGTCCTGAGTCTTGCTCAGATTGCTTGCAGAGGTTGAATCAGACCACGGGATGAGCAGGTGTTGGGCGTTCAGGTCGCCCGTCTCGGAATACTCGCCAGTGACAACATCCACACTGTGTGTTTGTCCATTGACCAGCGTCGCGGTTGCAGTGCTATAGCCCGTATCCGCATGGTCAGGGTCTAACGTCTCGAAGTAATTCGGTTGTACGGACGAGCCGATCCACTGGAATACGTCAAGGCGATTCAGTGGGTCTTCGTTGTTGACGAGACTAGCACGGTTGCCGAGTTTGGTGAGTTGCGATGTCCACGCGTCGAAGAAGTTGGCCTCGACCTTCGCGACAGCGTCCTCGACAGCAGCTTTTCCGTCGGCAGTCGCGTCGGCTTCCGACTTCGAGTCACTGGCCGCGTTCATCAGTGCGAATGCCGCGTCAGACCGGCAGATCTGGCGCAGCATCGTCACGTCGCCCGATAGCGACTCGAGCATCGGCGTCTGGGTCATCTGCATCTCGTTGCCGTCGAGCCAGATCCGGTCGTGGAGTTCGTTCGCTCGAGCCTCGTTGATCGCGTCGGCCGAGCCGTCGCCACTACCGAGCATGTAGCCAGCGCCGACGAGCAGTCCGGCGATACCAGAGACGCCGATGAGGAACGCGCCGGATTTGCTGAGTGCTTGTGCCCTTCCGAGCGGCGAGTACGCCGGGACGAAGCGTTCGACGCCACCGACAGTGATGGCGACAGTTGCGCCAGCAGTGGCAGTTCGTTTGAACAGCGAGCGGCGAGTCATCGAAGGGCCGCCCCCGTCCGAATCGGTGGGCCATGGGCTTTGGGCCAACATCAGATCACCCCCGCCGCTGAGATCGCCGCGAGCACGACGGTCAGCGCCGAGGCCCCGAGACAGTACCCGAGAACGGCGAATCTGTACAACTCAGCATCCGAACGGTCGAAAATCTTGGAATTCATAGTTTCGTCTCGTTAGTCCCGCATCATTACCACGGCCGCGCCGATCACGGCCAACGCGAGTACGGCGAGCCCGGCGAGCATCCCGCCGCTCCCCTCGAGCCCGCCGCCCGTGAAGACGCCGCCGAGGAACCCGGAACTGTCCTCGATGCTCGCGCTGTCGATCGCCGAGGCGTTCCCGGTGACGACGACTCGGTACTCGCCGTCGAGCTCGAGGCCAGCGTCACTCTGGTTGTACTCGACCTCGCTCGTGTTGCTCGCGTTCGCCGCGATCGTGTCCTGGAGCGCGACCGTCGCGTTCGCCGAGTCGTTCGCGTATTCGGTCTCGTTGTAGAACGTGACGGTGGCCGACGTGTTGGCCGGGTCGTTTATCGTCTCGTTCCACTCGACAGAGACGGTGATGGGCTCAGTTTCGTTCGTGAGTTCCATTGTCTCGTTTATCTCGTAGTCGGCCGTCTGTGCGCCGCCGATCGCCGCGAGCCCGACAGTCGCGATCGCCGCGACTAACAGCACGAACCCGAGACGCTGAACCGTCGAAAAATCGTTTGTCATGTACTGAACCTCCGGTTTACTTGTAGGCAATCAGGTAGAATCCCGCGCCGTTCAGGAACACCATGAACCAGCCGAGCGGCCACATCGAGCCGACGGCGTGAGAAACAGCCGGCACGAGTGCCGAGAGGATGTTCAGGATGAACATCAGCAGGAGCGTGACTGTCTCCATGTCGGTGTAGTCCTCGATGCTCGTCTGGCCGTTCGTGACCCACGCGACGATCACGGTCATCATCGAGATGATGAATCCGTAGGTGACTTCTGTTCCCTGTGAACTGTACAGTACGCCGCCGAACCCGGTATTGAATGGCGCGCTCAGCGAGAACGTTCCGACCGCGGCGACGGAGATCGTCGCGAGCACGAACAGCGGCGCGAGCACGCTGTCAATCAGGTCTATGCCGTCTTCACGCCGTACCGCGTTCGGTACTGCGTTTGATGGTAGGCTAAGAGCCATACGACCGGTCGTCATTCCCTCCTGTCGAAAAGGTCAGGAAAACCAAGGTCCAACAAACTTTATACCAAGGCGGGTTGCCGCCCGCTGCATGGCGCTGAACAAACTCAGACGCTTGGACCAGAACTCGCTCGGGATCACCCTGCCGAAAGACGATCTCCGCGTCGAGGGGCTACTCGACGAACACGGCGACCTCGAGGGAGAACACCACCTCCACATCCGCCACATCGGTGACGGTGAATGGACGGTCGAACTCGTCGAGGGGATCGACGCGTGAGTGCTGGTCTACTCGAGGAGGTCAGGCGAGAACAACGCCGGGAACTCGAGCGGGAAGCGAGGAAAGCGATCGCCCAGTTGCTTGGGGAAGCCAACAACTTTGAGCAACTATCGAGTTAGCTCTAACCAACAGTTCCGTATCGGAATTCCAACCGCTAAAAATAAAACCGAAAGAGACGACTCTTAACCGTCTGCGTTAGTTCATCACCGTCTCGGATCCGTCGTAGGTGCCGATGATGGTGATATTGTCTTGAGCACAACTCACTGTCTCTGTCTGACCAACAGACGGGTCGTTAAACGGCCCAGCGCTACTACCACCGTCACACTGATATTCAACGGAATCGAGTCGGTCGATGCTGACGATTTTGACATCCGTCGAACTGTTGTTCTGCTCGTTCATTTGGAAACCGGCCTGCGGGTTCTGGCTCTGTCCCTGCCCCATGTCGAGAACAAACGCGGCGATCACGGCCGCGAGAATCACGGTGATTGCTACCATGAGAATGACCCCGATAACAGGGCTCACTGCACGTTCATCGTCCGATCCGATTAGCTTCTGCCGCACTGATTTTCCATCTATCATTTGAATCACGCACCGGCCGTGAACGGTGAGAAGTCTTATCTAACTCCTCGTGGAACCGAGGATCGCAGTTAGGGGGATTGGAACCACCTCACCTTGCTTTCTCGAGCCGCCGTCGTCCGATGCCTAATAGCAAGCAGTCAACCGGGTCCATATATACTTAAGGGATAGTGAAGTTCAGTTCCATTGATAACGCTTTCAGAACTGATAATTAGTGGGCGCTATCTCGGTTCCAGCGGGTCCTTGAAGCTAAGCTGTCTTGCGGTTTTATAATTTCCTGCTGAAACGATACGAATTTGTCGGCTCGAGCGAACGGTGTGGGTATGCCACCTGACGGGACGCTCGTCACCGAGGCCGACTTCGCGCGCACCTACGACGGCGGGGCCTACGACGATGCATGGACAGCGGTTCAACAGTATCGACGAGTCGCTGCCTACCGGATCGATCATCCCGATGCGGGATACACGGCGATTTCGAACCGACTCGAGATCCCGCTCGGTCGCGTCCGCTCGTGGATCGACTACGAGCGCACCCCGAATGTCGTGGCCGGCCTTCGGACAGCCCACGAGCGCGGGTGGATCGACATCACCTACGAGGACGACCAGTTTACTGCGCTCAACGCGCTCGTCGCGAACGTGTATTCGGGCGGTTCGATCAATAGCGAGAACTGGCAACCGCTGTTCGCGCTGAACGAGCGCGGCTTCAACTCACATTGTATCGATGTGCTCGAGCTCGCGGGCGTCGGTCACACGGTTCACGAGGATGCCGACGAGATACGCGGTCCAGTTGTCCGACCCGGCGAGGACGGCGCAATCCTCGGTCGGGTACTCCACGTACTCGGCACACCGATCGGGAAGAAATCGGAACTCGAGGATTTTGCACTTCCGTGGTATCTCGAGGATGCGCCCATAGATGTCCGTGAGACGTTCGTCTACTGCTATCTGGCGAACCGTGCGTATACGGACCCGTCGAGCGAGTCAATGCAGATTATCGAAGAACGTTCACAGTCCTACCGCGAGGAGCTGGCAGCGTTGATTCAATCAGTTGCCGGCGAACCCGTCACGGCCGGTGAGAAGTCGGTAACGATCTCGGCGGCTGCAACTCGCTCGCTCGGTCACCTGCCCGAACACCGTCTCTCGCCCGACGAAGCGGAGTGAGCGGTTTCGGACGCTATTTCTCCAACTCTTCGGCCTCGAGCTCACCCTCGAGATACGCGCGCCCACGGTCGGTGATCTGGTACAGCCCCTCGTCGACGCGATCGACGAGGCCGGCGTCGCGCAGCTTCCCGAGCCGAGTACTCAGATAGTGCCGCGAATAGTCGATATTCGCCTCGAGGACGCGAGGGGAAAGAATCAGATCGGTGTCCGCGAGAGTCTCGAGGATGCGGTCATCGGCTTGCGTCATCCACGATACCCTCGGTCTTCGCATACAGTCACGTCCCATACCGGCATTTTATCAATACTGATTGGATTCCTCGGCATCAACATTCGGTTCACTGTAGATTAACGAACGGTCGGTTAAGTATAAGTAAGTGGGATGTTTCGGTGTCGCCAACGGAAGCCAGACGGACCCGCCGCTGCCCGGTCGGGTCCTCGTCAGAAACGCGGACCCGGTGTTAGGGGCACCGGCCCGCTGGCTACCGTAAACCAGCTACGGAAGCATGTATTCGCGCAACGCAACGGGGGATAAAGCCCCCGATAGACCGCATCGATCGGCCCACGGCCCACAGCCCACGGCCGCCTCGAGTTCCGATATCGGAACTATCGGAATCACGGAGAACCGCCGTTCAACACTCACGGAAGCGAGTCAGTCACCGAAAGCGATTATTTTCGGAACTATCGGAAACCGCACTCCGACGACTAAGGGAGTCGGGTTCAATCGGTATAATCGACCGATGGACAGCAGCCGCGCGCGCCCCCGGTCCTACACAGTGGCGCGCACGGTGAGTCCGCGGTCCCACAACAGTGAGACCATGACCAAACTGGCACGCTACCACGGTAAGAGTACCGGATACTGTAACAACAGCGATACACTCGAGACACCGAGCATCGGATTGAATCGATGACGGGGAGGTCTCGAGATCCGGGTCAGCTTCCACCGCGGAAGGCCGTTGAGCGATATCTTCGCCGCCGCCGATCCGACTCGACGGACTCGAGCGTAACTGCGTGGAAGTACCGGCTGAAGTTGTTCGTTGAGTGGGCGGAAGGAATCGGAATCGAACGCGTCGAGCAACTCCAGGGCTACGATCTCGACGAATACTTCGAACTCCGGAGTTCGAAAATCGCACCTGCAACTCTTGAGGGAGAGATGTGGACCCTGAAGAAGTTTGTCGAGTACCTGGAGCAGTTGGACGCTGTCGATCGGGGACTGGCTAAGTCGGTTCGAATCCCCGATCTCGACAAAGAAGATCGGACGGACGACGTAACGTTCCCTGCGGAAGAAGCGTTGCCCCAGCTCCAGTACTTCCGTGTATCCGAGAAACACCGCGCAACCCGTGCGCATGCGTTCCTCGAACTCGCGTGGTATACGGGCGCTCGACAGGGTGGCCTTCGAGCGCTCGATGCCCGTGATGTCGATCTCGACGAGAACTTCGTCGAGTTTCATCACCGACCGGAGACTGATACGCCGTTGAAGAACAAACTGAAAGGGGAGCGGCCGGTGGCGGTTCCACCGGCTGTGAGCGATATTCTCTGTGAGTACATCGACGACTACCGGTACGATACCCGCGATGATCACGGTCGCCAACCTCTCCTCGCCAGTGCTCGAGGACGGCCTGGAACGAATACGATTCGCGTTTGGTCGTACCTCGCGACGCAACCGTGTCTTCGGGTATCTTGCCCGCACCAGAAGGTTCGTGAGCGGTGCAAATGGACGGAGTACGCCCACGCGAGTAAGTGCCCCTCGAGTCGGTCACCGCACAAGATCCGAGCGGGTAGTATCACTTGGCAGTTGAACCGCGGCATTCCTCCGGAGGTCGTCGCGGACCGGGTGAACGCTACTCAGGACGTGATCTATGATCACTACGATTGGGCGACGGAGGAACAGCGCTGGCGTCGCTACCGGGAGAACCTCGAGCGGCGTCGGAACCACATCGAGAAGTTAGATTCTGACGATCATGACAACTGACACACTAACCGAGAGTCATCGACAGCGAGAGCATAGCGAGAGTACTATCAATTACGTTAGTTCAAAACTGCGCCGGCCCACTTTCTCCCGCACCGCAGACTCGTCACTCCGTTCCTCGTATTGCGGTGCGGGGAAATGGACCCAAGCAGATTCGAACCACGGTCGGAGCAAAGCTCCTCCCTGATTCGAATCTGCGCCGGCCTCTACTACTCCAACCTTCGATATCTGCGCCGATCCACTGCATACAGCATCTTCCCACCGAGACTGTCCAGTCCGTGACCTGACTTAAGAGATATCTCCACTCGAGGCGTTCGGTTCCGAGACGACGAATTCAGCCAGTTCTTCCTTCGAATGATCTTCGATCAAATGCTCGTCGACGTTCTGGTTCTCAGGGAGGTCTTTGTGACAGAGGGGACATTCGACTGGTGGTTGGGTGCTCATATCTCCCCCAGTGGTCTGACAGGCAAAAGCCTCTGGCTGGCAATCTCGGTTTTCAGTCACTACAGACGGGCACTGATCGCGAGGACGGTGGTTCGCGATGGCCCGTCTCGTCGAGTTCGACGAGTGCGACCGGACTAGACTATCGAATTATTTCTATCCATGACAAAAAGAGGGAGTGCTCCAGTGCCCGCTGTCCACACCTCACGATCAGTACCCGTCCGATTTCTGTGATTCCGTCGTGACCTGACCGCTGATCCGCTGCTGTTCGTCTTCCGGGATGAAGGGGCCGAACGCTGCCGTTCGCTGGGCGATGAGCGCAATACGAACGACGTACGCGAGAAGGACCGAAATCGGTACGAGCGAGACAGCGACGGTCGCGCTGAGGAGGACGACAATGATCGGGCGTGCAATCGTGAAACCGGGTATTTCTGGGGCTATAAAGATGCCGAGTGCGGTGACGATGACCGCCGGAAGTCCGGTGTACAGCATCATTCGCGACAGCTCTGCGAGTTCTCGCTGTATCCACAACGATTTGATATAATCGCGCGCGGCGTCGAGCTCCAAGAAGAGGTCCTCTAATTCGTCGAGCGCCTCGATTGCGGTCTCCGAAAGCTCATTCTGGTACGTGGCATCGAGACGACGCGCCGTGTGGAGTTGCCATCAATCGTGATAATCAAGCAGTACGATCAGTGTATCGGTCAGCTCGAAACCGAGGTCTTCGAGATCAGCGCTGATGTCGTCGATCTGTTCAGTGAGCGTTTCGGCGTAGTCACTGATCTCCTCTTGCAGTTGTTCGTCGGTGACATTCTCACTCGCCGCTTCGAGCTCCACCGCTCGGTTATTGATGGCGTTTGATAATTGAAGGAAAAATTCCGACGCCTGTGGCGAACTCACGGAGACGTTCGTGGTGTCCCCGATTTGCTGATGGACATCGAACGTTCCCTTCGTGCGGTCGTACAGATCATCGAGCGAGCCCAATTCCTGCGAGAGAACGATCTGATTGAGACCAAGGCGATAGGAATGAGCGTGAGGAGACCGTTGATCGTCCCGTTGAGAAATCAGACCGCCCGTTCCGAGACGGAGAGCGAAATGAATCCGGCGAACCCGAACAGAAGAAAAGTGGCGATCCAAATAGGATGATTCGCGACCAGTACGCATGCGTAGTTGCCGATCAGTACAGGTAAACAGGTAGCGGAGAAGCAATCAGTCTTACTGCTATCTATTTTCATCCTCTTGAGATTTGAACACACCGGTCGACAAGCGAGAGAGCGGCTCAATTTGTCATTCCTCGTCGTCCCTGAGGGCCACCGCCTCCTCAAAGTCGACGCGCGGTACGAACGGGCCGAAGTCGGCGGTTCGTGACGCGATTGAGGCTATTCGGAACGTGTAGACCACCAGGACGGTAAACGGGAGGAAGACGAAGGTGACGACGCCGCTGACGATGAGGACGAGCATCGACGGTGTCCCGGCAGTCTCGATAATCGTCGGATACGTCATCATGAAAATCCCACCCCCTAGCAGCGTCGGGAAGCCGACGACCAGCAGCACCTTCGAGAGGTGCGCGAGTTCGTACTGCATGTACAGCGTCTTGAACGTCTGGCGAGCGATCGCGAGCTGCCCGAGCAACTCGACGAGCGAGTCGAGAGTTTCGAGGTTGTCGGCCGAGAGGTCGTCGGCGTAGTGTGCACGGATCTTCCGGGCCGCGTACAGGTGCGCTCCGTTGAAGTGGCCGAGCACCGCCGACAGCGTGTCGAAGGTCCCGAAGTCCGCCCCCTCGAGCGACGCCGAGACGAGTTCGCCCTCGGACTCGACCGCTTCGACGAACTCCCTGACAACGGCACGGTCCGGATCAGCCAGCCGACCGGCGGCCGGGTCTAGTCGCCCGGTTCGATCAATGACGGTGTCGACGAGTAGCTGGAGGAAGTCAGCGGGGGCCGCCGGACTGACCGGCGTCTCCGTTAGCGATTCGACCTTCCGCCGGTAGGTCGCCATCTGATCGAACCTGTCGGAGAGGTCGCCGGGCCAGCCCAATTCCTGGGAGAGCACCAGCTGGTTGATCGCGAGCACGATCGTGATGAACGGAAGGGTCCCGCCGACGATCGCCGCGACAAGTGTAGTCGCGGTGGCGGGATCGGTGACCGGGATGTACCCGGCGACGCCGATGCTCGCACACGCGGTGAAGACGATCAGCGAGAACAGCGCGGTGATGACGTATCGGTTCCCGTCGAGCAGGAACCACCGTTTGACCGGCGACTCGCGGAGCCGTTCGTGGACGAGGTCGCTCCGGCTTACCACCGCGTCGATCCGTTCGCCCTCGTCGGGATCGGTCGCGTTCGCGTCCGTGGTCATGGTATCGACATCAATACAGCGGCGGAAAAGTGTGAGCGCGGCCGCTGCTCGCTCCGGGATCACCGCGTACCGACGAGGCAGACCGACCGATCGAGGACCGGGAAGGAGTCGGAACGCCAACGGAGGTTCCGGGCGACGACTGAAGGCCCCCTCGGTCGTAGGGTCTAGTATGGACAGTCCCGATCACGTACTCGTTCCGATGGACGACTCCGAGCCGGCGCGAGCGGCCCTCGAGTACACGCTGGCGGTATTTTCGGCCGAGGTGACCGTCGTCCACGCGGTCGACGACCTCGAGGCGGCCTACGCCGGCCGCGCGCAGGTGACGAGCGACGGGGATGACGCTGACAAGCCCGACTTCTTCGCCGACGTGAGCGAAACCGCTGCCAAGCACGACCGGTCCGTCGGGACGGTCGTCATCGAGGGCACGTCGGCGGACGCGATCCTTGAGTACGCCGACGCCAACGACATCGATCAGATCGTGATGGGCAGCGAGGGTCGATCCGGCGTCTCCCGGATGCTGTTGGGCAGCGTCGCGGAGGCAGTCACCCGCCGGGCGACGGTGCCGGTAACGATCGTCCCGTAGGCGACGGTGCCCGATTTCGGCCGCGTCGCCCGGCACGCCGAATCATCGATATTTTGGCCTCGAGCCCTCGATGTCTACTATGGACGATCAGTTGGGGACGACACTCCACACCGGCCTTCTCATCTCGACGACGGCACTGATGGCGTGGCTCTCCGGTTTGCCGATGCTGTTCCCGAGTCTCGGGCCCTCGGCGTTCGTGCTCGCTCTGTTTCAGGACAGCGACGCGACTGCGCCGCGGCGGGTGATCGGCGGCCACGCCATCGGCGTCGCCGCCGGCCTGCTGGCCTATCACTCGCTCGGCGTCACGACCTCGATCACGGCCGCGGCCGAGCCCGGATCGCTCGAGGCTCTCGCGCTCGGCGCAAGTGGCGTCGTCGCAACGACGCTGACCGCGGGCGGGATGCTCGCGACCGACACCCGCCACCCGCCGGCCTGTGCGACGACGCTGATCGTCTCGCTGGGCCTGCTCTCGAGTCCGCTCGAGGGGGCGCTGATCGTCCTCACCGTTGGCGTGCTCATCGTCGCCCACCAGCTCCTGCTGGCGACCGAACGCGCCGGCGCGCGCTATGAGCAGAGGCTTCGGTCGTAGCCCGCTGTCCTCCCGTTTTCGTCTCCGATTCCCTAACAGTAGTTGGTAATTCGGTTTCTGGATTTAGAGTGGTTTGTGAAACCCGTGTTCAGTACAGATAGTACAGTTATCGGTGCAGGACTTCGCCTCTCTGGATGCCGTCAAGATGGGCCTGTTGAATACAGAGCGATAGTTGGGGTCACTCTTCTGTTGCTTCGAATTCAACATCCTGTTTCTCACCGGCTAGCGCTACATGTCCATAGTTGAGTAGCCCGACAAAGACGGCTCCGCCTACGATGTTGCCGGACGTCGTCCAGAGGAGAAAGTGGCTGTAGTCACCGAGAGTGACATCCTGTCCTAGGAATATCGCGGAGAGGACTTCCGTCGTTCCGAGAATGCTGTGATGGAAGGGTCCGGAGCCGATGACCGCTGTGATGATAATTACGAAGAGAATTCGACTGACCGTGTCCCGGCTAGCCGCAGACAGCCACGTCACTAACCCCATTAGCCAGCCAGCAATCATCCCACTCAGGAAGATTACCCACCACGAGTATGGGAGCAATGCAGACGCTAATGTTCCGAAGGCGTCTGCGTTGATGATTCCCAATGGTGGGCCAACGAGAGTGATTAGACCAGCAAATAGCGCGCAGCCGACGAGATTTGCGACGAATGTGACGCTCCAGACGCGACATAGTTCGCCGATTGTCGCTCGGCCATCGAGTACCGGTAGAATGGCCATCGTTGAATGGGCGGTGAACAGTTCCGTTTGCCCGAGGACGACGAATAAGAACGCGATCGAAGACACACCGCCTAACGTGACTTGCTGTACCAATTTCGATTCGAATCCCCCGGAAAAGGTCAGTGCCATCGCCATGAGTAAGGCACCGAAGCTCAGGTTGAGCCCTGCCGACAAGCCGGAGAGAAACACGCCTTTGGGAGGGCGATTGATCTCCTTGAGTGCACTTTCCATCTCCCGTTCAAGGATCTTTCTATACGAGAGTGAAGCGCCCTCCGGCCCATCAGACTCTATGTCCATTTTCTGTTTAAATTGATTTCAGTGGGACGGGCTTGAAGTTGGGTGTTTATGGAGTTAGCTGAGAAGCCCGAGAATAACCAACAAATCCATTTCTTACCGCGAGTTTCACGAAACATTCCCGCTCGAGCAGACGCATCGATCCCGAGTCACCTCACGCGGAACGGCCGACGCGCCTGGGTCGAACTCACCGCCTTCCAGCGCGACTGTCTCGAGGCCGTCGCTCGCCGCGAGCGCGACGACCGGCCGTGCGACGAACTGGGGATCATGTGCACGCTCGGGTACACGTATCCCACCGTCACCCGCACCAGACTCGAGCCGAACCTACGAGTCCTCGTCGGGCGCGGCCTCCTCGACGACCGCGACGGCTCCGACGGGGCGACCGCGTACCGACTCACGGACGCCGGGCGCGCGCTCCTCCTCCTCCAGCGCGCCGAACGCGTCGCCGATAGCTGCGTGATCGGCGCGGCCCGCACCGGCGCGGACGCGGCGACCGTTCGCGGGGACGGGACCGGAGACGGATAATCGGGGCTCGCCGCTCACTCGAGCCGAACCTCGATCAACGACAACTCGTCGGACGGCACGGCCTCCGCGAACGCCGACTCGATCTCGTCCCATCCCTCGGGCCGGTAGGCCTCGAGCCCGAAGCTCTCGGCGAACTTCACCAGGTCGGGGTTGGTCAGCTCGGTGCCGGTGTGCTCGCCCCGGTGATCCTCCTGCTTCTCGGAGATCAGCCCGTAATCGTCGTCGTTGAACACGACGGTGGTAAAGCTACAGTCCAGCCGACTCGCCGTCTCGAGCTCCGCCGCGTTCATCAGGAAGCCGCCGTCGCCGGTGCCCGCGACCACGTTCCCCTCGACCGCCAGATCCGCCGCGAGCGCGCCCGGGACGGCGATCCCCATGCTGGCCAGCCCGTTCGAGATCACGCAGGTGTTGGGCTCGTAGGTCGGGAACGACTGCGCGATCGCCATCTTGTGGCTGCCCACGTCCGAGACGAGCACGTCCGAGTCGGCCATCGCCTCGCGCAGGAGGGGCAAGGCGTTCCGCACCGTCACCGGATCGTCTTCGGCCGGCGGCTCCGTCACCGCCTCGAGCAACCGATCGTGCAGATCGCCACACCACAGCGAACAGGCCCCGTCTTCGAGTTGCCCGTCGATCGCCTCGAGCGCCGCGCCCACGTCGGCGACGATCTCCACGTCCGGGTTGTAGTGGCGGTAGACCTCCGCGGGCTCGTAGTCGACGTGGACGATGGTCTTCTCGAGGTCCGGATTCCAGCCCTGGGGGTCGTGCTCGGCGATGTCGTAGCCGACCGCGACGACGCAGTCCGCGCGCTCGATCGCCCGCGCGGCCTCGCTCCCGGGTCCCGAATCGATCGTCATCAGCGATGCCGGCTCGCGGTCGGAGATCGCCCCCTTCCCCATGTACGTCTCGACGACCGGAATTCCGATGCGGTCGACGATGGCGCGGATGTGCTCCGACGCGCGGGTTCGAACCGCGCCGTTGCCCGCCAGCAGGATCGGTCGTTCGGCCTCGGCGATCAGCCGCGCCGCCCGCGCGGCCGACTCGTCGTCCGGGTCCGGTCGCCGAACCGGATCGCGCGTTTCGATCGGCTCGCCGTCCACCGGGGACGCGGCGACGTCCTCGGGGAACTCGAGGTGGGTCGCGCCCGGCTTCTCGTACTCGGCGAGTTTGAACGCCTTGCGAACCGACTCCGGTGCGATCTCGGGCTCGGCGATCTGGGTGTTCCACGCGACGATCGGCTCGAAGACGTCGACCACGTCCAGCGCCTGATGGCTCTCCTTGTGGAGTCGCTCGCGGCCGCCCTGGCCGGTGATCGCGACGACCGGGCTCTTGTCCAACTGAGCGTCGGCGACGCCGGTCATGAGGTTCGTCGCGCCGGGGCCGAGCGTCGAGCAGCAGACGCCCGCCTCGCCGGTCAGCCGGCCGTGAACGTCGGCCATGAACGCCGCGCCCTGTTCGTGACGCGTCGGAACGAACCGGATCGACGAGTCGCGCAGCGAGAACAGTAGGTCCTCGATTTCCTCGCCCGGGACGCCGAAGACGCGCTCGACGCCCTCGGACTCGAGACAGCGAACGAGCAGGTCGGCTGCGGTTTGCATGCTCGACCCGTCCACACCGCTTGCCATTAATCGTCCCCCGTCGAACTCGGGCTGCTCGGCCGGCCTCGACTCGCGCCGTTAGACGCTCGAGAGGATCCAACGCTGCGTGGGATGGCCGTTGGCGGACCACTGCTGGACGTTCGCGCCGTCCGCCGTCGAAGCGTCAGCCACTTCGAGGAGCTTGCCGCTGTTGACGTTGATGACCTCGTACTCGCCGTTGCCCGGTCCCGTACGTCCCAGTGCTGTGTCGGGTTGCCGTTGACAGGCCACTGTTGGACGTTGGCACCGTCCGCCGTCGAAGCGTTGGCCACTTCGAGGACGTTGCCGCTGTTGACGTTCTCGAGGACGTATCGGCCGTCGGCCACGCCGCCGGACGCGCCGTCGTCCGGCGATTCCTCGCCCGTCAGCACGTTTCCGCGCGTCTCCGTGCTCGAGGCGGAGACCTCGAGATCGGCGACGGTACCGGCGCTCCTGAGGTCGTTGTTCAGGATGGCGTTGTTGGCCGTGCCGGGGCCGGTCTCGCGGATCCCGTAGCGCTGTTGTGGATTCGCTCGATCGTCGACCACGCGCAGGTTTTGGACCGTCACGTTCTCCGCGGCCGGGTGGGAGCCGTCATCGCGCGAGTCGATGCGGACGCCCTCGTTATTGCTGTTACGGACGATGACGCCGTTGATGGAGGCGTTCTGGCAGTTCTGGAGCAGGATCCCCTGGCTGGTGGTGCCCTCGATGTCGACGTGTTCGACGGTGAAGCCGCTGCTGCCGGAGACGCCGAAGACGCCGCGAGCACCGCCGCGGACGATGACTTCCCGGACGGTGACGTTCTGGCCGCCGCCGTTTGCGACCCGGAAACCGGCGTACCCGCCACCGGGGTCGGGGTTGGTCGCGTCGACCGTCCCCACGGTCGCGTCGGTCGTGTCGTTCAAGAGCAGGCCGCAGCCGCCGGTGTCCGCGGTCGTCACGGTGCCGATGTCGACCCCGTCGACGCCGTAGGTCTCGACCGCGTGGTGGGCACAGCCCTCGATGGCCGCCGAGTCCAGCGAGACGTTGCTCGAGCGGCCCCCGTCGCCGTCGTCGATTCGAACGCCGAGACCGATGCTGCTGGTCTCGTAAAGCGCCATCTCGACGGTGCCGAGGGTCACGTCGGTACAGCTCTGGATCCAGATTCCGTATCGCGGATTTCCGTTTACGGTGATCGAGGGAATCTCGATTGCCTCGACGCTCCGGGCGCGGATCGGAACGACGAGTTCGTCGCCGGTGTCCTCGACGGTGATCGGGCCGCGAACGTCGAGCGTCGTGTAGCTGGGCAGGTCGACCGCGTGGACCTGGCTCGTCGGGCCGACCGTCCCGCCGTTTTCGACGACGACCGTCTCTTTCGTCGTTCGGCCCGGCGTGAGCCCGTCGACGGCGGCCTGAATCGCGTCGAGCATGTCGCCGCCCGCGTACACGCCCGAGCCGTGAGCATCGGCGTACCACGTCCCGCCCGACGACCAGACCGTCGCGGCGTGGCTGCTGGCGCTGACGGTGCGCCGAGTCCGGCGACTGCGCCCGCACCGAGGGCCATTAGAGCGGCTCGTCGGGTATAGTCGGTCGTGTTCGATTCGTCGCGCTCGTCCGTCGCGGGTACCGCATCTGGTTGTGACACGATCGAACGAAGTCGATGCGGCCACCCATCATTTCACACTCATTTGTGATACAAGCTAAACCCCCTCGAACGGAGGACACGCGCTATCGACCACCACGCGGCGCTCGTCGGATCGGGAGCGCGCTCGCGTGCCGGCACCCGCGCTGGTGGCGTCAGAGGACGCGGTCCGGTCGAATTCGCAGGATGATACGCTCCGATTCGATCGGCGTCTGATACTCGTCGTTGTCCGTGTACCGCCGTGCGAGTTCGTCGATGTGTTCTCGAGCCCCATCCGTCGTGATCTCGTCGACCTCGCCGATCACCGAGAGGAACCGGTAGGGGTCGTCGGGGTCGGTCATGCTGACGCCGACCGCGGAGTTGTGTTCCACGTTCCGCGCCTTCTGGCGGTGGCGTTCGGTGTTGACCAGCAACCGGTTGTCGTCCGCGTCGTAGTCGATCCAGACCGGCGTGACGTGGGGGAGTCCCTCGTCGGTCAGCGTCGCGACGTGGGCGAACGTTTCCGTCTCGAACAGGTCGTGGAACTCCTCGGGTATCGGTGCCATGGGTATCGTTCAACGGCTCTCGGTTTGGATGTGTTGCCGACATTGATCGCGAGCGAACGAACACCTCGTCTGACGGAATCGATCTCAGACGGTTGGCAGTCGACACGTACCAAGGGATGTCAATGACCACGCAACTGACGGCTGACGGCTTATGGATATCGACAGTGTCCTCACCTGTATGACCGATCAGCAGCGATCGACTCGCCGACGAGTACTACAACTAACAGGTGTCGCGGCGTCGACTGCGCTCGTCGCTGGCTGTGGCGGCCCCGGTGGCGACGACAACAATACGAGTGACGGAGAAAACGAAACCGAAGAGGGGACCGGGAACGGGCAGGACGTGGAAGACGAACCGGCCGGCGAGAACGAGACCGAAAACGCGACGAACGAGACCGAAAACGCGACGAACGAGACCGGAAACGAGACTGGAAACATGACCAACGAGACCAACGAAACCGGGAACGATAGCGAGAACAATACCAGCATTTTCGACTGACCCGCCTCTCGTCACCGTCCGACCACGGCTGCGCGCTCCCGTCGTGATGGCGTAACCGTTACCGGGTCTCGCCCCCTTCCTCGAGTGATGACCGACGGACTCGAGGCGGACGTCGAGGAGATGGACGAAATAGCCGAGCGACGGGACGAACTGGCGGCTCGCGTTCGCACACACGCCGGCGAGATCGCGCGCGAACTCGCCGTCTTCCAGGGCGGTGACTACGGGCAGGAGACGTTCAACACCGACGGCGGGAGCTGGACGCTCAAGTACGAGGCCGGCGACGTACAGTACCTCAGATTCGACCCGAAATCGGGGTCGGAGATCTACGTCGTCTCGAGCAAGCAGCCGCCCGAACCCGAGGCCCTCGAGACGGCGATGGCCGACTACGGGGCGTTCGTCGCGGCCTACAACGAGTACGTCCGCTCGTTCGAGGGGATTCTCGCGGACGTCTCCGACGAGTTCCCGGAGGCGGAATCCACGGCGGAACTGGTCGCCGAGCGGGACCGAATCGTCGACCGCATCCGCGACGTCTGCAACGCGATGGCGAGTCAGCTCCACCGCTACGACGGCGAGTACGGCACCTACTCGACGACGATTTCGGGCACCCGGTGGGAACTGAAGTGGGAAGAAGATCTCGCCTCGTATCTGCGTGTCGGCGGCTCCGACGGCGTCTACCTCCTCTCGCAGTACGGCCCGCCAGCGGCCCCCGAAGTCCGCCGATTGGCCGGCGACGTTCCCGCGTTCGTCGCCGACTTCAACGAGCACGTCGCCGACCTCGAGGCGGATCTCGCGCAGGTCAGCTTCGGTGACGACTAGCTATTCGTCGACCGGACGGTTCGTTTCATCTGTGGGTACCAGGAGTCGACTCGCAAAGCGGTTCGGGAGCGGTACACAGTCGACCCAACCGCTCTATATGACACCTAGCAGTCGTTTTGTACCGTCCGCGCCTACGGGACGGTGGCGACGACGCTCGCCTGGACTACCATGGATGGCTCTGCCGACGGGATCGACGACGGAACTGCCCACGAGTACGCTGCCCCCACCGACGAGGCCGACGCGGTACTGTTCGACGCCGTCATCGTCCGATACGAGTCCGACGACGATCGCTGTACGCTCGTCCCACGCGACGGCACCACGACGAAGAAACTGAACGCCTGGCTGACCGCGGATCTCGAGGCGGTCGTCGATCTCGACGACGCCCGGTGACGGCGGTCGCAGGCGTTCGCGAACCGGTTCCCAACGCATTTCGATCCTACCGCGAAGCGAGGCGCTATCGGTGAACACCTCTCGAGAGGAGGTCGCCCGGAGTTACACGTCGACGTACTGGTCGACCCACTCCTGGCGACGCTGGAGCGCGCGTCGGCCTTTCGGCGTCAGCGCGTAGTAGTTCGTCCGCCGGTCGAGTTCGCCCTTCTCGACGAGTTCCTTCTCGACGAGCGTGTCGAGGTTCGGATACAGTCGACCGTGTGTGACGGGTTGGTCGATGTAGTTATTGATGTCGTCGAGAATCTCCTGCCCGGACGGCCGGTCTTTCCCTGCGATCACGTACAACAGGTCGCGCTGGAAGCCAGTTAGCTGGTCCATGGATCACCCTCTGAGTGACGACGTTCACCGCTCTGTGGCTTTGTTATAGAGCGGATACGACGCCGCTCGAGCCGGAATGCGGCCCGTAGGACTACTATCGACCGAGCACGTTCGGTGCCGATAGCCCACCGTCGGCCGCGCGTGACGCCGCAGCCGTGACGCCGCGTTTTTGACGTTCACCGCCGTATCGGCCGCTATGCCAACCGATCCACTGGCCTGGGACACTCGCGAGCGTCGAGTAGCCTACTCCTGTCCGGGGTTCGATGTCGTTAACGAGTCCGTTCAACTCCCCGACGGCACGGAATCCGAGTTCGATTACCTCTCGGACGCCCCGAGCGTCTGCATCCTGCCGTTCACGCCCGACGGCGACGTCGTCTGCATCGAGGAGTGGCGGCAAGCCGTCTCCCGAATCAGCCGCGGACTCCCCGTCGGCGGGGTCGAACCCGATGACGACGGTCTCGAGGCCGCGGCCCGGAGAGAACTCGCCGAAGAGACCGGGTACGAGGCCACGGAACTCGAGCCGCTGGTGACCGTCGAGCCGGCCAACGGGATCGCGGACTCCGTGTTGCACTTCTTCGTCGCCGACGGGTGCCGCCCGACCGCCGAGCAGCGACTCGATCACAACGAGAGCATTCGTCCGATGGAACTCCCCCTCGAGGAACTGATCGATGCCGTGGTCACCGGCGAGATCCGCGACGGTCGGACGGTGCTCGCCGTCTCGTATTATCGACTACTCAATCCGGATCGCGGTATCGACTGATCGATCCGGATCGCGGCCTGCCCAAAAATAACGGACTGCGTTGGAACGCGGCGTTCGACCGGCTCGAGCCGGTCACGCCGCTCGGTTCCTCATGGCGTTTCGTTCGATGCGTCGGCCTCGATCGTCACCCCGTTGCGTTCGTCTCGTTGCCGGTCTCGTTCGTAGTCGCGTTCGTTTCGTTTGCCGTCTCGTTCGCTGCACCATCGGCCGGTTGTCCGAGCGCTTCCTCGAGTCCCTGCGTTTCGCCGAGGGTGAGGGTGTCGACGGAGCTGTTCTCGACCGTCATCGCTCCCGCGGAAACCGACGAGACGGTTTCGCCTGCCGCCGTCTCGTTGCCGCCTGCCATCGTTTCGTTCGCGGCCGTCTCGTTTGCGGTCGTTTCGTTTTCGGTTGCGTTTTCGCTCGTCGCATTGCCCGCCTGCTGACTCTCGAGGGAGCCGACGGTCATGGATTCGAACGTGATATCGCCGACGTCGAACTGCTCGATGGTCAGCGACTCGATCTCCTGGACGCTCTCGTTCCCGTCGGTTGCGGTCTGATTCTCGCCGTCACCGCCACCACCGAACAGGTCCCCGATGGCGTCGGAGATGCCGGAGAGGATCCCACCGCCATCGTCGCCTTCGCCGACGGTCAGATTATCGATCGTCAGCTGGTCGGCGTTCATAGACTCGATCGTCATGTTCTGCACCATCACGGTGCTGGCGTTCTCGTCGATCACTTGCTGGAGACCCGTCGACGATTCGTTCCCAGTCTCATTGCCCGTTGCGGACTCGTTTCCGGTCTCGTTGGCGGCCATACTCTCGTTCCCACCGCCGAGTTCGTCGAGGCTGACGTTCTCGAGCGCCAGCGATTCGAAGGCGACGTTCGAGAGCATCACCTCGTCGGACTGATTCCCTGCGGATTGATTTCCGGCGGACTGATTCTCGCGGGTCTCGTTCAGTTGTTGCTCGAGTTCGTCTTCGCCGTCCTGCACGTCTAGCTGCTGGACGGTCAGTTCCTCGATCGTGGCGTTCTGGATCGTGACGTTCTCGAGTTCCAGCGTGCCGACCTGCACGTTCTGGAGTGTCGCGCTCGGTTCGCTCATGTCGTCGGCGTCGTCGGTCGCGGCTGTCGTCGTTGCGCCGACGAGGGCGGGACCCCCCGAGAGCATCACCAACAGCGCGACGAACGCGACACCGATCGTTCGCGGTCGTGAAACCATACGAACCGAGGTACGGTCGTTCTCGGGCTAAAACGGGCAGACTGTTACGAGATTAGATCGAAGAAAACGGTCGTTGTGACCGGCTGCACGTCCCGTCCCGATTTTCCGTCCGGGTCCCCCGCAGTTCCGGTACTCTGCCGGCTTCCAAGCGGTCGATTACCTGCCATTCCGCGTCGAAACCGCCGATTGTCGGTCCGAAATCTCACCGCGCTCTCAAGCCGTCGACGGCCGCTCGCGCTGCCACCCGCGTGCGGGTCGTGCGCGATTGCGGCCGTCACCGTCACCGCTCGAGTCGTAGTTCCCGCGTTTCGATTGCGTCGCAAGCCGGACAGACGAACTGATACCGGACCCGCCCACCCGAGGTGGTCACGCGCCATCCACCGTCGGCGTCGGTATACCCACACGCCGGACAGCGGAGCTCTGATTCGTCGTACTTCTCCCGGAGCCGCTCGAACGGCGAACGGTACGTTGACATGTATTAGCGTATGCCGTGGTAGCATATAACATTCTAGCCCCTGTCGGCATGTCGTCCGATCACAACGATTCTTAGTCGTCACCACGTAGGGAAGAGTATGGATGATGTCGACGCGGAGCACGGTCGATCCGCCGACGACGCCGTCGGAGCGGCGCGTGCGCTCGAGCACGTGGTCGATCCGGTCGTGGCGGTCGCCGACGGCACGGTGACGTACGCGAACGCCGCCGCCCGCGACGCCTTCGGGATCGGCGACGCCGACCGCGACGCGGCGACCGCACTCGGCACCCGCTGGGATCGGCTCGCGGCGGCGATCGGCGAGACGACTGTCGGTACCGCTCGCCGAGTCGATCTCGAAGGGGATCGTGACGGCGCACGGGTCCACCGCGGTGCCGACGGCGCGACGATCACGTTCGATCGCGGCGCGGTCGGCTCCCACGGCGACGCTGACGAGGACTCGCTCGCGGACCCTGCCGAACCGACGGCGGACGCGAGCGACCGACTGACGAAAGACCGCGCGATCGAGGAGGCACCCGTCGGGATCACCATCTCCGATCCGGACCGCGAGGACAATCCGCTGGTCTATACCAACGATGCCTACGAAGCGATTACCGGCTACGAGTTCGACGAGGTCGTCGGTCGGAACTGCCGGTTCCTGCAAGGTCCCGAGTCGGACGAGGAGACGATCGCCGAGATGGCGGCCGCGATCGACGAAGAGCGGCCGATCACCGTCGAACTGAAGAACTACCGCAAGGACGGCACCGAGTTCTGGAACGAGGTGACGATCGCCCCCGTCCGAGACGAGGACGGCCGCGTGACTAACTACGTCGGCTTCCAGAACGATGTCACCGCACGCAAGGAAGCGGAACTCGCGCTCGAAGAGCGGACCGCGGAACTCGAGTACCTCCTCGATCGCGTCGAGGGGCTGATTCAGGACGTCACCGCCGTCGTCGCCGGTTCGACCGATCGCTCGACGCTCGAGTCCGAGGTCTGTGCTCGGATCGCGGCCGAAGACGCCTACGACGGGGCCTGGATCGGCGAGCGCAACCCCGCGACCGGCGCGATCGACGTTCGCTCGAGCGCCGGGACCGATCCCGGGCGCGACGCCATCGAGACGGGTGGTGACCATCCCGCCGTCGAAACGCTCGAAACGGGTGAGCCGGTCGTCGATACCGTCGAGGGGGCGACTCACGCCGCGTTCCCGCTCTCGTACAACGGGATCGAGTACGGCGTCCTGACGATTCGAACGAATCGGGATCGAACCGTCGACGACCGCGAAACGGTGATCCTCTCCGCGCTCGCCCGTGCGGTCGCGAGCGGGGTCAACGCCCGCGAGACCAGCCGCGTGCTCGAGACTGACGCCGTCGTCGCCGTCGAACTCGACCTGACGGATCGAGCCCTCGCGCCTGTCGCCCTCTCCACCGAAGCGGACTGCCGGCTCGAGTACCGGCGGTCGGTCCACCGGACCGACGACGAGACGGCATCACTGTTTACCGTCACCGGTGCAAGCGCGGACGAACTCACCGCGGCCGCCGCGGCGCTACCGGATATCGATTGCCGAGTCATCGTCGAACGAGACGAGGAGTGTCTGATCGAACTGACCGGTGCGGACGACCTCGTCGGCTGGCTCTCCGAGCGCGGCGCCCGCACCCAGGCGATCGAAAGCGAGGACGGTCGAGCGCGCGTCACCCTCGAGATCCCCCGGTCTGCGAACGTCCGCTCGGTCGTCGAAGCCGTCGAGGATCGCTACGCGGGAACCGACGTCGTCTCGTTCCAGCAGCGCGACCGCGACGGCGAGACCCGCGAGGAGTTCGCCGCCGGACTCGAGGCGGCGCTGACCGACCGCCAGTTCGGCGCGTTACAGCGGGCCTACCTCGGCGGCTACTTCGAGTGGCCCCGGCCGACGACGGGCGAGGAACTCGCCCAGACGATGGGCGTCTCGCGGCCGACCTTCCACGAGCACCTGCGGACGGCCGAGGCGAAACTGTGCCGAGCGTTCTTCGGCGATGCATAGTACCGATTCCGTGACAGTCGCGATTCGAGACCTGTAGCTCCGGCTTAGCCTCGAGAACGGCCGTGGACGGTCGCCGACGCTTATATGGTCGGTCGTGGGAGTCGGTGCTATGCTCGCGCTCGCAACGCCGCTTCAGACCGGTGGTGGGTTCCTGTACTGGGCGATCATCTTCTTCGTCCTCGCGATCGTTGCCGCCGCAGTCGGTGCCCGCGGCGTCGCCGGGATCTCGATGGAGATTGCGCGGATCTTCGTGTTGATCTTCATCATCCTCGCGGTGGTCGCACTCCTGTTGTGACCGTCGGCACCGACCGGCGTTCGGACGGCCACGCACTCGTGGTGAGTCGCGGCTCACTCGGCCGTACGCGAGATACCAGACGTGAATGTCGACGGTTACGGGTCCACAATATTTGGCAGATTGCGCGGGTGACATGATCGAATTAATTACGCTTCCCTCCTGCGATTATCCGGTCTCCCTCCTTCCGTTGGTGAAACCGAAACCGGTTACGTGAGGATGAGAATCACTAACACTCTGGGCGCCGTAGATAAGGGAGAGCACTTACCATGACAGAACTCGGCGGATTTCAAGACAGGGTCGCCCGCATCGATCTCTCGGACGGGGACATCGCGTACGAGTCGATCGACGACGAGGACGCGGAGAAGTATATCGGTGCGCGGGGACTCGGGGTAAAGTACGTCTTCGACCAGGGGCCGGACGTCGATCCGATGGGGCCCGAGAACCTGCTCGCGTTCATGAACGGGCCGCTGTCGGGCACGCAGGTCACGATGAGCGGCCGGATCGCCGTCTGTACGAAGTCGCCGCTGACCGGCACCGTCACCGACAGCCACCACGGCGGCTGGTCCGGCGCTCGGCTCAAATGGGCCGGCTTCGACGGCCTGTGCTTCGAGGGGCAGGCTGACGAGCCGGTATACGCCGTCGTCGAGGACGGCGAGGTCGAACTCCGGGACGCCTCCCACCTCTGGGGGGAAGGGTTCCACGACACGCGCGACGCGATCGAAGAAGAGGTCGAGGGGTCCTACGGCAAGAACCTGAGCATCATGGGGATCGGCCCCGGCGGCGAGAACGGCGTCAAGTACGCCTGTATCATGAACGAGGACGACCGGGCCTCGGGTCGGGGCGGCACGGGCTGCGTAATGGGGTCGAAGAACCTCAAGGCCGTCGTCGTCAAGTCCACGACGAAGATGCCGAAACCGGCCGACTCGGAAACCTTCAAGGAAGGTCATCAGCAGGCGATGCAGGCCATCACCGAGTCGGAAGTCACCGCACCCAACGAGGGGGGCCTCTCGATGTACGGGACGAACGTCCTGATGAACATCGGCGAGGAGATGGACGGCCTCCCGACGAAAAACGGCCGCTACACCTCGACCGAAGCCATGCGCGACGCGGAGGGCGCCGACATCGACGCCGAGCGCGTCTCCGGCGAGAACGTCCGCGAGAACATCCTCGTCGACGAGCCGACCTGTCACTCCTGTCCGGTCGCCTGCAAGAAGGAAGTCGAGGTGACGAAGATGCACAAGGGCGAGGAGATGAACGTTCGCACCGAGTCCTACGAGTACGAGTCGGCCTACGCGCTCGGCCCCAACTCCGGGCACACCGACCGCGACGCCGTCGCGCTGATGATCGACCGCTGTAACGACATGGGTGTCGACACTATCGACGCGGGCAACATGATGGCGATGGCCATGGAAATGTCCGAGGAGGGCAAACTCGAGGAAGGCGACCTCGAGTGGGGCGACACCGAGACGATGATCGACATGATCGAGCGGATCGCCCACCGCGAGGACGACCTCGCCGACTTGCTCGCGGAGGGACCGAAGCGCGTCGCCGACGCGAAAGACGCCGAGGAGAACTCGCTCGCCGTCAAGGGCCAGACCATCGCGGCCTACGACCCGCGCTGTCTGAAGGGCATGGGCATCGGCTACGCCACCTCGAACCGCGGGGCCTGCCACCTGCGGGGCTACACGCCCGCCGCTGAAATCCTCGGCATCCCCGAGAAGGTCGACCCCTACGAGTACGAGGGCAAGGGGGAACTCACCGCTCAGTTCCAGGACCTCCACGCCATCAGCGACTCCTTCGACATCTGCAAGTTCAACGCATTCGCCGAAGGAATCGAGGAGTACGTCCTGCAATACAACGGGATGACCGGCCGCGACGTCGGCGAGGAGGAACTGCTCGAGGCCGGCGAACGCGTCTACAACCTCGAACGCTACTACAACAACCTCAACGGCTTCGACGGGACCGACGACTCGCTGCCCGCGCGCTTCCTCGAGGACGGCATTCGCGGACAGGGAGCCAGCGAGGGCGAGTACTGCGAACTCGACGAGATGAAAGCGGAGTACTACGACTACCGCGGCTGGGTCGACGGCGTCGTCCCCGACGAAAAACTCGACGAACTCGGGATCGATCTCGGGCCGGGCACCGGCGTCAGCGGCGACACCGGTGCGGCGGTCTCGAGCGACGACTGATTCCGTTCCCGCGTTCGTCGGTTCCGTCGCCGTTTTTCACCGCTATCGGTGCGGATCGATTCCCGTGAAACGATACCCGTGATCGAGCGGTGCTCCGAGAGAGACGAGGCTGCGGTCTGACCGACGATGACCGTCGCCGGTCGGAACCGATGAGAAGCGCGAGCGGAAATCGAACTCGCCGTGTCCCGTCCGGAGACGGGATCGAATCCCGTCCGCGTCGGCCGCTCGTGAACTCGCGTCGGGTCGTCCGGTCGGCTGGATGTCGGTTCCGACCGACTCAGTCGTCGGCGACGGCGTACGTAGCGCTCGAGTCGGTCTCGCCATCCGATTTCGTCATCTCGATCTCGACCCCCCCGCCGACGACGGAGACGAGCACGTTGTCGAAGCTCTTGCAGTACTCGGTCGCGTGCTTGCCGGAGGTGTTGATCCGAACTCGCTCGTCGACCAGTTCGGCCTCGGTCAGCATCTCGACCTTGCGGTAGGCAGTCGACATCGGAATGTCACACTGCTCGGAGAGTTCCGTCGCCGTGAGGGGCTCCTCGGTCGTCGCCTCGAGGATGGCTCGACAGTCGTCGTCGTCCAGTGCGGCGATGACCGTCTGCGGGTCGACGGCATCGTCGTTCTGCCACCCTCGGTTTCGGGTAGTGGAGTTTGTTGCGGACATCTGTTGTACGTCACAGTACCGACCCCGTCCCCTCCAAATGAGTCCCACTAAATACAGGGTCCTTTATATGCGGTGGCGAAAATCACCAGCTTGAGTCGGTATCGACCGTCTTTTCGCGATGGCAAATAGATCGATCCAACGCCTGAAATCGTCTCTTATCGCACGGCTCGAGCACCGTATTCGGCGCACCTCGCGGGCCGTGGGCGGAGGGTTTAGGAGGCCAGCACCCCCAGCAGTGACTGATGGCTTCGGGGATACGCGCGGAGGTGAAGATCGACGACCCGCCCGACTGCGTCGTCGCGCAGACCTCCGCCGAGACGGGCGGTCGGGTCCACTCCGTCTCGCGGAGCACCAACCCCGCCGCGCCCGAGCGCGTGACCGAGGAGTTCATGCTCGAGGCGGAGTCCTCTCCCGACGAGTTCGACGTCGACGCGGACCTCTCGCCGATCTTTTCGTACGGCTCGAGCACGGTCTACCGGTTCGAGCGCGCGCTCGGCAGCGGCTGCCCCTGCGAGTGTATCGAGCGACACGACTGTCCGGTCATCGACATTCGGACGCGAGGTGCGTCGCTGTATCTGACCTTTCACGCGCCGGATATGCACGGACTGCAGGCCATTATCGGCGAGTTACGCGAGCGCTACGCGAATCTCGACGTCCAGCGACTGCTGCAGTCCCAGCAGGATCACGACGAACGAAACCTCGTCTTCGTCGACCGAAGCACGCTGACCGATCGCCAGACCGAGGTCCTCGAGACGGCCCACCGGATGGGCTACTTCGAACACCCCAAACGGGCCAACGCCGGCGAGGTCGCCGCGGAACTCGGGATTACCGGGACGACGTTCACCGAACACCTCGCGGCGGCCCAGACGAAGCTCCTGGACGCAATTTTGGATCATGAGTGATCGATCGCGATCCGGGGAATCGATGATCGAGGGTGAGTGGACTGTGGTGGCCACCGTCGACTCGAGCCCTATGAGCGTATCGGGTCCTACGGGTCGATGGCATCGAACCGCAACCCTATATATACTGGATACAGTGCTAGACGGTAGACAACCGACGTTTCACCGACTTTCCCCCCGACATGAGTAGATACGAGTTCACGTGCCCGGAGTGCGGGCAGGAGATCGAAGTCAACGAATCGATGCGCGAGGCCACGCTCACCCACGGCTGTCCGGTCTGTGCGGCGTCGGTCACGTCCGCGGATTTCGTCGCAGAACAGCAGACGAACTGAACGTACACCCTGCGCCATCGATGGCGTCGACTCGACTCCGTTCTCACTCCTCGCGATCGACTTCCGTCCGCCGCCCGTTGAGCGTCGTCGGCGTGAGCCGGTAGAGCTCGATATTCAGCGCGTCCTTCCCTTCCGCCCAGATTTCGAACAGCGGCCGCTTCGCGTTCCCGTACTGGGCGATTTCGTCCGGCGTCAGCTCCGACGGCTCGATGCTCTCGAGGGTCCCCGTGGCGATGACGCTCCGGTAGGTCGAATCCGCTTCGTCGTAGACGACGAGTCGCGCTTCCGGCGCGGACTCGAGGAACTGACGCTTCTCGCTGTCGGGTGTCGATACCATTCGCATGTAAAACTCCCGCTCTCCGTCGTCGTAGCCGTACGAGATCGGGATCGAATAGGGTTCGTCCGCCCGTGCGAGCGACAACACCCCGGTCTCGTGCCGACTGAGGAAGTCGTCGATCTCCACGTCCGTCATCTCGGTCTCCTGGTCGATAGCCATCGTCTGGGTGGGTTGCTAAAGGTGCAACGTGATCTTTATAGTTGCCATCGACTGCGAGGGGCATCGACGGCGCACCACCGGTGGCGATACCTGTCCGATACGGGAGTTATCGACTCGGTGGCTCGCGTTCGCCGCCGGTGTCGCCACCGGTTCCGTTCTCGTTCGTCCCGATGACGACCGGTTCCCGGATCTCGAGTGTCGTCTCGAACTCGGCCTCGCGGTCCGTTCGCCGCCCGATCCGCAGCAACTGCTCCTCGTGTGCCCGGCGGATGGCGGACAGTTCGCGGTCGGTCACGCCGATCTCGCCGCCGATCTCTTTCCAGTGGCCCCAGTCGACGAGAAAGATCTCGAGGTCCTCGCTCGCGTACAGCCGTTCGTACTTCCGGCGATAGCACTCGAGCCTCGGTCCCAGCGCGACCTGCGCGCGTTCGATCAGGTCGGGCAGTCGGGTCCCCGGAACGCTCGCCTTGGCGGCGGTGAGCAGGAGTACCTGTCCCTCGATCGGTTCGCCCGCCATTCACCCACCCGCGCGCATCGCCTTCTGTGCGAACCGCTCGACGAGCGGCTCGAGGGTGTCGTCGTCGCCCTCGAAGACGATCGTCACCTCGGTCAGTTGTAACGAGGGGCCGATGCCGACTCTCTCCGACGAGAACGTCGCCGTCCAGTCGTCGCCCACGACGGTGTCCTCGGCGACCTGCTCGCCGCCGAGATTCGTCAGATACCGGATCACGAGCCGTTCGGAGATGCCGCGAAAGGAGCGCTCGACATGCGTTACCATACCCGTGATTCGACCGCCGGACGGATAAAATCGCGTTCGGCGGTGCCGGGGCGGCCCCGTTAGATGAGTGCGCGAAGCAACACAACGGCTCCGACGCCGCCACACAGCGACAGCAGGATGCTCTCCGTTCGCCACATGACCAGCAGGACGACGCCGGCCGCGCCCCACTCCGCCGGCCCGCCGGCCGCCAGCTCCGGCCCGAGGATCGCGATCACGATCGCTCCCGGCAGGACCGAGAGCCCGGCCTCGAGTCGCTCGCTCACGTCGATCCGCTGAAGGAGCCAGAAGCCGCCGACCTTCGTGAGGGCGGTCACGAGTGCCATCGCGAGGATGGTCCCGACAATGAGGGGGTCGAGCGCGAATAGCCCTTCACCGATCATAGCGGACCACCTCCACCGCGGCGGCCGCGAAGCCGCCGAGCAGGATGTACCACTGGCCCGGGACGAACTCCGCGGCGAGGACGGCGGTCGCGAGCGCGACGAGCCACGGCACGAGCGTCGAGCGCCCCTCCCAGAGTTCGGCCGCGAGCGCGACGAAGACCGCCGCGAGGACGAAGTCGATACCGTACCGCGTCGGATCGCCGATCGCGCCGCCGGCGGTCGCGCCGACGATCGTCGCCCCGACCCAACAACACCAGATCGCGATGCCGGTCCCCAGGAGGAACGCGCCGCGACCGCTGCCGGACTTGAGTTCGCGCATCGTCAGCGCCCAGTTCTCGTCGGCCATGAGCAGCAGGCTCCCGTAGCTTCGGCCCGCCGAGAGCCGCTCGAGCCACGGCCCCAGTGCCGCACCCATCAGCGAGTATCGGAGATTGATCGCGAGCGTCGCGAGGACGATCGTCGCGACCGGGAGCGGCTCCGCCCAGAGTTCGACGGCGACGATCTGGGCGGCACCGGCGAGCACGGTCGCGCTCATCAGCGTCGCCTCCGCAACGCTCAGTCCGGCGCGGCGGGCGAGCATCCCGAACGCGATTCCGTAGCCGCCGACGCCGATCGCGACCGGGAGACAGGTGAGAAAGCCGGCGCGGATCCCCTCCCGATCGAACGTCACGGCCTCGCTCTCGTCGTCTGCTGTGATCCGCGTCTCTCCGGCCGTCTCGTCCGACAGACGGCCAGCGGACTCGTCGGGATCGGGGACGGGACTCGAATCCGGGCCGCTGCCGTCGGTTTCCGTCACGGTCGTCTCGAGTCGAACGACGCGTAAAGCGTTCTCGAAATCGCACGCAGACGCCGTGATTCTCGACAGCGCTTCGCACGGGGAATCGGCGACTCACCGTCCATAGGCGATCAGTGCGACGCCGACGGGAGCCGCGGCGAGTCCGTACCACGGGCCGCTGACGACCGCGAGGGCGACCGCGAGCAGGACGATCACGACGCCGACGAAGAGACAGCACTGCTGGGCCGTCGTCCGGTCGTCGCCGCTGCCGACGAGCCGGTCGAATCCGAACTCGAGTATCAGTTCGGCGACTGCATCGAGCATGCGCGATACTATTGCTACATTGATAAAAAGTGTACGGGTACTCTCGGCGTCCCGTGACGGCCTCTACGCTGTTACCCGCCGGCGACCGGCGGAAACACCGACACCACGTCGCCCGCTTCCAGCGACGTGTCTACCCCCGCCATGTGCACCACGTTGCGGCCGTTTTTCAGCACGCTCAGCTGCGGCCGGACCGCTCCGTCCTCGAGTAACTGCCCCTCGAGGCCGTCGTACTCGGCCTCCAGGTCGGTGAGCACGTCGCCGACGGTCGCGTCGTCGTCGACGGTTCGCGTTCGCTCTTTCGCGCCGACGGCTTCCCGAAAGGTGGCGAAAAATCGGAGATCGATGTCCATACCCCATACTCGTGTTCGGACGCCATAAGTGCGGGCGGTGGGCCGGATCAGGCGGCCGAGGCCGCCGGCGACGACGTGTACGAGACCGACTCGACGTCGGCGTTCGCGAGCGCGTCGTCGATGGCGCTCGCGCCGATCTCTGTCGCCGCGTCGGCGTCGTCGGCTTCGACGGTGACCGTCACCGAAAACTCGAGGGTGATCGTGTACGGGTCGAACGGGCCGGCCGGATGCTCGTACACGTCCGCGTCGGCGATTTCCCAGTCCGTGATCGTCCCCGCGGCCGCGAGGGACTCGAGGGTATCGGCGAGCGTCGACGTTGCCTCGTCGCAGGCGGTCGTATCGGATCCGCCGTGTAACGTCTCGAGCGTCGTCCCCGACCGGGAGACAGCGAACTCCATACTCCCTCTAGTCTGGCCCGGAATTTCAACGCTTGGGATGAGTATGCGCCGGCCGTCGCTGTGGGGGTGCTGGCCGTAGCGTGGGCGATGGCGACCGGTCCGTCCCGTCGCCGAGTCGGTCTGTTGGTTCCCCGGCTCATCGCCCCCTATTCGATTCGGAAGGGGACGCCGTGGGTCGAGAGTATCGCCCGCATCCGTTCGACGCCGCCGCGGCCGTCCCATCCCGTCTGCGTATAGTGTTTGTACGGGTGGCGTCGCCACGAGTACTCGCGATGGGCGAACACTTCGACGGTTCCCTCGCCGGTTCGAAACAGCGTGACGTGCAGTTGCCACGGTGCCAACGTCGACTCGCGCCGGACCCAGCTCCCCGCCGAGCGGCGCCCGTCGTCGTGGACCTTCAGGGAGGCGATCGGCTCCGGTTCGAACGCCAGGTCCGCGAGGATCGATCGGACCGCGTCTAGCCCGCGTTTGACGATACCGACGTACTCCTCGGGATATTGCCGACAGATGGCGTAGCCGCCGAAGGGTTCCTTGACTCGGTGGAGCGCCGGCAGGAGCCGCCGGCGCACGCGGGTAGTCAGGTCGATCGCGTCCGTCCCGTCCGGCGTCGTCCGGTCGGTCGTTGCCACACGTTTCACTCCCGAATACAGCCACAAAACCGTTACTATAAAATATATTTTATATATCTCGGTTACGGTAGGAGAAACAGCTCTATGGATAGTATTAGTCGACAATAGGGATCTACAGAACCATATATAGAACTGATAGGTTCCGCTGCTGGCGGATCGACCGGCGGCCTTGCCGCCGGCCGTTACAGATCCTGCAACCGAATGCCGTCCGCCACCAACCGCGCGTTTCGCTCCCGATCGAGGTGCTCGCCGAGTTCGTCGTGCTCGTGCAGTTGGGCGATCACGTCAGCGTATAACGTCCGCCACGCGATCGCGTATATCGGCGACTGCCCCCACGCCCGCAGTTCGGGGACGAACGCGTCGTAGGTCTCGTAGCGCTCCTCGAACCGGTCGATCGCCTCGAGCACCTTTCCGGCGGCCTCGCGCTCGTCGTCGGCCTCCGCGACGACTCGATTGAGTTGCTCTTCCCAGCCCGCAACGGCCTTCTGCATGTCCGCGGCCGCGCTCTCGTCGTCTTCCGGCAGTCGCTCGAGGACCGGTTCCGGTACGCCGAGGGAGATTTCGTCCATGCGACAGTGTATGCAGTCGACTGGCAAGAACGTGGTCCCCGATTCGATTGGTGATGGACCACTGTGATCCGAGTTACGACATAGTTGCTTTCCACTGGCCGATGAACGACAGACAGATCTGATGAGGAAGCGACGTATCGCTCCGGACTGGTCAATCCGTGTGCGGTGGCGCGCGCTGGACCGCGGTGAGCGGACAGCGAACCGCGGCGCAACGTCGTGCGAGGGATGAGCGAGCGACCGCAGGGAGCGAGTGAATCGGCTGGGGAGGGTGTGGCGATTCCCTGTTGCCACGATGGCAGGACACTTCGTTTCTCACAGCTCTCTCCGAATTCCCTGTTCAGCAAACATCCGTATTGATCGAATACTCGTCTTCGGCTGAACGACGGCATTGTCACAAAACACCGCTGAACTTCACGTCGTCTAGGGCCACGTCGCCAGCATGATCTCGTCGACGAACTCGCCCTCGAGACAGTACTGTCCCTCGTGCTCGCCCTCGCGCTGCCAGCCGTTCTCCTCGAGGAACTCGATCGCGGCCTCGTTGGTCGCCGGCAGGTTCTGGTAGAGCTTCCGGTAGCCGGCGTCGGACGCCCACTCGAGGCCGTACTCGAGCAGCGACGAGCCGATCCCCTGCCGCCGATACCGGGGATCGACTCCGACGGTCACTTCGGCCGTGTGCCGAAGCGGTTGGAGTTCGGGAGCGTCGAGGTGGAGCCAGCCGACGACGTCGCGGTCCCCCATCGGTGCGCCCTCGTCCGGCCTGTCACCGTCCTCTCCCTCGGAATCGTCCGCTTCAGCACCCGTGTCCGATTCGGTGCCTTCGTCCGCCGCGGCGTCGTCCCCGTCCGATTCCTGCCCGTGGACTGCGACGAACACGATCCGCGATCGCTCCTCGTTGGCCCGGACGAGCGCCCGCTCGCGCTCGAGTTCCGTCGCGACGTTTGCGGCGACGACGTACGTCCCGTCGTCGACGACCGTCCGCATCGTCTCGACGACGCCCGCCCGGTCCTCCTCGCGCGCCGGTCGGATCGCGACGACCCCGTCCTCGCACTCGAGACTGGTGGTCGTGGCCGAGAGCGCGACCCGAAGCTTCCCATCGTCCTCCGTCAAGTAACCGTCGGCTCGCAGCGCCTCGAGGGACGACCGGAGTTCGTCCGGTGCGGGCGGTGCCGTTTCGGTGTACGTCCCCGACCGGGCGGGTTTCGAGTGGGCTCGACCGCCGTCGATCTCGATCGAGCGGACCAGTTCGGCCGGCGTGACGGCACCGTTCCGCTCGACGTACTCGTACACTCGCCGCTGGAGATCGGTCTCGAACGAGCCCGTCGGGTAGATGCTCATACGGACGAGCCCGCCGACTGACGGTATTAGTATGCGATCCGTATCGATCGCTGCCCGCGAGCGCCCGCCGCGAAGCGACCCATTGCTCGTCGGCTCGAGTCGTTTCGACAGTTTCTCACGCCGGTCACGTCGGACAAATCTCGCGTTAGCCGCGCGGCCGCTTCGACTGAGGGCGATGGTCGAGCAGCGGAATTTGATATAGCGGTATGGGATTTATCCACGATGGGCGAGTGGGTGTCACTGGACTCGAGTCACAGCCGAACGACCGAGACGGGAGACTGCAACAGAGTCATCGATTCACACCGGGAACGGTTCGTCCGAGCACCGAACTGAACGAGCGCTCGAGCGTCCGTCTCCGAACGGGCGCTGCGTGGTCGTCCGAACGAGATTGCTCCGACTCGCCATCGGCCGTTCGCGTCCGATGGGCAGTGAGTATTCGCCTCGAGCCGGCGTTACCGACTCCTGCCTCTACGGGTGCGTATTCGGTCGGGTTCAGCACGAGGAACCCGTCTCGTGCGGGTGAAAACCCGTTCTCGCTTTCACTTCTCGAGGACGGATCGTAGTGACGCAGTCGACTCGGTAGTCTCCCTCTCACTCGGCTGCCGGTTTCGGAAGACGGCGTCGCGACTGCCGGAGATACGCTCGAGTACTGTCCAACTCCGAGGCATTCACACAGTCGGGACTCCCGTATCCGTGCCCGAGAACCTGGCACTTTCACGGCCGCAAACCCGGGGTGTAAGCGATCAGCAACCTGTTCGCGATCAGCTGAGCAGTCGATTTCCGCTCGTTCCGGCTCGCTTTCGGCTTCATCGACTCGCCGACGGTCCCGCTCTACTCCCGGGCACGTAGCCACGACCGACCGACGGCGATACGATTGGATTACTCGTCGGGCTCGCAGTTCGTTCGGGGCTCGAGTCTCGTCCCGATCTGGCAGCGCGAGCGTTCGGACGGGAATGATCGGATACCGTTTCGACCCAGACCGTTGCTCACTCGTTGAGCCACCGCATCATCGGTAACTGGTCTGCTGTGTTCGTCGGCGAGGATCCTCGAGTTTCGACGACTGCTATTTTGACACCCACCGTTCCGGTGACCGCAAAACCCGATGTCGATCGATGAACGAAC